>CALKTH010000158.1 GCA_937997485.1 uncultured Acidimicrobiales bacterium | reverse complement strand
CGCCCCCTCCGGCGGCCCCGAGCGAAGCTGCGCCGAACACGCCCCCACCGGGCGAGGCTCCGCCGACGCCGATGCCGCCTCCCCCACCGCCTCCGGCCTGATTCGGGCTCAACGGCCGGTACCAAAACGAGCGAAGGCGCTCATCGAGATCGCGGCGGTGAACTCGATGAACGCCTCTTTCGTCGATGTCGTCTCGCCGTTGAGTCGCACACCGTTTCGCTGATCAGATCAACGGCGCGATCCGCCTTCATCCCGAGAGAGCAGAAGTCCTCGCCGCTCCGCGACTCACTAGGCCGCCCGACCCACACACCACCAGCCCTCAACCCCGCGTGGCACCGTTACTTGCTGCCCCGCCGACACTCAACGGTGCCACCACACACACTCGCGCCGCGTGGCTGACGAGAGAGGTGTCGGTTGGGTCAGCCGTAGATCCAGCGGGAGGGGGTGCCGCTGGATTCTTGGGCTTGGAAGCGGTCGCGAGCTCGAGCTGTCGCCGAGCGGAGCGCGCCTTCGGGATCGATGTCAGCGAGGCGCGCCCGCTCCACCACGGCGAGCAGGAGCTCGCCGATCTGTTCCTCACCGGCGTCGGCGAGCGCTGCGGCATCGAGGTCGGCCGAGGTGAGCCGTTGCGACACGCCGTCCGCTTCCGCGGTGGCGCCTGAGCGCTGCGCCTTCTTCAATACCTTCTCGGCGAAGGTCAGCGCAGGGAGGGCCGCTGGAATTCCGTCCATGACCGAGTCCCGGCCCTTCTCCGTCTTCTTGATGGCTTCCCAGTTCTTCTCGACGTCGGCGGCGTCGGTCACCGAGGTGTCGCCGAACACATGTGGATGACGCCCTACGAGCTTGTCGTGCACCGTCTGCGCCACATCGGCCAAGGTGAACGCACCAGCTTCGGTGGCCAGTTCGGCATGGAACAACATCTGAAACCACAGGTCGCCAAGCTCTTCTTCGAGATCCAGGTATCCGTCTTCATCGCCGGCGGTGACCCGATCGATCGCCTCAACGACCTCGTACGCCTCCTCGATCAAGTACTTGCGGAGCGAGGCGTGCGTCTGCTTCTGATCCCACGGGCACTCCTGTCGGAGTCGATGCATCAACTCCACAGTGCGCATCAGCTCTTGGGCAATCGGAGCGGTGACCTCGGGGAGGTAGAGCGACGTGAGGTGATCCGGTTCCACGATGCGATCGAGATCGGGCCAGGCCACCTCGGTGATCTGCTCCTCGTCCGTACCGAGGCGTTGCAGAACGATTGCCTTCATCTCCGGGCCAGCGTCGATGGCGAGCTTGATGTCGGAGAGCACCCAAGGGGCATGGGCGTGGGCAACAAGCAGAGGTCCGGTCTCCCCTGCCGCCTGGCCGGCGAACGTGTGACCATCCACCATGCGCACCCGAGCTTCCACCGGATCGATGGTCAATGAGGCCCAGGCAGTATCGAGGAACGAGATTGCCGGAAGCAGACGCACGTCAACTCGGTCGTCGGTCCGGAGGTAACGCACAGCCCGTTCGAGCACGAGCGGTGAGCCTGGCACGGTGTACAGCGCCTCGCCGCCGGCCGTGGCGGCATCCACGATGCGATCGGCGATCGAGCGATACACGTCGTCAAGTGAGTCGCCCGCGTCGTAGACCTCGTCAAAGCTGGCCGCTCGAGCCATGTGGTGGGCGTTCGGATGTCTCCGAGTGCGCACAAAGGATGCGCTGTCGGGGAACCGATCGATGACGGCGAGCGTCTCGCCGGTGATCTGCCCTTCGCCGCCAGGACCGAGGCCGGCAATGGTGACGAGCGGACGATCGTCGGCCACGTTCAGCTATCCGTTGAAGGCGGGAACGACGCTGGCTGCGCCGTCCCAGGTGCCGATGCTGGGGTCGATGTCGACCTCGGCGTCACCAAGGCTGTCTCGGATGAAGTTCTGGAGCACCACGTCGAGGCTGAGGTTCGGAGCCGCGGCTTCCTCGCCAGTGACGATGAGCACGTGCCAGCCGAACTGGGTCTCAACCGGGCCGGTGACCTCATCGATCTCGGCGGAGATCACTGCGTCACGGAAGTTGGTGACATACCCGCTGGGATCGGCACAACCGAGATCGCCACCGTTGGGACCCGAGGGCCCAGTCGAACGCTCCATGGCGAGCTCCGCGAAGTCCACGCCGATGACCAGTTCGGCGATCACGTCGAGTGCTTCTTGTTCGGTTTCGAGCAGGATGTGGCTCACGCAGGGAACCGTGGAGGTCGATGCCTCGTCGATGAGCGCTTCGATCACGGCATTCGTGCGTGAGCGGGACTCACCGAGGAACTGAAGGTACGGAATCGCGTCGTACTTCTCGGCCGCGATCTCCCGAGCGTCGGGCTCGTCGGGATACAGACCGGCTAGACCATCGATCAGGTCGGTGTAGAGCGGGCTGAGCCGGTCAACCGGTTCAAACCGAAGGCCATCGCGCTCGATGCGCCGGCCAAACATCTCGAACAGAATCAACTCGGTCAGCATCGACGCTCGAAGGCTGGGTGACGGCGGGCCGTCGAAGGCTCGAGTCGCCAGATCCAGGTCGTCGACCAACGGATCGTGAAGCTCGTCGAGACGGGTGCGAGGAATCGTCACGACCTCGCCGTCGGCGAGTGTGAGAATGGCTGCTTCATCACGAGCCGGCAACGTCGTGGTCGGCTCTGGCGGGAGCGTGCTCTCGGTCGTTGTCGGGGCGGCCGCTGTTGTCGAGGTGGCTTCTGCGGCCTCCGTGTCATCACCGTCGCCACCGCACGCAGCGACGAGCAGCGCGCTGGCTGCGAGAAGTGCCGCCGCTCGCCGGTTGTTCAACCGCTTCACTGTCCGCTCGCGACGGGTGCCTCGATGGCTGTGCGGGCGCTGTCCCATGTGCCGATGAGCGGATCGACCTCGATGGTGACCGAGCCAGCAGTGGCGAAGAGCTGTTCGTCGGCGAGCTGGCGGGGGTCGGGACCGACGCCGGGCTGCTCTTCAAATCCAGTGACGAGGATGAGGTGGAAACCGAACTGTGTCTGGACGGGTCCGACGACCACACCCTCTTCTGCCGCCAAGAGGGCCTCAGCGAATTCGGGAACGTAGTTGGCGGGATCGGCGCAACCGAGGGCACCGCCGCCGGGACCGCTGGGGCCAACCGAACGCTGCACTGCCAGAGCGGCGAAGTCCTCGCCGCCCTGAGCGAGGGCCAGGACTTCGTTCGCCTCGTCTTCTGATTCCAAGAGGATGTGCGAAGCACACGGCACTTGGATGGCCTCGACGGCCGGAAGATCGGCACCCAAGGCCTCGGCCAACGCGCCCTGCTGGGCTCGAAGTTCCACGAGAAGCGGAAGGTACGTGAGGTCCTCGAAGCGAGCTTCGGCGAGCGTCTGAGCCGCGTCCGCGTCGCCACCCGCCGGGTCGAGGCCAGCGACCTGCTGGAGCAGCGCCGCTCGCTCTTCCTGGCGGAACACGTCGCTCACCTGACCGCCGGCAACGTCGACCTCGTGGGCCGAGATACGGGTGAGAATGATCGTCTCCAGCACCCGAGGCCGAATCGAGTTCGGATCGGGCGTGTTGAACGCAGCTTGGGCGAGCACGGAGTCAGCGGCGATGCCGGTGACCATCTGCTCGAGCTCGGCTTGTTCGATCGTGGCCGAGGTGCCGTCGGAGAACTGGATCGTGGCCGCAGGGCCCGACGCCAGGTCCCGGGAGAGTCCGCACGCCGAGGCCACGAGGGCCACGACGGCGAGAATCCCGAACAGCGGGCGGATCGAAGAGGTTTGCAAGCGACTCGTCACGGCCGCACAGGGTAGGGCGCTATGCCACGTCCCACGTTGCACCCGAGTGCAACAAGGTGTGAAGGTCTCCCGGACCCTTGGCCTCGTTGACGGCGAGCAGCTGATTGTTCACGCCTTCGACGTACTCGGGGCCATCAACCGCACGGAACACACCGAACGCCGTAGGCGACTGGCGATCGGAGGCGAGGTGCCCCAAAGCGAAGGCCAGGCTCGGGTCGGGAGCGTGAGCGTCGTGCACAACGATGGCGTCCATACCGACATCGGCGATATCGGCCACACGGGCGGCACCGTTGTCCAGCACCACACCACGCTGCTTGTCAGCGCCGAAGGTGATGGGTTCGCCGTGGACGAGGTTGATCATCATCTCGTCTCTGGCCGCACGCTTGGTAATGGCGTCATAGGCACCGTCGTTGAACACGTTGCAGTTCTGGTAGATCTCGATGAACGCCGCGCCCTTGTGCTCGTGCGCTCGACGGAACGTTTCGATCATGTGCTTGCGATCGAGGTCATGCGTTCGAGCAATGAAGGTTGCACCCGCTCCAGCGGCGACGCCAATGGTGTTGAACGGGTTGTCGATCGAGCCGTTCGGCGTGCTCTTCGTGACCTTTCCGACCTCACTCGTCGGCGAATACTGACCCTTGGTCAAGCCGTAGATCTGATTGTTGAACAGCAGGATTTTGAGGTTGACGTTGCGCCGAAGCGCATGGATCAGGTGATTGCCACCGATGGAGAGCATGTCGCCGTCGCCACCCACGACCCACACGTCAAGGTCCGGGCGGGCCGTTGCGAGGCCTGTGGCGATCGCCGGTGCACGACCGTGAATCGTGTGCATCCCGTAGGTGTCCATGTAATACGGGAAGCGAGCGGCACAGCCGATGCCGGAGACGAAGACTGTGTTCTCCTTGGAGACCGGTGAACCCTCGGCTGCCAGCTCCGCATGGAAGAACTGCATGGCGGCGAGAATGCCGTAGTCGCCACAGCCGGGGCACCAGCGGACGTCTTGGTCCGAGGTCCAGTAGCCGCGCTTGGTGGGGTCCAGAACAACATCAGTCATGCCACGCCTCCTTGGCTCGATCCTCGAACCGCATGAACGCCGTCGGCGATCTCGCGGCCGGTGAAGGGCAGCCCCTCCACTTTCGCAATGCTCTTGGCGTCAACGAGGAACTCGCCCCGCAGCACCTTGACGAACTGTCCCTTGTTCAGCTCGGGAACAACGATGTGCTCGTAGCCCGCCATGGCCTCGCCCAGATTCTTGGGCAGCGGCGCCATGTGGGTGACGTGCAAGCGGTCGACGGCCACACCGTCCTCGGCCAGCACCTCCACTGCTGCGGAGATCGAGCCGTGCGTGGAACCCCAGCCAACGATCAACGTGTCGGCGTCTCCCGATCCCTCGACCTCGGCAAGCGGGATGTCGTCGGCGATGCCGTCGATTTTGGCTTGGCGCAGATCGGTCATGAGCGAATGGTTGGATGGGTCGTAGGACACGTTGCCGGTCTTGTCGGCCTTCTCCAGACCACCAACTCGGTGCTCGAGCCCGGCGGTGCCGGGGATGGCCCAGGGCCGGGAACCATGCTCATCGCGGAGGTAGGGAAGAAAGATCGGATCGCCATCGGCATCGACGCCGTTGTGCTCGGTGGTGAAGTCCACGCTGATGTCGGGCAGAGAATCGACGTCGGGCAAGAGCCACGGTTCGACGCCGTTGGCGAGGTAGCCGTCGGTGAGAAGGATCACCGGCGTGCGGTACTTCAAGGCCAACCGAGACGCCTCGATCGCCATGTGGAAACAGTTCGAGGGGCTGTACGCCGCCACGACGGGTAGCGGCGACTCACCGTGACGTCCGTAGAGCGCCAGGAACAGATCGCTCGCCTCGGTTTTGGTGGGCAGACCGGTTGATGGGCCACCTCGTTGCACGTCGATGATCACCATCGGCAGCTCCATCGAGGTCGCCAGGCCGATGGTCTCCCCCTTCAGCGCAACGCCGGGCCCCGAGGTGGTGGTGTAGGCGAGGTGGCCACCAAAGGCAGCGCCGAGGGCGGCGCCGGCAGCGGCAATCTCGTCCTCGGCCTGGAAGGTCCGCACGCCGAAGTTCTTGTGGCGGCTGAGCTCATGAAGGATGTCTGAGGCCGGCGTGATCGGATAGCTCCCGAGGAAGACCGGCAGCTTGGCCAGCTGACCGGCGGCGATCATGCCCCAGCTTGTGGCCGTGTTGCCGTTGATGTTCGTGTATGTGCCCGGCCCCACCGGGGCGGCTGGCACCTCGTAGCGGTTGGCGAACATCTCCGTGGTCTCGCCGTAGGCATGACCCGCCTTGAACGCTGCGGTGTTGGCGTCGACGACCGCTTGGTTCTTGCCGAACTTCTCCTTGATCCAATCGAGCGTCGGATCTTCGGGACGGCTGTACATCCAGCTGATGAGGCCAAGGGCGAAGAAGTTCTTCGAGCGCTCTGCGTCCCGCTTCTTCACATCGAGGTCCTTCGTGGCCTCAACGGTGAGCATGGTCATCGGCACTTCGTGCACGGTGTAGTCGTCGAGCGTGCCGTTGCTTCTCGGGTCGGCCTCGTAGCCGCACTTTTCGAGGTTCCGCTCGTCGAACGCATCGGTGTTCAGAATGATCGTGCCGCCGGACACCAGGCGGCCGAGCTGGCTCATGAGTGCTGCCGGATTCATTGCCACCAGCACATCGGGTGCATCACCCGGTGTGTGGATGTCGTGGTCCGAGATGTGGACTTGGAAGGCGGAGACGCCAGCCAAGGTGCCTTGCGGTGCACGGATCTCCGCCGGAAACTCCGGCAAGGTCGCCAGGTCATTGCCGGCGATGGCGCTGGCGGAGGTGAATCGATCACCCGTCAGCTGCATGCCATCACCGGAATCGCCGGCGAATCGGATCACGACGCGATCGAGCGGTGTTGCCTCGACCCGGTCAGCAGTATCTGTCACAGAGCCCCCTCTGTTCGTATCGAACAGACGACCAGGACGTCGCCCGTTCCCTGAAGCGGAGCGGGGCGGTCCACGGTCCCTCGCGGCTCGCCAGCTCCATTGCTGGTCACGGCACTGCGTTGTGGCTCGTTGCCACGATGTGACTTGGCAGACCATAGACCGCGCTCGGTCGCCGGATGCAACATGGATTCCGGGAGCCTCAACCGGTGGACGATTGCGCCAGCTCCAGGCGTAGGGTTTGGCCATGGCCCGCACGCCTCACCTGACCAGCCGACTCCAGGGATTCGGCACCACGATCTTCGCCCAGATGTCCGCCCTCGCAGCCGAGACGGGCGCCCTCAATCTGGGCCAGGGATTCCCAGATACCGACGGGCCTGAAGAGGTTCGGGAGGCCGCGGTTGCCGCGCTGCGCTCTGGTCAGCACAACCAGTATCCACCGCTCCCCGGCCAGCTCGATTTGCGAACGGCGATCGCCGAGCACCAGGAGCGCTTCTGGAATCTGCGATTCGATCCGGCCACGGAAGTGCTGGTGACCGCTGGAGCGACCGAGGCGCTCGCGGCAGCCATGCTTGCCTTCTGTGAGGTCGGTGACGATGTTGTTGTCTTCGACCCCACGTACGACAGCTACGCCGCCGGGATCGCCATGGCTGGCGCTCGAATTCGCCCGGTAGTTCTTCGCCCCGGGGCCGACGGTCGATTCGAGTTCGACGAGGAGGAACTCCGCCGGGCGTTCACGCCTCGCACACGGCTCATGTTGCTGAACACGCCGCACAACCCGACCGGCAAGGTGTTCACGACGGATGAACTGCAACTCATCGCCGATCTCTGCATCGAACACAACGTCCTGGCCATCACCGACGAGGTCTACGAGCACCTCGTGTTCGACGGAACGCATCAGCCCCTGGCCGCGTTCTCCGGAGCGGATGGCAGCACAATGGCTGAACGCACGCTCACGGTTTCCTCGGCCGGGAAGAGCTTCTCTTTCACCGGATGGAAAATCGGTTGGGTCTCCGGCCCGGCGCACTACGTCGCTGCCATCCGGACCGCCAAGCAGTTCCTGACATTCGTGAACGGGGGACCCTTCCAACCAGCCGTGGCAGTCGGCCTCCGCCTCAGCGACGACTACTTCGAAGGCTTCCGAAACGAGCTTGCGGAGAAGCGGGATCTGCTCTGTGGCGGCCTCGCGGCTGCGGGCTTTGATGTGTTGCGCCCGGAAGGCACCTACTTCGCCACCGCCGACATCTCGCCACTGGGAGCCGAAGACGGAATCCAGTTCTGCCTCGACCTTCCGGGACGGGCCGGTGTCGTCGCTGTGCCGAGCGCTGTTTTTCATCAAGATCGTCGTGATGGGGCCACTCAGATCCGCTTCTGTTTCGCAAAGCGGACCGAGATGCTGCAGCAAGCGGCCGATCAACTCGTCGCCGCATTCGGGTGATGGAATCCGCGACCGTCCCCGTGGGACATCCTTGTCGAAAGAGTTGTCAACCGAAAAGAAGGGGTGTTTGATGTCATCAATGAGGGTCGCAGCTGTGCAGCACGACATCGTCTGGGAAGACCCGTCTGCCACGTTCGATGAGATCGCACCCCTGATCGCCGATGCTGCAGACGCTGGCGCCGAGCTGATCGCCGTCACCGAGATGTTCTCGACTGGCTTCTCCATGGCGTCATCGAACATCGCTGAGGACCTCGACGGTCCGAGCGCTTCATTCCTCGTCGAACAAGCGCAACAGCATCAGGTCTGGATGGTCGGCTCGATCCCGACCCGGCACCCGGACTTCGAGCTCCCGATCAACCAACTCGTCGTGGCCGGCGACGACGGCATCATCGGACGGTACGCCAAGATCCACCCCTTCTCCTTCGCTGGCGAGCACAAGCACTACTCGCCCGGCACCGAGTTCCTCACCCTGGATCTCGATGGCGTGCGGTGCACATTCTTCATCTGTTACGACCTCCGCTTCGCCGACGAGTTCTGGGCCACCGCGGCCGACACCGATCTCTACGTGGTGGTCGCCAACTGGCCAGCCGTGCGGCGGGCACACTGGCAAACCCTGCTCCGGGCACGAGCCATCGAGAATCAGGCCTACGTGCTTGCAGCGAACCGGGTCGGCACCGATGGCAACGGCCTCGAACACGCTGGCGACTCGGCGTTGATCGACCCGTTGGGCAACACGCTCACTGGGGCAGCAATGCAGCCCACGATCGTGGTCGGCGACGTGCACACCTCGACGGTCAACGACGTGCGGACACGCTTCCCCTTCGCCAACGACCGCCGCTAGCGCGTCAACCGAACGTCGGGAAGCGCACCGTTGGATCGCGGTCGAGCTGGTCGACGAGGGCGATCTCCCATGTGAGATAGCTCTGCATGTGCACCGCCGGCTCGCCATCGTCGTGGTCGTAGGGCTTGTACCAAACGTCGTTCGCCTCGGTTGTAGGCCGAGTGAATCCGGGCTCCATCGCTCGACCGGCATGGTTCCAGGCCCGGTTACCGCCTTCGAGAACGAGCACGTCGGCCTCCGGCCACAGCCGCCGGGCTTCGGGAGCGGCCAGCGCGGCAACCCGGCCATCGCTCGAGGCAAGCACGAGCGTTCTCACCTCGCCAATGGCTTCTCTCGCTACCTCAAGGCGGCTACGCACGCCCCACCAGGCGCCCGGGATGTGGCCCTTCTTTCGATACTTCAGGCTGGTGCCGAGATCGAGCACGGTCGTCTCGCTTGCCTCCTCCTCGGCAAGGCGGCCTGCGAGTTCGTCAACGGAAAGCGACGCCACGATCAGCTCTGCGTCAACACGCTCAACCTCGCCCGCTCCGAGAACGAGCGCCGGTCCTTCGAGCGCGGATGCCAGCACGACGGCATCCGTCCATCCGAGCTGCCGCAGCCACGAGGCCGTCATCGTCGCTCGCACGCCGTCGTCATCAACGAGAACGAGCCGGGCGTTCTGCGTACCCACGTACTCGTCGGTTGCTTGCACGAGCTGTCCCCCTGGAGCGTTGCGGCTCCCCGGCACGTGGCCAGACGAGAACTCCTCGGGGGTACGAACGTCGAGCACGTAGGTCGTGCGTTCGGCATCCTCCTGCCATGTGGCGAGCTCGTCATGATCAATCGCTTTGACGCCAAATCGCATGCCGACACGGCTCGCGGCGGCACGAGCCCATTGCCGGCTCGCCTCCGAGGGATCCGGAGCATGAACGGTGTGGCCTCGGGCCACGTCGTACCCGGCGAGCTCCCATCCCATCGTGCCGTTCTCCAGCGCGACAACTCGATTCTCGAGACCAGCGTTCACGAGCGACTGACACCCGATGATGCTTCGAGTCCGGCCCGCACAGTTGACGACCACCAACGTGTCGGGGCTTGGGGCCATCTCCTTCACCCGATGCACGAGTTCGGCGCCGGGACAATCGACTCCGGTCGGGATGCTCATGTTCGTGAACTCCGGCATCGGCCGAGAATCGAGGACGACGAGGTCGGCCCCATCGTCGATGAGCGCCTTGACGTCAGCTGCGGGCATGCGCGGCGTGCCGAACTCGTGCTCGATGAATTCGCCGAAGGCCTTCGACGGAACGTTGACGCCCGAATAGAGCTCGCCTCCGGCTTCCGCCCAGCCAGCGGTGCCGTTGGTCAGAACCGAAACGTCGGTCCAACCCATCGCGATCGAGCGCTCAGCAGCAACGGACGCGAGCCCTCTCTCTGAGACCCCGTCATCGCACCACACAATGCGCGTGGAACGGCGGGGCACCAACGTGGGCAAGAGCAACTCCAGCTGCGAGACCGGCACCGATGACGCGTGAAACAAGTGCGACTGGAAGTAGACGCCTTGCTCGCGGGCATCAAGGATTGCGACTTCTCCCCGGAAGTCCGAGCTGGCGAGCTCTTCGAGTAGATCACGGGGCGAGAGCTGTCCGGCAATCATCAGCTCGCCGCACCGGCCCGGGCTTCGACGATGCCGCTCACGTTGGTGAAGGGCTTCCATTTCTCTTCGGTCGGGTTGAAGTACTCCCGCTCGTTCAGCCGTTCGAGGGCAAGCCCGTAACAGTGGAAGTTCAGCGCTTCGCCGTCGATGTGGATCGAATGAAGCTCATCGGGAAGCATGGCGATGCCGGTGCCGGCCTCGACCATGTGCTCGTGCGTTTGGCAAACGCCGTCGTCGGTACGCTCGAAGAATCGGTTGAGCTCTTGACCGTGGAAGCCAACCACGCTGGCCCAGGTGGTGTGGTTGTGGACGGGAGTGGTGACCGAGCCTGCGCTCGATTGAAGGTACAGAGCGAAGCGATCGTCGGCGTCTTGCGACAGCCGGTAGAGGGTGCTCGTTCGTTTCTCGTCGGCCCCTGGCGGAGCGAACTCCTCGACGCTGAAGAGCTGGCGGTGCTCGCTGAGTTGGATGAGCCGGTCGCGGATGGCGTCGACGCCGGCCCGAGTCACGCCAAGCTCGGCTTCGATCTCACGGATGTCGTGCATGGCTTGGCGAACGGCGGCTTCTCGTGCAGCGTGCGTGGATTCGTTCATCCGGCAAGCTTCGCAGACGGATGCCCCGTTCATCGAAGTGGTGTCTCGGGCGCGTCGACAACCCGGTCAAGCCGGGTCCTCGAGCCTGTTGGTCGGTTGCGGGTTCGGCTGACCTCTCAGGGCCCCTTCAGGGTGAGACGGTCAGCAAACGTTTCCGGTCGGGGTCCCATTCAAGGCGCCAGCCCTTCTGGTGCACGTGGGTGTGATGGAACCGACACAACAGTGCCAGGTTCCATAGCTCGGTCGGCCCGCCCTTGCCTCGTTCGGTCAGGTGGTGGACATCGCACCACGCCCAACTGCGATCGCAGCCTTCGAACTGGCAGCACCTGTCACGCCTCTGCACCGCACGCCGCAGCGGTGCGGGAATGCCTGGTGTGGAAGCGCCGTACTCGAGGATGACCTTCGGGCCGTCCATCACCAATGCGGCGAATGATGCGTCGCAGAAGAACTGCTCGAGTGCCTCCCTCGGTACGACACCGGTGCGAGCGAACTCGGCTCGGGTTCCTGCAACATCTACGAGCGGGTCGTGTTGGTAGGAGGCGAGGTCGATGACGATGTCGACGTGCCCGGCGACACCCATCCGCCGGCCTGTCGGGTCACCGCTGCTGATTGGTTCTGGCCGCCGCAGACCGGAAGTGGCTTCGCCGCTTCGTTCGACCCGAGCGTCGGTACCGACCGGATCGGTTCCGAGGTAGTGGGCGGCCATGTCAACGAGTGCATCGGCGTTGCGTTCACCGAGGCTGCGGGCGGGGATCGGCGAATTCGCCGAATCGGGCTTTGTCTCTAGTGCTGCAGCCAGAATCTCGGTGCCGACAGCTTCGAGACGGAACGTTCCTGTCGACCCACCAAACAGGTCACCCTGCATGCTGAGATAGCGACGATCAGACGCCGACTCCGCATCTTCTTCAGACAGTTCGGGCATGACCCGCCAGCGCCAGGCTGCGACGGCCTGTGCGAACTGCTCGATCGTGCGACCTTCCGCCAGATTCATGATGTCGAGCTCATCGTCGTCAAACTTCGAACCCACACCTGCGGTGAGCCGGGCCAAGATGTCAACGTGCGCAACCGAGATGCGATCAGCGCTCAACGCATCAGCAGTCAGTGTGTGACCTGCTGCGAAACGCACCGCACGAGCCAAGCGCGTCGCCTCGGCGTTCGAGATGGAGGCTTGATGTGCGAGGTGGCGCGTCGGGCTCGGATACCCCAACGCAATATGGGTGTCCGCAGTGTCAAACTCGCTGAGGTACGGAACCGCCGCACTTGTCAGGGCTTGAGCGAGCCGAAGGCGATCGGTCGGAGACCAACCCACCGCTTCGGGCTACTCCGCCTCGGATTGGGATGCGGGGTGCAGGCGCTGCTGCTCCTCAGCTGTTCGCGAGCGGAAGTGCTGCACGGCTCGAAGCTCGCTGAGATTCACCGCGAACAGCGCAATGCCTCCAGCGGCGAGCAACGCACCAATCGCGTAGCGGCTGACGACCAGCGCCCCGCCGACAACGAAGAGGAAGAAGAGAATCACCGCCGCAGCGAGAACGCTGATGCGTAGTGCCGCCGCGAAGTGGCGTCGAGCGAGCTGTTCACCGATCGTGGCAACCATTCCGCCGAACAGGGCGATGCCGAAGAAGCCCACGTTCTCGAACACGATGACCGCGGCGATCGAGAGAAGGATGAGCGGAATGCTGGCTGCGGCCCAGGCGGCAAGCAGGAAGCCGCTGTCTCGGGGCGGAGGTAGTGGTGTGGCTGGCGCCTCGAGGTGGCTTCGACGATCGGCAGACACCTCCACGCCGGCATCGATTCGGCGCCGCAGGTCCTCCAACTCCGACCGCTGACGCAACAACTCGGTGAGGCGATCGCTCTCTTCATCCATCTCGCCCGGGTTGCCCGTCAGCTGGGCCAACGGCAAGAGCCGACCACGGCGACGGATCTGTTCGTCCAAATCAGCGAGCACTCGATCGAGCTTGTCCGTGCTGACCCGGCCCTCACTCGCTGCCTCGGGCGGTGTGCCGTGTAGTCCGGCGAAACCGATGGGGTCGGCCCAAGCGATGCGAACTTCTCCGTTGCGGTTGAACTTGGGGCCTGAAGGACCCCGCTCGCCACCGGCCGGATCGCCCGTGTCGAGACCCCACAAGCCGCGGAACGTTCCAACCCAGGGCATGGCGTCGTCCAGCGGGCGAACGTCCCATTCGCGAACGTCACGGCCGTCCCCCGTTGCCGAATCGACGAACGGAGCACCCAGCGCCGGACCGAGCCCGCCCGCGGTGGCCTCGTCGCGAATACGAAGGGATCGGCGGGCCCAGGCCTGCGCTCGCAACAACCAGCGGAGGGCTGGAACGTCGAGTCGAGTGACGTAGTCGCCCGGCCGGAAGTACAGCGCGTGAGATCCGGCGCCGGGATAGAGCACGGGCCGGCCCTCAATCGTGATGAGCTCGGGATCAGTCCAGTGACGCCGTAGGTCAGCTCCACGATGGTCATGGCTCGACGACGCCACCCACTCGGGTTCAAGCGTCGTTGGATCGAGAAAGATCCACGCCTGCTCCCAGTCCGCCTCGTGATCGTTGAGGCCTCGGTAGCCGGTGCGCCAATCGTTCATGGCGTAGAAGTAGGAGTAGTGCAGAATCAGCCACTCCCCTGCCTGCACAACACGGCCATAGACAGTGGGCTTGCGGTGCAAGCCCAGCCGCTCGGCCTTGAGGGCGGCCGCGATTGCGGTGCGACCGGGCGTGATCGGACGCACGAGGTTCGTCAAGATGAAGAGGGCGTCGAGAGTGCGGCCGAAGAGCCCGACTCGGCCGAGCCGAAGCGTGAACAGCTTGCGGGCCAGGCGGCGAGCTTCTTCCTTCACCACGTTGCGCCGTTCTTCGTCCGAGATGAACCGAAGGTGGACGTCCGATCCCCAGTGGTCGTCGAGATCAGCGAGCTCAACTTGGCCCGGCTTCAGGATCTGCGAGTCGCCAACCCAGAGCGACGACTCACCGACGTACTCGTCGACAGCGGTCGGGAAGAACAGTTCACGATCGTCGAAACGGAGCATCGGCGCACGACGGCGCAGAAGTTCGATATCTCGAGCCCGATTGGCTTCGCTGGCCTCACCCATGACGATGCGCGACCGTAGTGGCCGACGAGCCGAAGCGTGTTCTCGGGCTAGATGCTCAGCAGACCTCGGGCGCTCAGTGCGGCTCGCGCCTGGTCGACACCCTTCGCCAATGCAGCATCGATGCCGACGGCCAGCGCACCATCGACGTTGATCTGGTTGTCGTCGAGAAACACGACGGACTCGGGCGCCACGTCGAGCTCAGCGACGATGCGATCAAAGATGTCGCGGTCGGGCTTGGCCAGACCCAGCTCGTAGCTGAGGAACGTCCGATCGAAAAGCGCCCGAACGCGCTCATGATCCCGTTGACTGGACCAGTGAAGAGCATTCGTGTTGCTCAAGACGCCAATCTCGATGCCATCGATGATGTCGGCGACCAGCTGCTCGGCCCCGCCGAACAAGCCTTTGGGCCACTGCGCGAACCGCTCCACGAGTTCGGGTCCGGTGAACGAGAGTTCCAGCTCAGCGACAAGTCGGTTGCCGAAGTCTTCGACCGAGCACTGACCCATCTCGAACGAACGGACCGTTGGGCTCGCCAGCCAGCGCTGCCAGAACGTGTCGGCAGGCATGGGGTCGTCGCCGAGAATCTCGGTGAGGGGCCCGAGCTCAACGAGCACACCGCCCATATCGAAAATGACTGCACTCGTTGTTGCCACGCTCGGCACGCTACCCGCACCGTGAACTCGACTGAAGACGAGGTCCGCCATGCCCCATGAGTCCGCTGGGCAGAGCTCCGCCGTTCGTGCTGTTGCTTTCACCTACCTGTCGTTCGCTCTACCGATCTCCATGTTGGGTGTCATGTGGGAGCCGGTGAGCGAGCGCTTCAACCAGTCGCCGGGGACCCTTGGCGTGGCCGGCCTCTTCTACGGCGTGGGGAGGCTCTCCACGGCAACAACAGGCCAGGGCTTGGTCCGACGTTTCGGCATTCCGACGGCGATCGCGACCGTGCTGATCGTGCTCACCGCCGCCAGCGCGGCGCTGGCAGCTACGCCGTTCTGGGCGCTGTTCCTCGGTGCGTGGGCGGTGATCGGCGCCTGTTCTGGTTCGCTCGATTCGATCGGGGCGGGGTTCATCGCTCGGACGGAGGATGTCCGCAGCGCAGGTCTCATTCATGGCAGCTACGGCGTAGGGGCCACGATCGGGCCGCTGGTGGTTGCGGTGGCGCCGAACTGGCGGATGGCAATAGCGGTCACCGGAGTGGTCACCCTCATGGCGGCGGCGTCGGTGCGCACGGTTCATGACGGGTGGACAACCCCTGCCCCCTCTCTTGATCAACCCGAGGGTGGAGCGGGGCCGGTGCCGACCGGGCCCCTTCCCGTCAAGACGGTCGGCCTGCTGTTGCTGCTGTTCGGTGTCTTTGTCGCCCTTGAGGTCACC
Source organism: uncultured Acidimicrobiales bacterium (assembly GCA_937997485.1). Lineage (GTDB taxonomy): Bacteria > Actinomycetota > Acidimicrobiia > Acidimicrobiales > SZUA-35 > SZUA-35. Next base: position 6,095 of record CALKTH010000158.1, on the reverse strand, counting down.
GCCGGGCTGTGGTTGTTCACGTTCTTGACCGAGGAACGAGACCTCTCCGACACGCTCGGCAGGATTGCGGTGTCGGGTTTCTGGGGCGGCCTCACCATCGGCCGCCTCCTCATGAGCCGAGCGGGACCGAGCGCACTGCTGGCGCGGATGGGACTGGCCCGGCTCAGCCTGGTTGGCTGCGCGCTTGTGCTTCTCATGGTCGCTGTTCGTGGACCTGTCGCGGTGGCTCTCCCGTTCCTCACGGGTCTCGTCCTCGCGCCAACGATTCCCACGCTTTTTGCTCAAACCGCGCAGAGGATTGGGGCTGAGCACGCACCTCGTATCGCGGGCTGGCAGCTCGTGGCGACGAACATCGGTGCGATCAGCGTGCCGCTCCTGGTAGGGCAGTGGGTTGATGCAGCGAGTGCCGCAGTGATCCCCGTCGTGCTGTTGGCCGTCACGGTGACAGGCACGACACTGCTCTTCGTCGTCGGTCGCCCGGGCGAGGCGCCTGGTGCTGCAGCTACATCGCCCAAATCGGCGACGAGATGAGGACACGGGTAGTTCTCCCCAGTCAAGGTCTTGGCCGAATGCGCCGTACAAGTCGTCATGATTCGCCGCCGTCTTGCCGCCACCGCGCTCAGCCTTTGTGCGCTCGCCGTTGGCGTCTCCGCTGTCCCCGCTGACGCGCAGTGGACCTCCCAGCCCTCCATGGTGGGTGACGATCACGTCACGGTGATCCGTGGTGGCGACACGTGGTTGAACGTTGCGTGGACCGCTCCCACCGAGATGGAGAACTTCCGCATGGAAGTGAAGGAGTGGCAAGCCGGTACGGAATTGGCCTACGCATCCGATCGAGATGGCGCCTACCTCAGCAACGACAGCACGCTCTCTGCCGGCGAAATCGACACCGCCTCGTTCAAGCTGACCACGAGCAGCACCACGCCGGTGAGTTTCTTCATCCAGATCGTCGCCGTGTGGGAGTTCGAGGGCCAGACGTATCGCTACTTCCCCGGGGGACTCAACGTTTCTCTGGTCGACTACAACGGCGATCAGTATCAGCTCCTCACACCGTCCGCGACGGTGTCCGCCACGGGAGACGGTGCGGCCAATTGGGTTGAACTCGACTTCCTCGGACTCGCACCGATGACCAGCGATCTCAAGGTCACCGTCACGAACGGCCCAGAGATCTACTACCCGCAGGACACCTTCACCTCGCTGCATCACGACGCCTATCTCAACGGTGGCGAGGAAGACGTGGCCCGCTTCTGGATCGACCCTGATCTGGTCGATCCCGAGTCGCTCAACGTCATGGTGAACGTGGAGTACACAAACGACGGCACCGTGGTCACCGAGAGCCACCCCTTCGTGCTCGAGATCGTCTGATCGCTCGACGCTGCCTCTCGATTGGCAGCACTGAAGTGGCAACGTTCGACTGGCAGAGCGCAGGGCCGAGTCGTACGGTCTCGCCTTGTGAAAGACCTCGCAGGAAAAACGGCCGTTGTTACCGGAGCCGCCAGCGGCATGGGTTTGGCATTCGCCACTCGTTTCGCAGCTGAGGGCATGAAGGTGGTGCTTTCCGATGTGGAAGAGCCACCGTTGATGGAGGCCGTCGAGACGCTGAGGGCCACCGGCGCCGAGGTGTTGGGCGTCGTCACCGATGTCGCTGATGCGGCCGCCGTGCAGTCGCTCGCCGATCAGACGATGGAGGCGTTCGGCCAAGTCAACATCGTGTGCAACAACGCTGGTGTCGCTGGCTCGATGTCAGGCGGTGCGCTCAGCGTGGCGGACTGGAAGTGGGTGATCGACGTGAATCTCTTTGGCGTCATTCACGGCCACGCGTCCTTCTTGCCTCTCATCCAGGAACACGGTGATGGCCACATCATCAACACGGCCTCCGTGCTGGGGCATTTTCCCGCGCACAGCGCCTACGCCGCCTCCAAATGGGCGGTGGTCGGCATCACCGAGGGCCTCTTCAACCAGCTGCGAGAAGAGGAATCCACGGTTGGGGTGTCGTGCCTCTGCCCCGGTTGGGTGAACACTCGCATCAACGAATCTGCTCGCAACCGGCCAGAGTGGGCGGCGGAACCGGCGCTCGACGAGCCCGACGAAGAAGCCGAGATGCGTCGGGCACTTCTGGCCGAGGTCTTGGCGTCTGGCATGCAGCCCGACGAGGTTGCCGGACTCGTGGTTGATGCCGTGCTCAACAACAAGTTCTGGATCTTCACCGACCTGGACATGATCGCTTCGCTCGAGCCCCGCTTCCAGGCGATCCTCGAGAATCGCAACCCCGACCCGGTCGGCATCGGGGCGTTCCTCGATCCCGATGACTGAGAGAGCGGCGAAGGGTCAGCCGTAAGAGGCTCCGAGCCCGGCTCGGGCGTCTTGCTGCACCCCATAGTTTGGGATCGGATAGCGAAGACCGTTCCTTGACAATGCCTGCAGTCCCTCGATGGCCTTCGGCAGGAACTCAGGCGGGGTCGCCATCAGCAGCTCGTCATCTTGCACACCGCCGTAGCGGCGTTCGGCGAAGCAGGGAATCGACACGCTCGGTTCCCGCAGCTTGAGGGCTCGACCCCAGGAGTCGGCACACGAGCTCTCGCCCACACAGCCCCACTCGAAGTTCTTGTAGCCGGACCACTGCAGACCATTGATGAGCAGGATCATCTGAGCTGGGGTGGCGTAAATCAGGCAGATGTCCGGCGGATCGAGCCGACCCGTCGCGAGTGGCGACACCGCCATTGCCTCGTATTGGCCGAAGGGCACGGTGTGCAGCGCGGCCTGGTGATCGGCGGAGTCTTCGATCGTCTCGAACCAGACGCCAGCCATCTGCTTGCCGCTCAACCAATCCTCGTCCTGCGGGTGGAGGCCGATCACGGCGCCGCACTGAGCGCCCACGAGGTCGTCGTTGGTGATGCCGACGGTCCAGTTCAGCCGGGCCGCCATGCCCACGATCTGGTCCGTGGTGTGGATGGTCTTGGGTCGTCGGATCTTCGGGACCGCTTCCATCTCCTCTTTGGAGGCGAACATTGACATGCCGATCGGCGTGGTCCGCAGCCGCAGGAGGCGGTTGAGGTCGTTGACCAGCTCCGGCCAATCGATTGGGGTTCCGGCGAGGTGGACACGCTGCTCCGTCATGGGCGAACGCTAGCTCAGGCCTTCCGAGGGCGAACAACCTCTCAAGAGCCGCGCCACTTCGTTCGATGTTCAAAGGGTGACGTTCTCTCTTTCCAATCCTCGTGTCCTCGCTGCGTGCTTTGCCGTGGCAGCGCTCGCCACTGGATGTGGCGCGGGCGGCGGTTCCGCCGGCGATGTGAATGCTCCCGAGGCCAGTGTCTTGGCCTACAGCGAGCTGTCGACGACGAGCACCACCCTGCTCATCGACAAGGAGCCCACGGCTGAGCTGAGCGACGTCGATACTGAACTTGTCGTGTTCGAAGCAGCGTGGGTGTGTGAGCTCCAGCGCCGCACCTTCGAGTCACCAGCTGCCATGGATGAGGCGCTCACCGAGAAGCTGGTGAACAACGGGCTCGATCGGGCCGGCTACGACACCTTCCGTGGGCGGGTCAATGGCGAGAAGGATCTCCGAGATTGGATCCTCTTCGAATACCAGACCTCCTGCCTCTCCTAGTTCCCACTCCCACTCACCTCCACCAGCCCTCTGGTGAAATCTGGTGTCTGACACCCATCACTCACCAGATGCCCTGACGACCGGTCTGCCCGTCGAGCTTTCTCCGCGCTTGGGCCGCATGACAGCATGAGACCTCGGCCATTCGGGAGTTCTCATGACTATTCGCATCAACGGCGTCCATCACCTGGCGGTCAACACCGCCGACATGAAGGCGCAGATCGAGTTCTTCACCGATGTTCTTGGCGCCGAGCTGGTCGGCCTCTTCTGGATGCACGGCGTGCCCGGTGGCAAGCACGCCTTCCTCCATCTGAGCGAGTTCTGCTCGATGTCGTTCGTGGATCTGCCGGCGAATCACGAGGTTGACGCCGAGCTGGGTGTCACACACGCTGGCACCGGTGCCGGCCCCTCCGCTCCGGGCACGATGCAACACCTCTCGTTCAACGTGGACACGATCGACGATCTCCTCGCCATGCGAGACCGCATTCGCTCTCGGGGAGTGAACGTGATGGGCCACATCAATCATGGGATGTGCCACTCCATCTACTTCGCTGGCCCCGAGGGGCTCACGCTCGAGGTGGCAACGTCGAGCGAGGGCATCGACGCTGAGTCCTGGATCGACCCCGAGGTGGTAGCGACCTACGGCATCACGGAGGTCGAACTGGCCAGCTACAAGGCGCCCGCCGTCTACGAAGGAGAGGGCGGCACGGTGGCACAGCCTCCGGTCGACCCGGCCAAGCCACACATGGCGTACCCGCCGGACGAGTACGAGAAGGTCATCGGCACGCCGGACGACGTTGTGCTCAAGTACGCCAGCTTCCCCGACCCGCCGGTGCAAGCGGCGGAGGCGGGCGCCGACGCATGAGTGACGCCAACGTCAACCTGTACCCGGGCACACCTCCGGGCTGCGAGCGCATCGCCTATGTGCTGGGTCGCCGAGAAAAGAGCTTGTTCAGCGACACCTACGGCGGGGGTGGCGACGTCATCGGCCTTGATTGTCATTTGGTGCGGCCCGTCTCCACGCCTTCGGACACTGTGCTCATCTTCATGCACCCCACCGGGGGCGGCATGTATCTGCCGATCGTGGGTGGCCTGGCCATGGCCGGCCATCACGTGATCTGGGCCAACTCTCGCTACCGCGGCAGCGACTCGGCCCTGATCATGGAGAAGGTGGCCGCCGATCTTGGGGCAACCGTGGCCGATGCTCGTGAACGGTTGGGATACGACAAGGTGGTGCTCGCCGGATGGTCCGGCGGCGGCTCGCTCAGCATGTGGTATCAGTCGCTGGCGGAGCGAGGCGAGGGCATCAGCGACACTGCCGCCGGTGACCCCTACGAAATAGCGGCGAGCGCCCTGCCTCCGGCCGACACGTTGCTCATCCTTGCGGCCCACATCAGCAGGCACGGCACGCTGACCGAGTGGATGGACGCGTCGATCCTCGATGAATCGAGCCCCTTCGATCGTGATCCGTCACTCAATCTCTACGACCCGTCGAACCCGAACCAGCCGCCGTACAGCACCGACTTCCTCTCCACCTATCGAGCGGCGCAGGTCGCTCGCAATCGGCGAATCACCGCCGAGGTCGAGCAACGCTTGGCCGACATGCGAGGCGCCGGGCGGCACGGTGAGGAGTACGCCTTCTGCGTGCACGGGACGATGGCCGATCCCCGCTGGCTCGACCCAGCGGTGGACCCCAGCGACCGGGTGCCCGGGACCACGTACCTCGGCGATCCCCGAGTCGTGAATGATGGACCGGTCGGACTTGCTCGCTTCTCGACACTGCGCAGTTGGCTCAGCCAGTGGAGCTACGACCACGCTCGAGCCGATGCCCAGAAGGCGGCCGCGCACGTCACGGTTCCTGTCTTAGTGGTTGGCAACACGGCCGATGACGCCTGCACGCCAAGCCACACACACCGACTGTTCGAAGCGGTTCCCCACGAGCGCAAACGTCTGCACCAGGTCCAGGGAGCTACGCATTACTACACCGGCGAGAACGGCCGAGCCCACCTGGGCGAGGCCATCGCCACGATCGGCGACTTCCTGAGCACTCCCCCCTCCTAGGAGTGGACTCGGGGCCAGGCAACCACGGTCTCGGTCATACTTGAGGACCATGGCCGTCAGATCATCTCGCTCACTCGTTGTCGCGCTCGTCACGGCGCTCGCTGCGATCACAACGGCAACTCCCGCATCATCCGTCGGCCCGGCCCAGGCCACGCCTGAGCCCGATCGCGTGAGCGCCTTCTATCTCGACGGTTCGGATGTCCAGGTGGACGACCAGGACGGACGGATCCTCGTTCGAACGAACAGCGGCTCCGATCTCTACACCCCGACCGGCGACGGTGAGTATCAAGTGACACGGACCGATGCGAAGCTCCTCGGGCCGGACGGAACGCTGGTGGACGAGGGTGTCGCCGTGGGGCCTGACGGCACGGTGGTCTCATTCGAGCGGCCGCTCGACCGTGACGAGTCTTCGCGTATCAACATCACT
>CALKTH010000157.1 GCA_937997485.1 uncultured Acidimicrobiales bacterium | reverse complement strand
CTTTCCGACGGGTCTCCCTGACACACACCGCAACTGTCGCCCATGCGAGTGTCAGGTTCACCATGGGCGGAGTCAACATCATCGCCCCCGACTCCGCCCATGGTGCCGCCCCGCAGGCTCCCCACCGACGGCCCGTGGCACCGTTGCGTCTCGCCCCGCCGACACGTAACGGTGCCACCATGCGTTTTGATGGAGCGAGACGGCTTTGTGCCTCGACGCCACGCGGGGCACACCTCATGATGAGGGCTCACTCAACCTCTGAGCGCAACGGGCAGCGACCAGGGCTCGACAGTGCGTGCGCCGCGCGCATGGATCTTGCTTGGAGCTTCTCGTGCCCATCCATCTGCGACGTGCGTCGCTGTTACTCGTTGTCGCCGGCGTCAGTCTCGCGATGTTTCTTCCTCGTGCCCGCCTTCGAGGCATCGTGTCGTTCTCCGACGCAATCGGCATTCCTATCGATGATCGGCTGCAACACTTCTTCGTGGGAGCGGCGCTTACGATCGCTGTGTTCTTTGCTCATCGATGGGGCCGATGGCAACCGGCGCGGCTGGCCAGCCGAGTCATCCTCGTTTCTGGCATCGCCGGTGCAGCGATCGAGAGCGCACAACCGTGGTTCAATCGGGCTGCTCAAACCTCGGACCTGGCCTTCCACCTTCTCGGCTCGATGGCGGGTGTGCTCGCCAGCCTCACTCTTGCGGTCATCCTTCGCCGACTGACCTCGATCTACGTGACACTGCCCCCACCTGCCGGTGACCCAGTCGTTGCGGCGGGTCAAGAACATCCCGAACTCGAACGAGTCTGATCAGCGCCTCGGCCGGCCGGTAAGGCGGCTCTACGTTCGGGGACATGCACGAGCGGAGAGCTGTTGTCATCGTTGGCATGGCCTCGCTGCTCCTCGCCGTGCATCCATCGCCGAGCCTGATCGAGGATGCGGCGCCCCAACAGTCAGCCGCCGTGCATTGCCATGACACCCTCGTTGCCGACCCCAAACCCGGCCCGCTGGCCGAAACGCTCGACGGTCTCATCGGCTCTTCACAGGGGCTGGATATCGAGCTCTCTGTCGCCGTCAGCACTTCGAGCGCGGAGCCGATCTATTGGCACAATGCTCAGCTTCCCCTCCTCCCTGCCTCCAACCAGAAGCTGGTCACTGCGATGGGAGCAATTGCGCTGTTGCCATCAGACTTCGTCTTCTCCACCCGCGTTCTTGCCGGTGGCCTCACATCAGGAGCGAGAACCCCGGGAGAGGAGGCGTCCGACTTGTTTCTCCGAGCCGGAGGCGATCCAACCTTGACGGCGCAGGAACTGGACGAGCTTGCAGCCCAAGTGCGAACCAGCGGTATCACTCAAGTGGCGGGAGACCTCGTTGTCGAGGTTGACCGTTTCAACTCGAGCCGCGCCGCGCCTGGTTGGCCGGATTGGCTGCAGCCCACCTACGCGGGGCCGATGTCCGCTCTCATCGTCGACGACAACCGCTGGAGGGCTGATGAGCGTTTCCTCATCGACCCAGACACGGCGAACGGCGAACGGTTTGCTCGAGCATTGGAGCGAGCCGGCGTTCGACTCATCGGTACGACAAGGGTTGGAGAAGTTGACGCTGAGGCATTCACTGCCGCCACCGTCGATTCACCCAGTCGGGACGAGTTGATCCGCACCATGCTTCGCCGAAGCGACAACGAAGTTGCCGATGCGCTCGTGCGTGAGATCGGCTTCGTCAAAGCCGACGTCGGCTCGACGACCGTGGGCCTCGATGTGATTCGGGAGTACCTGGCCACTTCGCTCTGTGTCTCGTTGCAGGGAGTGGACGGCGATGGCTCGGGACTCAGCAGGCAAAACGAGCGGAGCGCCCAGGAGTGGGTAGCGCTCCTCGCCGCCGCCCAGCAGGAGCCGTGGTTTGAGGACTTCCGCGACTCGCTTCCTGTCGCCGGGCAATCCGGCACCCTCGCTTCCCGCCTTTCGAATCCCGCCACTCGGGGGCGCGTCCAAGCAAAGACCGGGACGATCATCGGTGGCCGGGCCCTCTCGGGTTACCTCGAGCGGGACAGCGGTGAGGAGCTCATCTTCTCGATCGTGGTGAACGGCGAGGGTTCCGATCGGGCGCTCGGTCTGATCGATGCGATCGTCGTCGCCATCGCGGAAGGCTGACCTCATGGTGAGTAGGGGTTAGGACGGGGGCTCGATGTGGGCCAAGCCCACCAGGAACTGCTCGTCAACCATCATGGTGATGCTCATCTCCGGCTCAACGTCGTTGGGGATCTGGGCCCAGAGCGGATGGATCGGGAACGGCTCGGGGCTGTTGTCCGGCACCGGCTCCACAGAGATCACCACTTGCTGTCCGGCTAGATCCGTTGGGAACGGCACGCCAGGGGGACCATCCCGAAGAAAGTCCTCTCCAGGGAACGGCGGGCCGGGAGCATCACCGCTGAACGGCGCTGCGCTGTCCGCTGCGCCCGGGTCGGTGAAGGTGCCGGTGGAAATGGGGAGCCCATTCACGACAGCCCAGCCCTCATAGATCCACCCTGCAGGAAGCTCAGGCAGATCAAGCGAGGCTTCTCCTTGAACGGGATCCACGAACCAGATGCCGGAGCGCTCGTTTGTTTCTGGCCCATCCGTTGGGGTGGCCAGCACGAAGCTGCCTGTCGATCGCATGAAGTCTGTGGCCAGGGCAGCCGGGTGATCAGCGGTGAGCACCACCCGTCCGTTCTCGCTCACGAGTCCGGCCAGCACATGAGTATCCGCCGGGCCTGGATCGGGATCCGGCTGCGGCTCGATCGTGATGACGATCGCCTCCGAAGCGACGTGCCCCCACAGCACCGCCTCGCCTGATGCTCGGTCGTCGTTCCAGATGTCTCCTTCCGAGGTGAGGTCGAAGATCCCGCCGGAGAGCGGTTGGCCATCCACGATGTGCCACACCTCATAGTTCGCCTTCTGGCCGAGCCCGGGAAGGCCTTGCAACTCGAGCGACAGCACAGGCGTCGAATCGTTGACCGGGACCTGACGTGAGAGCGGGTTCGCGGCGCGCACGGTCGAGTCGGTTCGGATCACGAATGGAGCCGGCGCGGCCCCCTCCGTCGAGCTGGTGCACGCTGCTGACAGCAAGGCGATACCCGAGAGCAGAGCTGTGGCAGGCCTGAGAAAGCGAGGAAAAGACACGTTGAGGATCTCCTGGTCGAGCGACGGTGAACGTCGCAGCCGAAGGGTTCGATGCTGAGCTCGCCCGAGGCTGCGAACAATCACCAGTTCGCTCTTGCTCCAGACTCCGCGGACCCCGGGAGGGATCGGATCAGCGGAGAGAAGGCTCCGCTTGGCGGAGCATGGCGCCTCGAAGTTCAGGGGCACCCGCTTCGAGCCAAGCCCGAGTCTGTTCGTAGGACCGCTCGATGATCTCCTCCGCCCGAGTGAAGTCGTGCGGCAGCACATCAAGTGGGCAAGGAGGCGGAATCACGTGCAGGTTCACTCGGTCGCGGAAGAGCTCAATGTCACGGGCCAGCTGTTGTCCCGCAAGCACGGCCACGCCGTGCAAGAGCATCGCCAGGGCACCTGTGGGAGGCTTCGCAAGGCCGCAGCTGAAACCGGTTGGAAGCGCCCACACGGTGTCAGCGCCAACCGCAACGGCATGAGAGATTGGCGTGCCATCAACGATCCCACCGTCAATGAGGGTGCGACCGTCGATCTCGACCGGAGGGTAAATGCCGGGAATCGCAGCGCTCGCCAGGATGGCAGACACCGTCGGGCCCTTGGAGAGGAGGACAGCCTCACCAGTCAATACGTCAGCGGCGACGGCATGAAACGGAATCGGTGCATCGCGAAGGTCAGCGAAACTCACATGATCTTCGAGAATCTGAGCGAGGTTGTCGTTCGGCACCGTGTGGTTCTTTCGTCCGAGAAAGCCGGCAACGCTCAGCGTCGCCCGCAACGGGAACACATTTGTTCGCTTGAGATCCACCCAGATTCGCACCAGCTCGGAGATGTCCGCCTTGGCGCCACGATCGGCGAGCCATGCGCCGTTGAGCGCACCGACCGACGTGCCGACAATGGTGTCGGGAACGATTCCGACTTCGGCCAGAGCCTGGAGCATGCCCACCTGGACCGAGCCGAGGTTTCCTCCCCCGGAAAGTGCGAAAGCAGTCGTCATGCCTCTCACCCTGAAAGCACAACGCCTGTGCACCAAGGCCGACCTCGCAATCGATCCAGACCTCTGCGTGAATCCTTCTGAACCGAGACGCGAATACACCTTGGAAACGATGACGCTTGCGACAATCCTTCGGTCAACAGCAACGTTGTCGGGCAAACGCTGACGATGCTGCGGCCGGAGCGCCGAACGACTGGCACGTTCGACCTCTACGAGCCGGTGGGAGGGGCCGCAAGAGCATCGGCCCCTCCCATCCCCTTCTCATGGCGTCGTCGCG
>CALKTH010000156.1 GCA_937997485.1 uncultured Acidimicrobiales bacterium | reverse complement strand
GAATCGATCATGGGTTCGCTCTCGGTCGACAAGGCCGGCATCGGCAGTGCAGTGAACGACACGACTCGGGAGATCGGTGGCACGCTCGGTGTCGCGATCCTCGGCTCGATCTTCAACTCGCTCTACGTGCAACACCTCGACAATGCCGAGGTGATTGCTGCTCTTCCAGCTGAAGCGCAGGACGCAGCTCGAGAGTCGGTCGGTGCGGCCCAGTTCGTCGCCGCCGAACTGGGTGAGGTTGCGCCAGCCTTCCTCGCTGAAGTGAATGAAGCGTTCCTCGATGGGCTTGCCGTGGCCTGCCTCGTAGCGGCGGGAGTCACACTCACCGGTGCCCTGGCCGTGCTGCGTTTCCTCCCAGCTCGCGCTGTTTCGAATCTGCCCGGTGCCGACGCCGACCTCGCCGCAGTGGCGCACGAGGTGGCGTGATGTCGGGCTTCCTGCAGTTCGCACGCGCCCTCGACCGGCGACCAGGCCGGGCCCTTGCCGCCGTGCTCCTGATCACAGCGCTGCTCGCCGTGCCCTTCCTGACGATGGCGCCAACGGAATCAGCGTCAACCGAACCGGGCGGGCGAGTCTTTGATGCCCGAGACCGAATCGATGGTCGATTCGTCTCATCCGTTCGCCCGGTGCTTCTGATTGCCGAGCACGAGGGCGAAGACGTGTTGTTGGCCGACCCCCTGCGAGAGTTGCTCGCAGCTCAGCAGGCTCTCCGGAACGATTCAGAGGTGGGCCCCGGGCTCTTCACCTACTTCGAGGTGGAGACGCAGACGCAGGTTGTCGGTATCCAATCGTTTGCCGACTTGGTGGCTGGCGAGCTTGCCGCTTCTGGGGTTGCAATCGAGAGTGCCACCGACCGCGAGGTCAAGGACGCCGGGACCGTCGTCATCGAACGCTTTGGTGAACGGTCATCAGTCCTCGGTCTCTCCGCCCAGTCCGAGCAGGCTGAGAATGGCGACTGGATCGTGCCTGCGCTCCAACTCGTGGTGCTGACCGACGACACCCTGCTGGGATTCGGCAACGTGTCGGTGAACCTCGGCGGCGGCACCGAAGTGGAAGAGTTCGATCGGGACATCCAAGGCATTCTCCGCGGTGCGGCCGGGTACCAGGTGAACGGCGTGGCCATCGACGTGAATCTGACCTCGCAAGAACAGGGCGCCGTTGCTGGGCCGTTCATCGGGTTCACGATCCTTGCTGTGCTCGTCATCGTTGGGCTGACGTTCCGGAGCTACTGGACTATGGCCGTCGTCGGCGTCGCGCTTTTGGCGTTGATCATATGGTTGAAGGGCATCAGCAATTTGATCGGTCTCAAGGACGATCTGGTGCTGAGCCTCATCGTCCCGGTCGCCATGGTCTCGTTCGGTGTGGACTTCGCGTTCCACTCGATCGGCCGCTACCGGGAGGAGCGAGCGAACGGGGCGGTTTCCAGCCCAGCCTTCGTTGCTGGGCTGACTGCGGTTTCTGGTGCCCTGCTCTTGGCGCTCACTTCTGACACCGTGGCGTTCCTTTCCAATCTGAGCTCTGGCATCGAATCGATCAACCAGTTCGGTCTCGGTGCCGGGATTGCCTTGGCCGCGGCCTACGTACTCCTCGGCGTGATGGCGCCGCTCGCGATCTCCAAGATCGAACAACAAGTTCCGGCGCCAGCCCCGGGTCGACGCTCGACGATGTTGAGAGTCCTCGCCGGTCTCGGCGCCGCTGGCATGACGATGGCCAGCGTGCTGCTCCTGGTCTTCGTTCTTCCCTGGCTGGGGCTCGTGCTGTCGGTCATGACGGTGCTCGTCACCCTCGTCGGGCCGTTCCTCGTTCGCCGTCGAGCGTCCGGCGTGCCCGTTGGTGCTGCGCCCACAGCCGGCGGTGACGATGCGCTGGCCAAACCCGTCGGCGCAGGAGTCGCGGCGCTTGCCCGCCGTCCCCTCGTTGTCCTTCCAGCCGCACTCGCTCTGTCAGCAGTCGCCGGCTTCTTCGCACTGCAGGTTCCGGCTGTGTTCGACGTTGAAGACTTCTTCTCGTCGGACACGGACTTCGTCGTTGGCCTCGATCAGGTTGACGAGCACATCGGTGACCGCGGCGGCGAGCCTGCACTTCTCTACGTGGAAGGTGATCTGGGTGACCCCGAGGTCCTGGGTGTGGTCGCCTCCCGGTTGGACGAGATCCGTGCGCTCGATGCAGCTGGCCTGGCACGGGAGGCCGATGGCTCAGTCCGTGTCCTTGGCGGTGTGTTCACCGTCTTCAACGCGACATGGGACTCGCCCGTCATGGGCGGCCTTGTGCTCGAGCAGACAGGCGTCTCGCTGAGCGACGACAACGGCGATGGTATTCCTGACACGAGAGAACAGGTCGAGGCGTTGCTCGCTGTAGCGGAAGCGACCGGCGTGCCGTTCGACGCCGAGCGCCTTGCCCTGACACCGGACGACGTGGCCGTCGCCGTCGATCTGTCGGACACACCGGCGACCGTGTTCGAGCTCAATCTCACCGACACCAGATCCCAAGAGTCGGTCGCCGCCGCCCGCGAAGCTCTCGCCCCAATCGTTGCAGCGTTGTCAGCAGATCTCGACGACTCGTTTGTTGAACTCACTGGCAGTCCGATTGTTCGTGAAGCGTCTCTCGATGCCACGAACCGAGCCCTGTCGCTGTCACTCCCCATCGCTCTGGTGCTGTGCTTCCTCGTTGCAACGACGTTCCTGCGGTCTCTCCGCTATGGGTTCGCCAGCGTCGTGCCAATTCTGATGGTCGTTTCCTGGCTCTACGGTTTCATGGAGGTTGCCGGCTACGGGATCAACATCGTCACGGCGACGATCGCCGCGGTCTCGATCGGCATTGGTATTGACTTCGCCATTCACTTCATTGCCCGGTATCGAGAGGAACTGGACCGGCATGGACTGCGCTCGGTGGCGGTGCAAATCGCAGGCGAGGGCACGGGTACGGCCTTGCTCGCCAGTGCGTTCAGCTCGGCCGTCGGCTTCGGCATCTTGGCCTTTGCTCCCATGCCCCTGTTCGCGGCCTACGGATTCCTCACCGCTGTGATGATCGGCATGGCACTCATTGCCACGCTCGCGGTTCTGCCAAGCCTTTTGGTCCTCCTCACCAGCGACCAGCCCGTGAAGGTTCTTGATCTCGATGCGTCCCAGGGGAAAGCGCTTGTCGGGAAACCCGAGGTCGGTGAGTTGATGGGTGCCTGAGATCCAGCGCAACGCGGGAGCGACAGCGCCTCACCGCTGAAGGGGGGAGTCAGCCGTCGTACGATCGCCGAATGCAGGAGGAATTGGAGGTGCACACGGAATCGTTACCCGGCGGGATGACGAACGCAGGTGCCGTTCGGCGGTTGGGTGCGAATGTGTTGCGTCCTGCCAGTCCGTTCGCAGCCTCGATCCACTCGTATCTGAGGGCCATCCGGGCCTCGGGTTTCGAGGGCGTGCCGATGCCCGTCGCCATCGACGCTGATGGTCAGGAGCGGCTCGAGTTCATCGAGGGAGATGTTCCGCTCGCCCCGTACCCAGCGTGGAGCCAGAGTGACGCAGCTCTGGCATCGATTGCCGCACTGCTGCGTGGCTTGCACGACGCTGCCCGTTCGTTCGACCCGTCGGGGCGGGAGTGGTCTCGGGCCCTCTCTGACCCGGTCGGTGGTGGGCTCGTGTGCCACAACGACCTGGAGCTCTCCAACATCGTCTTTCGCGCCGGCCGAGCGGTCGGATTCATCGACTTCGAGTTCGCTGCGCCTGGCCGACCAATCCACGACCTCGCGCATCTTGCCCGACTCTGCGTGCCCCTCGAACACAAAGTCGATCGAGAGCGGATGGGTTGGTTGCCAGCAGATCACCCAGCCAGGCTTCGGCTCATCGCTGACTCCTACGGGCTCGATCAGGCGGGCCGCATGGCGTTGCTCCCCGCGATCGATGCTGCCCTCGACCAAATCGAGAAGCACGCCCGAGAAGGGTTCGAAGGCCAAGACGCTGCCATGGCTGAAGCCACCGCTCGCACGGGAGGCATCGAGAAATACGACCGGCGCCGGCGATGGTGGCGAGCTCGTCGATCAGGCTTCGAGGCGGCGCTGCTCGAGACCACGTGAACCGTGGGACAGCAGGCGGCTCAGCGTCCGCTCAAGGTGGCGCTGGTGCTCGTCGTTGATGACAGGCGCTGTGTTCTGATTGAACCGTTGACCGAGTTCGCCAAGGAAGGAAAGACAATGCAAAGCCGAATAGAGGTTCACGCGTTCGTTCGCATCCGATCGTGAATCGATCGCATGGATCTGCTCATCGGCGTAGGTCGTCGCATACCCAGCGCTCAACAACGACATGCGGGTCAGCGCCACCGCCCACAGCGGATCCCCGAAAGCCATGAGATCAACGTCAACCAAACCCACGACGGAGCCGTTGTCCACGATGACGTTCTTCGTGGTCGCGTCGTGGAGGAAGGCGGTGGGCTCGACATTCTCGACGATCGTGGACTCCTGCTCGAGATACGTTGTGACGTCGTCAACCCATCGAAGATCCACGCTCCCAGCGGAACGAATCGATGCTTCCGCTCGCTCGATCTCCTCATTCAGGACGCTTCGCCAGGTTGGTGCGAGTTCGGCGTCGTCCGTCAAGGCGTATCCGTAGCCGCGAGCGGGTGCCAGCAGGGCGGTGCGACGTTGCATTTGTGCAACGGCTGCCGCGGCGGCGCCGACTTGGGACGGCGAGAGGGTGTGAATCACGTTGCCAATGTCGGTACCGCTCAGCCGCTCGAGGATGACGAAGGGCTGTGGCGCGACGACGTCTGACGCCAACGCCCGAGCGACCGGTACACCGACATGTGCCAGCCTCTCTGCCCAGAACAGTCCGCTGGCAAGTTCGTCGCGATGTTCCGGACGGCTGAGGCGAATCACGACCTGGCGACCGTCACCCGTCGTAACATCGAACACCCAGTTGCGGAGACCGGTTGTGAAGCGGACGCATGACGTTGGTGCGTCGCCGAGAAAGCGCTCGGCGATCCGCAACGCGTCATCCGCACTTGGTGTTCGCGTCTCGCTCTGCAACGAAGGTTTGCTTTCGGGTTGCTTCATTTGGAGCCGCGATTGCGGGGATGGCTCCGAGCCTGGCGTTCGTTGCCTCGCTTGTAGTTGCCCGTGACCCTGGCCATCGCCTCCTGCTCATCACCCGCCGCAACGTCCTCGAGGAACTCCGCAGCGCGCGCACCGCGAAGAATCGTGGCCTTGCGGCCGTGATGCTCGACGACGATGTCGCCTGACTTCCGCTCACTCCATGAAAACCCAGACGGACGAGCCAAGGTGCACCTCTCCAAGTGGCGAGTGGATCGAGCGCACCGTAGCGAACACAAGCCGGCCGGCTCAGCAAGTTTCTTCCGCAGGCGCTGACGAGCTGCCTCGACGTCGCCGGTCGTCACACCTTGGCAAGCATGTCGTCGAGCACGTGTCTGACGTGGACCAGAACCTCGTGATCGCTCATTGACTCGCCAGTGAGTCGGTGTTGCCGATGGCGGTCATCCGAGGCGATCCCCGTGGACTGCAACTCGGGACTGAGGAGTGTGCGGAAGGCGGCGTTCGCGACGCCCCGACCTTGACCGAGGTGGCCGATCACCATTGCGGCATCCTCCAACCGGTCGGTGGCCGCCGCCAGCGTGATGAACTCTGCCTCGGCCGTGGTCACGAGATACATGTTGTCCTGTTCCAGGAGATCTTCGACGTGAGCACGCAGCAGCACCGTCGCCTCGTGAAGGTTCCCGCGTCGAAGCGCAATTCGTGACGCCAGCGGATTGTTGAGCGAGTTGGTCCGTTCCGGGACGACAACGGCGGCGGCTTGGTCGAACATGTCATAGGC
>CALKTH010000155.1 GCA_937997485.1 uncultured Acidimicrobiales bacterium | reverse complement strand
GGTGGATCCACCGGGAGAACAGCGCTTGCACAACAACGGAGTGCTGGGCGCAACCGAGGCGCAGTGGGTTCGTTCCGTGTGTGCCGAGACCAGTGCGGAGCACATCTTCATCTGGCTTCATCACCCGCCGGAACCGCCGCTCCCGTTGTGCCGAGACGACGCGTACGCCGCAGAGTGGGCGGCGCTGCTGGCCGATCTGCCGCGAGTGCGCGGCATGGCCGGAGGTCATACCCACGTGCCGGATGAGTACGAGTTCGCTGGACGGCCCGTCTTCGTGTGTCCTTCGTTCAAGAACAACTTCTCGATGGATCCGCAGAGCTGGCTCCCGCCCGGCTATCGAACCTTCGAGTTCGCCGAGGACGGCACGATTCAGAGCGAGTGCCATCTCGTTGACGGCGAGGCGTGGCCGCGTCGTCCCTTCGGACGGACCCTTCGGTCGCTCTTCATGGGCGAGATCACGCACGATGAACTCCGGGCCATTGTCGCCCAGCGAGCCGGTGGAGCGACCACCGACTGACCGCGCCGGCCACCGGGTGGCCGTACTTCGACGGCGAGAACGAGAGACTCCACGATTGGGGACTCGCTCGTCCCCGCTCTGCCGGTGGATCATGCGAGCACGCTCGGCGGGGTGCTTCGACTCCCCCGTTGCACGGCACGAAGCAGCGACAGACGTACCCCCGTCTCCTTCTCCCGTTGTCCTCGTGGCAACAGCTCCGCCGGGCGCACTCCTTCCGCGTTCGCGTTGCCCGGTCCCGGACGCGACGAAACGGAGCGCCGTCGCCCGGGCGCTCCGCTTCGTCAATGCTGCTCATCTGCCCTGCCCCCCAAGGGGCGGAGGCAGGTCCGCTCAGATGAGCAGGTCAGGATCGATCAACCCGGAAGGAGGACCGAGTCGATGATGTGCACCGTGGCGTTAGCCGTGGGCACGTCCTGACACACCGTGATGGCGGAGCCGTTCACACTGACGGCCTCTCCATCGGCGGCGAACGTGAGCTCGGCGCCATTCACCGTGGTGACGGTTCCAGCCTCGAGCAGGTCAGCTGAGCTGAGCTTGTCGCCAGCAACAACGTGGAAGGTGAGGACGCTGGTCAGCAGGTCCTTGTCCGCCAGCACCGCATCGAGCTGATCCGCCGGGATGGCGGCGAAGGCGTCGTTGGTGGGAGCGAAGATGGTGAAGGGGCCGTCGGAGTTGAGCGTGTCGACGAGGTCGGCTTCGACCACCGCCGTCACGAGAGTCGAGAGCACCGGGTTGTTGGACGCTGCGGTCGCTGCGGTGTCGTCGGCCATGCCAGCGAAGGAACCTTCGCCATCAGTCGGGACTGCGGAGCAGGCGGCACCGGTGGGCATGATCTCGCCGTCGGCCATTGCGTCGCCGTCTTCCATGGCGCCTTCGCCAGTGAGCGCAGCGATGGCATCGAGCGCAACCTGGGGGAGGAGCACCTGGTCGACGATGTGCACGGTGCCGTTGGCGACCGGAACGTCAGAGCAGATCACGTTGGCGTCGTTCACTGCCGTACCGTCGGCACCGAAGCTGAGCTCGCCGCCTTCGACGGTGGCCTGCGTGGAGCCTCCGAGTGCGGCGGCATCCATGTCTCCGCCGACCACGTGGTAGGTGAGGACGCTCGTGAGGAGGTCCTTGTCGGCCAGGACCGCAGCGAGGATGTCCTCGGGGATGGCGGCGAAGGCGTCGTTGGTGGGAGCGAAGATGGTGAAGGGGCCGTCGGAGTTGAGTGTGTCGACGAGGTCGGCTTCGACCACGGCGGTGACGAGGGTGGAAAGCAGCGGGTTGTTGGAGGCTGCGGTCGCTGCGGTGTCGTCGGCCATGCCAGCGAAGGAACCTTCGCCGTCGGCGGGAACGGCGCCGCAAGCGGGGCCGAAGGCGCCGAGCATGTCGCCGGACTCCATGGCGTCGTCTTCCATCGCCGCTTCGGTGGTGGTCGGAGCGGCGGTGGTGGCGGCCTGTTCGGCCGGCTCGTCGGAGCCACAAGCGGCCATGATCAGGCCGCCGGCCATGAGAACAGCGGCGAAGCGGCGGGCGGTACGGCTGCGTGGAGCGGCCGGGCCTGCATTGATCGGTTCGTCGAGGATGTTGGTTTCAGAAGTCATTGCTTCTCCTTTGAGGGGCCCGTTGCGGGCGGGTGGTGATCTTGCGGATGCGGCGCATCCATGCCAGTGGTTCGGAGCCCTAGGGGAAGTGGATTGGGAGTTCTTGAACTTTCTTTCGAGCTTCTGTTTCTTGGGCGTTCGGGCCCGGTGCCGCTGCTTGCTCGGGAACGAGAAAGGGACGGTGGGAGCTCCCACCGTCCCTTCTCCGTTGTTCATTGCCGTCCGGAGCTAGCGGTGCGGTCAGACCTCGTCGACGAGTACCACGACGGTGTGATGGCCGGACGCTCCATTCGGCAGCGGCTCGGCTCGATCGGCGGTTTGCACGATGCCGTTGCGGTCAGTGGCGCGGACGGTGATGGAGTGGCGTCCCGGGGTCGCCTCCCACGGAAACGTCCATTGGCGCCAGGTCACGTCGTTGAGCTCGTCCGCGAGCTGGGCCGGCATCCACGGTCCTTCGTCGATGCTGAGTTCGACTGCATCGATGCCGATCGTCTGGGCCCAGGCGACGCCGCCGATGGCGAAGGGCCCTGGCGCGATGCGATCGAGCCCTCGGGGAGCATCGATGCGGCTCTGCAACTTGATCGGGGCCTCAACGGCGTAGCCACGCGGAACCCAGTAGTGATCGAACGCGTCGAAGGAGGTGAGCTCGATCTCGGTCAGCCACTTGGTGGCGGACACGTAGCCGTACAAGCCGGGCACGATCAAGCGAGCGGGGAATCCGTGCTCCAGCGGTAGCGGCTCCCCGTTCATCGAGATGGCGACGAGCGCATCGCGCCCATCGAGCGCAGCCAGGGGGAAGCCGCAGGTGTAGCCGTCGACGGAGCGCCCCACGATCTGGTCAGCACCGGCAAGAGGGCCAGCCTCGGCGATCAAGTCATCGAGGCGAATGCCCGTCCAGCGAGCGGTTCCCATCAGTTCGCCACCGATGGTGTTGGACACACACGTGAGAGTGATGTCTCGTTCGATGAGGCCGCGAGCAGCCAAGGTCTCGAGATCGAGCTCGATCTCTTGCTCCACATCCCCATGGACGCGCAGCTTCCAGGTCTCGGTGGAGAGTTGCGGCACGGTCAGCGCAGTATCGATGCGATAGAACTCCGCATTTGATGTGATGAACGGCGCAGCACCTTCGGCCTGCACCGAGGCAGGGATGGCGTCCAGGATCTCGGTGGCTGTCGGAAGGACGAGATCCGCTCGCTCGCTTGTCACATCGAAGCGGGCCTCGAGTCGGCGTCCGGTGACACCGGCGGCGACGCCAGCGGCGGCCACTCCGCCGACCTGGGCCATGAACCGCCGACGATCGTTCGGTGTCAGGGCCGCAATGGAGGTGTTCGCGCCTGAGCGATCGTCGTGGAAGCGAGGCGCGCTGACCTGGCGGAACCATGCCAGGAGGAACACGATGACGGTTGCGCCGCCGACGGTGGGAAGCGCAAGCGGGGCGAACGACCCGGTTCGTGCGGTTGCGGCGGCGGCAATGCCGACCACGGCAAAGAGACCGACACCGGCGACCGCCAACCGGAAGCTGCGACGCAAGGCAATGACACCGACGGCGGCGGCAAAGGCAGCCAGGACCACCGCCATGCCAACCAGCAGGGCGATCTTGTCGTTGGTGCCGAAGAGCTCAATGGCAATGTCCTTCACGAACGGCGGCACCAGGTCGATGGCACGATCGCCGACGAGTAGTAGCGGGGAGCGGCCCTCCTGGCTGAGACCAGCGACCATCTCGGCCACACCGAGGCCGCAAACCGCAGCGGAGATACCGGCGCCGATCGCGGCCCGTCGACTCACCACGTTCTCGTTGATTGCCCACC
>CALKTH010000154.1 GCA_937997485.1 uncultured Acidimicrobiales bacterium | reverse complement strand
AGAAGGGCCACTACGATGCCCCGATGCATCCTGGGACTGTGTGTGTCGCGAACGCCAAGGGCGGGGTGGGCAAGACCTCGATCGTGGCCAACGTGGCCGGGATCGCCGCAGTCGCGGGCTGGCGAGTCCTCGCGGTCGATCTCGACCCCCAGGGCAACCTCGCAACTGACCTCGGCTACCAGGAACATCCGGTCGTTGACGACGGCGAGTCGCTTGCTGCGTCGCTCATGGCCGGCCGTCCGCTCCCCCTGATCAGCGGGGTTCGAATCGGGCTCGATGTGGTGCCTGGTGGCCCGCAGATGACCGACGCATTGGTCTCTCTGGCCGGGAACCCCGACGCCCTTTCCAAGGTCCTCGCTCCCGTCGCCGACGACTACGACCTCGTGGTCATCGACTGCCCGCCGGCCGGCGGCCCGGTCGTCGACGCCGCGCTCGCTGCGTGCACCTGGTTGCTCGTTCCCGTGCGAGCCGATGCTGCGTCCATGGACGGTCTGCAACTCATGGCGCGTCGGTTTGGACCGATCCGCTCATCGCACAATCCGCACCTTCGCCTCCTCGGTGTCGTGCTGTTCGACATTGCTCGTTCCTCCACTGCCATCCAGCGTGAAGTGGTTGCTCAACTTCAAGTGGACCTCCAGGGTGTCGCGCCGATCCTCCCCGGCCCGATACGCCGCTCAGAGCGAGGCGCCTACGACATGCGGCGGCTCGGGTTGCTCGCTCATGAGTACGAAGAGCGGCACAACGCCGAAGTGCAGATTCCGCTGGCCGAACGCATCCAACGCGCTCGGGAAGGTGAACAGCTCGCCCGCACATCCGCGTCAGCACCAGGCCTGGCGTCGGACTACCTCGCGTTGACCAACGCCGTGTTGGATCGAGTCAACGAGCTCGACGTGTGAGCGGCGCCTGATGACCGCCGATCGAGATCTCACCGGCTTCGGTGCACCGCCGCCCGCTCCCCGCGATGCCGACTCCCCATCAACCGGGCCGGAGTCGTCGCCGTCCCGACCCCGCAGAGCCAAGCGACAGCGCGAAGGCGAGGCCGCTCACGCGCCAGCGACCCCAGCGCGCTCCACCACAGCGACAAAGGCGAGGGCGACCGCGCCCAAACCACCGAAACGACGCTCGGCGCGAACCGAGGCTGAGCCAGGTCCAGTCCTCGACCTCACCGCACCTTCCGATACATCCACGGCCCCATCCAGCTCTGCCGCCACTGACACACGCTCCCCCACTGCCAAACGAGCGGCGCCCGAGGAGTCGAGCCCTCCCGTCGAATCGGCCAAGCACGACGATCCGATCTCTACTGACGAGCGACCGCCAGCAACGCCGGTGCGGCCGGGCAAACGGCAACGACGGAAGCGGATCAACCTGTCGCTGCCCATTCCCCTCGCGACCGCGCTGCGGACGTACACCGAAGACCACAACACCTTCTACCTTGACGTGATCGTTCGGGCCCACGCCCTGCATCGGCCGATTGTGATGGAGGGCCTCCGAATCGAGGATGGAGCGCTGCCAGCGCTACGTCGCCGTCAGCCGAGCGGGCGTCTGCAGGTGGCACTCGGCGTGCCGCCAGACTTCTTGGCCCAGCTCGACCGTGAGGCGGCCGAACTCGACATCGATCGATCGAGCTATGTGACCGCCCTCCTGCAGCAGCATCTTCGCCAACCGCGGAAGAACTGACCGCGGCCCAGAACGGCTCAGTCCTGGGTTCAGCGCGATTTGCGCGCTCAGCCCGGAACTGCGTCGATGCGATGAGCCTGTTTCGAAGACCTTGGTCCAACTCAGATCGGTAGGGTCAGCCACGTGAGTGATCTTCCTGCCAGTGCCCAACGAGTGCTCGACGCAGCACAAGCCGCGGGCATCAACGCCCGAATCGCAGCGTTCCCCGACGGCACGCGAACGGCCGAAGACGCCGCCCGAGCGGTTGGCTGCGCTGTTGACCAAATCGTGAAGTCGATGATCTTCGATGCGGACGGCGAGGTCGTGCTGGCCTTGACGAGTGGCAGCCACCAAGTGGATGGGGCAAAGCTGGCCGAGTTGGCCGGCGTGACCGCCTGCAAACGAGCCAAGCCCGAGCAGGTTCGGGCGGTTACCAGCTTCGCCATCGGCGGCGTGGCGCCATTCGGGCACAACGAGCCAGTGCGCAGCTGGTTCGACCCGCATCTCCTCACCTTCGATGAGGTGTGGGCCGCCGCCGGCACTCCGTCGCATGTCTTCGCCGCCGCTCCCACAGCCCTGCTCGAAGCGACCGGTGCCATCCTCGCCGACTTCACCCAGACATGAGCGGTTCAGCTTCGTCATCTCCCGAAGGAACGGTGCCCGAGCGCGAGGCCGAGAAGGTCGGCGTCGGCCCTCACCCCACGCCGTGGCCAACGGACCCTCGTTTCGATCCGGAACTGCTGGCCGAGGGAGACCGGCGCAACGTCATCGACGAGTACCGCTACTGGACGATGGAGGCGATCGTCGCCGATCTCGACACCAAGCGACACGGCTTCCACGTGGCGATCGAGAACTGGCAGCATGACTTGAACATCGGCACGGTGGTCCGCACGGCCAACGCCTTCCTGGCGAAAGAAGTGCACATCGTCGGCAAACGAAAGTGGAACCGGAGAGGGGCGATGGTCACCGATCGCTACCAGCATGTTCGCCATCACGCCACCGTCGAGGCGTTCGCGGCCTACGCAGCTGAACGGGATCTCATCCTCGTCGGCATCGACAATCTTCCCGGGTCAACTCCGCTGGAGGTAGACCCGCTGCCGGCCAACGCCATGCTCGTGTTCGGCCAGGAAGGGCCCGGGCTCAGCGACGAGATGCGACCGGCACTCGAACAGGTTCGGTCGATCGCACAATTTGGATCGACGCGTTCGATCAACGCCGGGGTGGCAGCGGGGATCGCCATGCACGCCTGGATTCGACAACACGCCCTCGGATAGTCACCGCCCCCATCTGTGCGGCCGAAAGCGCGCCACCTCCGATCACCCGCACCGTTCGTGAGCTCAGCCGAGCGTGAGTTCGTCGATGACCTCTGCGACGTTGGGAATGCTGGCGGCTTGCGCGAGGAGGGCACGACGCGTTGCGTCGTCGGGCACGGACCCGGTGACCGTGAGGTTCTGCCCGTCGATGGCAACGGACACGCCGGGGAAGCCCGCGTCGGCGAGGAACGTTTCGATGTCCTGTGGTTCCAACTCATCCACCGATGCCACCGGCACGGTCGGGGCGACCGTGCTGATCGGCGCAGTGTCCGGAGGCTGCGTGGTCGCAGGCGCCGTGGCTGCGGTGGCCGGAACGGACTCGCCCGCGGCCGCGACAGACCTGGGTTCGTCCGGCGAAGCCCTGTCGAAGTCACCCTGCCCAGCTGCGAAACCCAACGAGAGCAGGAGGAGTGCCAGCGCCGCAACGAGCGTGGGCGTAGCCGACGCGACAACGGCGGATTGGTCGTTTGCCGCGTCCGGCCCGGTTGGTTCGGTCACGCTTGACGCGCGAAGTGCCGACGCTTGCGCACCTCGCGGTAGCCACGGCGCAGAACGAACTCGAGCACGCTGGCGATGACAACGATGAGCACCAACACCACGACCCAGCGTCGAACGGTGAAGAGGAAGGCCGGCCGTTCCCGCACCGGCTCGGTCACCAGCTCAGTCACGAAGCTCGAGGCAGCTGCTTCTGGAGTCGCGGCGGCCCGAGCAGAGTTGATCGCCCGAACAAGGTTGTCTTCGTAGTCTTCGGACGCGTCGCCCGCGATGATGTCGTCGGGGCCGAACACGATGGCGGCGTCGACATCGGCGGCCTCGCGAACTCGACGAGCGAAGGCATTCGTGTTCGGCGGCGCCTCGAAGGGCACAGCAATCACCAAGACAAGACCCTGGTTCCGAGCCTCGTCCACGATCGGCGTGAACGTTGCTTCGTCGAACATGAAGCGGGCCGGCGAGACATACACGCCGTCCGCCGCTGACCGCTCGACAACGAGCGACGGCGGCTCAGCCGATGCTCCAGGGCTCAGCAGGGCGAGCCCGCCGAAGAGCGTGACGAGCACGGCAACGCAGGCCCGACGCAGCGAGCGGGGAGCACGATTCGACCTGCGAGGTGAGGGAAGAGCAGACACTCTTGCCATTCTCGCAGGTGTCAGCTCACTTGGTGAGCCAGGCTCGTGCTTTGTCCTTGCCGGTCTCGGCCATGAAGAACTTGTCGAAGGCTTCGTCGTCGTCGCCTTCGGTGCTGATGGCAGTGTTCGATGGGACTCGAGCGGAGATCGCAGCCTCGCCGGAGAGCATTGCGTCGCGATCACGTTCGAGGGCCTCGACCTCATTGCGGAGAGCTTCGAGCTTCAGCTCGAGCTCGCCCTTCTCGGCCATGAGTCGGCCAGCGTCGGCTCGGATCGCATCGATGTCTCCGATGAGTTCACCGACGTCGGTGGCGAGCGACCCGTGTCTCACTTCCAGTCCATCGATCTCGACAGAAATGGCATCGCGCTTCTTGGTCAACAATTCGACATCCCCTTGATGGCGGCGCTTCTCTTGTTCGAGAAGATCAGTGGCGTCTTTGAGCTCTTGTGCCTCTTCTTCCAGAACATCGATCGTGACTTGCACGGCGACGGCTTCTGGCGTGGTTCGGCGCTCACGCGCCAGATTCTCGAGGCGGGCAAAAGCATCGAGAATGGGAACGGCATCCGCGAGCTGTCGCTCGAGTTCAGCGATTCGAGCGACATCTTCAGGTGCACGAGCACCAGTGGAGTTGTCGCCCGACATCTCGTGGTCTGTTGAGTTGTCGTCAAACACCGGATGGGGCTCCTCTGGGGCGACAACATTCGCCCCGTCCCTACTCATTCGGCGCGTCCGGTCCAAAAGTGAAGGGCTTTCACGCGCTTCTGTTGCCGGCAAGCCGCCGTCAGAGCGGCGGGCCAGTTTCTCAGTGCGGACCGAACATCATCAACCACTGTTCGAGCGATGCCGGCTTGAAGACGACGTTCATCGCTCGCGTCTCACCCATGGGACGACTGGGCTCGGGCGAATAGAGGTGACCCGGGAACAGGACGGCGTCGTCCGGGACCTTGGCCAAGCGGTCGTGGAGCGAGCGATAGAGCTCTTCTGCGTCGCCACCGGGGAGATCCGTACGACCGCAGCCGTCGAGAAAGAGGGTGTCTCCGGCGACCAGCCGGTTCTCGACAAGGAAGCACTGGCTGCCAGGTGTGTGACCTGGCGTGTGAATCAACTCGATGTCGATGGCACCCACACTGACCGTGTCGCCGGATGCGTGGGTGACGAGCGAGTCCATGCCGAGGCCGGTGACCTTCTGGACGAACTCGGCCTCCGGACCCTGCACGTGAATCGGCACGTCCACCTTCTCGAGGAGCTGGGCAACCCCGTTGAGGTGATAGCCCATCATGGATCCGCCCACGTGGTCAGCGTGATAGTGCGTGGCCAGCGCGCCCGTGATGGTCATGCCGTCCTCGGCTGCGATGTCGACGAGCGCGTGCGGGTCGTATGCCGGGTCGATTACGACAGCCTCGCCCGTCTCCCGGTCGCCAACGAGGTAACAGAAGTTGACCATCTGCTGGGCAATCGGATCGTTGGTGGCAAAGTCCCGGCCGGACAGCAGTTGACGGAAATACAGACGTTCGCTCATGAGCGCACGGTAATAGCATGGGCGACCGTGACTGGAACTGACGTGACACGCCGCATTGCCTTCCTCGGCCCGCTCGGCACGTTCAGCGAAGAGGCCATCCGGTCCCAAGCCGACCTGGTCGAGGGCGCCGAGCTGGTGCCGATGCGCACCTTCGTCGACATCCTGCAGGAAACCCAGGCTGGCAACGTCGACCTCGGATTCGTTGCGATCGAGAATGCCATCGAGGGCACCGTCAATGCCTCAATGGATGCCCTGGCCTTCTCCACCGATCTCCTGATCCAGCGAGAGGTCGTGCTCGACATCACCATGCACCTCATGGCCCTGCCCGGCACCGAGCTGGCCGATATCAAGACGGTGATCTCGCACCCCGTCGCCACCGCGCAATGCGCGGAATTCCTCCGACGAGAGATCGGACAAGCCGATGTCGAGCCCGCATCGTCAACGGCAGAAGGCGCTCGACTGGCTGGCGAGCAACAGGGTGTGGCCTGCGTAGGCCCAGCAGCCGCCGGTGAACTTCACGGCCTCGTGCCATTGGCGACCGACGTGGCCGACATGAAGGGGAATCACACCCGGTTCCTCGTGGTGGCCAAGGCGGCAGTTCCCGCTCCGTCCGGACACGACAAGACCACCATCGTTCTCACCCAGCGCGAAGACAAGCCGGGCTCTCTGGTGTCGATTCTCCACGAATTCTCCGCCCGCAATCTCAACCTCTCTCGCCTCACCTCCCGACCCACGCGCACCACACTGGGGCAGTACTGCTTCATCGTCGACGTCGACGGCCACATCGACGATGAAGTCGTGGCCAACTGCCTTCGAAACGTTCGGGCCAAGCACGCAGACGTGAAGTTCCTCGGTAGCTACCCCGCGGCCGGCAATGGCTCTGACGAGGTGCGCGAAGCGAACAATGACGCGTGGGACGAGGCCGATCGGTGGATGGCCGGCATTCGCTCCCAGATCCAGGGCGCAACAAACCAGGCCACCGCATGACCGAGGACCTGCGCTGCTCCGTCGTAACCCACGAGCTGGGTGAGCGACCGGCAGGTAGTGCCGGCGGCGCTGAGCGCTACCTCCTCGTGGAACTCCCACTGCCGTGGCCAAAGAAGATCGACACACACCCACTGATCGCCGAGGCCGTGGCCGCCGACCGTCCGCAGGACGCGCCGAAAGCGACCGTGCTCGGCATTCGTAGTGCTGACGAGACGTCGATCGGCACCCACCGAATCATCGCCTACGACCGTCGCCAACCGTTCAACGGCTTCAGCCGCCGGGAGATCACGGTCAACACCGAACAAGTGGGCGAAACCGTGGCAGCGCTCCTCGCTCCCCCGCTGGGCGAGTTGACGATCGCCGAGCCCACCGAAGATGCAGAACTCACCGATGTGCTGCTGTGCACGCACGGGTCTCGGGATCGTTGCTGCGGCAATCTCGGCACCCTGCTGCACATCGAACTCGATTGCGCCTTCGAGCCGAACATCCGGCTGTGGCGTACGAGCCACACGGGAGGGCATCGTTTCGCTCCCACTGGCATCGTCTTTCCGTCCGGCGACACCTGGGCGTACCTCGACGCCGAACTCACCAAAGACATCGTGCATCGCCGCGCCGACACGACCGAATTGGCCGCTCACTACCGAGGGAACGTCGGCATCTCCGGTCGGCCGGAACAGATCGTGGACGGTCTCGCCTTTCTCGAGCGTGGCTGGGAGTGGCTCGACCAGCCTCGTATGACATCAGCCGTGGCCGAAGACGTGACGGGCGCCGGCCCAGCTCATGCCGAGGTGACAGCAACGGTCATCAGCGCCACCGGCCGGCTCGATGCCGCCATGGTCGCGGAGGATCCCGTCCCAGTCCCGATCTGCGGCGAGCCAATCGACGTTTCCGTGAAGTCCACGCCGCAGTTCCTCGTGACGGATCAGACCTGGAGCTGAGGCAGGCCACGACTCCGAGGACGCTCACGTGAGCGCTTGGGAGAAACGCTCACGAGTGATCAACCCTCCGTCGTGGTCGTCTGGTCAGGATCGGTCGTGGTGGTTGGCGGGACCGTGGTCGTGGTGGTCTCCAACACCACGCGCTGGGTGAAGAAGACCTCAACCGCATCGGGTGGCTGATCGGTGGTAGCCAGCACGCCAAGGAGCGGCTCGATCGGCAGTGGTGTCGGCCCTCGAACTTCAATGGTCAGGAGGCCGTCGGTGAGATCGACGGCCGTGATCTCGCCACCCCGACGCGATGCCCAGGTGTTGGCCACCAACTCGTATTGCTCCATTTGCAGCTCTGCTGCGGTGGGCCCCGGCACCGTCAGCGGCACCGTTTCCAGCTCGCTCCACCGAATGTTCGGCACGACGCGGTCTGCCTCGCTGAACACGGCCAGTCGATCGATGAGGTCATCAATCGGTGGCGACTCTCCGGAGCCGGACACCACGACGGTGACGACGTTGCCCTCGATCTCGGTGCTGGTGAGGCGGTAGTCGTTGCCCTGATCGTTAGCCGCCAGCCACTCGGCGAGAATCGTGCGGACTTCCATGTCTCGCTGTTCGGACTCGGTGGGCTCGCGGATGGTGGTGGTGGTCGGTTCCCGCTTCTCGTCGAAGAAGACCGCCAGCTGCACATCGGAATCGACGATGGGATCCAGGATCTGTTGTAGCGATTCACGCGATGGAGGCTCGGTCACGCCGGAGATCTCCACGACGATGGAGTTGTCATCCACCGTCAGTCGATCGATGTCGACGGCCGTGCCTGTCAGCCACTCGTCGACGGCCTCTCGAATGTCTCGTTCCCGGTCGGCGCTGGCCGCTGCGTCCCGGCTGGCTCGGGCCAGCGGCACCGTGATCACCGCCACGAGAAACAGCGCGACGATGAGCCCACCGAGAATGCGAGGCACCGTGGTGACCAGGCGCCGTGGGGGCACGAAGCCCGTGGTGACGAACACGACGATTCCGGCGAAGACGATGGCGGTGAGGTTCGTGGTGTAGAGGAGCATGGCGCCGAAGGCAAAGGTCATGTTCCCGGCTTCGAGGGTGAGGCCCACGGCACCAAGCGGCGGGACGAGCGCAACGGCGACGGCGACACCGGGCAAGGCACCCGAGGTATCGGAGCGAACGGTGGCGTATGCGCCCGCCGTTCCTGCAGCAACGGCCACCACGAGGTCGAGCAGTGTGGGTTGCACGCGGGCTGTGATCTCGTCGGTGAACTCGCTCGTGGCGGTGAGGTTCAGGCGCCCCACCAGGTAGGCGAGAAGGATGCACCAGGCGGTGGCCAGCACAACTCGAGCGAACGAGATGAAGATCTTGCGAGGCAACCCCATTGCAAGGGCTGCCGCCGTGCCCAACACCGGTGTCATCAGTGGCGCCAGCAGCATGGCGCCGATCACCACGGCCGCCGAGTTCGCCAACAATCCCATGACGGCGACCAAAAGGGCCAGGGTGAGCATGATGGTGAAGCGCCACGTCCAGTGTGCTCGGTTCACCAACGCCAGATCGTGCATGACACGGCGGCGCTCTTCGGGATCCAGATGGCGATGCCAAAAGGGCGTGGCTCGACGAAGCGGCCCGGGCGCATCCATCGCAAGAGTCTAGTGCCGTGGCCGGAACCGTTCGGTTCTCACCTCTTCGTCAGCGATTCGGCACATCAGGTTTCGGCGAAGAGTCGCGGGAAAGGTTGCGGCTGGATTTGCGATGGTCCATGCTCCTTCGACAAGGATAGCCCCTGGGTTGGCTCGAAAGGCTTCCGATCGAGCCTGTCCGGCCAGCCGGCCGGGCACATAGATCGCATACCCACCCGCAACATCGTTGAGGGCGGCGGCATGCGAAGGGGGGTCTGATGCCGCGGCGGGTGTCGGGCCCCCTCCACTCTCTCGTTCCCTGTGGACGCGAAGAGGCCCGACTGACAGTCTCAGCGAGCCTCAGAAATTCGCCGGGATGCGGATCTGCGTGCCCGCCACGATCTGGTTCGGATCGCCGATGATGTGTTGGTTCGCATCGAAGAGCGCCTGCCAGCTCGTGCCCGCAAACAACGGATTGTCGGCGGCGATCGACGCCAGCGTGTCGCCGGGCTGGATCGTGTACATCACGAAACTCGAGTAACCCGAGACGATCTCCGAACCGAAGAACACCGGAACCGACACCATGGCTGGCTGACCTTCACCGCCGGACGGCCCGATCTGGATCACGCCACGCTTGGCCGTCATGTTGGACGGCAATGTGACCGAACTCTGCCAGGCCGAGGTGAGGTTCGTGCTCTGGGCGAACGTCTCGATGATGACGTCACCCTCTTCGTCGAGCAGGCGGACGTCAATCGTTCCCTCGAAACCCCCGCCCATGCCGGCGAGAAGCACGGGACTACCGACGATGTCGTTGGGCTGAGGTTGATCGACTCGGAAGCTCTCGTTGATCGATGTGGACATTGGATTCCCTCCATAGGTTCCTTGCCGCCCACCGTGCGCCCCCACTCACGCCGCAGCGTGAGTGACCCTCCATCGTGGTCGCTTCGACAAGCAGAGGCAAGGGACGCCAGTCACACAGCTCAGATTCGAGTGCCCGTGCGCTCCACGTTCTCGTCCGAGTCCGCAAAGTGGAGCAAGACCTCGATGCGGTCCATCTCGCCGGCATCGAGTCGCGACTGCCAGAAGATCCGGCCCGGCTCGTCGGGGCTGCGACCAAGCACGTTCGTGTACACCCGATTCACGAACTGATCGTCAGAGATCCCGGCATAGATCCGCTGACCCTCCGGGAGAGAAAGGAAGAACTCGGCGGTGCGTCGAGGCGTCATCCCTGCCTTTCGAGCTTCGACCCAGAAGGAATGACCCCGGGCGTCGGGGGCTCGACCAAGACCGGCTCGGTAGAGCCGCTCGACCGAGTCCTCGATGAGGTCATCGGACGGCGGCTCCGCTCGGCCGACCGGTCCGTCGAACGTTGGGCCGTCACAGCCGAGGTCATCGACTGGCTTCTCGGGCGTCACCATGGGCGTGCGGGGCTCCCACGTGTCGCCCCACAGCATCGGCATTCGGCGCTGGCTCGACACATACAGCCGGGCCGAGGCGTAGAGCACGCCGTCGTCTGTGCACGCAACGCCCACGGAAATCTGATCGGCGAATTCGGCCAACAACACGACACGATGGGCGTCGGACAGCATCCAGCCCCGGACCGATCCGCTCGTGTCAAAGGCAGCCACCGAGATCTCACCTGCGCTGGCAACTGGTCGGCCCAGTTTCGGCTTGTTCAGTCCCTCTTCGATCCAGGCGGCACCGACCGAGCCCACGAAGTGGCCGACATCGCGGCGGTCCCGCTGACGCTGGGCCGACAGAACGGCAACCTCGCCGTCTTCGATCATCGCGACAAGATCGAGACCGCGTACTGCCCGCTCCTCATTGATGCGGTCGACCATTTGGCGCGCCAGCTCGCGCTCCATCGACGACACCTCATCCAGATCAGCCAGGGTCCGCTCGGCGGCCTCTTGGTCGCCTGCTTGGGCACGGACCGCCGTTGTTTCCGCTTGAGGGAGGGCGCCTGCCGTTGACGTTCCGACCATCGCCATGCTCATTGTGATCGCGACCGACCACACGATCGCCGTCCATCGTCGCCCGACTGGACTCATGTTTGGTTCCTCCGTCGCCCCAACGCTCTGGTGCTATCGACAAGGACCGACAAGAAGTTGAACGATTCTTTGTGTCCACCACGACGTCACGGGCCACCGATCTGTCTGCGCCCCATCAAGAAGGCGGCGCCGAAGTGCAAACGAGCGGAGATTTCGGAAGGGTGTTGCCGTGACGAGCGCTCCGCCGTTTCCCTTTCTCACGATCACCACGCTCGGCATCGCCACGATCGCGGCCTACGGCACGTGGGCGTATGCCTTTGGCGTGCTCCTTCTTCCCATCCTCGATGACACCGGATGGAGCGAGAGCTGGGTGGCCGGAAGCTTCGCGCTCTCTTCAGCGGGCGGCGGTTTCGCCGCGCCGTGGGGAGGCGCCTTCCTCGATCGCTTCGGCGTGCGAGTCGTGTTCATCACGGCGGCGGTGGTCTCGGTAGCGAGCTTCTTCTTGGCTTCGACCGCCGACTCGCTCCCGCTCTTCATGCTGCCTTCGGTCATCGGAGGATCGACACTCGCTGCACTCTGCTTCTATCACGTGACCCAGTCAGCGGCCGTTCGAGCCGCTCCCGAGTCACCAACCCGAGCGATCTCCTGGCTGACCATCATCGGCGCCTTCTCGAGCCCGATCTATCTGCCTCTCGCGGCAGCGCTCGTCGAGCGCACCGACTGGCGAGCCACGCTTCGAGTACTGAGCCTCACGACAGGCCTCATCCTCCTCATCGCTGCCATCATCGTTCGCGAGCGGGAGCGTCCGGTGGCGACCGGGCGACGACGCCTTGGCTTGCAGGCGATGTGGGACCGTCCCGAGGTTCGGACCTACGCCATTGCGACGGCCTGCATCGGATCGGCCGTAGGCATCATCCTCGTCTACCAAGTGCCGCTGATGACGGCCGCAGGTTTGCCACTCACTACTGCAGCGTGGATGGCCGGCGCTCGGGGCTTTGCACAGGTCGGCGGCCGACTGCCGCTGACGTGGATGGTTCGGCGGTTCACAGCCAAGGGTTCGCTTCGTATTGCCTTCGCTGCGATCACCCTCGGAATCATGTTGCTCGCTGTCTCGGGGTCAATCGTCGTTGCTGCTCTGTACGCCGCCGTTGCTGGCTTTGGCATCGGCGCAACGTCCCCGCTCCAAGGGCTCTACGCGAACGAGTTGTTCGCACGCGAAACGTTGGGTGCATCGATGGGCACGATGTCGATGATTTTCGGCGTCAGCGGAGCAATCGGCCCGGCCGTCGTCGGTGTGCTTTCGGATCTGACTGGCACTCGGCTGTGGGGCATCGGAATCGCAGTGGCCC
This sequence comes from uncultured Acidimicrobiales bacterium, assembly GCA_937997485.1. Classification (GTDB taxonomy): domain Bacteria; phylum Actinomycetota; class Acidimicrobiia; order Acidimicrobiales; family SZUA-35; genus SZUA-35. The sequence goes on along the minus strand of CALKTH010000154.1, from coordinate 15,249 downwards.
TTGCCGTCTTGGCTACGACAACCATCGCTTCTCCCGCGGCAGGTCCCGGGGAGGAGTGCTAGACATCCGGCCGCTGTCATGACCGGCAGAACGAATCGCAGAGAACAGGAGCGACGGATGGTTGACGACAACGGTGTTGTCGAAATGGGCATGGGCGACGATATGGACCGCCTGCTGACGTGGCACAACGGCGAGCGGGCCTTCAGTCCCTTTTCCGATGCTGAGATGGATCGCCGCCAGGCCGAGCTACGAGCCCATATGCAGCTCCACGACATCGACGCCTCGTTGTTCACCAGCTATCACAACATCTGCTACTACTCCGGCTTCATGTATTGCGCCTTCGGGCGAAACTACGGCTTCGTCGTCACGAACGACAACGCCACCACCATCAGCGCCGGCATCGATGGCGGCCAGCCCTGGCGCATGACCCACGGCGACAACATCACCTACACGGACTGGCGCAAGGACAACTTCCTCCACGCAGTGAAGCACTTGACACCTGGTGTGAAGCGGCTCGGCATCGAGTTCGACGAGGTGAGCCTCGATCTCCGTGACCAGCTCGAAATCGCGTTGCCCGGCGTCGAGTTCGTTGACATCGGCCAAGCCACGATGTGGATGCGAACTATCAAGTCAGCGGAGGAGATCACCCACATCCGCACGCTCACTCGGATCGCTGACCTCGGGGGTCAGGCCTGCGCCGACGCCATCGGGGCTGGTGTGCCCGAGCACGAGGTCGCGCTGGCCTCGACCGGGGCCATGGTGAGAGAGATCGCCAACAGCTTCCCGTTCGTCGAACTCATGGACACGTGGACCTGGTTTCAGTCCGGCATCAACACCGACGGCGCCCACAACCCGGTCACGAACAAGAAGATCGAGTCGGGCGACATCCTCAGCCTGAACTGTTTCCCCATGGTCTTCGGCTACTACGTGGCCCTCGAGCGGACGCTGTTCTGCGACACCGTCTCCGATGAACACCTGCGATTGTGGAACGTGAACGTGGAGGTGCACGAGCGAGGCTTGGAGCTCATCAAGCCCGGCGCTCGTTGTGCCGACATCGCCGCCGAGCTCAACGACATCTACCGATCGTACGACCTGCTCAAGCATCGTTCGTTCGGCTACGGGCACTCATTCGGCGTGCTCTGCCACTACTACGGCCGGGAGGCTGGGGTGGAGTTGCGAGAGGACATCAAGACCGAGCTGCAGCCCGGCATGGTCGTGTCGATGGAACCGATGATCATGATCCCCGAGGGGCAGCCCGGCGCCGGTGGCTACCGGGAGCACGACATCCTCGTGGTGGGCCACGACGGCGCCGAGAACATCACCGGCTTCCCCTACGGCCCCGAACACAACATCATCCCCTCCTCCTAACCCATCCACCCCACCCCACGCCCGCCGCCCCCGAGGCCCACCGAGCCCAGGCCCACCGAGCCGAAATTTCGTGTCCAGCCCACCGTTCCGGTGGGCTGGTGCTGCCGAAAGCGCCGCAAGGTCGTCCTGCACTGCAATTTCCGCCAGAACCTTCGGGCCCGTGGCACGTCGTGGCACCGTTACTTGACGTCAGAGCGACAAGTAACGGTGCCACCAGCGGACGGATGAGCCAGCTGCTGCTTGAGCGGTGGGGCGCCTGGCGCGTCAGTTATTCGATCGGCGATTCGGCCGAGGATTCGTCGAGCACGCTCAGCCAGTCGGTCCAGAACGCTCGCCAGTGCTCGACTTCACCAACGAACCGTAGGGCTCGGTGCTGAATCGTCACCTTCGTCCGGCCTTCGCTGGCCTCCCCGAGAGACACGTTGATGTAGCCCTCATCCACACCAATGCCGATCCGGATGGCCTTCGACGTCGGCTTCGAGCGAAGCGTGGTCTTGAGCGATGGGAGGAGATCGGCCCGAGCGGCGTCGTCGAGCAACATCGCCCGAAGATCGTTCGGTGCGTTCGTCAAGGTGGCTGATTTGTTCACGCCAAAGGTGCCGTCGCTCATCTGGCCCGGAACACGGAGCCCCCGAATGCGCTCGTAGCCGATCGTCACGGCTTGGGACCACCACCCGTTCAGTCCCTGCTCGGACTGCAACCATTTGGCGATGGCTTGATGCCCGTCGGCGTGACCCGGCCACGCTTCGATCACGGCACACCACTCGTCCCAGGACCGAGACGTGTGCTTGTGCACCGACTCGTCGTTCATCTCTGGTTGGGAGACCCAGCCGGTCGGTGTGGGTAGCGCCGCCTGCGCGATCAGGATGCGCCGCGCCTCGGCGTACTTCTCACCGGTCTTTACCATGCGGGCGCGCACTCGGCGCTTGAAGGATGCTTGCTTGGTCATTGCGATCTGTCTTTCCCCTCGATCCGCACCGCACGACTCACGCTCGCTGGCACGTCGAGGTGGACGAGTCAGACACTGCAATCACAAGCCGCCGAGCACGCTGGTCTCTCGAAGAGAGGGTTCCCTTTGCCTCCCGAGGCCTGCGGCGTGAGCGCAGGTGCGAAGGTCAGGCGAGGCGATCGCCTGAAGAGCACGTTAGATCGAGGAGACGAACTCGTCGAGGGAAACCCGTCGTGAAGTCAGGCGAGACTCCTCGGCTGCGAGCGATGCCAGATGGCTTGGAAGTGCCGTCAACAACGCAGAGCCGGAAACGTAGCCAGGCTCGATCACGGTTCGGACGAGGTCTCGCATCACAGCTTCGTCACCACCGCCGTGACCACTGACCGCCGCCAGGTCGGCCCCGACGAGCGTCTGAGCGGGAGCGACGACACCGAGACCGGCCGGATGAGGGAAGACCTCGATCTTCGGGTCCCGGCCAAAGCGCGCAACGATGGTGCCGTCGGTCCCGTCGATGGTGGTGAGACGGACCTCCTCGTGGTGATGCCCGGAGATCGTGAGCGAGATCGTGGCTCCCGACGCCATCTCGAACATGGCCACCTGGTGGTCCGGGACGTCGTTGTCGCAGGCATAGACGCATCGGCCGTACGGCCCGGTCTCGAGCGCGGACTGGCGGGCCTCGATCGACGCCTCGAAGCTGATGGTGTTGGCCGGCCAGTGGTCGCGGCCATGGAGGTAAAGCGGTCGAGCATCGTGGCGGCAGGCCACCGGGCATCCGTCGGTGCACCGATCGGTCGCCCCATTGGGTCGGTTCTCGGCCGTGAAGTGGTCGAGCCGCCCTGCCGACGTCACCGCCAAGAAGTCGTCGTCAAACAACCAGGTGAACAAGTCCAGATCGTGGCAGCACTTGGCCAGGATGAAGGGCGTCGACGCGTCGGCGATTGCCCAGTTCCCCCGCACATAGGAGTGAGCGAAGTGGTTGAACCAGAGGTTCTCCTGGTGGCTGACTTGGAGAACGCGCCCAACAGCTCCATCCCGAATCAGATCTCGGAGTGTGTGGTAGAAGCGGGTGTGTCGGAGGACGTGGGCAACCACCACGGACGGCGTGGCCGCATCGGCACAACGCTCACCGAGGGCGAGAACTTCGTGAGCCGTGGCGGCGATCGGCTTCTCCAAGAGCATTGGAAGACCAGCGTCGAGCACGGCGGCCGCCGTCTCCGCATGGGCTCGGTCGGGTGTTGCGTTCACGACGGCGTCGGTCTGTTCGAGGAGCGGCGACTGAGCAAACGCCGACCAGTCAGCGAAGCGAGCTTCCGCCGGCAGCCCATGACGGTCGCCGAGGCGATGACGCCACTCCGCGCGGGGCTCGATCACCGCGCTGATCGACACCTCCCTCGGGTGATCGAGGGCGTAGCCCGCGTAGATCGTGCCGCGCCCACCCGCTCCGAGAATCGCCGTTCGCATCTCCCGAGTCTGCCCCACCAGACCGTGCGCCGTTGGTCTGCGCCCGCTTCTCCTGCCGAGTGGCAGCCGGTTCTGCAGGAGTGGCTCAGCGAAGCCGGGGATGAGCGTCGCTGCCGTCGGGTGCGGGCAGCACCAGCAGACAGAGCGCGGCGACGAAGAAGCCCGACAAGATGATCTGTCCGCTCCACACCTCAGCCGCCCATTCCACTCCGTCGCCAGCGGCCCAGGCGAACAACGTCCAGGCGGCCCACCCGGCCACGGTGCCAGCCGTGAGCGCGACGCTGATGCGGCGACGCCGGGGCTCGATGGGTGCTCGCAGGAGGATCTCGGCCGTCACTCCGGCCGTGATACCAGCGACCGCCGCGGAAGTCACCGTGTCGCTGAGGGCAACCGCTTCGAAGACGGCCGGCACTGTCCAGAGCAAGGTCAGTGCGCCAGTGGGCAGAGTGTCGAACCGTTGCAGGAGAAAGAGTGCGGAGACGGCCATGATCGTGCTGGTGACCAGGACGCCAGCGATGGTCCACGCCACGAACGTTTCGTTGTTCGTGATCAGCGGCGGATCGAACGCGACGCTCAGGCCCCACGCCCGCCCGAGGGGACGAGCAAAGGTCGTGAAGAACGCAGCAAGCAGCGAGACCATCAAGACCGAAACCACAGCAACCCAGACTCGACCCCCGGTTTGCACCACCGCCTGGAACGGCGCGGCGAGGATCACGAGGAGCCCGTAGAGCAGGACCAAGTGGGTTGGCGACAGCAAGGCGTCGAGCCCGGTCTCAACGCCGAACACGGTGTGCCAGATCCCATCCCCGACACCGCCGAGAGCGAAAGCGCCGAGACCAACCACTGCCCACTCATAGCCGGCCGGGATCCATCCTCGAATACCTCCCGGCCGTCGGCGTCGATACATCAGGAAGCCGATCCAGGCCGCCGTGAACGTGAAGCCGCTGTAGAAGATGCCGTGCCAGGGAGTGAAGAAGTCCTCCGTCGCCGTGTCGATGATGTTCGAGTGGGCGTACCCGTCGATGAAGAGGCCGAGCGTGAGCCAGATTCCGCCCAACAATGTGACGAGGTTCTCCCCCGTCGTGACCGGCACCGGACCGCTCTCGTCGCGTTCGAGTGTTGTTGACGGCGCGTCGAGCAATGACGTCATGCCCACCATCCTGCCAGCGCGAAGCTCGCAGGGAGAGGAGCCCTCCGAGAGAGCGTGGTGAGCTGCCACGTCCCGGAACACGAAAGATCGCCCGGCATTGAGAAGATCAGAAGCCCTCGGACCACTCGTCTTCGGGTCCGCCTTGATATTCGGGCAGCGGCTCGGAGTCGTCTCGAGGTGGCGACGCCTCGGAGAGCGAAGGAGGCGGGGCGTCGTACTCGCTGCTCGGAGCGCCGCCGGTCGGGCCGCCGCCACGGCGAGCCCCGCTCACAGCACCACCAGCACTGCCGCCACCGCCGGACCCCTCAGCCGAGCGAGGATCCTCATCACCAGGGGCGTAGCCGTAACACATCTGAATGCCGTCGACATCGAACGGTTTGCCGAGCGAGCCAACCGTGAAGCTGCCCCAATCACCAGACTTCTTCAACACATCGACTTTGCCGTCGCTGGCCAGCGCCGCTTCGAGCGTCACGACCGGTGCCATCACGGCCCACTTCTCCGTCTTCGTCTTCCGGAACTTCGCCGCCGGCAACTCAGTCTCTTCGCTCATCACGTGATGATGTCGCGCTCACCGCCCGGCGGCAACGCCATCGGTCCACCAATGCCGGCTGGACTCAGGATCAGGTCGCACCGAATGCTTCCGGCGGCCACGGATGTTGGTCGAGGCGATCATCAACCTGCACACCGAAGCTGTTCAGCGCCCAGGAGATCATGTTGTAGTTGCCGATCGTGAATACCAGATCCATGAGCTGTCGCTGGTCGTAGTGGTTCGTCAGCCCAGACCATGTCGCCTCGCCGACACGACCATCGGCGAAGAGCTCATCCGTGGCGTCTAGGAGCAGTCGATCGAGTTCGCTCCAAGCGGGGTCGCTCGGGCCGGCATGAACGCGAGCAACTTCCTCTCGGGTGACACCTTCGATCACACCGATCTCGCAGTGCTGGGCGAACTCGTATTCAGCCCGATTGAGGGATCCGATGCGAAGGATGACGAGCTCTCGTTCCCTGGCCCCGATCGTGGACTTGCCGAGGATGTGACCACCCCAGGGCGAGTAGCGGCGGAACAGGTCAGGGTGCTGAGCGAACGTGGCAAAGACGTTGTCGATTTGCTCGGCGTCCGCCCGAGGTCCGAGCGCTCGGCGGACCTCGTCGTCGAAGTCTTCTTTGGCGAGTGGGGGGATGCGAGGGTCTGAGCTCATGGGTTCCTTCGTGCAGCCGGCGCCTGTCGGTTGCACTTGTGTCGGGTGGCCGGGCCGAACGATCATCGCTCAGCACATCCACGCAAGCGAACGGAACCGACATGACCGAAGTAGCAGCAGACATCACCGCCGGGTGGACCTTCAGCGACAGCAACGAGGTCGAGTGGAACACAGTCGGTGAAGGAGTGGCCATGAAGGTCCTCGGCGCCGCCAACGGGAAGATGATTGCGCTGTTCAAGTTCGACGCCGGCTATGAGGGTGGACAGCATCATCACGAGGAGCCTGAGTTCTCCTACGTGCTCGAGGGCGACCTCATCTCCAACGGCGTGCCGATGCTGGCTGGTCACGCCTACGCGGCGGAGGCCGGGACCGACCATGTGGAGTTCAGGACCGAGAACGGCGCCACGCTCGTTTCGGTGTTCAAGATGGCAGGCTGAGCGCCTATGGCGACGATCGACGACGTTGGCGAGGCAGACGGCTGGCGCTGTTGGCTCTGTGATCAGCCGGTAGATCCCGATCGGTCCGTGAATGACGATCGGGGCCCGAGCGTCGATGCTCGAATCACCAAGCGCAAAGCGAAGGCCAAGAAGAAGGCCCTGCCAGCTGAGCGGCTCGCTCATCGTGCATGCAACACAGGCAAGGGCGGCACCGAGCCAGTCGTTCCCTGGGGTGAGGATCTGTTCGTGATCGATCCTGTGCCGATCATTGCTGCGGTCGAACGGCTGCATACCAAGGGCGGCCGAGAGATCATGTGTCGCTGCCCTCGTGAGGAAGACGCCGAGGACGTGTTGGCGTGGATCATCGATCGCCTCTCTCGGCTCGAACCCGAGCTACGGGTCGAAGGCAGCATCGAAGCCGGTGGCGGCCAGTACTTGGTGGCCCTCCGCGCCTGAGGTGAAGTGGTCCGCCGCTCATCGCAAGTCGGGCCGTCGACACCACCTAGGCCGGTCGGCGGAAGCAGAGGGCAAGAGTGCCTAGGGCGAAGTGAAGAACTACCCATTCCGATGTCGCACATGGCTGCGCATGATGAGGACATGCCTTCGACACGCAGCTCCAATGACCTCCTCGAGAACATCGACATCGAAGATGTCTTCGCCGACATCGTTCTGCAGAACGCCGAGACCAACCGGACCGGCCGCCTCTACTCGAACGAAGCAGCATCGCTGATCGCCCGACTCGACTGGAGCGACGCCGCTCTTGCCGATCGGGTCGAGTCCGCCCTGATCCTCGGCACCGAGTGCACCACGACCACCCGTGATGGTGTTTGGACGATCACCGTCGACACCAACGCTCGAGTCCGGGTGACCAACATCGCCGGCCCGATCAGTCTCGGAGCCGCCGCACTCACCACCCGCCTCCTCGATCTCCACACCGAGTTCTTCCAGTAGGAGCCAACGCCGCAGGACCAGCGCAACGGCGCGCTGGTTCATCCCCAACGTCAGCGATGACAGCGTTCCGTTGTCGATCGCCGAAAGCTGTTATTCGAAAGCATGAGAGCGACCCCGACGGGTCGCTCTTTGCGTTCCGGACCACGCCTTCATTTTGCTTGTTGTTGCATGTTGGTAGTTCTACCCATAGTCACGGAGCGTGGTCAGGCACATCATGCATCCATGGCCCTCACGCACAACGCCCCCACCGACATCTTCGCTGCCGCACCTGCTCTGCAGGACGTCTTCTTCATCCGCAAGGCGAGCCGGATGTACTCCACCGAGGCCGCCAGCATCGTGGCTCGGCTCGACTGGAGCGACGCCACGCTGGCTGACCGGGTTGAAGCCGCACTGATCGTTGGCGCCCCGTTCCGCACCACGACGAGTGACGGCGCCTGGGCCATCATCGTCGAGGCCAACCGCCGCGTGAGCGTCGCCGACGTGACCGGCGCCGGTGGCATCACCGCCCCCGCCATGTCGGTTGAGCTCCTGGACCTGCACGAAGAGTTCTTCGCCGCCTGAACCCTCAACAACCACCGTGGCACCGTTAAGTAACGCCAGAGCGACAAGTAACGGCGCCACCAGGCCTCTTGCGCCTCGTGGCGCCTTACGGTCCGCAGCGAACGGCGCCGCGAAGGTGTCCCCAAAGAGGTGACAGGAGTCGCTCATCCAAATCCGGCCTCGCGGCCGAAGAGATGGGTAGGGCTTCTGCCGCAGAGGCACGGAACACGCTGATCTGCACCCGAACTCATGAACATCTGAGAACTGGGAACGTTCAGAGCGGTTCAAGCGTTTACTCACTCATCGAATCACCCACCACCCCGGCGGGTCATTCATCGAAAAGGAGACCGACACCATGACCACCTCAGAAAAGATCTCCCCCGAACTCGTCACTGTTCCGAACTCCACTCGCATCGCCCCCACGCTTGCCTCCCTCATCGCCGACGCCCGCAGCTACGCCGCTGGCGAGGAATACGTACCGGTCGTGTACTGCACCGACGTGCTGCTCGACTGCTGGAACGCCGCCGATCGCCCGAGCGTCCAGGGCGTGATCGGCTCGCTGCTCCCCGACTTCACCAATGGCAACATCCGCAAGCGGGTCGACTTCGTCGATGCGCTCGACCAGATCGAAATGGCGTTGGACACCGACGCCGCCTTCGATGAGGTTCGCGACTCATAACTTCGCGCATCTCACCGCACAGAGTGGACTCTCTCCTCCACTCCCAGCGATCCACACTCTTCTCAAAGAGTGGACAGAGCCGATCACGTTCCTCCCCTTTCGTGACGGTGACTCGGATCCCACTCGAACCGCCCCCTCCCCTGGGCGGTTCGAGTCAGTTTTCGGCCCTGGTAAGAACCTGGTGTCTGACACCCATCACTCACCAGACCAACCCTGGCAAGAACCTGGTGTCTGACACCCATCACTCATCAGACGAGCTCGCGCAGACGAAGTGAGCGACCAGAAGTCGCGAATTCTTGGAACTCCCGCCGATGGGATGACGTTGGACGTGTCATTGTCGGAACATGTCATGGCGCAACCCGCTCCATGACCAACACACAACAGGAGGGACAGACACCACGTGAGTGACTTCTTCGAGATCATCCTCGGATTCCCGACCGTCATTTTCACCGTGATGCTTCTCATCTCACTGGGCTACTGGATTGTCGGAGTGCTGTTCGGACTCGGCGGCGACAGCGGTCTCGAGGGGGGTGTTGATGGCCCTGACTTTGACGTCGACGTGGACATCGGTGCCGATGGCGGCGACGTCGATCTCTCCTCCGACGGCCCCGACGCCGGCGGTGAGACCTCAGGCGCTGGGCAACAGGGCGCCTTCGTCGCCATGCTCCAGTTCTTCGGTCTGCATCTCGTGCCGTTCACGATCGTCCTCTCGACGATCTCGCTTCTCGGCTGGGCCTTCTCGGCGTTTGGCGTCCTCCTTCTGTCGGGAGGAACGAACCCCGCCCTGCCCCTTGGGATTGCCATCTTCGCTGCCGCCTTCAGCTTCGCTGTTGTGGGTGCAGGTCGAATCGCCAAGGCTCTGGCTCCGGTCTTCGCCGTCGCTCCACCGACCCGACGCCGCAATCTCGTCGGCCGGTTGTGCACGATCAAGACCGGCCGGGTCGACGCCAACTTCGGACAAGCCGAAGTCATCGATGCCGAGTTCAGCTCGCACCTCATCCAAGTTCGCTGCGACATCGCGAACGACCTCTCGAACGGATCACGGGCCCTCATCGTCGAGGTCGACGACGAGGGCCGATTCCTCGTGAGCCCCGACGTGGGCTCGTTGCTCTAGGCGTTGCTCTAGCGCCCACTTTCCTCCGCTTACATCCAAACCCAACCCCAAGAAAGAACAGGAAGCCCTGATGGGACTCGCAATCGGAATCGTCGTCGGTGTCGTCGCCTTCGCACTGATCTTCATCGTGCTCGCCGGCATGGTCTATTCGGCGCTCTACAAGAAGGTGCCGCAGGGCAAGGCGCTCGTCGTCAGCACCCAGAAGAACGTGGTGGTGACCTTCACCGGCCGGCTCGTGATCCCAGTGATCCATCGAGCCGAGCTGATGGATATTTCGGTGAAGACCATCGAGATCGACCGGCGCGCCACTGACGGCCTCATCTGCGAGGACAACATCCGGGCCGACATCAAGGTCAACTTCTTCGTTCGAGTGAACAAGGCCGAGGAAGACGTCATCAAGGTCGCCCAGGCGATCGGCACCGATCGCGCCTCCGATCCCGTCACGCTGGAGGAACTCTTCGCCGCGAAGTTCTCCGAGGCACTCAAGACCGTGGGCAAGCAGATGGAGTTCATCTCGCTTTACACCGAGCGGGCCATCTTCCGTGACCGCATCATCGAAGTGATCGGTACCGACCTCAACGGCTACAGCCTCGAAGACGTCGCCATCGATTACCTAGAGCAGACCCCGCTCAACCAGCTCGACTCGAGCAACATCCTCGATGCGCAGGGCATCCGCAAGATCACCGAGCTCACCGCCATCGAGCGAGTAGCAACAAACAACGCTTCGAACGACGAGAGCAAGCAAATCGCGGCGAAGGACGTCGAGACACGGGAAGCCATCCTCGAGCTCGAGCGTCAGCAGGCCGATGCCGAGGCTCGCCAGCGCCGTGAGATCGAAGGCGTGCGTGCCCGTGAGCAGGCCACCATCGACACCATCACTGCCGAAGAGCGGCTCCGGGCCGAGATGGCCACCCTCGAGGTGAACCAGAAGCTCGGCATCGAGCAGGAAAATCTCCAGCGCGAGATCGAGGTCGCGGCCAAGAACCGTGAGCGCGTGCTTGCCGTCGAAGAAGAGCGAGTCCGGAAGGCGGCCGAACTCGAGGACATGAGTCGCAAGGTCGAGGTGCTCTCCTCCGAGAAGGCGCTCGAAGAAGAGATGGGCACGATCGCCGACATCCGCCGCAGCCGTATCGCCGTAGAGAAGACGGTGGCCGAGCAGGAAGAGGCCATCGCCACCCTCCGCGTCGTCGAAGACGCCAACCGCACCAAGGACGCGGCCATCGTGCTCGCCGAGGGCGAAGCGCAAGCCGCGCTGGTGAAGGACATCAAGTCCGCCGAAGCCCAGGCCGCCTCAGCCGAGCATCTCGCAGCCGAAGAGATTCGGATGGCGAAGGCTCGCATGGAGGCCAGCAACCTCGACGCCCAGGCCAAGATTCGTCTGGCCGAAGGTATTCAGGCCGAGACCGCCGCCACCGGCCTTGCCGAGGTGCAGGTGCTCGAAGCCAAGGCGGATGCCAATGAGAAGCTGGGTCTGGCCGACGTGAAGGTCGACCGGGCCAAGGCCGACGCCGTGCGTGAGCTCGGCGATGCCGAAGCCTCCAAGGTCAGCGCCGCTGGTATGGCCGAGGCCGCCGTGGCTGAAGCGAAGCTCAAGGGCGAGGCCGCTGGTCTCACCGACAAGGCCGCCGCTATGAAGGCGTTGGAAGGCGTGGGCCAGGAGCACGAGGAATTCGTGCGCCAGCTCGAAGCCGACACCAAGGTGCGTCTCGCACAGGTCGACGCCCAGATCGGGGTGGCGACGGCACAGGCCGACGCCATGAAGACCGGACTGGAGAGCGCCAACATCGACATCGTCGGCGGCAGCGACATCTTCGTCGACAAGCTCGTGGGCGCCATCAGCACCGGCAAGTCCCTCGACGGCTTCGTCGAGAGCTCCGACCTCGCGAACAGCAGCCTCGAGAAGTACCGCAACGGTGACGAAGACCTCGTGGCCAAGATCGCCGAAGCCATCAGTGGCTTGGGCGCCGACGGCATTCGTGACCTCACCGTCGCCGATCTGCTCCGCCAGTTCGGTAAGTGATCCGTTCCGCCCTAGCGGGCCGCCTCCCTCACCGAGTTCTTCGCTAGCGCTCACAACTCTCGTCGGAGCACGATGACTGACTCGCAATCTGCGACAACTGAACAAATCTCGCAAGGCACGTATGACCTCCTGCGGGGGCGGCTGGAAGCAGCCGCCCAGGATCTGACCGGCCGGGCCAACGCGCTGAACGAGCGGAGGCTCGATGCCTTCGGGGCTTCGCGCCTCGAACTCACTGGCACCGAACGGGTCCGCACCGAGGCCAACACCCTTCCCAGGGATATCGCGAACGTCGGCGACCAGATGGTGTTGGCCTATAACGCGGCGGTGCCCTCCGGCGCCGAAGTGCGGCCCGAGGATGTGTTCAGCGTCCATCACCTCGAAGCCGGGGAGGAGACGGGCGAAGGCGTGTCCTTCAGCCCAAATCCCGATGGTCTCGAAGGCTCAATGCTGGACGATGACCAGTTCAAGCGTGAGTTCGAGGAGCTCCACACCTACTTCAAGGAGACGCGTCTCCAACAGCTCTACCGCACGGGCCAGAAGCTCCTTGCCGTGTTCCGCACCGGTGGCGGTGCGAATGACGTTCGGGTCTTCCGTTGGGAGATCGGAACCGACAATTCGCTGCGCTATCTCGATGCCCGAGGTGAGCGGGATCACCGCTTCCCACCCCATCAAGATGTGAGCTGGACACTCTCGACCCGGGCCGATCACGTCGGTGCCACACACATTGCGGTGGACGAGCGCGTGCTGCTCGATCCGCTCGGCGGCTCGCTCGACATTCGTTTCGACGATGGCGCCGACGAGGGCCGGGGCACCGTGTTGCTCAGCGATCGTCTGCAACACGCCGACCAAAGCTTGCAGGATTGCGAGATCAAGTGGTCCCGAGCCGGTGATCTCGTGCTCCTCGACGTGCTCCCGTACGGCGAGACGAGCCACCGCTACTACGTCGTCAATCTGCTGGTGCACTCGGCCGTTCGTCTTGATGCGCTGGGCGCCGCCTTCCGCCAGCTGCCGGACGACCAGGGCCTCATCTTCCCCGAGGGCATTTATCTCAAGACCGGTGAGGTTCGGACCTTCGACCTCGAGGTCGCCGACATGGAACTGCTCGAGGTGGTGCGCTCGCCCAACGGCGAAGACGTGCTCTACGTCTTCCACGAGCAAGCGGACGGCCGCAGCATCCTTCTCCCGTACAACGTCGTGCGGCAGGAAGTGAGCTCACCAATCTGGTGCCACGGTCACACCATCTTCGACGACGGCACCATGGTTGTGTTCCGCGAGGAACCCTCACCCACTCGCATCCATCCCATACAGATCTGGGCCACCCCGTTCGCTTCCGACGAGTGGTACGAAGCGCAGCCTCGCTCAACGTCAGAACTCGACCGAATCGGCAATGCCGGGCTGGTCAGCGGCATCGCAGATGCGCTCGCCCTCTCACGCCTCGTCGGCGACGTTGAGCCAAGCACTGCCGTCTACAGCGACCTTCTGGCGTCCGCCGGTCGCTTCATCGACGCTCATCATTGGAGCGCCGATGAGGTCGTTGGCGATCTCGCCGCTGCTGCCCACGACATACGAGTGGTCGCCGAGCAGGTCATCGACGAATTCGAGCGCATGCTCGAGGTCGAGTCGGCTGCGGCGAGCGCCCTGGCCCAAGCAGAGACCTCGGTCTCCCGCACGCTCGAGGATCTCAAGCTCTCGCCGCCCAAAACCACCGAGGCCTACATCGAGGGTCTCGCCGCGATCCGTCGTGAGATCGGTCATCTGCATACGGAGAAGGATCGCCGTGGCATCGACGTCGAGCGCCTCGAAGAACTGATCGAGGGAGCGACCGAAGCACACGACTCGCTGGCCCAAACCGCAGCGGCCCACCTCTCCACCGATGGCGCGTTCGAGCCATATCACCAGCAGCTCGTTTCGATCGCAGAAGCCACGCCGAAGGCCGCCTCATCACTCGAAGCCAGCGATCTGCTTGAGCGGGTCGATGGGCTCGCCGAGGCCATGGACTTGGTGGCAAACACTGTGGGCGATCTCGTTGTCGAGGATCCGCGCGTTCGCACCTCCGTGCTCGAGCAGGTCTCCGGTGTGTTGGCCGAAATGAACCGAGTGCGGGCCGGTGTCGACGCTCGCCGCACCGACCTCATCCAAAGTGAAACCGGTGCAGCGTTCGCCACCGAGCTCGGACTGTTCGGCCAATCGATCGCAACCGCCGTGAGCCGGGCGAACACTCCCGAGGCATGCGATGACGCACTGGCTCGCCTTCTGCTGCAGCTCGAGCAACTCGAGACGGCTGGCCCCCGCACCGATGCGCAGATCGACGAGCTCGCCACCCGGCGGGATCAAGTCACTGAGGCGCTGACGTCTCGACGCCAGCAGCTCGTCGACGATCGCCAACAGAAGGCCGACCGCCTGGTCTCCGCAGCCGAACGCACACTCACCCGCGTGGCCGAGCGAGCCGAGACGCTTCCTTCCGTCGACGACGTCAACGCCTTCTTCGCCGCTGATCCGATGGTGGGCCGAGTTCGCTCGCTCGTCGAAGACCTACGCGAACTCGGCGAGCCTGTTCGCGCCGACGAACTCCAGTCCCGCCTCGGCGCATCTCGCGATGGGGCCGCTCGAGCATTGCGGGATCGACAGGATCTCTTCGATGGGGACGCGGTCAAGCTCGGACGTTTCCGCTTCAGCGTGGATGCTCGGACGCGGGAGCTCACGCTCGTTCCGGGGGAAGAACATCTCGAAGCCGTGCTCACCGGTACCGATCTTCGGCTGCCTGTGGTCGCCGAGGGCCTCGACGATCATCGGGACCTGTGGGAGCAACCGCTGAGTTCGGAGAGCAACGAGCTCTACCGTTCGGTGTTCCTTGCTGGTGATCTCACCCTCCAGATGTTGCGAGGCGAGCGCGAGCCAGCGCCGTCGGGCGAAGAGCTGGCGCTCGTGCAAGCCGAAGTCGATCAGCGCCTGGATGAGGGATACGACCGCGGTGTTCACGATCAGGACGCAGCACTGCTGCTTTCGGCGCTGGTCAGCACGGCGTTGGCCGCCGACACGCTCGTGGCCCTCGGCTCCACTCGAGCCGCGGCACAGCTCGTGTGGCACGCTCTCGACCCAGACACCCAAACGCAGTGGACAGAGCGTGGGGCCGCGGCCGCCGCGCTTGATGCCAGCCCGGCAACTCGTGACGCTCTTGCCGACTCGCTCTCCGTCGTACTCACGCCTCTCGCGGATCCCGAGCCGGCGGCCCTGGTTGCCCGCTACCTCATCAGCGAGCTGGCGCGAGGTGAAGCGCTGGCGTTCGCTCGCACGGAGCTGGCGGAACGACGCACGGCCGAGCTCGCGGGGTCGAGCCGAGTAAAGAAGATCCTCCGTTCGCTCGATGGTGACGACATCGCTGGC
>CALKTH010000153.1 GCA_937997485.1 uncultured Acidimicrobiales bacterium | reverse complement strand
GGTGTCTGACACCCATCACTCACCAGAGGCGGCGGGGCGTGGTCTGGCCTGGTTGGTATCTGGTGTCTGACACCCATCACTCACCAGAGGCGGCGGGCGGTCACTTCGCTGCCTGGAGCGAGCTACGAAGCTCGGTTGGCGAAGGTGGTGAGTTCCTCGGTGGCCGACCCGATGAAGGTGCCGAGAACAGGCTCGAGCGCCGCCGACCAGAGTGCGCCGTCGTAGCTGAGGCTGATGGAAACGTCCGTGGCCGATGCGTCGTCAGCGTTGACGTTGACCTTCGAGGTCATCACCCACGCCGAATGTTCCCGCTCGTCGAGCTCCCGTCGCTCGAATCGCACGATTCCAGGGTCATCGATGGTGCGCACCATACGCAGGCGCTTCGAGCGAGCGAACGGACCAATCTTTGCCCGGATCGTGACGTCCCAGGCCGGGCCGACGTCGCCGTCTGCCGGTGCGACACTCTCCGACTCAGCCACTAGCTCCATCCAGTTCGGGTAGGTTCCGAGATCCCCCACGGCGTGTCGCACCGCCTCGAGTGGGGCGGCAATCGTGGCGTCGACGGTCTTGTCGAGCGCTGGCTTTCCTGAGGTCGCACGGTTCACGGCTCACAGTGTGCCCCCTCTACCCTCTCCCGTGTGAAAGCCAGAACGGTTCGTCTCGATGCCGACATCGATCCCATCGCCCTCGGAGCACGTTCCGGCCTGCTGTGGGCCCGGGAAGACATTGCCCTTGCTGGTGTCGGGGAGGCGCTGCGTCTTCCGGTGCGTCGCCCGGACGGTGGCACCGAGGTCCAGGCTGATCTTGCGGAAATGGCCGGACCGAACGAACTCGAACTGCCGGGCACGGGCCCGGTCGGCTTTGGGGCGTTTCCGTTTGACCGAGATGTGCCCGGCGAGTTGATCGTCCCGGAGATTGTGGTGGCGCGAGGCCAACAAGGTCGGCGTTGGCTCACGGTGATCGACGACGGCTCGATGTCGGACACAGCAGCCCTCGCTCGTGTCGAAGAAGTGCTTGAGCGGCGGGTTCCCGCCGGACCCGAGCCTGCCTCGTTCCGACTCACCTCGGAGCTCGCTCCCGAGGTCTGGCGAGATGAGGTCGTCGGCTTCGCCCGAGATCGGATTCGAGCTGGCGACCTGTCGAAGGCGGTGCTCGCTCGCGAACTCGTGCTCCGCACGGACCATCCGATTGACACGGCGCTGGTTGTCGAACGCCTTCAACAGGCCTATCGCTCGGCGATTCTGTTCAACATCGACGGCTTCGTCGGCGCCTCGCCCGAACTGCTTGTCGGCCGCTACGACGACGTCGTCCGCGCCCATCCGCTCGCTGGCACCGCCCCTCGCGCTTCTGACCCCGCCGCCGACGCCGCACTGTCAGCGGGCCTCCTGGCTTCGAGCAAGGATCGAGGCGAGCACCTCATCACCATCAACTGGTTGCTCGACACCCTCCTGCCGTTCTGCTCCTACGTGGATGCCGAACCCGAACCCTCCATCGTCACGCTCTCCAACGTGCATCACCTGGGCACCCTCGTGGAGGGTCGCTTGTCTTCCCCGCCTGCCTCTGTACTCGAGCTGGTTGGTGCGTTGCACCCCACGCCCGCCGTGGCCGGCGATCCGCAAGACGTGTCACTCGATCTCATCGCCGGCCTGGAGCGGGCCGATCGCGGTTTGTACGCCGGACCAGCGGGGTGGGTTGACGGTGCGGGAAACGGTGCCTTCGCCGTTGCGATCCGCTCCGCTCAGATCAACGGCACCGTTGCTCGGCTGTTCGCTGGCGTTGGCGTCGTTCACGACAGCGATCCCGCAGCGGAACTGGCCGAGACACGGTCCAAGTTCCAAGCGATGCTGCATGCCTTGATCCGTCCGTGAGGCCCTCGGCGGCGCTCCACGTCAAGCACCTATGGCCTTGCGCTCCGCCAGCATTGCGCTCCAGCGCCATTGGGTGCACATGGCCGTCAAGGTCGCGGCCGAATCGCACCCAATAGCTGCGGCCGAGACGTCCGAGCGCGCACCCATCTCGTTCTGCCACCTCAGAGTCCGGTCCTCACCGGACCTCCGAGGCGGCAGTTGAATTCGGGATCAGTCGGCGGGGCGCTGGGGCCAGACGATGTCGGCCAGCACGCCGGCATGGTCGCTCGCCATCACACCGGTGCGAGCCTCGTTGCACACCACCCGGGATGAGAGCACGCGGCCGGCGTTCCCGGCTCGCATGAAGGGATCGCCGACGAAGACGTAATCGATTCGCTTGCGGTGAACGTTGAGCCCCGCCGCGAGCGAGTGGGTGCGCCAATCTTGGGTCCGACCGGCGGTGGGATCGAGGTCATCGCCGGCCACCCGCCAGCTGTCCTGCCAGAAGGTACTTCGGCCCTCGAGCGCGGTGAGAGAGGTGAGAAATCGGATCTCATCACTGTCCGGCTCGGCATTGAAGTCTCCGCAGAGAATCGGCGGCATTGTCTGGCGCTTCTTCCCAAAACCCTGCAGCGCATCGGCGTCGCCTCGCACCTCCCTGACGATCTCGTCAATGGCCAGCACCTGCAGCTGACGATCGAGCGCATCTGTCGGTGCAGCGGCCAGGTGAGTGGAGAAGACGTCGAGGCCTGCGGTCTGCACGTGGAGGAGTTCCCACGGCACGCCCTGCACGACGGCGTTGGCCTCCGGCCGCACGGGCAGGCGTTGGTAGCTGAACGCTTCGATTGGCCACTTGGACAGAACCGCGGAGCCGAATTCGATGGAGGCATCCGGAGTGAAGGCTGGAGGAAAGGAGCCGCCGCCGAACTCGAAGTGCCAAGTGATCGTTGAGTTGTCAGCGATCCAGCCAGCGGTGTCCTCACCGCTGTCGTTTCTCCACACCTCTTGCAAGCAAACGATGTCCGGCTCGAGGTGGTCGATCCAACTGACCACCTCGTGACGTCGCTCTTCCCATCCCGCCTCGAGAAGGGAACCGGCGTTCAGCTGCATCACTCGGAGCGTGGGTTCGGTCATGGGCCGACCCTAGTGAACGCGGCCTTTCAGCGATCGTGACGGTCGACAATTCGGTGAGCTTCTGCCAGAGCATCGAGATCGGCGTGCAGGTCGGCGAACGCGCTGTTGAGCGCTGCGCTGGCGGGGGCTGCGCCCCCGGCACCGAAGGAGGTGCTGACCGCTCGTGCGGCGAAGGCATCGAGGTCAGCAAATGTCGTGTGGGTGCGCTCGACCAATGAATCAACCACATCGTGGAGCTGATGGATGGTCTCGTATCGGGCCCGGAGCGCCACCACCTGAGGTGAGTCGTCGTCGCTCGGGCCCTGGTTGCGCAGAGCCGTCTTCAGCTCGGCCGCGACGACGTCAGGGTTGAGTGATGCCAGGGCTGTCGACGCCCGCTGTTGATCGCAATCGGCTTCGAGCAACGCTTCCTCGATCTCGTCGATCCGACGCTCGATGGAGTCGTTCCGAACATGGCCACGGACGAGCGCCCGGGCGGCGTCGACACGCTCACGCCACCACGGAGGAGGTGGCGAGGGTGGTGGGGGCGGAGGATTTGGGCGTTTGCGAAAGACCATGCGGGGGCGAGGCGGAGAAGTTGGGGCTCAGTAGTAGTAGGGAAACCCAGACCAGTCTGGATCGCGCTTTTCGAGGAAGGAGTCTCGACCTTCCACAGCCTCGTCGGTCATGTAGGCGAGGCGGGTGGCTTCTCCGGCGAACACCTGCTGGCCGACCATGCCGTCGTCGACCATGTTCAGCGCGTACTTCGCCATGCGTTGCGCCATGGGGCTCTTCTTGCACACCTCGGACGCCCACTCGAGTGCCGTGTTCTCCAGCTCTGCGTGAGGCACGACAGCGTTGACCACACCCTGGGCGTGAGCCTCGGCTGCGGTGTAGGTCCGACCGAGGAAGAAGATCTCCCGAGCGAACTTCTGGCCGACCTGGCGGGCGAGGAGCGCGGAGCCGAAGCCTCCGTCGAAGCTGGCCACGTCGGTGTCGGTCTGCTTGAAGCGAGCGTGCTCCTCGCTGGCAATGGTGAGATCGCACACCACGTGGAGGCTGTGTCCCCCGCCGGCTGCCCAGCCCGGAACGACGCAGATCACTACCTTGGGCATCATCCGAATGAGGCGCTGGACTTCGAGAATGTGCAGGCGGCCGGAACGGGCAGCATCGATGCCTTCTGCCGTTTCGGAATCGGAGTACTTGTAGCCGTCCTTGCCGCGGATGCGCTGATCGCCACCGGAGCAGAACGCCCAGCCGCCGTCCTTGGGGGAGGGGCCATTGCCAGTGAGGAGGATGCAGCCGATGTCGCTCGACATCCGAGCGTGATCCATTGCCTGGTAGAGCTCGTCCACGGTGTTGGGTCGGAATGCGTTGCGTATCTCAGGCCGGTTGAAGGCAATACGAACCGTGGGCACATCGACGCCCCGGTGGTACGTGATATCGGTGAAGTCGAAGCCCTCGACCTCTGTCCATCGGGTGGGGTCGAAGATCTCCGAGATGGTGGATCCGGCAGCAGCATCAGAACTCATGGGCGGCAGCGTAAACCGCTTCTCTACGATGATCGGAATGCAGCCGAAGGTCGGAAGAAGAATCGTGATTCTCGGCAGCTCGGGCAACGGCAAGTCCACTCTTGCGCGGGCGCTCGCCGCGCAGCTCGGCATCACGCACGTGGAGCTCGATCAGCTGTTCCATCAGCCCGGCTGGGAGCCGACACCGACTGACGAGTTCCGACAGAAGATCGCCGCCGCCCTGGACGAGGCTGATGCCCAGACCGATGGCTGGGTCGTGTGCGGGAACTACACATCTGGCAGCGGCGGGCTTCATCATGAACGGGCTGACACCATCATCTGGCTCAATCTGGCGGCCCATGTCTTCATGCGACGGCTCGCAGTTCGGACGGTGCGGCGAGCCCTCACCCGAGAAGAGCTGTGGAACGGCAATCGTGAACCGCTCACCAACTTCTACTCACTGGATCCCCAGAAGAACGTGATTCTGTATGCGTGGACCACTCGGCAGCGTCTGCAGAAGCAGTACGAGGAAAACATGAGCGACGGGACGTGGGCCCACGCCTCGGTCGTCCACCTCACCTCACCCCGCCAGGTCAACGATCTCCTCGCCTCGACTTCAACCTCTTCCGCCTCCGGCTCAACCCCTACATCCTCTGGCTCGACCCCGCCCCCCACTCGGCCCGCCTGACCTTTCTCGTGGCACCGTTACTTGTCGCCAGAGCAGCAAGTAACGGTGCCACGCGCTCGGAAACTCGCTGGCGGGGATGAGGCCACGGGATCAGAGTGCGGGAATGATCACCGTGGAAGTGACGACGGATGCGAGCCTTGCGCTGGAGCGGGCCGGAGACCTTTTCCGAGCCGAGCCCGAGCTCTGCAACATGGTCGCCTCAGCGCTGGTTCCCGAGATGGAGCGCTCGGCGATCATCGTGCTCGACGGGTCGAGGCCGGCTGCCGCTGCGATCGCGTGGGACAAGGGTTACACGCTCACACCCTTTCGACTTCACGGTGACTCGCAGCGGACCGCCCATTCGGCAATGGCCGAAGTGTTGCCCGCCAACGTTGAACGGTTGATGGGACCAGCCTCGGCCGCGTTGGGTGTGGCCGGTGCCTGGAGCGAGCGCATGGGTGGTGGTTTCGAGCCGATCTCGGTCTTTCGCATCTACCGCCTTGGTCAGTTGGTCGTGCCCCCGGGCAGCGATGCCGGAGTCCTGCATGTGGTTGGCGAGAGCGAAGTGGAGCGTGAAACCGCGTGGGGCGTGAGCTTCGGCGAGGACACGGGGCTGACGATCGAATCAGATGAGTCGGAGGCCATCGTGCGTCGAGCCGTGGGTGACGGCCGGCTCTTCGCGTGGCGGGTGGACGGCGTGCCAGTGTCTCGGCTTCTGGTTTCTGTCGAGCGGTTCGGCGTGGTCCGCATTGGCGGCGTGTACACGCCTCCGGAGCATCGTGGGAGCGGGCATGCCGCTGCGCTGACCGCTCGAGTCTCCGAGCACATACTGGGGCGACCCGAGGTGACTTCCGTGACCCTGAACACGCAGGCAATCAACCCGATGACGAACCGCCTCTACCGCCGGCTCGGCTACGAGGCGATCGGTGAGAATCTCAACCTCGCGCTCACCACGTAGTAGCCAGGTTGAGCGTGGACGGACAACGGCTCATCTGATTCTTGTGATCATGCTTGGACGGAACCGCCTAACAGTGTAAGTCTGTATGCCGATTCGAGCAGGGGACTGACGAGGAGATCTGACATGACGGACATCAGCGAGATCGAGACAGAGGACACGTTCCTCCAGGTAGGGCTGCGGACGCCCGAGATGGAGATGGCCGAGACCGGTGGCGGAGTCCCCGCTGCTGCTGATCTCGCACTCGAAGATCTCAACCCCGCCAACCCCCATCTCTTCCGGGAGCACCGGGCCCACGAGGTCTTCGCCCGCTTGCGCGAAGAGGACCCGATCCACTTCAACGAGATCGAGACCGCCGGCCGGTACTGGAACATCACCAAGTACGAGGACGTGCGAGCGGTCGACGGCGACTGGAAGAACTTCTCCTCCGACGATGGCATCACCCTCGGCATCAAGCTTGCCGATCTGCCAGAAGAGCCGCCGCAGCCCATCGTCTCGTTCATCGCCATGGATCCGCCGGAGCAGACGGCGCACCGCAAGACCGTGCGTGGCATCTCTGCCCCCAGCAGCCTGAAGAACCTCGATGATCAGATCCGAGAGCGCACCATCAAGGTGCTTGACTCGCTCCCCGAGAACGAAGAGTTCGACTGGGTCGACACGGTCTCGGTCGAGCTGACCACCATCCTGCTCGCCACGCTCTTCGATTTCCCGTTCGAGGATCGACGCAAGCTCACCCGCTGGTCCGACATCGTCTTCGCCGTCCCAGGCGAAGGCGTGATCGATTCACAGGAGCAGCGCCGTGACGAACTCCTCGAATGTGTTGCGTACTTCCAGCGTCTCTGGGACGAGCGTCGTGAGAACCCCGGCTTCGATCTCGTCTCGATGCTTGCCAACGGTGAAGCCACGAAGGACCTGCCCGTGCTCGCGCACCTCGGCAACCTGCTGCTACTGATCGTCGGTGGCAACGACACGACCCGCAACACGATGACCGGCAGCATCTACGGGATGAACAAGTTCCCTGAGCAGTACGACAAGCTCATCGCCGATCCGAGCCTCGTCGAGAAGATGGTTCCCGAGATCATTCGCTGGCAGACGCCGCTGTCCTACATGCGCCGCACGGCCACGAACGACGTCATGGTCGGCGACAAGCAGATCCTCAAAGATGATCAGCTCCTCATGTGGTACATCTCCGCGAACCGGGACGAGGACGTGTTCCCGAACGCTCACGCCATCGACATCGAGCGCGAGAACGCCGACCGGCATCTGTCGTTCGGCTACGGCGTGCACTTCTGCATGGGCAGCCGTCTGGCCGAGCTGCAACTTCGCATCCTCTGGGAAGAGATCCTCAACCGCTTTGAGCGTGTTGAGGTGGTCGGCGAGCCGGAGCGCACGTACTCCTCGTTCGTGAACGGCTACGTGAGCCTGCCGGTGAAGGTCCACCGCAAGAAGTCCTGATCGCTCTCGACCCTTTGGGTCGAATGAAGTCCGATCAGTCAGTGACTGAGGCGCTTCCGACCTTCGTGGTCGGGAGCGCTTCGCTCGTTTTCCGGGTTGGCGTTTCGTGCAGTTTTCTCGATGAAACGCCAACCTCAGGGGCGCAACGTCAGGGCGATTGCTGCCGACAGCGGCGATATTCGCTTGCTCTTCCTCGCCGACGCCGCCATTGTTTCGACCCGCCCGGCACCGCCGCCGAGCGAGACGAACTCGGAACGATCATGGACACCTCGACGACGCAGAAACCGAATACAGCGAGTCTCGCTGGCGCCGCCATGCCCCCATCGACCTTGGGTTCGTCGATGCTCGGTTTCGAGCAGCCCTATCGAGATCAGCAGCCGAGCGGCGTCATTCGCCAAGCTCGCACGCATCCGGAGGTGTTCAACGGCTGAAGCCGTCTGAACGAACTTCAGAACCGAGGTTCTGAAAGGCCACCTCCCACCGGAGGTGGCTTCTTTCGTTTCCGTCCACCGGCGGAAACGCCCTGACCCTTCAGGGCGAACCGAACTCCATAGTTGCCGGGTCCATGCCGCAAGAGGTTGCAGATCCCGCGAACGTAACGGCTGAAGAGATCAGCCCGGCAACGCAGAGAACACACCGAAGGTCCGACGGCCGCTGGCAGCAACCAGCAGATCGGACCACCTTGTGAACCGACCGTCGATCCACCGACGGTCGAGGGAATGAGGACACCGCAGATCCCACGTGGGCACCCTGCGGTCGTGTGATCGAGTAGCTCAATGGGAGAGCTCCGGATTGTCTATCCGGCGGTTGCGGGTTCGAATCCCGTCTCGATCGCGTTGGATCGGCTGGGCACTGGCGAGCCCACCGCGCTGTAAACGCGACGCTCACGCTGTGGCGGTTCGACTCCGTCTCGATCCACGTGTGTCATACCGGGGTAGCTCAACTGGCGGAGCGCCTGGTTGTTACCCAGAAGGTTGCAGGTTCGAACCCTGCCCCCGGTGCCAATGCACTGCGTACTCGCTCCTCTCCGGAGGAGCATCGATCGGATGTGGCCCAGTTGGTAGGGCGCCTGGTTTGGGACCAGGAGATCGCAGGTTCGAGTCCTGCCATCCGGACTGACGGGGCTCGCAGAGCACGAGGCGGGATGGCTCAATTGGTCAGAGCGCCGGGTTTTGGTCCCGGAGACCGGGGTTCGAATCCTCGTCCCGCTGCCTGCGAGAGGGGCGCAGCATGCGCACTTCTCTCTACGCGTCTGAGGCCCAACTGGAATGGGCACCCGGCTTCGAACCGGGAGGCTGCACGTTCGAGTCGTGCCAGGCGCACTGCGAGCCCGCATCAAGCACGGCGGGGCAACCACCGATCACAATCAACAGACCCCAGGAGGAATCATGGGACCCACTCAACTCACCAGTCGTGTCCTCACGTGGGCCGACGATCTGGATGAGAACACCATCAATCAGGCCGCCAACACCGCCGCACTGCCGATCGTGGCGGGTCACGTGGCGCTCATGGCTGACGCCCACCTCGGCTACGGCTGTGCCATCGGCTCCGTCGTTCCCACGGACGGAGCGATCATCCCATCTGCGGTGGGCGTCGACATCGGCTGCGGCATGTCCGCGGTCATGACCGATCTGACTTCGCATGATCTGCCCGACGATCTTGCGCCCTACCGGGACATGATCGAGCGGCGGGCGCCGGCGAAGACCGCCCGTGACCATCACACTCGGAACCGTCGAGCGGCGGACTGGCTCGCCTCCAATCGGCCTCGCACTGAGCTGAGCGATCGTCAGAACAAGACGGCGTACACCCAGCTCGGCTCGGCCGGCGGTGGCAACCACTTCAATGAGCTTGCCCTCGATCAGGAAGATCGAGTGTGGGTCGTCCTCCACTCTGGATCCCGAGGCATCGGGAATCAGTTGGCGACCGGCCATATCAAGCTCGCAGCAACGGTCGAGCGCCACGCCGAGGGTGTGCAGTTCGACCCCGACTTGGCGTGGTTCACCGAGGGCACCGACGAGTTCGATCACTACGTGACCGACCTTCGATTCGCTCAGGCGTACGCGCTCGAGAATCGCGAGATCATGCTGGATGAGTCCGTGAACGGCCTCTTCGAGCTGATCGGTCATGGCCGAGTGCGAGACCGGGTGGCGTGCCATCACAACTACGCCGAGGTGGAGCGTCACCACGGCAAGGACGTGTGGGTCACCCGCAAGGGAGCAATCCGTGCGGGCATCGGGGATCGAGGCATCAACCCCGGCTCGATGGGAACCTCCACGCACATCGTGGCTGGCAAGGGAAACGCTGACTCGTTCAACTCGGCATCGCACGGCGCAGGCCGACGAATGTCCCGGAACAAGGCCCGCAAGACCCTCTCGATCGACTCGCTGCACGAGGCGATGGCCGGTCGAGCTTGGCTCGACACCAAGGCCGAGGCGCTGCTCGATGAGCATCCGGCCGCGTACAAGGACATCGCACACGTGATGGACCTGCAGGCCGACCTCGTCGAAGTCACCGACACGCTCGAGGCGATCGTGAACTTTAAGGGCGCCTGAGGGCGTCTCATTCCCGCGACTTGCCCAATTGGGAAGTCCAACCTCGTGAGCGGCAGGCAGCCTCGACTGCATGCCGTGTCGCGTGTCCGACCGGACACGCGCCGCCAGCAACCGAATCAATTTGTAAGCAGGAGGTGAAGAAGATGTCAGCAGTTCTGGTTTTGAACGCAACCTATGAGCCCATCGGCACGGCGCCGTGGACGCGGGCCATGACCTGGCTCGTCGCAGGCCGAGCCGAGCTCGTCACACAGGACAGCGACCGCGTCGTCACCACCTGTGGCGGAGCGCAGTATCCGTTCCCGGCTGTGGTGCGTTTCGTGCGGATGGTTGCGGCTCGGCGCCAGCAGATTGTGCCGTACTCCCGCCACGCCCTGAGGGTGCGAGACGGCCACCAGTGCCAGGTGGCGGGCTGTGCGAAGCGAGGCACGACCGTCGATCACGTGATCCCTCGTTGCCGTGGCGGCGAAACCTCGTGGACGAATTGTGTACTCATGTGCCGAGCCCACAACGCGGCCAAGGGCGACCGCACGCTCGACTCGCTCGGGTGGAAGCTCAAGGCTGCACCACGCGCGCCGCTGGCCAGTGTGATGTTGGCTGCTCGGGCTGACGCTCATCCCGAATGGACACCGTGGCTCGCTGCATGACGTGTTCTCTGACAAGGAAGGCGACGGCCCCGCACCTCATGGTGCGGGGCCGTTGTTGTTCCGAGAGCAGGATCCTCAGTCCTCGATGAAGCCGTCCCAACGGTTCATGTATTCGACGAACGAATCGCTCAGTCCTTCCTTGCGGAGGTAGTCCCGGGTCACGGGCGGGCGCACGGGCTCGAACGCATCGTCGCCAGCGAGTTGATTCGGATAGTCGTGGTGGAGAATCGCCACCCGGCCGAGGAATGGCAGATCAGCGCCAGCCTCGAGCACTTTCAGCGCATCACCGGGATCATGAATCTTGCCAGCCACGCCGACGGGCACACGGCGTCCTTCGGGGTCACTTCGTCGCTCGATGTCGCACACGATCTCGACGAGGGAGCGACCCTTCCACTCCTCTTCTTCGGGCTCCTTGAAACAGTCCCAGAGGGAGAGGTCCATGAAGTCGACCTGACCGGTATCGATCAACTGCTGAGTGAGCGTGTTGACCTCTGCCAGCTTCATTCCGAACCGCTCGGGCGACAGCCGCACTCCAACGATGAAGTCGTCGCCGCACTGCTCCCGAATCCCATCGAGCATCTCGAACAGCAGGCGGCTCCGATTCTCGAGTGAGCCGCCGTACTCGTCTTCTCGACGGTTGAGTTCGGCGCTGAGGAACTGGCAGATGATGTAGCCGTGGGCGCCATGGAGCTCAACACCATCGAACCCGGCCTTCTCGCATCGCACCGCGGCCGCCACGAAGTCGGCAATCAACTCTGTCACCTCGTCGGCTGTCAGGCCTCGAGCGCCGTGCTTCTCGTCATCGGACGGGCACACCGGAGTGGTTCCGATGAGCTCGGCCGGAGCGCGGTTGCCAGCGTGATGAAGCTGAGCGATTGAGACGGACCCGGTGGCGTTGATGTCACCAGCCAGTCGAGTGAGGCCCTCGAGCTGATGGTCGCCCCACACACCAAGCTGACCGGGGAATCCCTGGCCGATGGCTTGCACGTGGGCAGCACACGTCATCGTCAGCCCGAAGCCACCCGTTGCTCGCATCGAGAGCCAGTGGTGCTCGTCGTCAGAGAGCGTTCCGTCAACGTGGCTCTGTTGATTCGTGAGCGGGGCCAGAGCAAACCGGTTCCGCATCGCCTTGCCTCGGGGGAAGTCAACCGAGTCGAAGAGTGGTGAAGACATCGACGGAAGGTAGCCCCTCGGCGCCCAAGCTTCGAAGTTGTGTCGCAAGCGATGGCTTCAGCGGAGGGATGCGTGAAGAGTGAGGTTCCTCTCGCGGTCCGTCGTGGCGATGACAACTCGGACGCCGTCCGGACTCAGGAGATCCTGCTGGGCATCGGCGCTGGCGTCGGGATCCCTGGGCCACGGCATCTCGCGAATGCCGTGCGCCCTGACGAGCGAAGCGAGATCAGTGCCGTGGGGCGTACCGAAGAGCAGCTCGTACTCCTCCGGCGAGAGCAAGGCGTGCTGGGGGAGGAAGGAGAAGATCGCGCCACCGTCGTTGTCGGTCACCACGATCGTGAGGTCGAGATCTCGATCTCGCAGGGCCGTCAACGCCGTCGAGTCGTGAAGGAACGCCACGTCGCCGATGAGCAATGTGGTCGGCATACCAGTGAGCGCAACACCAATAGCGGTGGAGATCACACCGTCGATGCCATTGGCTCCCCGATTGGCGAAACATGAGATGTCGTTTCGATTGGGTGCATACCACTCGACATCTCGTATGGGCATGGAGGACGCAACGACGAGTGCACCCCCAGTGGGGACCGACGCCACGGTCCTACGTGCGACCTCGGGCTCGGTGAGTTCTGGGGCCGCGGCGATCGTCGATGAGATGCGTTCGGCCGCGGCACGATCTGCGACGAGCCACTCCTTGGCTGCAGAGCTCTTGACGTGCTCGGCAGCCATCGAGGCGCTGAGGCGTTCGACGAAGCTGGCGATTGGGACGGTCGAGGTCGCCACTCGTTCGGGGTCGATGCGCTTGCCGTGAGTCGTCGCCGCAATGACGGTGGCGCCGTCGGCCGCGCAGTTCGAGATCCATTGGGAGAGCACCTTGCTGGCCAGCGGCTCGCCAAGGCGAAGGATCACCTGAGGACGCTGAGCGTCGGCGAAATCCGGCGAGCGCAGCAGCGCGTCGAAGTGCTGCAATGCCACACCAGGTGCCCGAGCCGCGGAGCGATGATCAGCCAAGAGTGGCCAGCCAAGACGTTCGGCCAGCCCTCGCACGCTCGCACCATCGGCGGCCGAACGTCCGGCGATGATCACGCCACTTGACGCGTTGAGCACGGCATCGATCGCCGCTTCGTGCAGGCCAGGATCCACCTCGGCCACGTCATTCTCGGCGGACCATTTGGGGGAGAGCGGTTGAGGGAGCGGGCCGGGAACCCCCGTGAGCGGGTCTCGGAAGCTCAGGTTGAGATGCACCGGACCCGGAAGTGCGGTCGTTGCGTCGCCGACGGCAGCGCTCCATGAGTTGTGGGCGAGCGGTCGCCAGAACGCAGGATCACCGTCGCCGGGCGGCCCGGGCTCGAAGAAAGAACGCACGGCGCCGCCGTACAGCTCGGTCTGGTTGATGGTCTGTGGCGCTCCGATGCCCCACAGTTCCGGCGGCCGGTCAGCCGTGCACACCAGCATCGGCACATCGGACGCGTCTGCTTCGACGACGGCGGCGTGGAAGTGCGTGGCCGCAGTGCCGCTCGAGCAGAGCACCACAGCCGGCCGCCCCGTGGCGAGTCCATGACCGAGGGCGGCGAACGAGGCTGAGCGCTCGTCGTGGAAAATGTGGCACGACACGCTCTCATGCCGAACAAGGGCCAGCGCCAGCGGTGTCGAGCGTGACCCCGGAGCGATGAACGCGTCGCTCAGGCCCTCACGGACCCACTGATCGACCAGCGTCGCGCAGAACGTCGCCCCGGGTGTGACGGGCAGCTCTGTCGGCGGCGCCTCGTTCCCCATGCTCACGGCACGAACCTCGCCCCCAAGATGCGCGGTCCATCGATCGCCCCGCCTACCCCGCACTGCCTGGTGGCACCGATAAGTGTCGCCAGAGCGACAAGTAACGGTGCCACGAAGCGCTGATGACGAGGGGTGGCACCGATAAGTGCCGCTAGGGCGGCAAGTAACGGTGCCACGAGGTGTTGGAGCGCCGAGCGGGGGAGGGTGGGGGACGGATCCACGTGCACAGGGAACCACACGACCGCCGACGTTGCGGGCATCCTGTGACGTATGGCCGCCCGATCGCCACAACCAGCGCACCCGCTCACGCTCAACCATCGGACGCTGCCTGCTCGGCTCACTACCGCCAGCCCGGCCGGACCGGAGCCGAGCCGGGTCGTCTTGCTGCACGGCTTCACGCAGAACCTCGATTGTTGGGGACCGTTCGCTGAGCTCCTGGCCGAGACCCATGAGGTGGTCCTGATCGACGCTCCAGGCCACGGCGCGGCCAACCACCCGGACCACGACAGCTCCGACCTTTGGGAGTCGGCCCGACTCATCGGCGAAGTGGGCGGACGAGCGCACTACGTCGGCTACTCGATGGGTGGACGAATGGCGCTCCATCTCGCCCTTTCCCATCCGGAGCTCGTCCGGAGCCTCACGCTCATCGGAGCGACAGCGGGGATCGACGCCGAGGAGGATCGCGCCACCCGGCGCAACGCAGATGACGCGCTCGCCCAACGCCTCCTCGATGAGGGGCTCGAGGCGTTTCTCGAACGATGGCTTGCCAATCCGCTCTTCGCCCATCTGGACCAAGAAGCCGCCGCTCTCCGCGCGCGCCTGACGAACCGGCCCGAGGGCCTGGCCGCCAGTCTTCGCAACGTGGGCACCGGCAGCCAGGAGCCGCTGTGGTCGAGGCTCTGCGAGATCGAAGTGTCAGCGCTTGTCGTCGTTGGCGATCAGGACGTGAAGTTCACTCAGCTCGGCATGCGCCTCATCGAGGAGTTGCCGAACGCTGCAATGGCCTCAGCTCCTGGCGGCCACCCGATTCAATCCGAGCAACCGGATGCCGTGGCAGCGACGATCAGAAGGTTCCTGTCGACCGTTTGATCGTGAACTCGTCGAGCACCGTTTGATCAGGCTCGGGCGCGATGCCCGGCGTCGTCGGCACGATGATTTCGCCGTCCACCATCTCCAGATCCGGCCAGGGGTCGGCGGCCAGCCAGCGCCGTGCGGGCGAGAGATCGCCTGTGATGGAGATGCCCGACATGGCGGCAAAGGCGGCGAGGGCATGCCGTCCCAGTCCCGTTTCGAGCATTCCGCCGACCGCGGCCGGAAAGCGAACCTGGCGGCACCACTCCAACATCTCGATCGCCGCACCGATGCCGCCCACTCGAGGCGGCTTGATCGATACGCCCATGCAGGCTCCCTGCTCGACCAGCGCCATCAGGTCAGGCAAGGTCGCCGCAGCCTCATCCGCCAACAACATGGGAACCCCAACGGAAATCAGCTCGATGGCGAGGTCCGGCCGGTCAACAGCAAACGGCTGCTCGATCACACTCACGCCGTGATTGGCCAGTGAGTACAGCGCCATCATGTGGCGCTCATCCAGCGAGCCGTTGGCATCGACGTGAATCTCCAGCTCGTCGAAGGCGTGGCTCAACTCATGCGGAACCTCATCGACCTGCGTGGGATCCACCTTCACCTTCACCCGCTGGTAGCCCTGGTCTACCAGTGCTTGCACGGCCGCCACCGAGTCCTCAACGGGCATCAACCCGATCGTGGCTCCTGCCCGGACCCGCTCGGCGCTCGGTCCGAGCTGGCTTGTCAGGCTCACGCCCTCTCGGCGCAACGTTGCGTCGAGCGCCACCATCTCCAGACACGCCCGGGCCATCGGATGCTCGGCGAGGGCCGGAGCCTGATCGGGATCGAGCGCAGCCTGGAGTACGTCGAACGAACCCTCGGCCCACTCCGACGTGTAGGTGGGGCGGTTCAGCGCCGCGCACTCGCCCCAACCGACAGCGCCATCCGGCTGCTCCAGACGCAGCACCACGATCTGGCGGTTGGACTCGGGCGAAGCGTCGTGGGCGCTGCCCAGTTGATCACGGGTGGGCAGGGAGAGGAGGCGGAGGTCGTACGCAGAAGCCATCGCCGAGCAACGCTATCCGGGGGTTGATCGCTCAGGTTGAGAGGTTCGGAGGGTCGAGCCGTAGGCTCTGCCAAATGTCCGAGAACGAGACCTCTGAGACCACGACGGAGACTGCTGCTGAGATCCCCGTCGAGAAGCCGGATCGCGACGGACTCAAGACAGCGAAGTCACTGGTGCTCGTCAACACCGGACACGGCAAGGGCAAGTCCACCGCCGCCTTCGGCACGATGTTGCGAGCTGTCGCCCTCGACTGGCCCGTCGCAGTTGTCCAGTTTCTCAAGAGCGGCGACTGGAACACGGGTGAGGAGAAGATCGGCCGCCAGATCGGCGTGAACTGGTTCTCTGCTGGCGACGGTTTCACCTGGAACTCCGAGGACTTGGATGAGAGCGCAGCCAAGGCGCGTGGAGCATGGGCGTTCGCCAAGGAGACCATCAACAGCGGCGACTACAAGCTCGTGATCATGGATGAGATCTCCTATGCGATGACCTGGGAGTGGATCGACGCCGATGACGTCGCCACCACCATCGCCAGTCGTCCCGCGCACGTGAACTTGATCCTCACCGGCCGCGACATGGCCGAGCGGGTCATCGCTCAGGCGCACACCGTGACCGAGATGACCAAGGTGAAGCACGCCTTCGACGATCAGATCGTGGCCAAGAAAGGCATCGACTACTGATGTCAGAGGCGCCGGTCCCGGCGGAACGAGATGCTCGGACAGGGTTCCGCTTGTTCATCGGTGGCACCCGCTCTGGCAAGTCCTCGCTCGCCCAATCCTTCATCGAGGCGCACGCTTCTGCGATCGCCGCCTCCGCTGAAGTCTCCATCGTTGTCACCGCCTCGGCGCCGGTATCCCAGACGGGGTCGGACGACGATGGCGAGGGCGACAACGAGATGGCTGAGCGGATCGCCCGACACCAGGCGGACCGTCCCGCCTCGTGGCACACAGTGGAAGCGCCTCGTGCGTTGGCTGCTGCGGTGGCCGCCGTGCCCGGTGATCATCTCTTGCTGCTCGACTGCGTCACACTCTGGATTTCCAACGAGATCCTCGCCGACGCCCCGAATGAAACCATCGAAACGGAAGCCCGAGAGCTGGCCGCGATCCTCGCCGCTCGGACGGCGCCAACCGCCGTGGTCTCCAACGAAGTTGGGTACGGCATCGTGCCCATGCACGAGATGAGCCGTCGGTTCCGAGACGTGCACGGTCGGGTCAACCGCACACTGGCCGTCGCAGCCGGTGCCGCCTACCTCGTGGTGGCGGGACAGGTGCTACCCCTCGCAGCGCCCGGCGATCTGTCCGAGCTCTGAGCGAGCAACGCAACCCATGACCGCAGTCCTCCGCCCCAACTCCGCACGCGCCGCACTCGCATTCCTCACGCGCCTCCCCGGCGGCAAGCACCCAGAAGGGCTCGACGCCGTCGCCGCCTCCGTGCCGTGGTTCCCGATCGTCGGCGCGCTCGTCGGCGGCGTCGGCGCTGGTGTCTACGTGGCCGCCAGCCAAGTGCTGCCATCACTCACATCAGCTGTGCTGGCCTTCGCCGTCACCGCAATGATCACTGGCGGCCTGCACGAGGACGGCCTCGGCGACGCGTTCGATGCCCTCGCCGGCGGCTCAACGCCCGAACGACGGCTCGAGATTCTTCTGGACTCGACCCACGGCACCTTCGGTGTGCTCTCGATCGTTCTCATGACCGTGCTCAAGATTACCGCCTTGGCGCCCCTCGCTGGATGGGATGCGGTTGCCGCCCTCGTCACTGCCCATGCGCTTGGTCGGTCGGCAGCGGTGGGGCTCATGGCGACAGCGCCGCAGGCAGTTGGGGAGGGCCTCAGCGCCGACTACAGCCGCATGCTCACGCCCGGACTTGGCGCTGCGGGTGCGCTGCTCGGCGTGGTCGTCGCCGTCATTGCTTTCCAAGCTTCGGCCATCGTTTTCGTGCTCGGTGCAGTGGCCAGCGCTGTGGTGATTGGCGTCTGGGCGCAACGACGGATCGGTGGCGTGGTTGGTGATCTCCTCGGCGCGGCCGAGCAGTTCACCGAGGCCACCGTCCTTCTCACAGCAACGGCGTTGCTGACGTAGCCGCTGACCCGATTGTTCCAGGGTGCGACCGCCGCTCTGGATCAGCCCACTGCGTCGAAGACCCGGACGAGGTCCGTCATCCAACGGCCGATGGCTTGCTCGTTGAGCGGCGCATTCGCCGGCATGCTGATCTCGATCTCGACCGAGCGTCCGTCGTAGAAGATGGAGCGCACGAAGCGAGAGCCGTCAGGACCGACGAGAAGCGCTTCGTTCAATGGGGCTGAGTCCGCCGCCGCTGCTCCGTCTTGATCACCGGTCCACACGGTCGTCTCACCGCTGAACGAGCTGTCGATCGTCTCTCCGTTGAAGACATCGAACGCTTCGATCGGCCCATCCTCCGGGAAGCTGGTGATGGTGAGGAGCACGCCATTCGACGTGCCGTACTCCGCGACCTCATCATCGACGTACTGCTCTTCCCACTCCACCGGAACCACGAAGTCCACACCGACCAACGGCAGCTCAACCCGTCGCCCCAGCGATCCCACAACGGGCACGATGGCGTTGCTCTCGGGATCAATGATGACTCGTTCGGTCGTGCCAGGACTGCTGCCGTCGCTGAACAGCCCATCCGCTTCGAACACACCAACGCCCGGCACCCATCCGAAGTTGTCGAGGAAGAACACGTCCTCTGGAATGACCACTGGAGCGAAGTCGGGCGTGCCAGTCTCGTCGATGTCCTGTGACGCGAGCTGGACGAAGGTGATGCTCTCCTCGCAGTTGCCAACGATTGCGGTTTGGCTTCCAGGTCCCGCATACGCAGTGATGCCGCCGGCAAAGGGAAGGTCATAGACATGCACGATTGCGCCGTCGCGCTCAGCCACGAGCGTGCCCTCCACACAGTCGATTTCATCCTGGTCTTCGGCGTATCGGACGAGCTGCACTCCCGACTCATCATCGAAGACGCTCTCGCCGATCAGTCCAGACGTATCGAACGTCTGCGCTTCATCCACTCCGGTTGTCGTGCTCGTCGCACCGGCTGCGGTCGTCGAAGTCTCGTCGGAGACGCTTGTCGAGGTCTCGTCGGCGACTGTCGTCGCTGTGGCGCCATCGCTGCCAGCCGTCTCGCCGGCTTGGCCACCTTCGCCGTCGCCGGGCGTCGCGGTGGTCGTCGTTTTCTCGTCGATCGCCTGCGTCGTGCTCGTCGATGCCTCGGCAACAGCGTCGACGACGACATCGTCTCCGTCATCGCCCGAAGTGAAGAGCGCTGCTCCAATACCGAGCACCACGACGAGGCCGCCGAGGGCGCTCAGGATGATCTTCTGCTCTCGTGTCAGATCCACCGTCACATCATCGGCCATGGCGGCGCCGAGTGGAGCGCAGCGCAAGAGGGGTCGCTCGATTCGAACGGGCTTCCAAACCCCGAAACCAACGTCGGCTCGGTCCGTTTGACCCACGTTGCAGTGGGCGAGAACGGGGCCAGTGTGCCGAGTGTCATGGAGACAAAACACGCGCCCAGATGCACACTCAGACATGTGGCCAAGAGGCCATGAAATCAGTCCAATCCCAGCCGCTCCAGAAGATGGATCAGCCCCAGGGACGCCCCGCTCAGTCGGGTCCTGGCTAGCTGAACATCTCGAGGACATGTGGGTGACAAAGAGGTTGCCACAATGTTCACGAACAACAAGATCAACATGTACGTCGACGCCCGGAATGCCGGTGCACCGAGCTTCAAGAACGTGTGGACCGACGCTGTCGGACGCGGTTCTGGTGCCGGCGCAGTGAGCGAACGCACGCTCAGCATCGTCACCCAGTCGTTGAAGAAGCACAGCTGATCCACCGCCGGTCACGGCACTAGTGTCTCGCCACCGTTCAACCTTCCAGGGGGTGGCATGACCGCAATCATCAACACCGAACTCGATTCGAGCCGCCGTTTCGCCCAGGTCACCTGGACGGGCGGTGGCTCGGTCGCGTGCAACGTGCTGTGGCTCCGGGACAACTGCCCTTCCGGTGGCGACAAGCGTTCCGGCTTTCGAACGTTCTCCGTCGGGGAGCTTGATCCCAATCTCGAACTCGAACGGGCCGAGGCGACTGATGCCGGTGCCTGCCTCGAGGTTTCGTTCTCCGATGGGCACGTGAGCCACTTCGACGCAACGTGGCTTCATGCCCGCCTGCAGCCAGCGGCTCCGCTACAACTTCGCACCTGGCGGTCGAGTGCGGCCCTTCCCCGTCACCAGTTCGAAGACACGCTGCAAGACGAGGGGCACCTCTCGCTTCTCCATGACATCGCGCAATGGGGCGCCGCCGTTGTCTCGGACGTTCCGTTGACGGTCGACGGAACCGAAGCCCTCGCCGCTCGCTTCGGACATGTGCGGGAGACCGACTTCGGCCGCCTGTTCGACATCATGTCCGAGCCAGATGTGTGGACGATGTCGCAGAGCACCAACGCGATGGACCCTCACACCGACGATCCGTTTCGCTACAACCCGTCCGGTGCCAGCCTGCTGCACTGCATCGATGCCAGCCCGACCGGAGGCGGGGCCAGCACGCTCGTCGATGGATTCGAGGTAGCGGCCACCATTCGGCGAGAGCATCCTCAGGCGTTCGAACTCCTCACATCGGTGTCCGTGCCCTTCATTCGCTATCGGTCGGACTCGGTGGATCAGGGCGATGCGGTGAACATGCAGGCTCACGCGCCCGTGATCCGGCTCGATCGCGATGGCGACGTGTGCGGAATTCGGTTCCACGAACGTTCAATGGGCTCGCTCGACCTCGATCCCGATCTCACGGACCGGTACTACCGAGCCCTGATCGTCTTCACCAAGCTGATCCGAGACCGTGAATTTCAGTGGACGCACCGTCTCCAGCCCGGCGAGGCGCTCATGTTCGACAATCAACGAGTCCTGCATGGGCGTACGGGGTTCGACGGCGATCCAGGCCGTCGCCACCTCCGTCTCTGCACCGTCGATCGAGACCAGTTCCACTCGAAGCTGCGCCGGCTGGCCGAAGATCTTGGGCGTGGCGGGCACGATCGCAAACTGCCCGCTGGCAACCTCTCCTGAGGAGGAGCCCGAGCAGCTGCGATGCCAGACCAGACGGCCCTCGCAGCCCTCCAAATTGCGGCGTTCATGTACCGGTGAGGTACATGAACGCGGCAATTCAGCCAGGAACGGGCTGCCGGAACGGTGTGTCGAAACGGTCTGCGCTCGGGGCCGCTCATGGCGCTCAGTCTGCGAGGTAGGCCGTCTCTGCCGGGTGGTCGATCCAGGCGGCCCAGGCCAGCAGCGGCTCAGGGCCGGTGCGCATGCCGTGGATCTCATGCGGCTCATGGATGAAGACGGAGCCGGGCGGGCGAGGGGTCCACTGGCCGGTTCCGTTGAGCCAGTCGGCCGTGCCGCCGATCACGCCATAGATCTCGGTCGGGAGGTGATGGTGAGCGGGGTACAGAGTGTCTGGCGCTTGAATCGAGAAGCCGAGAAAGACCTCGTCGGAGATGAAGGGCGGGGGAAACGGCGGTGTGGAGTTGCCTCCGGTTCCGCCCGCCGGGCCGATCAAAACGCCGTACGCATACCCGTCGTGCATCCACGAAATCTCGGGTGTGGGCGGAACCGTGTCATAGGCCCTCCGCCAGAGCAGCGAATCGCCATGGCGAATGAGCGCCTCGGCCACCGTCGTCTCCGGGCCATCAGCAAGTGCGGCAGCCGGTTCGAGCCACGTCTCGACGACCGGGAGCGAAGTGGGGCGTGCCGAGTTTCTCACCAGTGGTGCGGTGAGCATGTCGACCAGCTGGCCGATTCGCTCGTCGCCGCCCATCGCATGCTGGGCGACAACGGCGGTGATGGTCTCGTGAAGAACGTCTGCTCCGTCGGCCATGAGCGGGAACGTAGTGCAGACGCCTCATCTGATCGACGGATCTGACGGTCTGCCTCAAGTTCTCTCATCTGATGAGACGACAGAGAACAGATGCCGTCGTTGCGCCCATCGTCATCTCGCGTTCGTTTTCGTCATGTGGTCTGCGCCCTGGCAGTGCTCGCTGGCTTGCTGAACGCTCAGGCCAGCTCGCTCGCGGCACCGGCGAGCGCAGCCGAACCTGCAATCACCGAGTCCGGGCCAGATAGCCGCAGCGTCGAGCGGCTCTACCTCGCTTACTTCGGCCGGTTGCCTGATGCCGGCGGGCTGGCCTTCTGGACCGCATCGATGGGGGCAGGCACGACGCTTGGTCAAGTCAGCCAGCAGTTCTCCCTCTCCCCAGAGTTCCGGGACACCTACGGTGACCTGGACGCTGCAGCGTTCGTTGCGCTTGTCTACCTGAACGTCCTGGACCGCCCAGCGGAAGGCGAAGGCGCCGCGTTCTGGACCTCTGAGATCACGTCCGGCCGCCGCACTCGTGGCCAAGTCATGATCGGTTTCTCCGACTCCGCCGAGTTCAAGGACAGCACCGGAGTGGTCGCCGATCCGCTCAGCGGCCCCGATCCCCGCAGCGTCGAACGCCTCTTCCTTGCGTACTTCGAGCGGGACGCAGATGCGGGCGGCCTGGCCTTCTGGCAGGGGGCGTGGGACCGAGGTCGATCGCTCGAGTCGATCTCCGACGCCTTCACCGAGTCCCCCGAATTCGTCTCCACCTACGGCGATCTCGGCGATGCTGCCTTCGTCGACCTCGTCTACCAGAACGTGCTCGGTCGTCCGGGCGATGCCGGAGGGCGCGCTCACTGGATCGCCCAGCTCGGCAACGGTAACGAGACGCGAGGCTCGGTCATGGTCCGATTCTCGGACTCCGCCGAGTTCAAGAAGGCGTCCGACGTGTATGGCCCGCGCCCGGCCGTCCCTCAGCCTGAAGCCGTCCAGAACCCGGGCAACCCTGAGGGCACCGCAACCGTGCCGTCAGCAGCTCAAGCTGTCGATGTTTCCCAGCCCGACCACGTCGTCGGCAACGGCTCGCCCGCCAGCTGCACATCCGAGGCGGTGGTGGCGGCCGTCGCTCTCGGCGGCACGATCACGTTCAACTGTGGGCCAGACCCCATCACGATCCCGATGACGGCGACCGCTCAGGTGTTCAACAACCAGAACCCCGACGTGGTGATCGACGGCGGAGGGCTCGTCACACTCAGCGGGCAGGGCCAGCGACGCATCCTCTACATGAACACCTGCGACCAGAACCTGGTCTGGACCACGCCGCACTGTCAGAACCAGGACCACCCCCGCCTGACGGTGCAGAACATCGCCTTCGACAACGGCGTGACGACCAACGCCGATCCGGACAGCGGCAACGGCGGCGGTGGCGGTGCGATCTTCGTCCGAGGCGGTCGCTTCAAGGCCGTCAACACGATCTTCACCAACAACCGCTGCGCGCCGACCGGTCCGGACACGGCCGGCGGTGGTCTTCGTGTGCTCAGCCAGTTCAACGATCAACCCGTCTACGTGGTGAACAGCACCTTCGGCGGCGCTGGTGCCGGCAACAGTTGCTCGAACGGCGGGGCGCTCAGCACGATCGGCTCGTCGTACACGATCCTCAACAGCGTGTTCACCCACAACGAGGCGACCGGCAACGGAGCCAATCCCGCGCAGCCCGGAACTCCGGGCGGAGGCAATGGTGGAGCGATCGCCAACGACGGTGGCACCTATCACCTGGTCGTGGACGGCTCGATCATCACCGACAACCACGCCAACGAGGGCGGTGGCGGCATCTTCTACGTGAGCAACAACCTCCAGGGAACGATGACGATCCGCAACACCACCATGGCTCGCAACCCCAGCGACCAGTTCGAGACCGCCGGCCTCCCCGGCATCTTCTACCTCGGCAACGGCCCTGCCATCGTCACCGGTTCCTCGATCTCATAGGACACGCCAGCGGCGGACTCGTGAGTCGACTCCGAGGTGCTCCAGTTGAAAGTGGAGCGCACAGGGGCGGGTTTGCGCCGCTGGGAGCTCCAGAAGGGTTCTGGAGCGATGGGAGCAGCTCGAGACGGGCGGCCAGGTGACGTGCGGAAACTCGGGCGACACCCGTGTCGAGTAAGGGCAGACTGACGGAATGGCATCTTCCGGAGCTCACTGGCGCGCCCTCGCCGATCTCGTGGCCTCCGAGCGGAAGGT
>CALKTH010000152.1 GCA_937997485.1 uncultured Acidimicrobiales bacterium | reverse complement strand
CCTGATCGCCTTCGAGGTCGAGACCCTCGACGAGGACTTCGATCTCGGCGATCAACTCCAGCTCGCGGGCTTCGAGCTTCTCGCGCGAGAGCGTCGTGCTGGCTTCGCCCGACTCCTGACGGAAGTCGAGGTAGGCGTGAGCAACCGACTGCGCAAGATCGCGCGCTCGTTCGGGAGAGACGGAGGATGCGGTGAAGACAAGAATCTGTGATTCAAAGGGGATCGTGACTGCGATCTCCTTCTGAGCCGACCTGACCTGTGCCTCGTCGATGTCGATGTCCGATGCCGCGGCAACCACGAGCGGATCGTCAAGATCGCTTGTGCCGAGCGACTCGGCCGCAGCCAACAGACGGAGCGCCTGCTCGGTCACACGCTGAGAAGCACCGATGGCCTGCTCGTTCGTGCTGTTGACGAGACGCTGAGTATCGAGGTTCG
Organism: uncultured Acidimicrobiales bacterium; assembly: GCA_937997485.1. Classification (GTDB taxonomy): domain Bacteria; phylum Actinomycetota; class Acidimicrobiia; order Acidimicrobiales; family SZUA-35; genus SZUA-35. Next base: position 23,908 of record CALKTH010000152.1, on the reverse strand, counting down.
GATTGTCACCCGCAGTGACAAGCGGACGGACTTCTACCCGAGCTTCGGCGACGTAGGCGCCACCGCGAACAGAGAGAAGCAGTCCACCAAGGACCGCACCAAGCACGCCGAGAGCCAAGATGGCTGGCCAAAAACGCCGGAGCGCTGTCGAGTATTCAGAAATGTTGACGACGCCTTCAGCGGGTCGCCTTTCACCGTTGGACATAGGGGGTCTTCCTCGAGGTGTAAAGCAGTTCGATCCATGATCATGGGGGCGAACAGTGCGAGATGCGGCAGCAACATCACCCGAGTGGGCGACTCATCTCAGATCCTGGGACCGAAAGGACCAGGTTGTGGGTGCACCACCACGAAGTCCTTCGCATAGATTGGCTGCTGATTCTATTGGTGTCTCTATCGCCCAAGTGCGACCGGATTCCAAGGGTTTCTCTTCCATGGGTTTCTCAAGTGACCCCACAACGAACCGACAAGAGAACGTGATGAACTATCAACTCTCCGATGTTGGAGCGCTCGAAGCCGAGGCCATCCACATCATCCGAGAAGTCGCTGCGGAATTCGAACGGCCCGCACTGCTCTTTTCGGGTGGTAAGGATTCGATCCTTCTTCTTCATATGGCCATCAAGGCCTTCGCTCCTGCCAAAGTCCCCTTCCCGATCATGCACGTTGATACGGGCCACAACTTCGACGAGGTCATTCAGTACCGCGACCGTCGTGTGGCCGAGACCGGCGTGAAGCTCATTGTTGCTTCTGTGCAAGAGGCCATCGACAAGGGTCTGGTGACCGAAGAGACCGGCCCTCGTGCCAGTCGCAACGGCTTGCAGACGACCGCCTTGCTCGAAGGCATCGAGACGCACAAGTTCGATGCACTCTTCGGTGGCGCCCGGCGCGATGAGGAAAAAGCACGAGCGAAAGAGCGCGTGTACAGCTTCCGCGACGAGTTCGGCCAGTGGGACCCCAAGGGTCAGCGCCCCGAGCTGTGGAACCTGTACAACGGTCGCCACAAGCAGGGCGAGCACTTCCGGGTATTCCCCATCTCGAACTGGACCGAGCTTGACGTCTGGCACTACATCGCCGACCAAAAGATCGACGTCCCCGAGATCTACTACGCCCACAAGCGCATGGTCTTCGAGCGTGACGGCATGTGGCTCGCCGACACGCCCTACATCACGCGTATGGAGGGTGAAGAGCTGCAAGAGCGCACGGTCCGCTTCCGCACCATCGGTGACGCAAGCTGCACCGGTGCGGTCGATTCCGACGCCAATGACATCCACAAGGTGATCGAAGAGGTCGGCGCCACCCGCGTCACCGAACGAGGCGCCACCCGGGCCGACGACCGTCGGACCGAAGCCGCAATGGAAGATCGAAAGAAGGAGGGGTACTTCTAATGGAGCTACTCCGTTTGGCCACTGCCGGGTCCGTCGACGACGGCAAGTCCACCCTCATCGGTCGACTCCTCTACGACTCGAAGTCCATCTTCGAGGACCAACTCGAATCGATCGAGGCCACATCCGAGGCTCGCGGTTCTGAAACCGTTGACCTCGCACTTCTCACCGACGGCCTCCGCGCCGAGCGTGAGCAGGGCATCACGATCGACGTCGCCCACCGCTACTTCGCCACACCGAAGCGCAAGTTCATCATTGGCGACACCCCGGGCCACATCCAGTACACCCGCAACATGGTCACCGGTGCTTCTGTCGCCGACCTGGCCATCGTGCTCATCGACGCTCGCAAGGGTGTGCTCGAGCAGAGCCGACGCCATGCGTTCATCGCCTCGCTGCTGCGCATTCCGCACATCGTGCTGGCCGTCAACAAGATGGACCTCGTCGACTACTCCGAGGATGTCTTCAACGAGATCCACGCTGACTTCACCGCCTTTGCGGCGAAGCTCGACGTTGGCGACCTCACCTTCATTCCGATGTCAGCCCTCAACGGCGACAACGTGGTGGACCGCTCCGAGAACATGCCGTGGTACGAGGGCTCCACCCTCCTCCACCACCTCGAAGAGGTTCACATCGCATCGGACCGCAACCTGGTCGATGCCCGCTTCCCGGTCCAGTACGTGATCCGGCCGCAGACGCCGGAACACCCCGACTACCGCGGGTACGCCGGCACCGTTGCCGGTGGCGTGTTCAAGAAGGGCGACGAAGTCATCGTCTTGCCCTCGGGCTTCACGTCGAAGGTCGAGGCTGTCGAGACCGCTGATGGCGAGCTCGAGCAAGCGTTCCCTCCCATGGCGTGCACGATTCGTCTCGAGGACGAAATCGACATCAGTCGTGGCGACATGATCTGCCGCACGAACAACCAGCCTGAGTCCGGCCAGGACATCGAAGCGATGGTCTGCTGGATGTCGGAGTTCTCCGAACTCAAGCCGAACGCCAAGCTGGCGTTGAAGCACACCACCCGCTCGGTGCGGGCCATGGTGAAGGACTTGCGCTACCGCCTCGACATCAACACGCTCCACCGAGACGAAGATGCCACCTCGCTCACCTTGAACGAGATCGGTCGAGTCAAGCTGCGAACCACGCAGCCGCTCTTCTTCGACGAGTACCGGCGCAACCGCATGACCGGCTCGTTCATCCTCATCGACGAGGCCACCAACGTGACCGTCGGTGCGGGCATGATCGTCGGCTCCGGTTCGTGATCCGCTGATGGCTGGCGAACCCACCAACATTCGCTGGCACAACAGTTCTGTTGCCAGGGCCGATCGGTCTGCCGTCACCGGCACGACCGGTCGGACTCTCTGGTTCACCGGACTCTCTGGTTCTGGCAAGTCCACGGTGGCCGTCCAAGTCGAGAAGCAGCTCATCGCTTCCGGTCGGCCGGCCTATCTCCTCGACGGAGACAACCTTCGCTTCGGACTCAACGGCGACCTCGGCTTTTCCGCCGAGGATCGTGACGAAAACGTTCGGCGTGTCGCCCACGTCGCTCGGCTCTTCGCCGACGCCGGCGTGATCGCACTCGTGCCGCTCGTCTCGCCCTACCGGGCGGCCCGCCAACTGGCGCGAGAGATCCACGAGGCGGCAGACATCCCCTTCGGAGAGGTCTTCGTCGACACGCCGCTCGAGGTCTGTGAGCAGCGAGACCCCAAAGGTCTCTACAAGAAGGCTCGCGCCGGCGAGATCAAAGGCATGACCGGCATCGACGATCCCTACGAGGCACCCGAGAACCCCGAGTTCCGTGTGACCCCGGACGACGGCTCCGCCGCCCAAATCGCAGCCAAGATCATCGCTGCGCTCTAGTCGTCCTCGTGTGCTCAGCTCGTCGCTGGAGCTCCACCCCTCGATCCCCGTCGGGCTGCGCCCTGAACCCCGACAACGCTGCGATCACGCAGAAGTGCCACTCAAACTGCAGCGCAGGACAACCTTGCGGCCGAAATCTCGTGTCCAGCACACCGTTTTGGTGGGCTGGGCACGATTTTTCGGCGTGAGGGGTGTGTAGCGCTGCGGGTTCGAGCTGGTGCCCGGCCTCCGGCGTCCTGCTAAATGCAGTCGGTGCCTTCGGGGGAGGGACCGGGAACGACACCAATGATTGAGGTGTCGGAGGCCGCTGGCTCCGGTGGCGCCGTTGTCGGAGGTGCCGTCGTTGGCAGCACGACCGACTCGGGTGCTCGCACCGTCGCCGTCGTGCCGGCAAAGTCTCCGCCAGTGATGAGCACGATGGTCTCGACATTGGGATCCACCTCGAATACGGGGTCGGCCAGAAGGCGAGACGCCACCGCAATCGCTCCAGCTTCGTTGCCCGGCGCATATCGGAGCACAGTCTGTGCCCGCTGCGCCGCGTTGCCGGGCTCAAGCATGGTGAACCCCTCATCGCCCAGGAACGAGCTGACTTCGCCCGCCTGGCCGGCGGTGCCGCTGCCGTTGAACACCGAGACTTCGTAAACGGGAGGAATCGTTGTGGTCGTGGTCGCTGCAGCGTCGGGCGTCGGGCCAAGACCGCGGAACACATCAACGACATCGGTGGCTGCCACCTGGTCCATCTGCAGCACGGCCTTGCCGTCTGAGGTTCGGAAGTCCGCGACCGGCAACGAGTGAGTGACGATTTGATCGCCCCGCAGATTGGAGAACGTCTGCGCCAGGCCCAAGAGGTCTCCAGGCTCGACGCCACTGTCGATCACGAGGTTCTGTCCGCCGACAGAGAGAAGCGAGTTAATGGTGCCGATCGAGGTGAGGTTCACTTGCGCTGCCGCAGTGTCGACCACCCGACGCAAGAAGTACTGCTGACGGCTGATTCGGCCGAGGTCCGCTGTGCCATCGGTGCGCCACTCGCCATCCTCGAAGAATTGAACGTTGCGGCCGCGAGCGAAGGCAAGGGCCTGGAACCCATCAAGGCGGTGGCACCCGGCGAACTCGATGTTGAGACCCGAGTTCGCGTCTCGCATCGGCTGGTCAAACCACATGGGGACACCGCCGAGTTCGTCGACCACATCCTGAAACCCGACGAAGTTGATCTCGGCGTAGTGGTTGATGTCGAAACCGAAGTAGTCCTCGATCGTGTTCACCAGCCGCTCTTCGCCGTTCTCGGCGTTGAACGCTGCGTTCACGCGATCGAAGCGGTCCGCCCCGGCGATGGGCACGTAGAGATCTCGGGGAACCGACAGCAGATCGACTCGGCCGTTCTCGGGATCGACGCGAGCGATGATGATCGTGTCGGTTCGCTTCCCTGATGGCAGCTCGGATGGATCTCCACCGACGAAAACACCGGCGTCCGCACTGTTGGGATCAATGCCGTCGCGGACGTCGGTGCCCACCAGCAACCAGTTCGCCGGTTCACCAGCTGCCGCCTGTTCGACCGGAGCGATCGGCACCGACTCGATGTCTTCGAACTTGTCGAGTCCCCAGGAAAGGACCACCGCAGCGAAGACCGTGAGCGAGGTGAGAATCACACCGAGCGACAGAGCGATGCGCTCGGCCCACGTACGGCGCGAGGTCGGCGTCGAGCGGCGGCTCGAACCCTCGGCTCGTCGACTCGCTGGTTGCTCCTGAGCCGCAGACGCACGTCGCTCGGCCCTGCCGTCCCGAGCGGTGGGGGATCGCTGCGACGAGGGGCGTTCGGTTCTGGCTCGAGTGGGCGGACGCTGCTGGCTTCGGCGTGGTCGGCCACTGGGCGGCTGATCAGTGGTCATGCGGAAGAGAACGCTAGCGCCGACACTGGCAGCCCACGTGGCACCTCGGTCTACAGTCGCACGCATGTCGGATGAGATCGCTTGCCCTGAATGCGGCGAAGACGACGACCTTGCTGGCACCAACGTCGAGGGCGTCATCACCATCACCTGCGGCGCCTGCACGCACGTGTGGGAGCGGGACCGAGAGCGACGGTGCCCTCGGTGCGAAACGGGCGAGATGTACCCCGTGCCCGTCGCCATTCTCGAGAAGAGCCGGGGCAGTCAGCTCTCGATCATGAGCACCCGTCCGCACTACCTCTGCTGGACCTGCGACCGCGACCTCATCGACGCTCAGCGCCAGTCCGGCACGCCGATCATGCCGGACGAACTCCCGGCCGAACCGAAGTAGCGAGTCGCAAGCTCGACAGGAGGTGAATTTCGGGCGATCTGCGCTCCAGGCTCGCCTACCGTTCGACGATGGATTCACGGTCACTCCCCCGCTCGCTCTCGGCTGGCCCCTTCACCCTCCGGCTTCCCGAGCCCCGTGACGAGGCCGATGTGGTGGCTGCGTGCCAGGATCCCGAGATCCCGAAGTGGACGACGGTCCCCAGCCCCTACAGGTCTGAAGAGTTCCAAGGCTTCCTCGAGTTCACCTCGAGCTCGTGGGGCAGCCGGGCGGGGATGGAGTTCGTCATCGAGAACGCCGAGGGACGGGTTGTGGGAGCCGCCGGGGCTCGCACTCGCTGGGAGACCGACACGGCCGAGGTCGGCTACTGGGTCGCAGCTCATGCCCGAGGTCAGGGTGTTGGCAAGACCGCGATGACGGCCGTGTGCGACTGGCTGGTTGCCCAGGGATTCCGGCGACTGTGCGCCGAGGTGCTCGACGGGAACGACGCGTCAGGAGCCCTGCTCAGCTCGCTGGGCTTCCAACACGAGGGAACATTGCGCAGCGTGGCCGCTGGCCGTTGCGGCGACGGGATCGAGCGGCTCGACATGCAAATCTGGGGTCGGGTGATCTGATGTCCAGACCGACCGATCCCAGCGCTACTTCGCTGGCTTCGGTTCCTTGGGGAGACCGAGCACGCGTTCGCCGACGATGTTGCGCTGCACCTCGGCGGTGCCACCCCAGATCGTTTCCGACCGACTGAAGAAGAACGCCGCTTGCATGGCGTTGACCGGATAGTTGGCCTTGCCCCGCCGACGGTTCGGGTTGGTGCTGTTCTCTTCGTAGACGCCGTCCAGCACCAGGCTCTGCATGCCTGCGATCTCGGTCCAGAGTTCCATGACGTCGCGGTGATACTCGGACCAGAACATCTTGTTCGTTGCGCCAATGGCGGCGACGCCAAGATCCTTCTTCTTGTTCACCGTTGCGCTCAGGCTTCGCAAGCCGTTGATGCGCATGATTTGCACCTTCGAGTGAGCATGAGCAAGACGCTGGCGGACGACGGGGTCCTCAGACTTGCCGTTGGCCCGAGCCACTTCGGTGATGGCGTCGAGCTCGACCTCAAAACGGCGGTGTGAGGTGGTAGCGCTGGTTCCCCGCTCGAAACCGAGCGTCGTCATCGCCACCTTCCAACCGTTATTCACGCCACCCACGACGTTGTCCTTCGGGCACTTGGCGTCGCTGAAGAAGACTTCGTTGAACTCGCCAGAGCCGTCGACTTGAGGAATCGGACGGATCTCGACACCGGGCTGGTCCATGGGAACGAGGAGGTAGGAGATACCGGCGTGCTTGGCTTCATCCGGGTTGGTACGGGCGAGAAGGAACACGTAGTCAGCGTGTTGTGCCTGCGTGGTCCAGACCTTCTGTCCGTTGATCACCCACTCGTCACCGTCGAGCTCGGCCTTGCACTGCAACGCAGCGAGATCAGAACCAGCTTCCGGCTCGGAGAAGCCCTGACACCAGCGCGTCTGGCCGGCGAGGATGCCAGGCAGGAACTGCTTCTTCTGCTCTTCGCTCCCCCACTGGAGAATGGTCGGGCCGACAAGCGTGTCACCGAAGAAGTCGCCTCGCATCGGCGCGCCGACCTTCGCGAACTCCTCGTTCAGAACAACGGCCTGCATCGTGGAAAGACCCTTCCCGCCGTATTCGGTCGGCCAGGATGCGCATATCCAGCCACCTTCGAACAGCTTCGCCGTCCACTCGACATTGAACGCTTCACGCTCTTCGTCGCTCATCTCGAAGTCGTCGTCGGTCCAGCGTTCGGGGAGGTGCTCTTCGAGCCAGGCTCGGATCTCGGCTCGGAACGCTTCGGCTTCGGCGGGGTACGTCAAATCCATGGCGACAATCTTGACCCACCGGTCAAGTTTTCGCCAACCGGCGTCGCGGTACGGTTTGGGAATGAGCGAGACGGACCTGGTGACCGGTGAAGACGGACATGATCGCTGCGGCTGGGGCGCCTCATCAGAGGACTACGCGCACTATCACGACACCGAATGGGGCCGAGCAACGATCGACGAGCGGACGCTTTTCGAGAAGATGTGTCTCGAAGGCTTCCAGTCCGGTCTGAGCTGGATCACCATCCTTCGCAAACGGCCGGCCTTCCGCGAAGCGTTCTGCAACTTCGACGCTAAGCAGGTCGCAGAGTTTGACGAACCCGAGGTGCTCGAACTCCTCACCAACGCGGGAATCATCCGCCATCGGGGGAAAATCGAGGCAACCGTCAACAACGCCCGCGCGCTGCTCGACCTGCACGAGTCCGGAAGAACGCTGGCTCAGGTGATCTGGGCCCACGAACCAAACGTTGAGCATCGGCCCGAGACCTTTGCCGATGTTTCAGCCACGACGGACGAGTCGGTGGCGCTGGCCAAGGAACTCAAGCGCCTGGGCTTTCGATTCGTTGGGCCCACCACCGCCTACGCCGCCATGCAGGCCATGGGCATCGTCAACGACCACCTCGTTGGTTGTTGGATGCGAGACGAATGCGCCGCCGAGCGGGAGCGGACCAAGCGCCCCTGATCAAGACCGGCCGGAGCCCAGGAAGGGCCGATCCTCAATTTTGCCACCTTCAGGTCGATGGGTCATGAAGCATCGACATTTTTGAAGGATTCCCGTGCTGAGAAAGATGTCACTTCGAAGCAAGCTCTTGCTTGCCTTCGTTCTTCCGTTGATCGCGCTCATCGCGCTGACGACGTTGCGAGTTCAGTCGCGCTTGGATGAGGCGCGGGCGGCGGAAACACAACTCGCCGAAGTCAACCGTGCGCTGACGTTGAGCGAGCTGGCGATCGCCGTGCGCAACGAGCGGGACGTGATCGCCTCGCTCACGACGAACGAATCCGACGTCCTCGCCTCTCAAGAGGCCACGGACCGGGCCTTCACCCAAGCGCTCGATGGATCTCTGGGATCGCTGACCGGCGCCCAATCCGAGGCCGTTCGTGAGCTTCAGGAGCGAGTGCGTTCTCTGCGGGCGGTCCTCCCCACGAACCCCTCCACAGTTCGGTTGATGGTGGGCGACGAGCTGGCTGCCGGGACCCAACTGACCGACGAAGGAACCGTCGTCTGGGCCTTCTCCAGCTACAGCCCTGCAGTGAGCGCAGCCAACGATCTCACCCGTTTCGATCCGCGCCTCATCGTCGATGGAGGCGAGGCCGCCAACCTGACCACGCTGCAGCTGATCACTCGAACGGGGGAGGCCATCAGAAACGAGACACTGTTTTACATTCAGGTCAGCCAGCTCCCGGGCGAGCGCATTACACCGGCAACCCTTGGCGTCCTTCAGCGTCAGTTCGGCTCGTCGCAGGCCTACGAAGCCGCACTTCGATCGGTCGCCAGCCCGACCTGGCAGAACGACATCAACAGCTTCTTCGCCTCTGACGCGCACCTCGAGCTTGAAGCCAAGCGCGAGGCGATCCCGCAGTTTGTCCCTGGCGAGGTCATACCAATTGACCCAATTGAAGTTGCTGGCATTCAGGCCAACGTGCTTCCCCCGCTTGATGATCTTCAGGCCCAGATTCTCGCCGAGACGCGAGCCTCCTCGACCGAGATCCAAGAAACGGCGAACCGCAACGCGGTCCTCACGCTCGGCACCCTCGCCGGTCTCGGGATTGCACTCGCGCTTGTCATGTTCGCCCTCTACCGATCGATTCGGAAACCGATCCTCCGGTTGACGAAACGGGCGAACGAGATTGCCAGCACCGAGTTGCCAGCGGCAGTTGACGCCATGCGGCACGACGGCGACAACCCTGTCGTGACCGAGGTCGAACCGATACGGGCTGACACCAACGATGAGGTAGGCGATCTGGTCCATGCCTTCAACGGCATGCACGTCACCGCCCTCGACCTCGCCACGCAGCAGGCCGCTTCTCGCCGCATTGTCGGTGACATGTTCGTGAACCTCGGTCGCCGGAACCAGAAGCTGCTCATCCGCATTCTCAAGACGATGGATCGTCTCGAGGAGAACGAGACCGATCCCCAGCGACTCGCCGATCTCTACAAGGTCGACCACCTCGCCACTCGAATGCGCCGGAACGCTGAGTCGCTCCTGGTGCTCGCGGGGGCTCAGACCAGCCGACGGTTCAGCCGCCCGGCAACGATGGGCGACGTGGTTCGGGCGGCGCTCACCGAAGTCGAGCACTACGAGCGCGTCGACGTCTCGGTCAACGACAGCGTCGAGCTGGTTCCCGAAGCGGTGGCCGACGTCGGTCATCTGATTGCCGAGCTCATCGAGAACGCCCTCACCTTCTCCCCACAAGATCGCAACGTGAACGTCCTCGCCCGAGACTCCCGGAACGGCTATCTCATCGCCGTGATCGACCAAGGGTTCGGGCTCTCGAAGGAGGACCTGGCGGAATACAACAAACGCATCAAGCAGGCAGCAGTGCTGGAAGAGACGCCATCGAAGTTCCTCGGCCTTCACGTCGTTGGTCGGCTCGCAGCCCGCCACGGCGTGGTTGTCGAGCTGATGGAAGGCGTGACGTCTGGGGTGACCGCCCGCGTTCGCATCCCACAAAACTTGATTGTGGTGCCCAAGGCCGCCCCGGCTCCCCTGATCGACCTTGACGCCCTCGACCGGGCGGCGCCAGCTGCGCCACCTCAGCCCGTTCCGCATCAATCGACGACGCAGATCAACGCACCCACCGCCCTAGAGACGGCGGGTTCACCCCTCGTTCGACGAGACGTCGAAGCGGCCGTGCCGCAGCATCGACCGCGCACCACCGTGCTCGGATCCGCCGCCCCGGGAGCCACGCCCGTTTCGTCGGAGAGCTCGGCGCCTCCCACTCGGCAAACGGTGACACATGACTCCGGTCTCCCACAGCGGCGGGCCACCGACGCAACACGATCTGCTTCAGGCGAGCCATCGGCGGAGCCGAGCACACTGTTCGGAGCGGTGCGACGCACGCCCGGTGAAAGCCTCCCGGCCGCCGTGCAGCGCAGATCAGCACCGCCCGCTGCCCGCACAGCGAACGATGCACCCGGCGTGCCACCTGAGGAGCAGGCACGCGCCGTGGGAGACAGCCTCAGTGGTTTCCAGCGCGCCGTCCGTCGAGCAGACGACCCTCGCCGGCCCAAACCGGCAAACCACGAACCGGCGAACCACGAGGGCGATGCCACGTGAGCACGGCGACCGAACGGGCTGGCCTCAGACTGGTTGCCGACGGGATGGCAGACCTGGCCAACGGGATCTCCATCGCTTAGATGGCCGCCCACATGGAATTGCCTCTTCGCTCCGTCCAGGTGCTCGTGAGCGAAATGGTGGCGGAAGACGTGCTCGAAGCCTCCGAACCGGCCGACACCGTCGACATCTCACTTCTCACGCACTTTCGAGACAGGATCCAGAGCCTGTAGGCAGCGTGGCAGCTCATCGCCCACTCGAAATTCGCTTGCTTGACCTCAACAATCGTGACCTGCGGCCGTTGGGAGAGGTATGAACGAGTCCGTGGCGCCTGCACGCCGCCTTGCGCTCCGCCTGGGAGACGATCTTGATCGTCTGCTGGAGAGCCCGGATCTCGAGACCACCCAGCCCGAGGTTGTGGTCTCTCCCCCGGCGAACGCAGCGCTGGAGTTGCGACAAGTCGCCGGCCTGACTGCGGGATCGAGCATGCCGCTCGGAATCGGCGCCTATCAGTTCGGTCCGAGCGACCACGGTCGTGGACTGGATCTCGGTGACCCCACCGACGTGGGCTTCACCGTTGCGGTGTCGGAAGACCAGACCGTCACGCTGCATCCGTCGCCGGAGACCCGGCAAGCCGTGCGAGTGGATGGCGTGCACATCTTCGAGCCCACCGTGATCGAGGTCGATCAGGTCATCGATGCTGGGTCTGCCCGATTCCAGCTCGCACCCAAGCGGGCGATTCAGAGGCGACGGCGGACACTGCAGCGGGTGGACCGGGCCATGGCTCTTTTCGAGCCCGACGTCCCCACACCGACGATCGAAGAGATCGCCGCCATTCAAGAGGCTCACCCTCGACGCAGAAACCGCAGCCCGATCTCTCGGTTGAGCCGCAAAGAGGTTCTGGCCGAGGATCCGGTGGCGCAGCACTTCGTCTCCGTGCTTCGAGCTCATCGGGCAGAGGTGATGGCCAATCGCCGCCTCACACATCCGGATCCAGAAGCCCTGTTGCACCAGGCTCGGCATGCCGCCGATCTGGCGTGGGACTGCGATCGAACGCATCACGCGTTCGCTGAGGTGGCGATCGCCTACGGCGACGAGCCGTGGCAGCCACGGTTCAGCCATCCGGAGCGGGTGCCAGACGGTGCCTCAACGGCGCTGCAGGAGCTGTTCCTGGCCCCGTCGGTTCCTCAGATTGCCGACCTGCGACGAGGCCCGCTGGGCATCGTGGGCGACCGGAACTCGACGCTCGCCGTCGCCCGCCAGATTCTGGTGACCGTGGCTGTCCGTTCAGCGCCAGAAGACGTGGCCCTCATGGTCATGGCCGACGAGGAGCGAGAGGCGGACTGGGCTTGGGCCGCCCATGCGCCGCACGCCCAGCAGCGATTCGAGGGCGCGCTCCCCATCGTGTTCGTCGATGACGTGGACCAGCTCGACGGCGATCTCGCCGACCCCCTGCTCGAGGCCGGCGGTTTCGGCACGATCTTGCTCTCGGAAACGGTGGACGAATTGCCACCGATCTGCCCCACAGTCATGACCATCGACGCCCACGGCGGTGCCACGGTCGTGCAGCACGAAAACCACACCACGGTGATTGGTGCGACGCCGATCGGGCTCAGCCCGGAGCTGGCGGCCTCGGCCATGAGCTCACTGGTGAAGGCGCCACCAATGCTGCGATAGCTCACACTTGTCAACGGCGGATCAGAGTCGTCCTTCAGCGTAAGGCGGTCAGGCCTTCTGCTTCTTCTTGGGTTCCGGCAGACCGACGCGGGTCGCGGGGTTGGCCCAACCAGGCCAGCGAGCACGACTCTTCTCAGCGAGCTTGTGCATGAGGGCAATGGCGCCCGGATCGTCATCGCCAGGCCGAGTCTCGATGACACCGTCGGTGATCATGGCGTCGATGATCGCTCGGCCGAGATCGGTGCGCACAATGGTGAGCGTCCAGTCCGTCTCGTTCCCGATGCCGCCAGTGGAGATGTCGGCGTGCTCGGCGGCGAAGTCGGGGCAGTGGTTGCACCCCTCGCGGGTCCAGGCGTGGCACTCCTTGAGGTTGATCTCGTGGTAGTCGCCATTCTTCATCCAGACCTGGAAGACACCCTTGATGTTCATCTTCACGATGTCTTCTTTGGCCAGGCCGTACTTGAGCCAGAAGAGCTCGTCGAAGAGTGAATCGTCGAAGCTCTTTGAGCAGAGCAGGCCGATGTTCAGTTTGATCGGCTTGGAGACCTTGCCCACCTTGCGGTGCCACATCACCGGGGCAATCGAGGTCTGACAGCTCATGCCCACGAGAGCAAGGTCCTTGAGGCCTTTCTCCCGTGCCTCGTCGTACGCGATCGTGTTGGCGCTGTAGGTGTAGCGACTGCCGGCGCCGGCCAAGACTTCCTCGGCATTCGTGGCTACCCCCGGTGTGGCCTTCCAGCCGCTACTGCCCCCTTCGAGCATCGAAACGAGGGCACCGTCGATGATGTTGTTTTCGAGGCACCAGATGAGGATGGACGAGACGAGTCCGCCGTCCTGGCCCTTTTCGTACACGTCGTCGTCCTTGGCCCGGACAAGGAGAATGTCTTTGTAGATACCGCTCATCTCATCGGCTTCGCGAGTGCGACCGAAAAGATGCTCGTCGGCCTCGGTCTCCCAGTCGCGGAAGCGAGGACAGGCACGGGTGCACGAGGTGCAACCCTTCTCACCGTGGCCGCAGTTGTCCAGACCGAGTTCCTCTTCCAAGTGGAAGGGCTTGTAGGCACCGGGCTCGTGCTTGTAGCCGATCACGTCGTGCGGGCACGCAATGACACATCCAGCACAACCGGTGCAAAGCCCGGAAGTGATGACTTCGGAGTAGAGCTCTTTCCACTGGTGTGTCCAGCGGGCTTTCTTGGCGGGAGGAGCGGATTCAGTCACGGCCATTGCATGACCGTAGCCCTGTGCTCAGAGATCGGCCTCTTCGATGATGCACTGGGCCAGCAGCTCGACGATCTCCTCGGGCAGCGGTGCCTCCGGATCGTCTCGCATCTCTTCCTCGATGGAGAGGAAGCGCTCGATGTCGAGCGACGATTCCGCCTCTTCGTAGACGCACTGACAGAGACGGGTCTGGATCAGATCGTCCTCGTCCAGGTTCGTGCAGGAGGCGAGGAATGCTTCACGGTTCTCATCGCTGTACTCGGGCGCAGGATCCTCTCCACACGCGGCGAACAACAGTGCGAACGATGCGACAAGAACGAGGAGCAGGCGTGTGCGGTGCACGAGTCTGACGGTAACAGGGCCAGCTGGTTGGCTCGGGCACGCTGAGCATCAGATTTCGAACAGCAATTGATCCCGGCCAGAAGGAGTGTGCGAGCCTCAGCCGAGACCCGGATGTTAGGAGAGGTCGCGGCGAGAGGCGATGTCGATGACGTCAGCCAGTGGCTGCCCGTCGGCGCAATCGGTCTCGAGCGAGGCAATGGCTGTTTCGGCCATCACAGCGGCGGCGAGAGCGTTCCAAAGATCGCTCTGTGGGTTGGCCTCGACACTGGTCTCGCCCTTGAGCAGACCGGTGAGCGTGGGCAACCAAACGACCTGACCATCAACCACAGCGGGCTTGGTGTTGGCGGGGGCTTCTGCTCCGGTGAACATGCCTCGTACTACGTCAGCAGCTCTCCAAAACCTGAGCCGACTTGGCCGAACGGCCCATGTCCGATCCCTCTGTTCAAGCCGTTTCCCTCACACGTCAGTCAAAATTGGCCAGTTCTCGAGCCCGGGAGAAGACATCGTCCAGCATCTCCTCCGTGAGACGACCGGTAAAGGTGTTCTGCTGACTCACGTGATAGCTGCAGATGATGGTGCGCTCGTCGTCGATTGGGATCTCCACCCCGTGTCCGAATTTCGGTCGGGGCCGGAGATCGAAGTACGAACACAGCGCCTGGTGGGCGAAGCCGCCGAGGGCCACGAATACGCAAGCGGAGGAGACTGCGAGCTCCCGATCGAGGAAGGGCCGGCAGGCGTCTCGTTCGCTCGTGCTCGGCTTGTTGGCCGGCGGCGCACACTTGACCGGTGAGGTGATGAAGGCGCCGGTCAGCTTCATGCCGTCGTCGATGCTGACGCTCTCGGGCTGGTTCGCGAAGCCGGCCCGGTAGAGGCCGCGATAGAGCCAGTCGCCCGAGCGATCGCCGGTGAACATGCGGCCCGTGCGATTCGCCCCGTGGGCGGCGGGTGCGAGGCCCATCACGATGACCTTTGCGTGCGGATCTCCGAAACCGGGAACGCCCCGACCCCAATACGTATCGTCGCGATACGAGGCTCGTTTCTCCGTCGCCACCTGCTCCCTCCATGCAACCAACCGAGGGCAGGCCGTGCACTCGCTCACTTCAGTGGCGATCTTCAGCATCTTCTTGGCTGCCGAGTCGGTCCCCATCTGCTGCACCGTAGGTAGCGTGGATGGCAATGGCACCACGGAAGACTTCAGCGAAGAAGCAAGCACCGGCCCCCACGTTGGTGCTGCTCGTGCGGCACGGCCGCACACCCACCACCGGCAAGGTCTTGCCCGGTCGAGCAAAAGGGCTACACCTCGGCGACGAGGGCATCGCCCAAGCCCAGCAAGCTGCTGACCGCATCGCGGCGCTCAGCGAGGTTCGTGCCGCGAAGAAGGGCGGCGCTCCGATCAGTGCGGTCTACGCCTCACCGATGGAACGGACCAAGGAAACCGCGGCACCGATCGCCAAGGCGCTTGGCGTGCGGACCAAGGTGAAGCGAGGTCTCATCGAGGCCGACTTCGGCGAGTGGACGGGCCGCAATCTGTCCGAGCTCAACAAGCTGCCGGAATGGAAGCAGGTACAGAAGTACCCGAGCGGCTTCCGATTCCCAGGCGGTGAGTCGTTCGCGGAGATGCAGACTCGCATGGTCGGTGCGATCAACGAACTCGTGGCCGAGCATCCGGGTGAGACAATTGTCTGCACGTCGCATGCCGACACCATCAAGGCCGCCGTCGCCGCAGCCATGGGCACGCACCTCGATCTCTTCCAGCGGATTGTCGTCGGCCCCTGTTCGATCACCGCCATCATGTACACCTTCGAGGGTCCAATGGTGTTGGGCGTCAACTCGATGGGCGACGACCTCACCACCCTCGTACCGAGCTGAGGATCCGACGGTGAGCGAATCGTTTGAATTCCGAGAGGTCACGCACTTCACCGCTGGCGCTGTCGGCGAGCCTGGCGCACGGGTCTTCTATCTCCAGGCCGGCGACGTCAACAGCTACGTGTCGGTGAAGCTGGAGAAGCAGCAAGTCGCCGCACTTGCCACATTCTTGCAATCGGTGCTGGCAGATCTTCCAGCCCCTCCGGCCGAGGCCGCACTTCCTCGTGAGCTCATCGAGCCCGCCCTCCCCGAGTGGGTCGTGGGTCAGATCGCCGTTGGTGTCGATGAGAACGACGGTGAGGTCGTACTCGTCGTCGAAGAGATGGTGATCGATGAGAACGACGACGACGAGGTCGCCATTCCGTTCTCCGACGAGCCCGAGGGCGCCTCGTTGCGGGTGCACCTCACGATCGCGCAAGCTGCGGCATTCATCGCCACGAGCGAAGCCTTGATGACCAAGGGCCGTCCTCCGTGCAGGTTGTGCGGCCAGCCGCTCGACCCTGATGGCCATGCCTGTCCTCGCCTGAACTGACTTGCGTACCAACAATTGGTATCTTTCCATACCGCTTGTTGGTATTCTCTCGGAATGGAGACCTCGCCGTTTCCCTTCCAAGGGCCACTCGCTGCCGATCAGGTCAAGGGTCGTACAGAGCTTCTGCGCGATCTGATCGAACGCGCCACCATGCGCACGGTCACCGCGTTGATCGGCCCACGTCGATACGGGAAGACGAGCGTCCTGCGAAAGGTGGCCGCTGTCCTCGAAGAGGCTGGCACCAACGTGGTCTGGGTCGATCTGTACGAGACCCGGTCGATGGCGGACCTGGTCGTGCGATTCGACGATGGCCTGGCCGCAGCGGGAGCCGGGACCGGAGCCCATCGAGAGATCGCTGCGTCGGTTGGGTTCAACCTCGGCATGTTCAAGTTGGAGTTTTCCAAGCCCGTGTCGCAGCGGCCCGACCCCGACGCCGCGCTCCACCTCGTGCTCGACACGCTGGTGACGAGTGCGCAACGGCAGCCCACTGTGCTCATCGTGGACGAGTTCACGGGTATCCGTTCCGTCGACGGGGCCGCAGCGATGCTTCGCACGAAGATCCAGCATCATGTCCAGACGCTGGGCGTGCTGTTTGCCGGCTCGGAGCCCACGATGTTGACGGAGATGTTCACGGATCGAGCGGCGCCGTTCTACGGCCAGGCCGATCTCGTGACGATCGAACCGTTCACGAACACCGAACTCACAGACATCATTGAGCAGGGCTTCGCCGAGACCGAGCGCAAGGCCGGCCCGATCAGCGGACACATCCATCAGTTCACCGGTGGCCATCCATTCGCCGCGATGCAGCTGGCGAGTGAGGCATGGCAACTCACGCCAGCTGGCCACACCGCTGACGCCGATACCTGGACCGCAGCGCTGCAGCGAGTCGAGGCTCGAGTCGGTCCCGGCCTCGAGGTGATCTTCTCGTCCTTCTCTGGAAGCGAGCAGGCCGTCTTGCGTGCGATCGCGAACGATCGGCCGCTGTTTGGCGGATCGCTTGATCTCTTCGACACCTCGGCCGGGAGCGTTCAGGCCGCCAGGGATCGGTTTATCGCCAACGGCACCCTGAGCCGGGAGCTGACGATCATCGACCCGTTCCTCCGCAACTGGATTCGACGACGTTTTGCGCTCTAGGCATACCGTGCATCCCATCTTCTTCGAACGAGTGCTCCGGCATGACTGACGCATCCGATCCCACTGCCTTCGATCTCCCTCGAGATCAGCTGGTCGACGTCTTCGAAAACGGCGAAGCGGACATCGAAGGGCGCATGCCCTTCTCCTCGAACCTCACGCTGCTGACGCACTTCACCGACGGTGATCGCACCGCGCGGGGCATCTACAAGCCCGGGCAAGGCGAACGACCGCTGTGGGACTTCCCGCCCGAGCTCTATCGGCGCGAGGTTGCGATGTCTCGGTTGTGCGAGCAGTTGGGATGGGACGTGATCCCGCCCACGGCACTCGTGCAGGGACCGATGGGTGAGGGTTCGGTGCAGGCATTCGTTGACGCGCAGTTCGAGCATCACTACTTCACGCTGCAAGACGAGGGCGTGGGCGACGCCGACTTACGGCGCTTGTGCCTCCTCGATTGGATCGGCAACAACACCGATCGCAAGAGCGGACACTGCCTCCTCGGCAAGGACGGGCGGGTCTACGGCATCGACAACGGGCTGGCGTTCCACGCTCAGTTCAAGCTCCGCACGGTGCTCTGGGACTACGTGGATGATCCGATCGACGAGCAGGACCTTGCGGTGATCGGGGCGTTCGTGGACGACGGCCCGACCAATGCTCTGGCCGCCATGCTCGACAACTTCGAGATCGACGCCATGCTCACCCGAGCGAGCGCCCTTCTCGCCGACGGCGTCTTCCCACCCGACGACACCGGCGGCCAGCGCTACCCCTGGCCCCTCGTCTGACTCCCTCTGCCTTCCTCACGGCCCCTTCACCGGCCCCTCTTGCTCGCACCCGCCAGAATTGCCGCGACCATGTACCTCTCAGGTCCATCAGCGTCGCAATTCTGGCCCGAACAACCCAGTCGGACATCGACTCTTGAAGAGGACTGCAGCTAGGCCGCCAGAATTGCCGCGACCATGTACCTCTCAGGTTCATGAGCGTCGCAATTCTGGTGTGATTCGGATCACAGACAGCGGCGATGATTCCACCGCAAGATCGGCACCATGAAGCGTGCGATGCGAGTTCTGTATCTGATCTTCGTGACGTCGGTCGCTGCCTTCTTCGTTGGCCTTGGCGTGTTCAACCTCGTGGAAGCGGCAGGCGGTTCCGAGTCGGCCGACGGACGGGTGATCGAGCGGATCTCGGGCGAGAAGACCACCAAGGACTGCACCACCTATAGCTACTCATCGGAGTCCGGCTGCATCGAGCGGACGTATCCAACTTTCACCCTGATCGGTGAGCGCGTCGATGGCAGCACCTGGCTCGTCGTGGGCCAGGGGGCGTATGACGCCACCAGGGGCGAGCGCGGCACCATCGTTGTCTCCACGTCAAACGTGACTGGGCGGGTGATCGGGCTCGAAAGCGAGCGCGACCAGTGGCGCTCGCCGTCTGGTCTCTACGTGCTTGGGAGCGTTGGCTTTCTGATCTTCTGGGCCATTCTGGTCTCGGCCTATGAATCACGACGCCGAAGTGGTGCGTGGAAGATGGGCTCGTTCGAGCGAGCGGAGTTCTCGGCTGTGATCCCGGGGGTGGCGTTTGGTCTGTTTGCCGCTGGCTACTCAATGCTCGGCCCGGCCTGGGGCTTGGAAGCAGTGACCAGTGCGGAGGCCGAGGGCACGTTCCTCGATGACCCATTCGGGTATGCCGACGTGCAGATCGCAGAGCAAGAGGCGGACCGTCCCGGCGTCCAAGTCAACCAGCCGTTCACTGTGGCCCGAATCCCCACCACAGTGATCGGTGGCGAGTACCTGACCGAGAAGGTTCGCACGGCGTGGACGGAAGCACCCGATGTACTCGCTATACCCATTCTTCAGGTTGGGCAGGCCACAGGCAGGATGGATCGCACCTTCTTCCGTGTGTTTGCCGACGGCACCAGCTTCGATTCCGTTCGGTGCCCCGCCACCCTGCTGCCCTTCCCTTCCGGCCTCGGAGCCGGCGAGAGCGTGGGTGGGTTCGTCTGCTTCGATGCCGCTGCGACCGGTGGCGAGTTCCAGATCTGGGTCGGCTCGAATCTCATCCAGGACCTCATCGTCCGTCCCGCCTATCCGCTCCCGGACGGCACCGTCATCGACGCGCCGACCCAATAACCCAACCCAGTGACCCGTGTTGTGGGCGCCTGAGCTGGACCGCATTTCGGACAGCAGTTGCGTGCACTGCAGATGCGGACCCCGTCGCGTGCAGAATCGCAGACGTCATGAACCTGAGAGGTACATGAGCGCGGCAATTTTGCGCCGATCGAGCGACGAATGAGCCGGCCTCTATGACGCACGGTTCGAGCGGACAGCCCGATGCAGTCCGACGGCACTTGACCGCGCTGTGCCATACGATCCGGCGATGGCGTCGCTCCCGCTGCCCCACCCCTGTCTCATCGTGCTGATCGGCCCGCCCGCCTCGGGCAAGAGCACCTGGGCTGCCGACAACGTCCGGGCCGACCAGATCGTGAGCTCGGATGCACTTCGGGCTGTGGTCGGGACACACGAGCTCGACCTCGAGGCTTCAGCCGATGTGTTCGACCTCGTCGAGCGGATCGTCGACCTCCGATCGGGACGCAAGCTCACCACCGTCGTCGATACGACAGGACTCGATGGTGGACGACGAGCTGCGTATCTGGAGATCGGCCGACGGCATGGTTTGGCTGCGGTTGCCGTCCGATTCACGACGAGCGCAGCTGAGTGCAAGCGCCGCAATCGGGAGCGAGCGCACCCCGTCCCGGTGAAGGTGATCGACTCGATGGTGAAGACCGCAAAGGCACTCAACCTCGAGAGTGAGGAGTGGGATCTCGTTCTCGACCCCGAGCCTGTTCGTGTCGTAACGCCCAAGCTCGCCTCGCTGGCGCGGGACCAAGACAAGGCCGCAGTCTCCTCATCGTCAGAGCGGCGGCTGAAGTTCGGACTCCACATCTCGAGCTTCGATTGGGTAGACGAGACCATCGAGCTCGGCCCCCAACTCGTTCGCGTGGCGAGAGCGGCGGAGGACGCCGGCTTCAACAGCTTGTGGGTGATGGACCACATGATCCAGATCCCGCAGCTCGGGTCGGCCTGGGACCCGATGTTGGAGAGCTACACGACGCTCGGCTTCATCGCCGGAGCTACCGAACGAATCAAGCTTGGTGTTCTGGTGAGCCCGGCGACGTATCGACACGTCGGTGTGTTGGCCAAGACGATTGCCACTCTCGATGTATTGAGCGGTGGACGAGCGATTGCCGGTCTGGGTGCGGGCAATCACGAACGAGAGCACGTCGCTTACGGCATGCCCTTTCCCTCTGCTCCTCAACGGCTTTCACTCTTGGAGGATGTGCTCCAAGCACTTCCGCTGTTCTGGGGCCCCGGCTCGCCGGCATTCAAGGGCAACGTCCTCGCCATCCCGGAGGCCCAGTCCTACCCCCGACCGCTTCAAGATCCGCTGCCCATTGTCGTGGGCGGCTCCGGCGAGAAGGTGACCTTGCGCCTCGCAGCGCAGTACGCATCGGGATGCAACCTCTTCGGAGATCCGGCGAGCGTGCCAGCCAAGGTCGCTGTGCTTCACAAGCACTGCGCCGCCGTGGGCCGTGACCCGGCGGAGGTAGAGGTGACGCATCTCAGCACCGTCTTGGTCGGACGGGATCGTCGAGATCTTGATGCCCGAATCGACCGCTTGCGTTCACCTCGCCAGGGCCCGGACGCCTACGCCGCGTCTGTGAACGCTGGCACCATCGAGGACCACGTCTCGCGGTTGACGGCCCTCACCAAGGCTGGCGTGGATCACGCAATCATCAGCACGCCCGACCTCGCGGACTCGTCAGCCCTTGAAACGCTCGGCGAGCTCGTTGCTCGACACAAGGGCTAGCTGGTCGTCAAAGACCTGCAGCATGAAGCAGTCGTGCCCCAGGGCCAGCGCCAGCTCGTTGCATCGGTTCCTCGGCATCGCCTCAAGCACCTTCGGACGCAGACCGAAGCAACTGGTATGCAAACAGCCCTTCCTCCGACAGAGCGCCTGAGAACGAGCGCTGATCCGTTCACGTTCGTTGACAAGATCATCTTCGCTCGTGGTCGTGCTGGACGCCTGGAGTACGTGCTCGGGTCGATCGCCGTGTCGGTGGTCTCAATGATCGTCGCCGGTGCGCTGGACGGACTCGTCTTCGTTGGGGCCGGATGGGGAGCTGTAGCCGCTGGAGCGTGGGTGTCCATCACCTACTCCATTCGTCGCCTCCATGACCTCGACCGGCCCGGCTACTGGCTGTTTCTGTTGATCATCCCGCTCATTGGCTTCGTTCTCTGCCTGTGGATGCTCTTCACTCGAGGCGTACGTCGCAAAACTGAGTACGACTTCGCTCGCTGAGACCGGTCAGTTCAACCCTCGGGCCGGGGCAGCTTCGGCGGCGACGTCGATGATGAACGGCTCGCCAAGGGTGAAGATTCGAAGCAAGGTCATCTCGACCTGGCCACTCATCTCCACCACGATCACCTCGGGGCTGGCGGTGACCGCCGGCGTACCCACGATCGTGATGGTCTCCCGGCTCTCGGAAAGCGATTGCCAGGCGTAACTCTCGGCCAGAGCAGGATCGAGCAGCACCTCACCGTTGCCCCGAAACCGGGCCACGTCGATCCCGTTTGCGCCAGCCGCTGCTGCAGCGTCGGCCACCTCCGCGATCGCGCGCCGTTCCGAAACGACCCGCCACAGATCAACGCTGAAACCGCCGACGAAGAGCAGCATGATTGACAGGCCTAGCCCGAGCAGCGTGACTGAGCCCCGCTCTCCGGTTCGCGAACGCACGGCGTCTGCACCGGGGTCGGTCATCGATCCGCTCCGTAGTCGGGACGGCGCTCGACGTGCTCCGCCGTCCAGGTGACCGAACCGAGATCGCCAAACATCGGCAGGGACACTGCGGGAATCTCCACACTGACCGAGGCAATGGCAGCGTCGCCCCCCGACTGGCCGATCTCCACCGAGCCAGTGAGGGAGCCAGCCGGCAAGCCGTAGGCCTGCTCAGTCAGGGCCACGAGCGAAACCGGATCAAACGCCGGGTCGGCTGCGACGGCGGCACGAGCCACCTCACCAGCGGCATCGCGAGCCGCCGCTTGCCGCTCCACCCATGTGGGAATCGAGAGCACGAGCATCCCGAACGGCACGAGAATCAGCCCGAGCACCATCGGCATCTCAAGCGCAGCACTCCCCCGCTCCCCGGTACGACTTCGCTGTCGTTGAGTTCCGTCGCCCACAATCGCTCCAGAAGGTTTCTGGAGTCGCCTGCGGCGGAAAGCCACCGCTCGGCGCCCCGGAAGAGAACTGGAGCGGTTGGCGGTGTGCCCGAACGAGGCCCTCATGCTGGCGGCACCTCTCGGACGGCGACTGCGGTGACGGTGAAGTCCCAGTCTGGCGAGAACGGCAGCCAGCGTTCGAAGCTGGCATCGACGATGACGGTCACGGTGTCTGGCCCGATGGTGCAGCGAGGCGCGCCGACCTGGGTGCCCATCGCACCACCCAACAAGTCACCCTGCACGTCAGCGAAACGACGCTCGCACGCTCCCGGGACCGGCTCGACGGTCGACGCGGCGCGAGCGGCTTCGAGCGCGGCCGAACGCACCGCTCCTCGCCCGTACTGCCAGACGGCGAACTGAGCAAAGAGCGTGAAGGCCACGAGAAACACTCCGATGCTGGCCACCGCCACCAACGAACCCGTCCCTCGCTCACCCTCACGCTGTTCACTACGCGCTTCTGCACCCGAGGGCGTTGAGCACCGATCGCGTCGGACCACGAACTACAGGCCGAGGTTGTTGCGGATCTGTTCGATCACGCCGTCGCCGAGCGCCGTGACTGCGGCGAACAGACCAACGAGCATCACAATCGACAGGGCACTGATGCCAAGCCACTCCACCACGCCGGCACCGCGCTCAGAAGAGCCAGCGCTCTCCTGATCGCACGACAGAGACTTCAATTCACGCATTGCATACATCGTGTGTTCCTCCACACATTGGTTGTGGCCGGCATCGCCCGACCGATTGAGGGGGCAGCTAGAACTGCCCCAAGACGAGGGACGGCAGCGCCGCCCCAACGAACAGGACCATCACCGGAGCGATGAGAAGGAGAAGCGGCACCAACATCGCCGTGCGGCGCTTCACCGCAAACCGAGCGAGCTCTTCCCGCCGCTCGGATCGAAGGTCGTCACCCACCGCCAGAAGGGCCGAGGCGATGTCGCCACCGGATCGGGCCGAAGCGGCAAGGAGTCGATAGAGGCGAGCGGCTGCAGGCTCGGGGGTTGCCTCGGCCAACTTGTCGTAGGCCCGTTGAGGACTGGTGCCGCCACCGATCCAGCCCAGCGCTTCCCGGAGTTCTTCCACCACCGGGCCGCGACCAAGAGCGCACACCTGACGGACTGCGTCGACGGGTCCGTGCCCGGTTCGAACGTGGACAGCCACGAGCTGGGCAACGGTGTAGACCTCGGTCCGCATCTTCGACCGACGGTCCTCGATT
>CALKTH010000151.1 GCA_937997485.1 uncultured Acidimicrobiales bacterium | reverse complement strand
GGAAGATCAACCGCAATCGCCTGAAAGCCTCGGTAGGCGAGGTAGCGCGTTTGGAGTTGCCACACCGTGGCGTCCATGCCGGCGCCGTGAATCAGCACGATCACCGGATCGGAACCGTTGGGCTCAACCCCTCCAGTTGCGGCGTGGGCCTCGTGCCCGTCGACCTGCACGATCATCGCTGGCTCGCCTTCAGTGCTCGAGAAAGGTCCTCGATGATGTCCTGTGGATCTTCGAGGCCGACAGAGAGACGGATGAGGTCCTCACCGATGCCGGACGCTTCCATCTCCTCCGGACTGAGCTGCCCGTGCGTGGTCGAACCGGGATGGATGACCAACGTCTTTGCGTCGCCGACGTTTGCCAGGTGCGACGCAAGCTGCACGTTCTCGATGAACGTGCGCCCTGCATCTCGACCGCCCTTCACGCCGAAGCTCAGAATCGCTCCTGCTCCCTTGGGGTAGAGCTTCTTGGCCAGCTCGTGATCGGGGTGGGACTCAACTCTCGGGTGGCTCACCCATGTCACTGCGCCGTTCGCCACCAGCGCGTCGATGACTGCGTCGGTGTTGCTGACGTGGCGCTGCATCCGTAGCGGCAGCGTCTCGACACCCTGGAGCAGGGTGAATGCGTTCTGCGGGCTCATGGAAGCTCCGAAGTCGCGCATGCCCTCGGCCCGGGCTCGCATGCCCAGGGCAGACGGCCCGAACTCCTCGGTGAAGACGATCCCGTGGTAGCCGGCGTAGGGCTCGGTGAGTGTGGGGAACTTACCCGACTTCTCCCAATCGAATCGTCCGCCGTCGACCAGGGCTCCACCGAGCGCAACTCCGTGACCGCCAAGGAACTTGGTCACCGAGTGCATGACGATGTCTGCCCCGTGTTCGATTGGGCGGATCAGGTACGGCGTGGAGAACGTCGAATCGATCATGAGGGGCAGGTCGTGAGCGTGTGCGACATCGGCGACCGCCTCAATGTCGAGCACCTCGATCCCTGGGTTGCCCAGCGTCTCAGCGAACAGGATCTTCGTATTCGGTTGGATCGCCGCTGCCCACGCATCGGTATCTCGAGGATCGACGAACGTCGTGGTGATGCCGAAGCGAGGCATCGTGTGGCGGAGCATGTTGAGCGAGCCGCCGTACATGTTCTTCGAACACACCACGTGATCGCCTGCGCTCAACAGCGTGGCCACGGCAAGATGAAGCGCTGCCGTGCCGCTCGCCGTGCAGACCGCGCCCACACCGCCATCGAGTGCCGCCAACCGCTCTTCGAGCACCGCCACGGTGGGATTCGAGATCCGGCTGTAAATGTGGCCGGGCGCCTCGAGATTGAACAGCGCTGCGGCCTCGTCCGTATCCGGGAACGTGTAGCTCGTCGTGTAGTAGATCGGCACCGCCCGAGCGCCCGTGGTGGGCTCGGGGCGTTGGCCCGCATGCAGGCTCAGCGTGTCGAATCGAAGGAAGTCGGGCTCGATTGCCATAGGGCCGAGACTCTACTTCTCTGGCTCAGCCCCTCGCCCCCAAGCGACGACGCGATCCAACTCGCAGAATTGCCGCGCTGATGTACCTGAGAGGTACATCAGGCCTGAGATTCTGGGGCGCCCAGCGGGGTTGTTGTGCGGAGGGTGTGGAAGGGGTTGTTGTGCGGCGCTGGTCAGCTTTGCTGGGCACGCCATTCCGGCAGGCTGGCGGACTCGGCGGCAATGCTGGTGGAGTCGCCGTGGCCGGTGTGCACGACCGTGTGCTCGGGGAGTGAGAACAGCTTGTGTTCGATCGAGTCGAGGATGAGGTCGTAGCTGGAGAAGCTCCGGCCGGTGGCACCCGGGCCGCCGTTGAAGAGGGTGTCGCCACTGAAGAGGAGGCCGTCTTCCGGCAGGTGAAGGCAGCAGCCGCCGGGGGAGTGGCCGGGGGTGTGCAGCACCGTCAGTTCGGCCCCGCCTACTTCGATCACTTGACCGTCGGCCAGTGTGTTGTCGACTCGACGGTCCGGATACTGCACTTCCCAGAGCATCGTGTCATCCGGGTGCAGGTAGATCGGGGCACCGGTCGCATCCGCAACCTCGGCCGCAGCGTTGATGTGATCGTTGTGACCGTGTGTGCTGACAATGGCCTTGAGCGTGCGTCCGCCCAGCGCCTCCATGATCGCTTCGGCGTTGTGCGCCGCGTCAAGCACGATGGCTTCCCGGTCGTCGCCCACGATCCACACGTTGTTGTCGACTTCGTAGTCGCCGCCGTCGAGGCTGAAGATGCCAGATGTGATCACTCGGTCAAGTCGTGCCATTCCGGCAACGTAGTGCCGCAAGGCAAGGGATGCACTCGTTCTCGGCACCAGGTTCACGCTGGCTCTGAGCTCAGCTTCGCTTCGCCGCCAGGCGGTAGACGAACGGTGCGGCGAGCCCCACGATCACCGCAGGCAACATGACGATCGAGAGGATCCACCAGGCGATCGTGAGCCACTCGCGATCGATGAAGAGATCGATGAACGTGGCGAGTGCCCACGCTGCCATCAGCCAGGTGGCGACCGTTTGGAAGAGCGGCGGTCCGAACTGGAGGTTGCTCCATCGGTCCATCTGTTGGTCGGCGGCATCGCCCGCGGTGACGTCAGCCGCGCTCAGGTGACGGCGGCGACCCAGCCGCCGAGCATGAGCATGGTGGCGAGCTGCGAGGCCACGATTAGCCGGAGGTTCTGCGCCATCTCACTCTTGAGGTCGCCTCGTAGATCCGCCATGTCCGTGCGGAGGTCGGCCATCTCGGTCTTGAGTTCGGTGCGGAGGTCGGCCATCTCCGTTCGCAGCTCGTTGCTCAGCCCGCGAAAGTCGTCCTTCGTGGCGACCTGATCTTGGGGGATGGACGGGAGATTCTGCATGAGGAGGTTGGCGGTGTCGCTGTTGCTGAACTCTTCCAAGAGCCCTGCGTGGAGTCGAACTCGGTTGCTGTCGGTGCTGGTCATTGTGGTCTTCCCGCAGAGTGGCGCACAAGAGCGATGTGCGTCGTGAATCGTGTGTGGGGGACCAGAAGTCGCCGAGAGAGCTGATAGTAGGCAAACGATGTGACATACCGCCGCGCTGCCCAGCGGACTCGGGCGTCAGCGAGGGCGGTGGTCGGTACCGAGGCCGGCGGTGATGAACACGCAGGTTGTCGATTCGCCTTCGGCGACATCGGCGGTGTGCCACGTGCCCGGCTCATTGATGGCGTATTCGCCCGGTGCGAGCGTGGTGGCGATCTCCGCCCCATCAATCTCTTGCACCAGCGTGACAGTGCCAGCGGTGCAGAGCACCACCTCGCTCCCGCTCGGATGCATCTCCCACACCTCCCATGACTCGGTGAACGTGTGCATCGAGACGAGTCGGCCCTCCACGCCATCGTCCGCATGCCGCTCGCCATACCCGGCGTACCAATCGGGACTGCCAGTGAAGGCGGGCTGGGGCACTGCAGTGGCCCCGAGGCCGAGGTGGATCAACGTTTCAGACAAGTTCGGATTCGCCATAGCCACGAGCCTCCCATGCTCCGCCTCGCCTGCGCGCCGAAACGACGGCTCGCGTACCAAAACGACGCCGGCGCCCCGACCGCAAGGATCGAGGCGCCAACGCTCAGAACACAGCAGGCCGAGGCGGCCAGCGAAGGAGCTACATCTTCACCACGGAACGGAGGACGCCGCCCTCGTGCATCTTGTGGAACGCGTCCTCGACACCATCAATGTCGATGATCTCCGACACGAAGCCCTCCAGGTTCAAACGCCCTTGGAGATAAAGATCGATCAGCATCGGGAAGTCCCGGCTGGGCAGGCAGTCGCCATACCAGCTGCTCTTGAGAGCACCGCCCCGACCGAACACATCGATGAGCGGCACAGTGAGCTCCATGTCCGGCGTCGGCACACCAACCAGCACGGCCGTGCCAGCCAAGTCCCGGGCGTAGAAGGCCGCCTTGTAGGTCTCGGGCCGACCAACCGCATCGATCGTGACATCGGCGCCGTTGCCGCCGGTCAGCTCTTGAATGCGAGCGACGGCGTCTTCCTTGGTCGAGTTGATGGTGTGCGTGGCACCAAAGTCCTTGGCCCACTCCAGCTTCTGGTCATCGATGTCGACAGCGATGATGATTGACGCTCCGGCAAGACGTGCGCCCTCAAGCGCCGCGTCACCCACACCGCCGCAACCAAACACGGCGACGGAGTCGCCGCGGCTCACTTCACCGGTGTTCATGGCCGCTCCAAGGCCAGCCATGACGCCACAGCCCAGGAGGCCGGCGACCTCGGGCTTGGCAGCGGGATCAACCTTCGTGCACTGGCCGGCCGCCACGAGTGTCTTCTCGCAGAAGGCGCCGATGCCGAGCGCCGGCGAGAGCTCGGTGCCGTCGAGCAGGGTCATCTTCTGCGTGGCGTTGTGGGTGGCGAAGCAGTACTGAGGCTTGCCCTTCGCGCAGGCCCGGCAGGACCCGCCGCACACGGCTCGCCAGTTGAGAATCACGTAGTCGCCGGGCTCAACCTCGGTCACGCCCTCACCAACGGACTCGACAATGCCCGCTGCCTCATGACCGAGGAGGAACGGGAACTCATCGTTGATCCCGCCCTCCCGGTAGTGGAGGTCGGTGTGGCACACACCGCAGGCCTGAATGGCGACAACCGCCTCGCCGGCAATGGGATCCGGGATCACGATCGTTTCGACCGAGACGGGCTCGCCCTTTGCCTTGGCGATGACTCCACGTACTTCCTGCGGCATGACGTTGTACTCCTGATGAACCGAAGGGCCAGGGGCCCGTTGTTGACGAGCCCGAACCTTAGTGTCCGCAGTCACCGGCACGTCCACTACCGGTCGTCAACCCTCCGGCTGTGCGTCCCCGTTCTCGCCGGGAAGCGCAACTAGGTTCGGGCGTCCGATGCTCTTCCCGACCCTCGAGTTCGCCGTCTTCTTCCTGGTGGTGTTCGCCACCAACTGGTTGCTGCGTCCTCGCCACCCGCAGGCGTGGCGAGCCTTCATGGTCGGCGCCAGCCTCTTCTTCTACGTGTGGGCGGAATGGACATCGTGGACCGAGTGGCCCGACGTCCGGCTCGGACTCCTGCTCGTTGGCTCGATTGTGGCCAACTTCGTGTTTGGCCAACGGGTCTATGTCCTCCAATGGGAGGAAGACGACGCAGCGGAAGCCGGAGGCGCTGCGCCCACTCGGCGCGGCGTGCCAGCATCGGTGTGGTGGGTACGGGGCGCCGTCGCGTTCAACCTTGGCGTGCTCGGGCTGTTCAAGTACTACGGCTTCTTCTCGGTTCAAGTCGCCAACTGGCTGAGCGGGGCCGGCCTCGACGGACTCATCCCGCTCGCCGAGATCACTCTTCCGGTTGGCATCTCGTTCTACACGTTCCAGGCGATGAGCTACGTCATCGACATCGGCCGGCGAGACATCGAACCCATGCCCTTCTGGGACTTCGCCGTCTACCTCTCGTTCTTTCCCCAGCTCGTCGCCGGCCCAATCGTGCGAGCCACTGAGTTCGCGCCGCAGCTCCGGAAGACACCGGACCCTCGCTACGTCCCTTCCACCGAGGCGATCCGCCTGATCCTGGCCGGTCTGTTCAAGAAGGTTGTGATCTCGAGCTACCTCGCGAGCGCCATCGTCGACGACGTCTTCGCCAACCCGGGCGCTCACAGCGGCTGGGAAGTCATGATCGGGATCTACGCCTATGCGATCCAGATCTACGCCGACTTCTCCGGGTACACCGACATCGCCATTGGCGTCGCCCTTCTTCTCGGCTTCCGATTCCCGCAGAACTTCAACGCGCCCTACCGCTCGCTCTCCATTCAAGACTTCTGGCGCCGCTGGCACATGACCTTGTCGCGCTGGCTGCGGGACTACCTCTACATCTCGCTTGGCGGCAATCGCCGGGGACAGCTCTTCACCTACCGCAATCTCATGCTCACGATGGTTCTTGGCGGCCTGTGGCACGGAGCAGCTTGGAACTTCGTGGTGTGGGGCATCATCCACGGCGGCGTGCTCGCGGCAGAGCGGTACCTCTCCGAGATCTTCGCCGAGCGCCCAGCGTCGTTCGCCCAAGACCTACCGCCGGAGCTCCGTCTGATTGCTCGCTGGCTCGTCACCTTCCATATCGTGTGTGCCGCTTGGGTCTTCTTCCGAGCAGCGTCGTTCGGCGACGCAATCGACGTCTTTGCCCGCCTCGGCACCTGGAGTGGTGGAGCTGGCGTGGTCACGCCGCTCCTGCTCCTCGTGGTGTTCGGTGCGTTGGCGTTCCAGTTCATCGACGAGAGCGTGGGCGAGGCCGTCCAGCGGGCCCTGGGTCGGCTTTCTTGGCTCCAGCAGGGCCTACTGTTCGGATTGGCGATCTTGGCGATCGACGTGCTCGGTCCGGAGGGCGTGGCGCCCTTCATCTACTTCCGGTTCTAGGTGAAAGGGGAGGGTTGGATGCACGACATGCGCGAGGAAGAGCAGCATCGGCGCGGCAACCCGCGGCCGCATGGGACCCTGCCGGTCGGCCACATCCTCTTTGGTGGCGTGTTCGGGCTCTTCGTAGCCCTCCTTCTCAACGCAGGCGTTGTCTTGCACGAGGCGGAGACCAAGCCATCGACCACGCCCAAGGTGCCTGCTGCCCTCTTCCGTCCCGTCGCATGGGTGTCCGACACCTTCTTCTTCGATCAGCCTCGTGACCTCGCTGATCGCGCCCTCGGCCGCGAGCGGTTCGACGACGTCTTCGAGCTTCCGACCGCGGCCGCAGGCGACACCACGTCTGACACTCCCGACTCTGGCGATGATGAGCTGGTTGAAGCCGTGACCGCCACAACGATTCCTCCCACCACAACCACGACCGCCCCGCCGGTCTTGCGGGCCTCAGTCGATGACCGCATCACCACCTGGGTCGGCGGTGACTCCATGAGTCAGACCTTCGGCGAGTCGCTCGTTCGCATGCTGACCGAGACGTCCGTTGTCCATGCCGTGCTCGATTCTCGCCCCAGCACGGGCCTCACCCGTCCCGACTTCTTCGACTGGCCCCGCCAGCTCAATGACGTGGCCACTGGCCCGAGTGCACCCGACGTCATGGTCGTGGTGATGGGAGCCAACGATGCGCAGGGCATCACGCTGGCCAACGGCGACATCTTCCAGTTCGGCGAGGAGGGCTGGGACGCCGAATACCGGACGCGAGTCCGCGGCGTCATGCAGCTTCTCACCGCCGATCCGAATCGACGTGTGATCTGGGTCGGCCAGCCTGCGGCAAGAGACGCCGCCTACGGCGATCGTATGAACGCGCTGAACGAGATGTATCGGAGCGAGGCCGAGGCCTTCCCGTTCGTGGACTTCGTGGATGCTCGAGACGTGATGAGCGGTGGATCTGGCCAGTACGAAGCGTTCCTCACCGATGAAAACGGTGAGACGTTCGACGCTCGCCAGTCCGACGGCTTCCATCTCAGCCGCCAGGGTGGTGATGTGATGGCTACCGCTGTCCTGGCCGCGATCCAAGAGCGGGTCGAGTTCGTAGTTGCGCCACCCACCACGCTGGCGCCGGGCACCACGATCGTGGCTCCGTCCACCTCATCGCCCGACACATCAGCTGCCGACGGCTGAGTCTGCTGGGGGCGAAGCAAAGACTCGCCCCAAGGCACGGTGGATCAGGTGACGGCCTGATATTCGCTGGCGCGGCAGCGGAACGAGCTCTACCTTGAGCGCAGCCCCGATTGGAAGGAGACGTGCCCATGACTGCATCTGCGGAAACTCGTCCCACCGATCGCGCTCCCCGAAGGGCCTGACCGCTTCCGCCTACGAGGCCTGAGCGAGCAGACAGCGATCGGTCGTCATCGAACCGTTCGTATGAAGCGAGGCCCCCGTTGTCCGAGGACACGACCCCCGCATGGCTCGTCCATGCACCCTTCGAAGACGCCGACCTCGGCGTGCTCCGAACCGGCAAGGAAGCACAGATCAACCTGATCGAGCGAACCAGCTCGCACGATCCCGACCGTCGCTGTCTCCTCGCCGAGAAGCGCTACCTCCCACGGGAGGTGAAAGCCAAGGGAACCCTCGAGGCGATGGGCGTACAGAAGGCGTCGACCTTCCGGAACGACGTTGAGTACCGAGAGGGCCGACAGTTCCGCAAGACTCGTGACCGGCGAGCCGTCGAGCGAATGTCGACCTACGGCAAGAAGCTCATGCAGAATCGCTGGACTGGGCACGAGCACGATGTCATGGCCACGTTGTGGGCGGCCGGCCTCCGCTGCCCGTTTCCCGTCAGCTACGGCGACGATCGTTTCCTGCTCGAGTACATCGGCACGCTCGACGGTGCTGCTCCGCACCTCGCTCGGGCTCGCCTCGACGAGGAACAACTGGCCTCCGCGTTCGAACAGCTGATCGACGGGCTCGTCACGATCACGGCCGCCGGCTGGGTGCACGGCGACCTCTCCTCGTTCAACCTCCTGTGGTGGCAGGATGAGCTTTGGTTCATCGACTTTCCACAGGCGCTCGACCTCGCGGCGAACCCGCAGGGATTGAACTACCTGCATCGCGATGTGGAGAACGTGTGCGCCTGGTTCTCCCAACGAGGTCACAAGGTGGATCCGGAGGAGCTCTTTGCCGAGCTTCTCGTCCATCTCTGACAAGACCGCAAGAAGACAGCGAGCGTGATTGCGCTCGGGCGGGCATGATGCCGGAGTGTCCCTTGCCGAACGATCTGAGGCCGCCAAGAGCGCTCCCGCGTCGGTCGCGATCCCTGGGCGCATCGTCGGCCCACTCGGCTACGGAGTGCTGGCGTTGGCAGCCTTCTCGATCGGCGTGCTTGCGCTTCGAAGCGCCATCGTTGGCGAGACGGGGGAGGCGGGAACACTCTTCGTCTCCATCTTTGCCCTCATCTTCCTCGTCGCCGGCAGCGTTGGTCTGGGATGGCTCTTCCTTCGTGTCGAGCGAAAGGTGAAGGTCTTCGCCGACCGGATCGAGCGCTTCCACCTGATCGGCAAGAGGACCGATCCGCTCTCCGAGCTCGTGGCCGTTGTGCCTCTGGTGGAGTCCCGCCCGCTTCCTCGCAGCTCCATCGAGCGGCCCCTCTTCCGCCTCCGTCTGATCGAGCGCAACGGCTCGGTCCACCACGTCGCTCCACCGCTCGAGCACACCGGGCCTGAAGAGGAGAGCGCCGAGGCTCCTGCCTCGGTCGCTCACCCAAAGACGGCGGCGGCCATTCGCCAGCTGCACGGCCTCGATCGCCGTGACGTCGAGGGCGGCGAGCGGCCAACGGCCTCCATCCACAAGGCGCTCGGTTTGGAGATGGCGCTCTGGCACCATTTGCCGAAGGCCGGACGCCAAGGGTCACAGCCCACTCTCTGCACTCTTCTGTTTCGCGAGCCGGTCGACGGGCGACACGTCGTGGTCGTGGAAGAGGGACGGGTCTCGATCAATGCTCGAGACGGACTCTTCGCCGTCGGGCACGGCGATCACTTCCTCATGCTCGTGCGGCCGAAGGGGAGCCCCGCAGTGCAGCGGCTTCCCTTTGTGGATCGCATCATCAAGATCGACGCCGGCTTTCAGCGAGTCATGACTGACGGTCCCGAACGCAATTCCCTCGTCACCTTCGCCGAAGCGGAAGAAGAGGCCCGAAGCGGCTGGCCGCCTCCTGAAGAGCAACGGCTGCCCACGATCGAGGCGGCCCCATGGCTCACGGACCTCAACGAACTCGCCACCGGGATCGTCGCTCTCAACGACGACGTCTCATGGCAACTCCTCGCCAGCGGCTCGTTGGATCCGTTGGCCGAGATGCTCTCGAACCGAGGCGGGCGCCGCCTCGCCGAACTCGCTGGTGGAGTCGCGTCCTTGTTCACTACTCAGTAGAGAAGGCGTGTCGAGCGCTGCGCTCGCCTCATGCCATGCTCGTAGCCATGAGTAGTTTGTGGGCAGCAGGCGATCTCATCGTCCGCCGGGAGGTTCTTGGCCTCCAGCCGAACGAGATCGCTGTCGCGGCGCGGACGACTGGCGTGTGGGAAGGCCTTCCGGTGTACGTGGTCGACGATTCGCCGGATCAACTCGTGAGCTACACGGCTCCGGGTGCTGAGCTGGGATTCGTCGATGGATCGTGGCCGACACCGGACGGTCTCCATCCGTGGCATGGCCGATCGGCCTGGCAAGGACACGGCTGCCTCATGGTGCAGCGACCGGAAGACCACTTCGCCGTCTGGCACTTCTGGGAAGGACCTGACCGAGACTTCGTCTGCTGGTACCTCAACATCCAGACGGCCTTTCTCCGGAACGAGCGGGGCTACGACACCCAAGACTTGGAGCTCGATATCGTCGTCTTTCCCGATGGCGCCCATGTCGTGAAGGATGCCGAGGTGCTCGATGACCGAGTTGCTGAAGGCAGGTTCTCAGCCGAGCTCGTCGAGTGGATTCGAGGCTATGGCGATGTGCTGGTCTCCCGGTTGGAGGCCGTTGGCCCGTGGTGGGACCGCGAATGGGCGAACTGGCAACCTGATCCAGCGTGGTTGAATCCACGCTTGCCCGCCGATTGGCACGTCTAGGTCTCGGGCGCGTCAGCCAGCGGGTGCGCTGTCGGTGACACCAGCCATGAGCAGGCCGATGCCTTCCCGCGTGGCGTCGGCGGCATCGACGATGCGAACGACCCGGCCCTCGAACATCACGGCGATGCGGTCGGAGAGCCCGAGTACCTCGTCGAGATCCTCAGAAATGAGCAGCGTGGCCGTGCCGTTGCTTCGCTGGGCGACGAGTTGTTCGTGGATGTACTCGGCGCTGCCGATGTCGACTCCGCGAGTTGGCTGAGACGCCACGAGCACTGCCGGGCCGCTGGTGAGCTCACGAGCCATGATCACCTTCTGGATGTTGCCGCCTGAAAGGCTCGACGTGGGTGTCTCGATCGACGGCGTCTTCACCGCATACCGATTCACCAACGCTTGGCAGTGCTCTTTGATCTTGCCGAAGTCGAACAGTCCGGAGCGGGTGAAGTCGTCGCCATCATGGTTGACGAGCAGCAGATTTTCGCTGACCGAGAACTCGGCGATGGCGCCGTCCTTCATCCGCTCCTCGGGAACATAGGAGAGTCCTCGGTCCCGCCGAGCCTTCGTGTTGAGAAGTGAGACATCGGTGCCATCGATTGAGATCGACGCTCCAGGCTCGGGCTTGCGCAGCCCAGCCACTGCCTCAGCCAACTCACGTTGCCCGTTGCCGGACACACCAGCCACTCCCAAGATCTCACCTGCAAGGATCTCGAGACTGACATCGTGGAGTGCGATGGCTCCGCGATCGCCCTGGACCGAGAGATTCTGAACCGCCAGCCGGGGCTCGCCGGTGGTGACGGCCGGCTTGTCCGGCACGAGCTTCACCTCGCGCCCAACCATCATTTCGGCCAGCTGTTCTCGTGTGGTCTCGCTCGGCACGGTCTGGCCGGTGACCCGACCGTTGCGCAGCACGGTGATCCGGTCACTCAGCGCCATCACTTCGTGCAGCTTGTGCGAGATGAAGATGAGCCCCCGCCCCTCGTCGGTCATGCGACGGAGAATCACAAAGAGGTCGTCGACCTCTTGCGGGGTGAGCACAGCCGTGGGCTCGTCGAGCACCAGCAGTTCGGCGTCCCGATAGAGCGCCTTCAGAATCTCGACCCGCTGGCGTTCGCCAACGGACAGGCGCCAGACCTCCACGTCGGGATCGACGGAGAGACCGTGACTATTGGACAGCTCACGAATGCGATCCGACACGGCGTCCAAGTCAGTGAGCGGACCCCGTTCCGAGCGAATGCCGAGGGCCACGTTCTCGGCCACGGTGAGAGTAGGCACGAGCATGAAGTGCTGGTGGACCATGCCGATGCGAGCGGCGATGGCCTCGCTGGGCGAGCTCACATCAATGGGTTGGCCACGAAGGAGAACATCACCCTCGTCCTGTTGATACAGGCCGAAGACGATCTTCATCAGCGTGGACTTACCGGCCCCGTTTTCACCGAGGAGGGTGTGCACTTCGCCTGCTCGCACATCGAAGCTCACGTCCTGGTTTGCAATGACACCCGGGAACCGCTTGGTGATGCCACGCATCTCCAGCAACGGCGGCGCGTCGGAACGGGCCATGCTGTCAGATGTTGTCGAGGGTGCGTCAGCAGTCATTGGTGCATCCGGGAAGGAGTTGCGGACAAGGGGGAGCAGCGGGAGTAGGACGAGCCGAGCGGGGCTCCGGATCTCGCGACCCGGAGCCCCAACGCTCAGCGTGAATCAGCCGCCGGTGGTGATGGAACCGTCGACGATGGCAGCCACGGTTTCATCAACCGTTGCCTGCAGATCAGCAGCGCCCGGGTAGTCCGGGTTGATCTCGATCACGAGGCCACCGTTGGCCAGGTTGATCTCGTAGGCCTCGCCGCCGAGGGTGCCGCCGTCGCGAAGGGCGAGCATCTCTTCGAGCACGACCTCCCAGTGGTACACCTGCGACGCCACAACCCCGGCGGGGTCGAGCGAGGACTGATTGGCCTGGGTGCCGAACCACGGAATGCCAGCTTCGCGGGACACGCCCACGGCGCCGACCACGGCCTGCGAGGAACCGGTGAGCACGTCGTTGCCGTTGGCGAGGAAGGCCTGAGCCGCCTCGGCCATGAGGGCCACGTCGCTGAAGGAACCGGTGTAGGCAATGTTCACGGTGGCACCGTTGGCTTCCGCACCAGCGGCGAAACCGTTCACGTAGGCCACCGCGTCGCCGGCCTCAACCGGGCCGATCACGCCAATGCTGCCGCTCTCGGACACGCCAGCGGCGAGGACGCCGTTTACATAGCCACCCTGGTCAGCCGCCGGGTAGTAGGCGAACACGTTGGGCAGGCCCTGTGTGTCGGTGGAGGTGCCCCAGATGAAGGTGGTCTCGGGGAACTCGGGAGCAATCTCGGCCAATGATGCGCCGAACTGCGTGCCGTGAGCGACGATGACTTCCACGCCCTCTTCGGCGTAGCCGCGGATGGCAGCTGCAGCATCTTCAACAACGAAGGTGCCGTCGGTGACCTGGAGTTCAACGTCACGCTCGAGCGCTTCGATGGACTCGATCATTGACTGCGTGAAGGCAAGGTCTTCCGAGGCGCTGGGCGCAACGATGGCCATCGAGAGCGCTCCGCTCTCGTCGCCTCCGGTCTCGCTTGACTCTTCGGTGGCCTCATCTGCTTCGCTGCTTGCGTCATCGCTGCCGCCGCAAGCTGCGGCCATCAGCGTGAAAGCGAAGAGCATGGCGAGCATGCGCTTCAAATGTTTGGTGTTCATGGTGTTCCCCTTGGTGGTGGTGTGGTGGTGATGGTGTTGCTGGAGACTGACGCGCCGAACTCAGTGGCGAGCGAACGGCCGAGTGAGCGCGGCCGGGGCCGGCACTCGGTTGGCCAGAAGAATGAGAGCGAGGATGGTGAGGACGGCTGGGGCCATCGAAGCAATATCGGAGGCGCCACGAGGGATGATGCCTTGCGCCTTCCACTGAAGGACCGTGGCCGCCACGAGCCCGTAGAGCAGCGAGCCGGTCATGACGCCAACCGGGCGCCATGCCCCGAAGTAGACGAGGGCGACAGCGATGAAGCCCAGGCCGTTGGTCAGATTCTGTTGGAAGATGCCCAGTTCGAGGACGAGGGCAGCGCCGGCCAGTCCGGCAAAAGTGTTGCCGATCACGATCGCAATGAAACGAGTGCGAGCCACCGACACACCCAGGCTGTCGGCCGCCTGCGGGTTCTCACCCACGGCTCGGACGTTCATGCCGAACGTGGTCTTGTTCAGCATGAAGACCACCACGGGGACCGCGAGGAATGCGGCGTAGGTGAGCGGATTGTGCTGAAACAGCGCCTCACCGAGCCACGGAATATCGGCAAGAAGTGGGATCTCGATCTTCGGCAACTTGTCGACGGGGAGCGGCGTGCCGACCTGGCGTCGGAACATCAGCTCGCTGAAACCCAGGCCGAACAAGAAGATGCCGATGCCGCTGATGCCCTGCGTTGCGTGGAAGAACACAGTGATCGTTGCGTAGATCAAGCCCATGACGAGGCCAACCACCAGGCTTACTGCCACTGCGAGCCAGAGGTTGTCCCGCTCCAGCACCGTCCAGTAACCGAAGAAGGCTGACAGCAACATCACGCCATCGACTCCCAGATTGAGCACGCCGCTCTTCTGGCCGATGGTCTCACCGAGCGAGGCGAAGAGGTAGGGCGTGGCCAAGCGGATGCCAGAAGCAATCGTGGCTACCAAGATCGACGCAGTGAAGAAGTCGCTCATGACTCACCTCCGGAGTCGTTCATCTCGGCCCTGGCCGCCATCATCGTGTCGAGTCGAGACCGCACTCGATCGCTGCTGACGACGAAGACCACCACGATGCCGTTGAGCGCGATGGCCAGCGCAGACGGCACTTGCAGCGAACGCTGGAGCTGGGTCGCCCCCGTGAGCAGGCCGCCGAAGAGGAAGGAAGAGGGGATCGTCCAGATGGGGTGAAGCCCGCCGAACAGGGCGGCGACGATCCCGTTGAAACCAGCTGAGCCGGTGAAGCCAGCCAGCGACCCATCGGTCTGCATCCGCTGCCCTTCACTACCGAGCACCAAGATGGCGCCAGCCAAACCGCCGAGGGACCCGGCGATGGTGAGCGCGTTGGTCACATTGCGTTTGACGTTGATGCCAGCGGCCCGTGCCGCATCGGGGCTGTGGCCAACGGCTCGGAGGCGGAAGCCCAAAGGCGTGCGCCACAGCAGGATGTACACCGCGATGGCGGCCACGATCGCGATCGGAACTCCCAGGTGGAGGCGAGTGCCGGGGACAAGAATCGGCAGCGACGCCCCATCAGGCAGCCGCTCGGTTTGTGGGTTGCGGGTTCCACTTGCCACTTCGGCCGGATCGATGAGGGGACCGCGCAGCAGGTAGTTCATCAGCTGCACCATGACGAGGTTCAGCATGATCGTGCTGAGGATTTCGTTCACCGAGGCGTACGCCTTGAGTGCACCGGGGATGGCTCCGGCGATGGCGCCGCCAACGATGCCGGCGAGGAGGACGATCGGCAGCATGATCGCAGCGGGAAGGTCAGGCAGCGCGAGCGCCGTCACCGTGGTGAGCAACGCACCAGCGACGATCTGTCCCTCGCCTCCGATGTTCACCACGCTGGTGCGGAACGCAACAGTGATGCCTGCGCCCACGAGAATGAGTGGAGTGGCCCGAACGGCCGTGCGAGCCAGGTTGTCGCCGCCGCCAAAGGCGCCGTCAACCATGGCCTTCAGGCCTTCCCATGGGCTAGCGCCAATGGCCAGAAGCATGATCGCGCCAAAGAAGAAGGCGACAAGCGCAGCAGTTACCGGCACGGCGGCGCCGACCAATCGCTTCATGTATCTCCCCGTGTCTCCCCGAACCGCATGCCGCAAGTTCTGCGGGCGGAACCTAACAGACTGTTGAAGGGGTCTGTCCAGCGAGTGTGAAGAGGAAACAGAGCGTTCACCTTCCGAAGAAAGCCAACATCTTTCTTTCAACGTCCGCGATTCGGATCCTGTCCACCGTCGAGCCGTTGCTACGGTGCCGCCGATGAGCACCTCGACGACGGACCTTCGGATCGACATCGACCGCCTTCAGCAACGTCTTGCGGACCTGGCAGCGATCGGCGCCATCGAAGGCACCGAGGGGTGTGCTCGCCTGGCTCTCACCGACGAGGACAAGGCGGGACGGGACCTCGTCGTGACGTGGATGGAGGATCTTGGCCTCCAGATCACCGTCGATGGCATCGGCAACGTGACCGGCGTGATGGCGGGCCAGATCGACGGGCCGCCCGTGATGTGTGGCTCACACATCGACACCGTGCGAACCGGAGGGCGCTACGACGGAAACCTCGGTGTGCTCGCCGGGCTCGAGGTGATCGAAACCCTCATGACTGCCGGGGTGACGCCTCGTCGCTCCGTTGCCGTCGCCTACTTCACCGATGAAGAAGGTGCCCGCTTCGCCCCCGACATGCTGGGCTCGCTCGTGTACGTCGGCGGTATGGCGCTGGAAGAGGCCTTGGAGATCAAGGCCATCGATGGCGCCGTGTTGGGTGAAGAGCTCGAACGGATCGGCTACGCCGGATCCGCGCCCGTTCCGGGCCTTGTGCCCCACGCCTTCGTGGAGCTGCACGTGGAGCAGGGGCCGGTGCTCGAAGCCGAAGGCATCACGGTGGGTGCGGTCGACGGAGTGCAGGGCATCAGTTGGCAGGAGGTCACCGTGACCGGGCAGAGCAACCACGCTGGCACGACGCCGATGCACCTTCGCAAGGACCCCGGCTTCGTGGCGGCGGCCTGTGCGAACTTCGTTCGTGGGCTCGCCCTCGAGCTCGGCCATCCGCAGGTGGCCACGGTTGGGAGAGTCGAGTTCCGACCCAATCTCGTCAACGTCGTGCCTGCCTCGGCCACCTTCACCGTTGACCTTCGCAATACCGATGAAGCCGTGCTCCAGGACGCGGAGGCCCGGTTCTCCAGCTTCCTGGCCGAGACGGCAGCGGCCGAAGACTGCACGGTCGAGACCAAGACTCTGGCTCGCTTCGAGCCGGTCATCTTCGATGAGTCCATGATCGAACTTGTGCAGGACGTGGCCGTTGAACTGGGTCACTCCGTGAAGCGCATGCCGTCGGGCGCTGGTCACGACGCTCAGATGCTGGCCCGTGTATGTCCTACCTCGATGATCTTCACGCCGAGCAAAGACGGCATCAGCCACAACCCGGCCGAATACACCTCGCCCTCCGATCTGGAGGCGGGCGCGAACGTGATGCTGCAAACCATGCTCCGGCTCGCCTCGAAGTAGGAAGGGAGCGAACGACGTTCACACGCCCGTCACGAACGAACTGTTCAACAGAATGTTGAGTGGTGCTAGCGTCATCGCCTGATGGCTGACGCAACCCCTCCGCTCACACCTCTCTCACTTGGCATGTTGCTGGGCCGAATCGAGCATGAGTGGGCGACTCGCAAGAAGATCTTCGACCTGCCGACCGCTCGCTTCTGGGCTCCAGACCCGGAGATCGATCTGGGCTTTGACTTCCTCGGTCGTCGCTGTGCCACGCCCATCGGTCCGGCCGCCGGCCCGCACAGCCAGTTGGCGGAAAACATCGTGCTCTCTTGGCTGGGCGGTTCCCGGCTGTTCGAGCTGAAGACTGTTCAGATCATCGACGATCTGGAGATCGCCCGGCCCTGCATCGATATGCAGACGATTGGCTACAACATCGAATGGAGCCAGGAACTCACGGTTCCTCAGAGCCTCACCGAATACACCAAGGCCTCGATGCTGCTCGAGATCCTCCGTGAGTGGGAGCCAATCCAGGAGTTCGTGAGCGCTGACCCTGGACCGCACGTCTTCGACATGAGCGTGGGTTACGACTTGGCCGGGATCTCGTCAGAGAAGGTGAGCAGCTTCATTCGGGGAATGCGGAACGCCGGCGCCGAAATTGATGCGCTCCGCCCAGAGCTCACTGGCTCCTGGGCTCGCTTTGCGGACCGAGACTTCAACACCGCGCTGAGCGACACGCTCACGCTCTCTACCTTCCACGGCTGCCCGCCGGAAGAGATCGAATCGATCACGAAGCACCTGATCGATGAGCACGAGCTCGACGTGATCGTGAAGCTGAATCCCACGCTGTTGGGATACGAAACCGTCGCAGGCATCGTCAACGACGAGCTCGGCTACACGGATGTCTCGGTCAAAGAATCTGCCTTCGCTGAAGATCTTCAGTTCGAGCGAGGTATCGAGCTCATCGGGGAACTGAACGACTACGCGAAGGCTCGTGGTCGACGCTTCGGCATCAAGCTCACGAACACCCTCGTGGTCGACAACCAGAAGCAGTGGATGCCCGACGAAACGATGTACCTGTCTGGGGCGCCGTTGCACGTCCTGGCGATGACCCTGCTCGACACGCTCAGCACGGCCCTTCCCGGTCAGCTCGATGTCCCCGGTTCAGACGGCGACATCATGGTGTCCTTCAGCGCCGGCATCACGAAGGACAATCTGGCCGACTCCATCGCTGCGGGGGTGAATCCCGCCACGGTGTGTTCGGACCTCCTCAAGCCCGGCGGATATGGGCGCCTCAAGCCCATGCTGAAGGCTCTCACCACCGAGATCAGCGAGAGCGGTCACACGGACTTGATCACCTGGAAGGCTGACCGTCAGGCGCAAGCCGCAGCCGCTGGGTTCTCGTCCACAGCTGCACAACACGTGGCGGATATTCGTGGCGAAGGAATCGAGGCCTACCATCTTCGAGGCAACGAGAAGCTGCCACGGGCGGTGGATCATGAGCTCGAGATGTTCGGCTGTGTGGCCTGCAACTTCTGCGTCACTGTCTGCCCGAACGATGCCTTCTTCAGTATCAAGAGCCCGCAAGACCACATTGAGGGCCGCCAGCAGTACCTGCTGCTCACGGAGCTTTGCAACGAATGCGGCAACTGCATGACCTTCTGTCCTGAAGACGGCGATCCCGCCCAGATCAAGCCCCGCCTTTACACCGAGCCCAGCCTGTTCGCCGG
Organism: uncultured Acidimicrobiales bacterium; assembly: GCA_937997485.1. Lineage (GTDB taxonomy): Bacteria > Actinomycetota > Acidimicrobiia > Acidimicrobiales > SZUA-35 > SZUA-35. The sequence continues at coordinate 14,509 of CALKTH010000151.1, read as the reverse complement.
CCGGACCGGGCAGGGCTTTCTGCTGGACGACGCCGGTGTGGTGATCGGCAGCCGTCTGGACGGAGCCCAAGCTGATGGCGCCGAAGCCAGTGCACTGGTGCAAGAGCTGCTGTCGGGAGAGGCCGGCCTGCCGCTCGCTCTCGCTGCAGCCGCGGCCGCTGGTGCTGAAGCAACACCTGAGGCTGGAACCGACGCATGACCCGGACGATCACCATCGCCGCTGGCCAGCTCGGGCCGATCGCGAAAGACGAGAGCCGCAGTGCGGTTGTCGAGCGCCTCATGGATTTGCTGAGCCAGGCAGCCGAGGCGAACTGCGAGCTGGTGGCGTTCCCGGAGCTGGCGCTCACCACTTTCTTCCCTCGTTGGTTCACCGAGGACATTGGTGGCCACGATCACTACTACGAGACCGAAATGCCTTCGGCCGAAACTCAGCCGCTCTTCGACCTCGCCAAGGAGCTTGGTGTCGGATTCGCTCTCGGTTACGCCGAGCTGCTGACTGACGACAGCGGTGCAACTCGTCGGTTCAACACGACCGTGTTGGTCGACCAGCAGGGTGAGATCGTCGGCAAGTTCCGCAAAGTCCACATCCCGGGTCACGAGAGCGATGAGCCGTGGCGCCCGTTCCAGCACCTCGAGCGGCGCTACTTCGAAGAGTCGGACGCTGGCTTCGCTGTGCACCGCGCCTTCGGCGGCATCGTCGGCATGGCCACCTGCAACGATCGACGATGGCCCGAGACCTATCGCGAGATGGGGCTGCAGGGCGTCGAGCTGAGTCTCATCGGCTACAACACGCCGATCCACTACGCCCCAGATCCGGGTCAGAACGCGCTCCAGGGATTCCACAATCATCTGTGCATGCAGGCTGGCGCCTACCAGAACGGCACATGGGTCGTCGGTATCGCCAAAGGCGGAACTGAGGAGGGCGTCGAATCGCTCGCTCAGAGCTGCATCATCGCTCCCTCCGGGCAGATCGTCGCTCAGGCCGTCACGACTGGTGATGAGCTGATCGTCGCGAAAGCCGATCTGGATTGGTGCAAGCAGTACAAGGAAACGCTCTTCGACTTCGCCCGCTACCGGCGGCCCGAGGTGTACCAGCGCATCACGACCCAGAAGGGCGTGATCGAGCCACCCATCGATTCCCCAACCGAGGCACCGGCATGACCGACTTCACCCTCAACGGCACACCCGTCACCATCACCGGCCAGCACGAACACTTGCTTGCCGCGTTGCGTGACGAGGCTGGTGTCTTCTCGCCAAAGGACGGCTGCTCGCCGACGGGCCAGTGCGGCTGCTGCACTGTGCTCGTGGATGGCAAGGCTCGTGTCTCGTGCCAAACCTCCATGGAGAAGACGGCGGGTGCCGAGGTCGTCACACTCGAAGGCATCGATCCGGCCGAGCGAGACCGCATGGCGGCAGCGTTCGCTGCTCACGGCGCCCTGCAGTGCGGGTTCTGCACACCTGGCATCGTGGTTCGAACCAAGGCCATGCTCGACAAGAGCGGGAGCGAGCTCACTCGAGACCGTGCCGCCCGTCTGCTCGGCGGCCACCTCTGCCGGTGCACCGGCTACACCAAGATTCTCGACGCCGTGGAGACTCTCGCCGCGGGCGAGACTCCCGTGGCCATTCACCCGCAGGGCGTGGGTACCCGAGGGATCAAGTACGAAGCGGCTGAGCTGAGCCTCGGCGATCGCCCGTTCATCGACGACATGGTGCCGGACCCGGCCATCAGTGGTGAGCTGCTGCATGGGGCGTTCCACCTCACGAGCCACGCTCGTGCGGACATTCTCTCGATCGACACCTCGGCTGCTGAGGCCATCCCTGGTGTCGTTCGTGTCTTCACCGCCGCCGACGTGCCCGGTGAGCTCCGCTCAGGGCTGATCCACAAGGACTGGCCGATCTTCATCCCGATCGGCGGACGCACCAGTTACATGGGCGACGTCATCGCGATGGTTGTGGCCGAGACTCGCCCCATCGCCCGCGCTGCGGCTGAGCTCATCGACGTCACCTACGAGATCCACGCGCCGATCACCAATCCGGTCGAGGCGATCGCCGGTGGCGAAGACGCAGTGTGGGAGCTCGACGGCAACATCCTCTCGACGAGCACGTACCAACGAGGCAACGCCGACGAAGCGCTGGCCGGCGCCGCCCATGTCGTGCGCGAGGTCTTCCAAACGCAGCGCATCGATCACGCCTTCGTCGAGCCCGAGTCCACGCTCGCTCTTCCCGTGCCTGCGGGCCAGCAGTTGCCGTTGACCCACGACACGACCACCGGCGGAGACGCTGCGGACTTCAACCGGCTCATGGTCTACTCCGGCGGTCAGGGCATCTGGGACGACCGCAACGACATCGCCCGCATTCTCGACATCCCGACCGAAACCGTAGTCACCGAGCTCGTCTCCAATGGCGGCGCCTTCGGGGGCAAAGAAGACATGTCGAACCAAGGGCAGACGGCCCTCGCCGCGTGGCTGCTTCAACGACCCGTCAAGACCACGTTCTCCCGCGAAGAGTCCTTCCTCGTGCACACCAAGCGTCATCCCATCCGCATGGAGTACGCAGCGGGGTGCGACGCCGATGGGAAGATGCTCGGCCTGCACGTCCGCATGGTCGGCGACTCCGGTCCGTATGCCTCCGTTGGCATGAAGGTGTTGGAGCGGGCGGCAGGCCACGCGTCCGGCCCCTACGTCGTGCCGAACATTGATCTGGAAGCCATCGCAGCCCGAACGAACAATTCGGTCTGCGGTGCCTTCCGCGGGTTTGGTGCCAACCAGGCCCAATTCGCCATGGAAGGCGTGCTCGATCGCCTCGCCGAGAAGGTCGGCATCTCCGGCTGGGAGATGCGCAACCGCAACGTGATCTCGCCCGGAGTGGTGTGGGGTCCCGGACAGACAATGGACGACGGTTGCCTCGGCGCGCAGGCCTGCCTCGATGCGGTGAAACCCGCATACGACGAGGCGGTCGCCGCGGGCAAGGTGGTGGGGTTGGGCCTCGGTCTGAAGAACTCCGGACTCGGCAACGGATTCAAGGAAATCGCCAAAGCCGTCGTTCACTTCCGGCCCGACGACAAAGTCGAAGTGCGCCATTGCTGGACCGAGATGGGCCAGGGCGTTCACACGGTGGCATTGCAGGTCGCGGTCGAAGAGCTTGGCATCGCTCCCGAACGCATCGAAGTGATCGTCGACTCCACTCGCGAACTCGGCGCTGGCCAGACCACCGGAAGCCGAGGCACCTTGATGGGTGCGGGCTCGGTGGCCGACGCCTGCAAGAAGGCGGTGGCCGACGGATGCAAGGTCGGTGTCGACTACGAAGGTGAGTACCGGGTCGACTGGACCAACTCGCTCAACGAAGGGCTCGAGAACCCCATCATTCACTCGACGTTCGGGTACGCCTCGCAGCTCGTGATCATGGATCCCGAGACGGGCGAGATCGAGAAGGTGGTAGCCGCTCACGATGTGGGCAAGGCCGTGAACCCGCTGTTGTGCGAAGGCCAGATCGAGGGCGCCGTGCACATGGGCTTGGGATACGCCCTGAGCGAGGGCTTCCCCTGCGATCCCGATGGTGTGCCGCTGAACACCACCCTGCGCAGCCTCGACATCATCCGGCCGAAGGACATGCCCGACGTTGATGTCATCCTCGTCGAGTCGCCGGAACCCAACTCGCCGTATGGCATCAAGGGTGTGGGCGAGATCGGCCTGGTGCCGACAGCCGGGGCTGTGGCAGCTGCGATGCACGCCCTGGATGGCGAGTGGCGCAACGAGCTGCCGCTGGTGAACGAGAAGAACCGAGAGCGCGCCTCCGCCTGGAGCTGACCGTCGAGATAGGTGAGCGGTCCCGTTCGGCATGAGTCGAACGGCCAATTCTGAGCGACACAAATCAAGCAGGGGTCGCTGCCGGTCGTTGCAAGCGATGTGCCTTCCTCTGCCATCTCGACATCGCGGCGACTTCTGACGTTGACGCTGCTGGCTGCCCTTTCGGCTGTTGCCGTGCTCGGCCAGATTGCGTCGCCAGCGCTGGCTCAGAGCGGTTCTGGTGGAGTCTCGCAAGAAACGCGAAACGGGCGTACGGCCTCGGAGCTGCGCCACTGGGAACCGACCGACTTCTACCTTCAGTTCGATACGGGCGACGTCGGAGACATCAAGACCCAGGTGCAAGTCTTCCGCCTTCCGACGAATCCCACGGGCGAGGTCCCCATCTGGACCACGCAGACTGACGCCAAGCCCAGTCAGGCGTTTGGCACGTGGGTTGTGCTCACCGCTCCTCCGAACACGTTCCAGCCTGGCTACGAGTACGAGTGGCGCGCCCGTTGGTGGCGTGACGGCGATGCCGAGAACCCATCGGCCTGGACGGCTCCCGCGTCCTTCGACGTCGAACAGGCGAGTGATCGCCCAGGCGCCCCGTTGCCCCTTGATCCCGTTGGTCCGGTCGCTCCCACCGGCGTCACGGCGACCATCGAAACGTCTTCTCCCGGATCCTCACTCGATACCGAGCCGATCGCGGAGTATCGCTTCGAAGTCACCGAGGCTGAGAGCACCCGAGTGTTGTGGGCCGCGGTCGTGCCTGCCTCAGCGGCTCAGAACGGCAAGCTTTCGGTTGCCTTGCCCGACCTGGACGCGAACACGGCACACCGCTGGCGGGCGATCGCTCGCACCGTGCCCGGCGTGGACGCTGATTCGACGTTCTCCAGCTCACCCTCTCGCTGGCGCTACTTCCAGACCACGAGCGACGTGGCCCCCGAGCCGCTTCTTGCCTTCCGCTCCACGGAACAGCTCTTCTGGCGGCTCACGACGACGGATGGCCAGCCCTGCTTTTCCGTTCGCGGACAGGTCTGCTGGCCCGCCGCTGGTCGCCGCAACTAGCGCTCGAACGTCCACCCGTTGCGCAACTGCCACGTTGCGAACTGCCACCTCAGAGTCCGGCCAGGACCGGACTCTGAGGTGGCAGATCGCAATCTCGGGTTGATTGAGACGCTGCCCCCGACGATCGGGACGCCGCGCCCGAGGATTGGTCCGAGGAGGATGGACGCGTTTAGGACGCCGGTTGGGTTGCAGCTCGGAGGACGAAGAGGTTGCGGACTGCTGTGGTTGCTCCAGCGGCCGGCCCGGCGTGGAGTTGTCCGAACTGAGGGAAGATCACCGGCTGATGTGGCCCGGTGTTGATCGTGGCGGCTTCGGCGAAGCCTTCAATCTCTGAGTCACGGACCTGCACGGGAAGACCTGGCCGCATCGGAGCGCATGACACGGGGCAGGACGCGAAGCGCGGGCCTGAGTCATTCGACACGATCGCAGCCACGCCGACGCCGTCGTGTGGCTGGAACTGATCGTCGTCCAAATGCGCATCGCCGATGACGGAGCCCGGGACGGTGAGAGACGTAGTGATGTAGATGTCGCCAGTGAGCGTGACGCCTCGCTCTTCGAGGGCCCTTCGAACGACACTCGTGAGTGCGACGACGGTCGGTTCCCAAAATGCGTTGAGTTCCTCGTCGCCTCCCATCGCTGAGACGCTGCCATTCTTGTCGGCAACGAACATCTCGATGACCGGCTCGCCTGCCACGTTGAGCCGGCTGACAAGGCCTTCGGGCGGGTCAGGTACTCGAAGCTCGTTTTCAAGAACCAGCGGCCCGGTCTGATGGACGTGTTCCGGATCCAGACGTGCGGCGAATGTTCCCTTCGATTCGCGCAGGGCGGCGATCACATCGTTGGTCGTCTCGACGGGGGCGCTCATCGCTGCTGCAGCCTCAACATGCCCGGAGTGTAGGTGTGGTCCGCGATCGGCTGAAGAGGCTCTCGTCTCCCGAGCCGGCGACGGGAGGTGGCGATCGCGGTCAGTGATTGCGGTGGAGTCATTGCCCGGCCTCAACAATTTGTAGAGTGTCGGCCATGACGATCGCTGATGCCCCCTCGCACGACTCTGGTCTCGCCATCTTCGGCGACTTCGCCCCCGACGGTCAGCGGGCATACGACAATGCGGTCACGCGCTTCCGCGAGCAGAATCTGGTGCTGCCGACCTTCGCCCAGCTACGGGATCCCTCGACGATTCCCGAGACCATTCGGGAGCAGCTCGGTTCGGTCGAGAAGGACGCAGCCGACGCTCGCAACCTGTTCCGCGTGCACTGGTTCAACGAGCACATGGACGCCCCCGGCGAAAACTTCCCCGGCTTCGTCGATGTCCCCACGCACATCGAGCTTCCATCGGAGCTGACCGGAGTCGATGCCCGCATTGTCCTCGCCTTTGGCAACCGGTTCCCCATGATCCGAGCCCACAAGGTCCTCGCCGCCTACTCGTGTCTCGCGGCCCGCCTCGTCACCGGCCGCTTCGACCCCACCGAGAATCGGGCGATCTGGCCGAGCACCGGCAACTACGCCCGCGGCGGCATTGCCATCTCCAAGATCATGGGTTGCCGTGGTGTGGCCATCCTGCCTGAGGGCATGAGCCGTGAGCGCTTCGAATGGCTCGAGCGTTGGACGATCAATCCCGACGAAGACGTCATCAAGACCTTCGGCACCGAGAGCAACGTGAAGGAGATCTACGACGCCTGCAATGCGCTCGAGTCCGATCCCACCAACGTGATCCTCAACCAGTTCTCTGAGTTCTCGAACCACATGGGTCACTACGCCGTGACCGGCCCGTCACTCGAGAGGGTCTTCAACCACGTCACCGCCAGTCAGCCGGGCCGTCTGGCTGCGTACGTCTCCGCATCGGGCTCGGCCGGCACGCTCGGCGCCGGCGATTACTTGAAGGATCAGCACGGTTCCAAGATCGTTGCCGTCGAGGCGCTGGAGTGCCCGACGATGCTCTACAACGGCTTCGGCGACCACAACATCCAGGGCATCGGCGACAAGCACATCCCGCTGATCCACAACGTCACGAACACCGATCTCGCCGTTGCGATCAGCGATGACGCCACGAACAAGATCGACATCCTCTTCAACACGCCCGCCGGCAAGCGTCATCTCGTCGAGCGGGGCCTGGCGCCCGAGCTCGTCGACATGCTGGTCGACTTCGGATACTCCTCCATCTGCAACACGCTGGCCGCCATCAACGCGGCCAAGGTGTGGGGCCTCGGCTCCGACGACGTCGTCATGTCGGTCGCGACCGACGGGTCCGACCTCTACAACTCTGACCGCGAGCGGATCATGTCCACGCACTTCGCTGGCGGGTTCGATGAGGCTGAGGCTGCGGCGGTGTTCGAGGAGCACCTCGCCGACGTCGACACCACACACGCCATGGAGATGGGCGAGATCGAGAAGAACCGTGTCTTCAACCTCGGCTACTTCACCTGGGTGGAGCAGCAGGGCGTGGAGTTCGAAGACTTCGAGAGTCGACGCAGCCAGGACTTCTGGAACGGCCTCCGTCCGTTGGTCGACAAGTGGGATGGCATGATCGAAGAGTTCAACGACGCCACCGGTGCCAGCCACAGCTGAGTGACAAGATTTGGAGATGGCCAACCGTTTCCAGATCACCGTTGACGCTGCTGATCCACGAGCTCTCGGCGCCTTCTGGTGTGAAGTGCTCGGTTACATCGAGCAACCTCCACCAGACGGCTACGACGACTGGGAGACGTTTCTTGCCGAGGCCGGCATCGATCTTGCCGATCCCAATCGCGCCTTCGCCATTGTCCCGCCCGACGCCGACGGACCACGCGTCTTCTTTCTGAAGGTGCCGGAAGCGAAGTCAGCGAAGAATCGTTTTCACCTCGATGTCGTTGTGGGGCGAGACGTCATGCATGAGCGAGCGCGAGAACTCGAAGGGCTTGGCGCAACGATCGTCGGTGAATTCGATGAGCCCGAGGGTCACTGGATCACGATGCTCGACCCCGAAGGCAACGAGTTCTGCATCCAGTAGTTCGTCGGAGCGAACGCAACCCCTATGGGCAGCGCGAGATCGTGGTGGCCCAGCACCCTCGGCCAGCGTTGTGGATGTGGAGCTGCCGCGCATCGTCGTTGCCGAAGAGCCTCTCGATGGTGGTTGCCAGGACGGATCCGTCGATGACCGCGGCATCGACCATCATCGCGTTCGCATCGAAGGCCCGGACCGAGAGCTGCCGGCAGGTGAGCTGTTCGGGCAGAGCGTGCGTGCCCGAAACGTTGGTCTCGGTCACAACGTTCCCGCACTCCTCCCGGTGAAGGAAGATCGGGCTTGCGGAGCGATACGGCGAGTCACGCTCGAACGGATCGTGCGACACGAGGATCAACTCCTCGCCAATCTCGGCATCTCGTAGGCACCGACGACATGGGTAACCGGGCTTGCTGTCGGCGATGTAGATCTCGCCTCCGGCCAGGCGGTGATGGGACGCCTGGTCGGCAGTCAGCGGGTGAATGCGGAAGGTTGTTGTGCTCTGCATGACGTCGAGTGTGGGGGAGATCAGGGTCGACGACTGGCGGAAATCAGACACGTGGTCCCGAGAGCGTCAGGACCCTCGGGCTCACGGCTATCGGAACTCGATCTCGAGGGGCGCAGCCTCTGCTGCAGCACGGGCCAGCGTGACGGCAGCGGCGAAGAGCGGCTCGTTCTGATCGAACTCGACGTCGACACTCGAGAGGTCGAGATCGTCGACCGGCGAGGCGAGCGTGTAGTCGACACCGTCGAACGCAGCCGTCATCTCTCCCGGTCCAAGGCGCCCGACCATGGCCTCGACGTCCGTGGCGCTCGCCGTGTCGATCCACGCCTGCACCGTTGCTGCGTCGATGTTCCCGGTCGCGGCCGGCGCCGCTTCGCCACCCTCGCGGTACGTGGTGACTGAGCCGTCGGCGGTGATCTCGTAGCGAGCGCAGTTGGGGCCCGCCATTGCACACCCGCCGGTCTCGGTCCACACGAAGACGATGTCACCCGGCTCGATGGTCTCCGAGGCCACCGGTGCAACCGTGGTCGGAGGGTTCGTGGTGTCCAGGTTCGTGCTCTCGACACTGTCCGTATCGGAACTGGCGCTGTCGTCATCGCCGCCTCCGCACGCAGAAGCCAGCACCACGAGAGTCAGGAGAAGGAGGGAAAGCAACTTGTTCATATCCGCTTTGACGGTCATGGCCCGTCGTTGGTTCCCGGCCGGCGAAACGTTCTCAAACTCAACATCGAGGCCGAGGCCGGACGGCTCGGCGTTCTTGTCTCCACCGACGCGGTAGCGTCGCCTTGTGAGCGACTCGCTGAACCCCTTCCTTCGCTACCGGGACCGCCTCGACTCGTACGAGGCCGTGCGACGGGGCGAGATGACCGACGAGCGCTTCGTCGAAATCGTAAGCGGCTTGGATGCGGCCGTCGCTCGGGTCGAGGGCCACGGGTTTGTGGAGACGCCGATCGTCGATGGGTCCGTGTTGGCCGCGGAGGCAGGGCTCGATGTCGACCTCGTGATCAAAGCCGAGCCCCACAACGTTGGGGGCTCGCACAAGGCTCGCCATCTCATGGGTGTGGCGATTCAGATGCTGGTGGATGAGGACCTCGGGGCGCAGCCGGCGGAGCGACTGTCCATCGCGAGCTGTGGCAATGCGGCGATGGGCGCCGGTGTGATCGCTCGGGCTCTTGATCGTCCGCTCGACGTTTTCGTGCCCGTGTGGGCCGACGAGGTGGTGGTCTCGCGGCTCGATGAGCTCGGTGCTTCGATCACTCGGTGCGAACGGCGCGAGGGCGAGTCCGGCGATCCCTGCTATCTCCGATTCTCTGAATCGGTCGCCGCCGGGTCCAGCGCCTTCAGCGTCCAGGGCTCGGATACGCCGGCGACTTTCGACGGTGGTCGCACGCTGGGATGGGAGCTTCTCGATCAGGCGGGTCACTTGGATGCGCTGTACATCCAGGTCGGTGGGGGAGCGTTGGCTACCGCCGTCTCTCGAGCGATGCCGGATGCCCGCCTGCACCCTGTCCAAGCGGAAGGGTGCGCTCCACTCCGCCGAGCCTGGGACTTGCTCGCGCCGGACTTCGACTTCGAAACCGCCGCAGCCAACCCAACCGACTACATGTTTCCGTGGGAGAGCCCCGACAGCTTTGCGACGGGCATCCTCGACGACATCACGTACGACTGGCTGCCGTTGCTTCAACGCACTCGCGAGAGTGGTGGTGAGCCGATCGTTGCTTCGGAGTGGGCGATCGTCCGGGCCTATGACATGGCTCACGAGTTCACCGACGTGCCGGTCTGTGCCACAGGGGCAGCCGGCTTCGGTGGCTTGCTGGAAGCGCCTCCCTCAGAGCGGGAACGTGTCGGCGTGTTGTTCACCGGAATCGACCGGGCGGCCGAATGACACGGCAGGACGCCATTGAGCTCGTGATTCTCGATCTCGACGGCGTCATCCGCCATTTCGATGCCGCGCACCGGGACACAATTGAAGAGCGCCATGGGCTTGCGGCAGGTGTCTTGCGCTCACACGCATTCGCCGAGCCGCTCATCACTGAGCTCGTCACAGGGAAGCTCAGCCGAGCGGAATGGACCCATCGCATCGGTGAGGCCGTTGGCGCGCCGGAAGCTGCAGCCGAGTGGCTGGCTGAAGCAGGAACGATTGACGATGACATTCTCGAGGTCGTCGACGAGCTCCGAGCTTCGGGCCTCCGCGTCGTCGTGCTCACGAACGGTACGGACACCATCCCGGCTGAGCTCGAACGCTTCGGGATCACCGATCGATTCGATGCCGTGTTCAACACAGCGGACATCGGCTTCGCCAAGCCCGACCGACGCGCGTTCGATTTCGTGCTCGAAGCGATGGGCGCCGCTGCCAACAGGACCTTCTTCGCCGACGACTCAGCCGGCCATGTCGTCGCTGCCCAATCGCTTGGGGTCACGGCTCACCACTTCACGGGTGTCCCTGGCCTCCGCGCTGCCCTTGCCCAAGCCGGGCTGCTCGATCCGATGATGTTCATCGGCTGTGGATGTCTTGTTCGGGACGAACAGGGGCGAGTGCTGATGGTGCGCGAGTCCAAGGCACGAGCGCGAGGACGGATGGCGCTTCCGGCCGGCAAGCTCGAGTTCGGGGAGACCATCGTCGAGGCTGCCGTTCGTGAGACTCGAGAGGAGACAGGATTGGACGTCGCCGTCGACGGGCTTCTGGGCGTGTTCCACACGCCTGCCAGTTCGGAGCTTTCGTATGGCGTCAACTTCGTGTTCGCTGCGCACGGTGTGGGTGGTGCGGTGCAGACATCCGAGCACCATCCGGATGTGGAATGGCTGGAACCCGCCGAGCTGCGAGCTCTCGATGTGAGCGGTCAGCTGCGAGGTCGCCATGTTCTGCTCGCGCTCGAGGCCGCTGAGGACGATCAGCTCCTGCCGGTTGAGACGGTGACGACAACCTCATCCTGGCTCGCCACTGCCTGATCGCCTGTGGTCGACGAGTGCCGTCGGCGATGGGGCGGACGAGAGCGAATCAGGCGGCGTGCTCTGAGCGCAGCTGCTCCCGGGCTGACGCGATCCGAGAGCGAACCTCATCTCGGAGAGCCGGAAGGTCATCGACAGTGAGCCCCTCGGTCGGGATGGGCTCGAGCACTCGTACTTCGGCGTTCGCTCGGTGCTGACGCCAGTCGTCGGGCCGGAGACAATCGCGGGTGCCGTAGACAGCGAGCGGAAGGATTGGATGTTGACCCTCGATGGCGATCTTGAAGGCGCCTGCGCGGAAGTCACCGAGTTCACCGGTTCTGGAGCGGCTTCCCTCTGGGAAGATCATCACGGAGGTGCCCTGGCTCAAACGTTCGTGGCACAGATCCAGCGCCTTCGCCCCCGAGGAAGCCTCGCCCCGGTGCAGCGGAATATCTCGCACTAGGCGCATCATCCAGCCAAGCACGGGGATCTTCATGATCCCGATCTTGGACATCCACTTCATCTCGGTTGGTAGGTGGGAGATCGCCACCATGTCGACGAAGCTTTCGTGGTTGGCCACGACGACGTACGGCCGGCGCATGTCGTCAGGCAATGAACCCGAAGTGGAGAACGACCACAGTGGGTTGAGATAGCTGTTCGGCATCACGACCTTGCGGAAGACATAGCCGGCGGCGTACGCCCCTCGATCGAAGGGGAACGTGACGAGCCGGGTGATCGCCACCAACGGCAGGAACACCAGGCAGGACACCCCGAGAACGAACCAGCTCCATACTGACAACAACGTCTTCATCGTCGCCCACCTCTTTCCAGCCTCACCGCCAGGATTCTATGGATCGTTCGTCCGTACCCTGCAGGCCGGCGAGCCTCTTCGAAGAGCGAGGAGGGGCCCGCCGCTGCCCTTTCGGGCAAACAGATGTGCCCGATCGTGCGTGTTCGACGGGCAGGGAGCGCCGCTCGTTGACACCGCCGAAGGTCCGGTCGACCATGCCGACATGGCTATGCGAGCGCCCAAACAGACGAAGTCCGAGGAGGCGGTGCCGCAACGGGCGAGCCGCAGTGACAGAGCGGCGCCCTCGTCTGGGCCGATCTCTGATCCAGGGATGTTCTATCTGCAAGGTGCGGTCGGCAATCGTGCCGTCCAGGCAAAGCTTGAGCTCGGCGCAGTCGACTCGCCCCTCGAGGCTGAAGCCGATCGGGTTGCCGACGAAGTCACGGGCAACAGCGGAGGCTCACATGGCGTGAGCGCGCCAGGCGATGCCGGCCCGCTCAGTCTCGAAACATCGTCCGCCATCGCCGGTGCAACGGGGGGCGGTCGACCGCTCGACGAGGGCATCCGAGGCGAGATGGAAGACGTGATGGGCGCTGATCTGTCTGCGGTGAAGATTCATACCGACAGCCAGGCAGACGAACTGAGCCGGTCGATCAGTGCAAAGGCCTTCACGACGGGCAACGACGTCTTCTTCAAAGCTGGCGCTTACGACCCAGCATCGGATGCGGGCCGTCACCTGATCGCTCACGAAGTTGCCCACACCCAACAACAGTCGCCGACCGTCGCTCGGGTGTACGACGAGAATGGCTACAACCCCTGGCTCTCGGACGACGAAGAAGAGGGACAGCTCGAGGCGCAATCCGTGGCGCCGAATGCTGCTGCTACGAACGCCGTCCCGCTCCAGCAGAACACACACCTGATGGTCCCCGGAGCCGAGGAAGCGGAGCCGTCGAATGGCGCTGCGTCGAGTGTGGCGGACGACATGTCCTCGACTGCCACCGTCGCATACGACCACGACAGCGACCCGAATGCGTCCCTTGATCAGGTCCAACAACTCGTGCAGGGCTCGAGACGGCCGAGTGAGTACGAGCTCGGTGGAGCGATTGACCTGCTTCGTGAGGCCGCCGTGGCGGGTGCGGATCGGGGCCGGGTCGCATCACTGGCTGAAGATGTCATCGCTTGGGGCAAGGTGCTCGACTCGCGCGAAGACGCCAAGGACGCAGTGCTTGACGCCGGCGTCAACGCTGGGCGAAAGGGTGGCCTTCAGCACCTTCAGGGAGAGAACGACTACCGAGACCCGCTGCGCGGCGCCCAGCGCGCGGGCGACGCACTCGGTCTCCACGACGCCGAGACGGCAGCGCTCAGCACCTACACCGGCCCGAGCTATCAGCAGATCAACCCCGCTGTGCAGAACAACCAAGGCAGAGTGGAGAGTTCGCTCAAGCGGCGTTGGTTCGAATCAAAGAAGTCGTTCAGGAAGCGCGCCGCACAAGCGGCGGACGAGGGCCGGCTGCACGCCGGGCTCATGATGTCTGCGTTCGAAAGCATGCCGATCGTGACGGGTATCACGGGCTACCGCGGCTCACGGATGTCGCAAGCGCGTTTCGACAGCATGTACCAGGACAACGGTGCGGGAAACCTGAGCGCCGTGAGACCCGAAGAGCAACGAGCCGAACCATGGAGCGTGTCGAGGGATCAGAGCGTGGCGGAGGACTTTGCCGACGGGGTCACTTCGAGCCCAAAGCCTCAAGACACCGTGAGCGTCTTCTACCGGATCAAGATCGCCAAGGCGTATGACTTGACGTCCTTCTCCGAATACGACGAGCAAGAGGTGCTGTGCCCACCAGGCTCGAAGTTCCGAACCACGAGCGTGGAGCGTCGAAGTGGCCCCGATGGAAACCCGAAAGCAACAGCGCACTACATCGTGACGATCGAGCAAGTCAGCTGAACCGGGTCATCAGCGGCTGGTGGCACCGTTAGTTGTCGCTGGGGCGTCACTTGGCGGTGCCACGAGGGTCATCAGCGGCTGGTGGCACCGTTAGTTGTCGCTGGGGCGTCATGTAACGGTGCCACGAGGGGACTCGGGGGGCGCGATCGTTGCGCGGTGAGGAGCCTTGGGCGCCGCGTTGTCCGGCCGAGCGAAGAGCTAGCCGGCGGCGCCGTGATCGAACGTGCCCGTAGATGGGCGGACGAACGTCTCACTGGGTGGCTCCACGACCGGGTCCCAGGCGTAGGGGTCGGCGCCGGCGACCTGCACCACCACCCGATCGTTCTCGGTCCCAACATCCACACCTTTGCGCATCATCCAAGGAAGCGGTGACCACGCATTCATGTAGTGGTTGACGAGGGCAGCCCGGCTCGTCGTGCTCCGGTTGCGCTTCGAACGGTGCAGCAGATAGCCGTTGAAGAACACCACGCTGCCAGCTGCGACCTCGACGGGGAGTGCGGCTGAGTCG
>CALKTH010000150.1 GCA_937997485.1 uncultured Acidimicrobiales bacterium | reverse complement strand
AGGTCGAGCCAGATGGTCTTGAGTTCTGTGTACTGCTCGTGGGCCCACAGCGACTTGTCCCGGCCGGCGAATCCGCTGAGCCCGAAGCCGCCGAAGGGCGTGGCGATATCGCCCTCGCCGTAGCAGTTCACCGTGACGGTGCCGGCTCTGATCTGGCGGGCGGCGAGATGGGCGGTGCGAACGTCGGTGGTGAAGATCGAGGCAGCAAGGCCGTAGTCGGTTCGGTTCGCGAGGGCGATCGCCTCCTCGGGCTGGTGGAAGGTTTGGATGCCGAGTACGGGCCCGAAGATCTCTTCGTTCGCCACCCGCATGTCGGCGCTCACACGATCGAAGATCGTGGGCTGGACGAACCAACCGCCGCTGGCCTCGTGCGTTCGACCGCCGCCGATCACAACGTTCGCACCCTCAGCTTGCGCCGCCTCGATGTTGGACATGATCTTGTCCAGGTGCGCTGGTTCGATGATGGCGCCGATCTTGGTGTTCGGATCGAGAGGGTCACCAACGATCCAGTCGCCGGCCTGCTGAAGGATGAGCTCCTGCAGCTGGTCCTTCAGCGAGGAGTGCACGATGAGCCGGGAGTTGGACGAGCAGTTCTGCCCGGCGTTCCAGAAGATCGACGTGCACATCTCACCGGCGATGCGGTCGAGGTTGTCGGCGTCAGCCATGACGACGAAGGGGTTCTTGCCCCCGCACTCGAGCGTGACTCGCTTCAGGTTCGAATCTGCCGAGTAGTGGAGGAAGCGGCGACCGGTCTCGGTCGACCCGGTGAAGGCAACGGCGTCCACATCCATGTGGCGGCCCAGCGGCTCGCCAACGGTCTCGCCGAAGCCGGTCACCACATTGATCACGCCATCAGGAAGGCCGGCCTCGGTGGCCAACTCGGCCAGGCGGATGGTGCTCATCGACGTTTGCTCGGCCGGCTTGAGAACGGCGGTGTTGCCGGTGGCGAGGATGGGTCCGAGCTTCCACGCCGCCATGAGCAACGGGAAGTTCCACGGCAGGACAGCGGCAACAACGCCTACCGGTGTGCGCTCGACCATCGAGACCACGCCCGGCCCGGAGGGAGTGATGGCGTCGTTGATCTTGTCTGCCGCCTCGGCGTGCCAACGGATCGTCTCCACCGTTTCAGCGAGATCGATGGTGACGGTGTCGGTGATGGGCTTGCCACCTTCGAGCGACTCGATCACGGCCAGCTCGGTGGCGTTCGCCTCGATCATGTTGGCGAAGCGAATGAGAAGTCGGCGCCGATCGGCGGGGCTCATGTGGCCCCACGGTCCTTCAACTGCGGAGCGTGCAGCGGCCACGGCGCGGTCCACGTCTTCGGCTCCGCAGTCGGCGATCTGGGCCAGCTCCGCACCCGTGCCAGGGGCGTGAGTGGCGAAGGTCTTCCCGCTTGCAGCATCAACAAAACGCCCACCGATATAGGCCTGGGTGGGGAGACGCATGCTTGCAGCGAGGGCGGTGGCGTCGCTCATCGAAGGAATGGGTGTGGTGGGGAGCGTCATCGTGCGTCCTCCGCGTTGTCGTGCTGATTGGCGTTGGTGGGGGAGAGGGTCTTGTCGGTCATGGCTCGCAGCCAGTCCTTGTCGGCGTCCCAGGCTCGGTAGACGAGGCGCTGACGGTCCACCTTGTTGATCGGCAGCGTGGAGAGCGCAGATTGGAGGGCCGTGAGCCCATCGCCGGTAGGAGGGAGTTGGGGTCGACGGTTCGGGCCGAGGTCGCGGCCGACCATCTTGGCCGCCGTCTTCGCCCCGACCAGATACTCAACGCCGAAGTCGTTGTCCCACTGAAACGAGTTGAAGGGCAGCATCTTGGCCCACAGCTCGAGCGCCTCCGCGTGGCGACCTTCCGTGAGGTGGTCGAAGAGCGCCACACACTCGTGTGGCATGACGTTCGCCGAGCCCCAGATCCAGCCGGCAGCGCCGGCCATGATGGCGTACGGAGCAATGGGGTCGGCGCCACACAGCAGGTGGGTGTCGTTGGCCTGACCGATGGCAATGAACTTCTGGTGCTTGGCCAGATCGCCCTCCGAGTCCTTCATGTACTTCACGTTGTCGATCTGGGCGAGGCGCCGGAACATGCCCGGTGTGATCTCCACGCCGCTGGCGCCGGGGTTGTTGTAGAGCATGAGGTCGGCCGAGGTGCGACGGGCCACTTCCTCGTAGTGATAGAGCACGCCTCGCTCGAACGGACTCTCCAACCAGGGCGGGAGAACCATCACGGCCTCGGCCCCGTGGTCGACGGCGAACTTGGTGGCCTCGATCGTGTCTGAAGTGGACATCATTGTGGACTGCGTGCAGATCGGGACCCGTCCATCGATGTGCTTGCCGGAGATCTCGATGATGCGGCGGATCTCGTCCGGCCGCATGTAGGCGTACTCGCCGGTGCCGGCCCCGAGCAGGATCGAGTGCACGCCGGCGTCGATCAGTTCGTCAATGAAGGAGCGGAGGCGACCCTCATCGAGCTGCTCGCCCGTCGGGTCGAAGGGTGTGCACATGGCGACACACACGCCGGAGATGGTCATGTCGGTTCCTCTCAGCCGCATCCTTGGAGCGATCCGGCTGTATCAAGAAGTGTCATCATCGCTGGATATCAGCAGATGAGTTTGTCATACTGCCGCGCATGAAGCTCGATGTCGAGTCCCTGCGTGCCCTCCGCTTGGTCGTGGAGACTGGCGGTTTCACCGAGGCCGCGGAACGCCTCGGGGTCACCCAGAGCGCCGTGAGCTGGAAGATCAAGCGTCTCGA
>CALKTH010000149.1 GCA_937997485.1 uncultured Acidimicrobiales bacterium | reverse complement strand
AACGTGGAGCCTGGGAGAATCGAACTCCCGACATCTTGCTTGCAAAGCAAGCGCTCTACCAACTGAGCTAAGGCCCCGATTGAGCTGGTGATCTTAGCGTGCCTGTTCGCGCAAGCCGCCTCGATTTCACCAGATCAGACCTTTACAGGCAGAGGCCCTCGGTCACGCCACGAGAGCAGATGGCCTGCGACTCGACCTCGGTCAGGACGACGAATTGGATTGGCTCATCGGGAGCGTCCTGCACGATGTCGACTTCGATCCGGAGCCGCTCGCCGCGAAGCGCGTCGTCGCCGAAGCCGAGAACATCCACCACGGCGAAGGCACCGACGCCCTCGAACGCCAGCGGTTCGCCGGAGAACTCAATCCGCAACGGCGGATCTTCGTCGTAGTTCCGTGCCTCCAGCACCATGTCGACCATGTCCTCCAGCGAGTCCGCCTTGAGAACACCGAGTTCGGCAGCGACCTCGTCGAAGATGCTGCGCGTGGCGCCAGGCATTCCGAGGAACTTCTGGTTGGCCCACGCTTCGGAGCCGTTGACGATCACCTTCCACCAGATGCTGTCGTTCACCTGGCGGGCTTCGCCTGCCGCTGTGATCGTGGCGTCGACCAGGGGGGCGATGTCTGTCACGATCGACTCGCCAACCCCAGGCCGCGCCCGGAAGTTCAGCGAGTCGTCGTATCGAACGCCAACCACGATCAGCGGCTGGCCCGCGGCCGGGCCGAAGTCAAAGGGGGTTCCGGGCAGATCACCATCGTCCGGCTCCGAGGCCGCCTCAGTGGATGTGGTGGTCTCAGCGGGAGGTTCCGTTGTCGGAGCCGCGGTGGTCTCGGTTGTCTCCGGCGGGGCCGTTGTTTCCGAGCTGTCGGTGCCGTCACCATCGCCAACGGAAATCGTTGTCGGGACCCCGCTTGGCTCAGGGTCGCCGAGGCTCGGCTCGTCGCCGCCGCATGCGGCGGCAAACAAGATGAGCGCAAGAAGCGGGGCGAACATTCGTGAAGCGGACATGAGGGTTCCTTCGTTTGACTTCAGGTGAGTATGGGGTGGCGGAGCGGCGGCGTCTGTGATCCGGATCACGGCGTGATCGTTTCGGAAACGGAACCGCCCGGCCCGGTCGCCGTGAGCTCTGCAGTATCGGTTCGGGCGAAGCAGGCGCTCGTCGAACCCGTCGGACCGTGCATGGTTGTTTCGCCATCAATGAGCAACTGGACAGTCTCTGCGTTCTCCGTCGCCCAGATGACTCGCCACACGATCTCGAATTCAGGACACGTCACCGCGGGTCGGGTCTCGCGTTCGGCAAAGAACCGAAGGATCTGCGGCGCGGCAACGGGGACGACAAGGGAGAAGTCTGGAGGTGCGGCCGTTCCCAACGAGGGGTTGACCAGGTCGTCGATCGTGACCGTTGGTCGTTCGGGCTCAGTCGACGGCGTGGTCTCGGGATCCGTTGCCGTCACCCCCGGGGCTTCAGTGGTGGTCGGCGCAGTGGACGTTGTGGTCGTGGTCGGTTGGGCGACGGTGGTTTCCGGTTCGAGCTGCGTCGTCGATGCCGGAGGGGCGGCGACCTCCACCTGAGTGCTGTCGGCAACTGGACGGCTCAGGGCAAGGAGCACGCCGCCGAGCACGACCGCTCCGGCTCCGAGGTACGCAAATCGGCGGGCCGCACGGCGGCGACGCGAAGCTCGCTGTGGCTTGTGCCGCCGGGAGCGCGTCATCGAAGCACCGCTGCCCGGAGGTGTCGACGTGGAGCCACCCGATGAGGCGGCGGGCCCCGCCGACGGCTCACCGCCGCCGAACGCTGACGGATCGATCGGCACGCCTTGTCCCGCAAGCGCAGCCGCCGCATGTGCCTTGAACATCGCAGGAGCAACAGCCACCGGCACCGCAGCGAACAGCTTCTGGGGGTCTACGACCTTGGCTCGCTCATCGCGGCATGTTGCGCAGCTCGCCGAGTGCTTTTGCACGGCTTTGTTCACCGCAGCATCGAATCCTGCGGAGGACGCAAGGAGCTTGGCGAGATCAGCGCACCGAGGCTGACCGGACCGCCACACCAAGTGATTGGCGACGGCATCGCCCAGCTTGTTCCTCAGCCGAAACAGCAGCTGGTGCGCATTGTTCGCGCTGATCTCCAACTCATCGGCGATCTCCGCCGGCGTCAGTTGATGGCGCAGGACGAGATCGACGAGGCTCGCATCCCGTGCGCCAAGGGCAGCGGTTGCCGCCCACAGCAAGTCCTGCCGGTCCCGCACTTCGCTGATGGCGTCAGTCTCGAGCAAACGGTTGGAGCCAACGAGATCGTCTCGATCTCCGGCTCCGCCGTGCGCCTGCTCGTGGAGCCCGGTCATCGTCTCGGACTCGAAAGAAAGCGAACGCCTTTCCTTCTCGAGCCGATTGAGGGCCCGGTTGCGGCTGATGCGAAGCGCCCAACCACCGAACTTCGATGGGTCGTCGAGCTGATCGAGTCGCTGCCACATCGCCAGGAACACGTCCTGGGCGACTTCAGCTGCGATCTCGTTGTCTCGGACGATGTTCCGAGCCACATCGAACACCCGGTCGTACCACCGCCCGAAAAGGTCGCCGAATGCTTGAGCATCATTCGTGCGGGCGGCGAGGACCAGGTCGACATCCGACCTTTCCATGACAGAGAGCATGCCATTGATCATGCGATGACAACCGGAGTCCCCAGCGGGAGCTCCGTTGCCAGATGCTCGATGACCTCATTGGGTAGTCGGACGCAACCGTGGGAGACGGCCTGTCCGATCGACCCGGGATCGTTCGTTCCATGAATGCCGATCTGCCCGTCGCCACCAGCGAACTCCGTCAGTGTCTCGCTGTGAGCCGAGAGTCCGAGAGCGAATGGGCCGTAGACACCGCCGTCATCCGTGGTGTCGATCTTGTCGGTGATGAAGAAGGTGCCGGTGGGCGTGGGATTCGCTTCCGAGCCAACAGCGACGGACGTGATGCTCGTCATCTCGCCATCGACCCACGTACTGAGCGTGCGCGCCGCAAGATCAACGGTCACGACGGTGTCGATCAACTCGAGCTTGACGTCCACCATGCGCACCCAACCACTCGATCCGTTCGGGCGAACGGGCAACTGGATCCGCACCCAATCATCGGAGATCTCCTCGACAAGGAACACCCGGGCCGAGCCGAAGTCGGTGTGACTCGAGAACGACTCGAGCACGATGTCGTTACCAGGACCCCAGAACACCGGGAGCGACTCAACAACGCTGATCGCTCGCATGGGCTGAGGTGCGACTTCGCCTGGCTCGATGATCCCGTCGGTCGTGTCGGGTTCGCCGCCTTGCGTCGCAGCGAGAGCATCGGCGGTGGAGGTGCCTGAGCCCAATTCAGGACGCTCCGCCGAGCACGCACCGGCAAGAAGGGCGAGGACGGCGGCGGCGGCGAGGCGAGGGCGGAAAGGCTTGGTGGGTGTGTGGTGGCTCATGTCGATCCCTCCGGGGATGTGCGCTGGAGTTTCCGGCGCTTCATCTGTCCTGACCAGCGATGGACCCTTCCCTTACGGCTTTTGGAAGGAAAGTTCTCGCCACGTTCCGAACGCGACGAGCGCCGCCCACACGGGCGGCGCTCACGCTGGTTGTCTGGCTCTTTGTCTTCTTGTGAAGCTGGTGCGGCTGATCAGCCGGTGAAGTCCGGGTTGCCCGGCACCGGCTCGTCAATGTCGCCAGGCTCCTCGGGACCGACGTCGGGCCCCTCGCCCTCGCCCTCGCCCTCGCCCTCGCCCTCGCCAT
>CALKTH010000148.1 GCA_937997485.1 uncultured Acidimicrobiales bacterium | reverse complement strand
TGCCCGAGCCGCAGTACGCGGCCGCCCTTGGAGTGAGCGCCGCGGTGGTGCTGGCCCTCCGCCCGCTCGGTTCGAGCCCGTTCATCTACTTCCAGTTCTGACGGAACGACAGGTCCTCTTCGTGAGGCTGAGAAGCACTAGGTTTCGGCAATGCGGCAGAGCAGCACCGGGAGACGTCCACATGAATGAGGTCTCGATCTTCGTCTTCGAGACCGAGTTGGGCGCGGTGCACGTGCGGGTCGATGCAAGGCGGACGCCGCTGACGGTCGCGTACGTTCGCCAGCTGATCGAATCCGGCGCGTATGACGGCGCAGCGTTCTACCGCACGACGAAGCTTGGCAACGATGCTCGACGCTCGCTGATTCAGGGCGGTCTGCTGACTCCTGTGTTCACAGGATCTGGCGATCCGATCCCTTCGTTCGACGCGCTCGAGACGGTGGAGTCCACTGACGCCAGCGGGTACCGACACGAGCGTGGCACGGTGTCACTGGCTCGGGATCTGTTCTCCAGCGGGAACGTGCTGCCCGAGTTGTTCGTTTGTCTCGACGACTATCCGGACCTGGATCGCGGCGGCCGAACAGAGCCCGATGATTTGGGGTTCCCTGCGTTCGGCAGTGTGGTTGAAGGCCTCGAGGTGGCTGACGCCATTGGCGGCGCGGAGGCCGAGGGCGTCAGCCAGATCGAGCACTTGGCGGGCGAGCTGCTCTCGTCGCCTGTTGCGATTCTGCGGGCAACGGTGACCGACCCGCCCGACGTCAAGGGCTGACAGCCGTGAGTTGGAGGAAGCGATCAACGGCCGTGGCGGCCCGCTTGGCGATGGTCGTCTTTGACGGTGGGCGTTCGCCGAGGAGCACACGAATCTGGGTGTCTTGCATGACGAGGCCGTAGAGCAGTTCGAAGGCTTCGCCCGAACTGTCGATCTGGATGAGCCCCTGCTGATGGAGGCGTTCGAGATACGCCTCCACGATCGGGCCGACTCGATGGCGCCCTGACGTCAGCAGTATCTCGGCCAAGGCCGGAGTCGTCATCGCTGCTCGATTCAACGCCACCGACTCGGGGCTGCCGAGCAATGCCAGGAGGCCGGTGGCGTAGCCGGTGAGTGTTTGCCGAGGATCCTCGTCGGTTTCGAATGCAGCCTGGATTCGAGCGGCCGAGGCATCGGCGTTTCGCTGGATCAGACGCTCGACGACTCCCTCCTTGCTTCCGAACCAGGAGTAGAGCGTCTCCTTCGAGGCCCCTGCCCGTTTGGCAATCGCCAACATTGTGAGGCCTTCGTAGCCGCTGGCCAGGAGCTCCTCCGTTGCCGCGTCGAGCACGCGCGCTTCTCGTTCTGCCCGCTCGCCGGCACGGGGCCGGCCTCGTCGTCTGGTCGCATCTTCGGCCATGGGTTGACAAACGTACCAGCTCGTACGATTGTGTATTCGTACTCACTCGTACGATTAAAGGAGTTCAGCCATGACCACCACCTTGACCCCGCCACCATCCGCCTCTGGCCTGGCCGCTTCGGCCGCAGAAGCTGCGGCCGCGAGCGTGCTGGCCACGCCTGCGGTTCGTGGCGTTCGGATCCTTGCCACGACGCTTGCCGGTATGTCGGCTGGCTTCTTCTTCACGTACCAGATCTCGGTCATTCGAGGCCTGGCGATCGTTGATGACGAGACCTACGTGCGCACGTTCCAGGCGGTCAACGCGACCATTCGCAGTGCGCCGTTTGCCGTTGTCTTCTTCGGCACCGTTCCCGCCTTGATTCTTGCCCTCGTCCTGCACCGGCAGGCATCCAGATCGATTCGGGGGCTGCTCACACTCGCCCTTGTCGCCGCAATCGCCACGGTGCTGATCACGTTCGTTGGCAACGTCCCGCTCAATGAGGAACTCGCGCTCATCACCAACGTCGATCCAGCAACAGCGGCCGACGCCCGAGCCGCGTTCGAGTCCGATTGGAACCGACTCAACCTGATCCGTACGGTGACTTCTATCGTCGCAGCGATGGCCGTCGCCGCCGCGGCATCATGCTCCAAGGAGTGATCGAGCCGGCTCGTCGGCATACCCTCGATGCATGACCGCTCGCGCCGATCGTTCGCTCGACCTCATCGTTTTCGGAGCCACCAGCTTCGTCGGTGAGATCCTCTGCCGCCACCTCGTTGCTCGACACGGCACGGATGGCCCCCTGACGTGGGCTATCGCTGGCCGCAGCGCCAGCAAGCTCGATGCCGTTGCCGCGAGCTCCGGGGCGAACGTCGAACGCATCGTGGCCGACGCGTCGGATGAGGCGGCAATGGCCGACATGGTCAGCCGTACTCGCGTGGTGATCAGCACCGTTGGCCCATACGCGCTCTACGGCGCCGAGCTGGTCGCGGCAGCGGCTGCGGCCGGCACGGACTACTGCGACCTCACCGGTGAGCCGCAGTGGATGCAGAAAATGATCGACGCCCATCAGGCCACCGCCGAGGCCTCCGGCGCTCGCTTGGTTCACACTTGCGGGTTCGACTCCATCCCCTCCGACCTCGGTGTGTGGTTCACCCAGCAGCAGGCCCAGGAAGCCTTCGGCACGCATTGCACCAAGATCGCCATGCGAGTGAAGGCCATGAAGGGCGGAGCAAGCGGCGGAACGATCGCCTCGATGATGAACGTGATGGAAGAGGTGGCGTCAGACCCCTCGCTCCGGAAGGTACTGACCAACCCGTACGCGCTGGCCCCCGAGGGCGACCGCACCGGCGTGCGCCAGCCGAACGTTACGGTGCCGGAGAACGATGAGGCATCTGGCGCGTGGGTTGCTCCCTTCGTGATGGCTTCGGTCAACACTCGGGTCGTCTTCCGCACACATGCCCTGCTCGGTCACCCGTGGGGCAGCGAGTTCTTGTACGACGAGGCGATGATGATGGGCGACGGTCCGCTCGGCATGGCCAAGGCCGGAGCCTTGACCGCCGGTCTCGGTGGATTCATGGGCGCGGCCGCGATCGGTCCGGTTCGAGGACTGCTCAACAAGTACGTGCTGCCGAAGCCGGGCGAGGGACCGAGCCCGGAGGACCAGGAGAACGGGTTCTTCGACATTCGATTCTTCGGTGAGACCGCCGATGGCCAGACGATCACGACCAAGGTGACGGGCGATCGAGACCCCGGCTATGGCTCCACCGGCAAGATGCTGGGCGAGGCTGCTCTGACGCTGCTCAACCTCCCGGCGACGCAGACGGGCGGCGGCTTCTGGACGCCAGCAACAGCCATGGGCGACACCCTCATCGCTGGGCTCACCGAACACGCCGGCCTGACGTTCACTCGCCTGGACTAGCAGCTACACCGCTTCGTAACAGTTCCTGGCCACGGTGAACACCTTGCCGTTCATGCGCAAACCGTCGTGGCTCTTGTAGAGCGCACGGATTTCGAGGAAGTGTGCGTCGGGGTCGACGGTCAGTCGAGCGACGAAATCGAACAGCTCGAGTTGTTTCTGCGTCGGCTCCTCGCCGGGTTCCCACCCCTCGCCCCAGAGATCCCAGGGCAACATCTCGACTTTGTTGAGTGAAGCAAGATCGAGTCGCAAGTTCGCCGCGATCCAGAAGGCACCGTGCTCCTCGATGGCAGAAAGACCACACCGGTCTGCGTCGAGCTCGCCCCGCCTCCACGCCTGCCACGCGTGTCCGGCCGTCACGAATTGCTCGTCGGTGATCGCCATCGGGTCCCCGGTGAAGCCGATCTTCTCCCGCCACACCTCATCGAGCTGGGCCTCGATCATCTGCCAGCGCCCCTGCTTGGCGTCCCAGTACTCAGCGACCCAGTGATCTTCGTACCAGCCGGGTCGGAAGTACGTACCGAAGCCGCAGCGAGCTCGCGCAGGGATCCCGGCGGAGCGAAGGAAGGCGACCGTGACGCGGCTGAAGGCATGGCACCGGGCACCGACTCGATGCGCTGGTGGCCGCGCCTCCTCGAGTGGGCGGGGATCGACCGATAGTGCGAGGTCGAGAAGCCGTTGGGTGTCGCGCTCGTGAATGGCGTCGGCCTGTTCGGCTGGGAGAGCCACGCCATAGAACGGCTCGGCGACGACGTCGTAGATGAGCAATCCCTGGACAAGATCCACGATCGCTGCGACCTCGGATCGAAGGTCGAGTCCCTCTGGATGGGGAGCGCCCGCGTCCAGCGCAGTGAACCGGCCCGGACGGGCGTAGAACTGGCGGGACTGCTCGCTCATGGCACCATGCTGACACATGAACAACCTGCAGGTTCGGGGTTGGCGTGTTGGAACGACATCTCGAATCACCTGAATCAAGGTTCGTGCGCAGGCGAATCCTTTGGATTCTGCCTGTCGAGTTCTCTCGATTTGCACTAGATTCAGCGCCCATGCACGGAGGGCCGCAGCGTTGAGTGGGCTAGCTCCGTTCGTCCCCAACCTCTCCCTCCGCCTGGGCCGAACGGCCGGAAACGTTCACGAATCTGTCGAGGGCTCGATGCTCTCGGCCGACATCTCGGGTTTCACCGCGCTCTCCGAGCGACTGGCCGAGAAGGGTCCCGTTGGTGCCGAAGAGCTGATCGACCTGATCAACGTGTCCTTCAAGGCCTTGATGGACACGGCCTATGGGTACGGCGGCGAGGTGTTGAGTTTCGGTGGCGATGCGATCTTGGTGATCTTCCAAGATGAGCACCATCAGCAGCGCGCTGCTGACGCTGCGCTGGCCATGCAAGCCGCGCTTCGAAGCGATCAAGCCTCGCGTGACGCAGGTCTGACCATGACGGTCGGCGTGGGCGAAGGGCCGTTCGATGTCTTTCTCGTGGGCTCCCATCAGCGAGAGTTGCTCCTGACCGGGCGTGCCGCAACCGAGGTCATTCGCCTGGAGGGGACGGCCGAAACCGGTCAGACGCTCGTCAGCGCTCACATTGCTGAGGCGATCAACGACACCCAAGTTGTCGGGTTCGTCGAGAGCGCCGACGGCTTTCTCATCGAAGGCGAGGTCGTCACTCCGTTCACGCCGCTCGACCAGCGGCCAGAGGACATCGACCTCGACATCGATCTGACGCCGTACGTCGCTCTCGACATCGCGGAGGAACTTGCAGCCTTCGAACGACTTGGTGGCGAGCATCGGCAGATGGCGATCACGTTCCTGACCGTTCGGAATGTTGGTTCGATCATCGATGAGCTGGGGGCGGAGGCCGTACGAGATCACTTCGCACACCTGGTCGATGAGGTGGTGCGTCTCACAGACGAGCACGGCATCTGTGCCTACGAGTCGGACATCTACACCGATGGGGTGAAGTTCCTGCTTTGTGCGGGCGCTCCAATCAATCGAGGTGAACCGCTCGACGCAGCGCTCTCATGTGCCGTCGCCATCCGAGACATCGAGACACCCTTCGATCTTCATCTCGGGGTTCACAGCGGCCGCGCGTTCGGCGGCTTCCTCGGCACCGACTATCGCCGGACCTATACGGCAATGGGAGATGTCGCGAACACCGCTGCTCGGCTCATGGCGAAGGCGCGCCCGGGTGAAGTCGTGGCCATGCGGGAAACGGTTCGCAACGCTCGGACGGTCTTCAACACCGAAGAACTCGAACCGTTCCCAGCGAAGGGGAAGAGCGAACTCATTCACGCCGATCTCGTACTTTCGAAGGCCGATCACGTCAAGCGTCGAGGCAGCGCGTCGCTGGTTGGTCGCGAAGAAGAGTTGGCGATCCTGGCCGACGCCCTTGAGAAGCGAAGCGCCGTCGTTGAGCTTGTCGGTCCGGGTGGAGTCGGGAAGTCGGCGATCGTTGATGCCTTCCGACTCAGTCTCGGGAATCGGGTCGCCTTCTCGGGAGCCTGCACTCCCTACGGCACCGCGACTCCCTACAGCCTCATTCGAGCGACCCTCCGATCAGGCCTCGACATCAGCGTCGACGCGGATCCTGCGAGTGCCGGCGAACTGATCGACAAGCTGGTCTTTCAGCATGCCAGGCATCTTGGTGGCTCGGTGCCGCTCCTTGCGCTCGCGATGGGGGCCGTGGTTCCTCCGACGCCGGAGTTCGAGGCGATTGATACAGAATTTCTCAGCGAAGCCGTCGGCGATGCAGTCGTTGACCTCTTCGATTCGCTTTTCGCAGAGCCGATCGTGTTCGTCCTCGAAGACCTGCATTGGGTGGATGATGCGTCTGCCGCCATCGTGGACCAACTCATCCAGCAGTCGGCAGATCGCCCGTGGACGGTGCTCGTCACTCGTCGTCCTGGCAGTCGCTGGGTTCTCGATGAGGACGAGCCCCACGGGGAATCAACGGAAGTCTTCGGCCTGATGGATGAAGACATTCGTCGGCTTGCGCTCGAGAACGCTGGAGCGGACCTCACCGACGCGGAACTGGACGCGGTGATTGCTCGTTCGGAGGGCAACCCGCTCTGTGCGATCGAGTTTGCTCGGGCGGTCCGCTTGCATGGGCTCGATGCTCTGCCGAGCTCGGTGGATCAGCTCTTCGCTCAGCGGATCGATCATCTCGCACCCGATGCGCGCCTGTATTTGCGAACCGCTGCAGTCTTGGGAATCGAGTTCGATCGTGACGAGCTGGATGTGGTCACAGCGGATCAGTTCGCAGGTCTCGAGCCCCATGAGATCGAGCACGATGGCATTCTCGAGGACTACGGCGACGGCCGTCTCGGTTTTGCCCATGGGTTGTATCGAGATGCCGCCTACGAAGGTCTGCCCTATCGACGTCGACGGGAAGTCCACCAACTGATCGGCGAGTACCTGGAGAAGGATGAGGAGCGGCGCGCCGATCACCTGTCGTTGCTCTCCGTCCACTTCGATGCTGCCGGTGCGTGGGCGAAGTCGTGGCGCTACAGCATCGAGTCTGCTGAGTCTGCAAGAGCCCTGGGGGCGAATCAGGCGGCCGCTGACGCCTTCTCCCGGGCCCTGGCCGCGGGAGCACAGCTACCCGATCTTCCGGATCCTGAACGAGTTTCGGTGGCGATCAGCCAGGGCGACTGCCTGTCGGTGCTCTCCCAGTTCGAAGCGGCAGAGCAGGTGTATGACGCCGCGATTGCTGCGAACCCAGACGATGTCCAGCTCCTTGCCGTCGCCACACGCAAGGCGAAGCTGTTGATCGATCAAGGCGATCTCGACGGTGCGTTGGAGCAGTTCGAACGGACGGCCGACACCGTGCCGCCACAGGGCGCAAGCCCCGAGCTGATCGCGGGCCGAGCCCGAGCGCTCGTGGGTGCGGCGGGGGCCTATTCACGAATGGGCGATCACTTGCGCTGCATTGACGTGGCGCGCCGGGCGCTTGCCGACGCTGATCTGGTAAACGACGAAGACGCACGGGCCCAGGCTCTTGATCGCCTCCATGTAGGTCTGGTGTACGCCCGCCAGCCGGACGTTGACGATGTCGGCCTCCAGGCACTCGATGCGTATCGAGACCTTGGACAGCACCACCGTGCGGCGGCAGTGTTGAACAATCTTGGGATCGAGGCGTATTTCCAAGGGCGGTGGAAAGACGCAGCCGACGCCTATCGGCAGTCTGCGGCGGAGGGTATGCGGGCCGGCTCGGTCATGTACGGGCAGATGGGCCTGCTCAACGCGGCGGAGATTCGATCCGATCAGGGCCACTGGGATGAGGCGATCGAGGATCTCGAGCAGGTTCGGCGCAACTGGGCCGCAGCGCGATACGACACCGGCGTCGCCGCGGCCGACCTCTTCGCCGGGACCGCCCACAGCCGAGCCGGGAATTGGTCTCTGGCCGGGCAACTCTTGCGATCGGCCGACGAGTTGCTGCGTCGGATCGGCCTCGAAGACCTGGTCCGCGATGCGGCGACGCGGCTCATCGAGATGGACAGCTACCGAGGCCGCGCCGATGTCGAACAGTGCCGCTCCGCACTTGCGGGGATCGCTGAGGGGGACCCGTTCCGGGCCCGAGCCCGTCGATCCCTCGCCGTGGCCTTGGCGGTCGCAGGTGACGCCGATGCTGCCGCGGCGGAGCTGAAGCTTGCCCTCGAGGAAGCTCCAAACCGCTACGAGCGGGCACTGGCCCTCGATCTCGATGCTCGGCTCTTCCCAGCGGCTGACGGTGTTGACGAAAAACAGCAAGAGGCTGCCGCGATCTTTGCTGATCTCGACGTGATCGCCGTCGCCGCGCCTCCCACCATTCGTGCGCCCCGCGCCGAGAAGCGGGAGCGCGTCGATCCCCGGGCGGCGCAGCGGCGCGAACGCCGCCGCCGCTAGCTACGGGTCAACCTCAGGCTGGGTTCCACGTCACGAGAATCGTGGAGCCTTCTGCGCCAGGCGTGGCACTGACGGCAACTTGCCCGGAGGCCGAAGCGCTGGAGATCTCGTACACGACGATCGTGCCTGGGATCTCCTGGCGATCCTCGAGTGTGTAGCTCTCGTCTGCGAACGCGAGGTCGTACATCTCGGTGAGCTCCTCGAGCGAGGAGGCTGTCGTTCCCGAGAAGCCGAGATCGGTCGCGGTGTCCGATGCGAGCTGCACCTCGAAATCGTCGGGAAGCGGTAGGGCCTCTTCGACTTCTTCGGGAACCTCGCCGGTACCGATGGAGATCTCACCCTCGTTCGTCTCGATCACGCGCTCGGTTTCGCCCAGCGGTCCCAACTCCTCCGGTAGCGCCTGGCCATCGGAAGACTCGAGGACACGGTCGGTGTCGAGCGCATCGCCTTCCGGTTCGACGGGGGGCAGCGTCGTGCTGGCCTCCGGCGCTTCAGTCGTCGTTGGCGCCTCGACGGCCTCGGTGGTAGCCGGGGCCGCTTCGGTCGTCGGCGCTGCTTCCTCGTCTCCGCCATTGGTGCAAGCGGAGACGAGAAGCAGAAAACCGACGAGGCCGGTCAGCGACTTGGAGCGTGAGCGATGGGGTGAGGTCACGATGCACCTCGGATACGGATGCCGCCGATGAGGACTCGGTCGCCCTCTTCGTAGAGCAAGCCGTTGTCGTAGATGACTTCGCCGGTGGCGTCATCCCAGATCGTGATCTGGAAGTAGTCCGTCCAACCATTGTCGATGGCCTGCACTCTCATGCGGTAGCCAGACTCATTGTTGATCTTGCCGGTGCCTTCGGCGACGGCCATCGTGTCGTTCACAATGAGGTAGTCGTAGCCGGTGCTCTTAAAGAAGAACTGACCAAGCAAGTGCAGGTTGGTGCGACCGCGAGGGGTGTCCTCGTTGTTGCGGTAGCGAGCTCGGAATCCGAAGTAGGCAGGTGAGCCCCAGGCCGGTCCCTCGTCGTACGCTTCGGGGCCGGACCAGTACCAACCAGCGCCGCTCACTCGGCCGCCGGACGGGTCGAAGACCACGATGAACTCGTAGACCGAGCTGTCGGTGTTGCCGACCGAGTCCGTCACGGTGACGGTCACGGCGTAGACGCCAGGCTCGGCGTAGGTGAACGAGCCGGTTGCGGATCCGGCAGCGGCGCCATTCGGCTCAGAGGAGATCTCACAACTGGGGTTGCCGGTTGTGGGAGCGCCTGAGCTCGTGGTGCAGACGGTGGAGGTGCCAGGGGAGCCTTCGATGCCGTCGCCCCAGTCGAACGTCACGGTGTAGTCGTCGGCGGTGCCATCGGCATCGGCGAAGTCCACAACGATCGTCGCCGCATTGGCGATGTCATCCGGCGTCGTCGGACCCGTGAGGAGCTGAATCTCCGGAACGGAGGAAACAGGAGCCGTCACATCGAAGCCGATGGTGCGGCTGTCCGTGTTGCCCAGAGCATCCGTGGCCGAGATCGTGAAGATGTAGTTGCCCGGGGTGGTGGGCAGCGCATCGCCGCTCTGGACCGGCACGCCGCCAACGGCGGCAGAACAGGTCTCGAGGCTGGGGTCTCGACAGAGGAAGTCGAAGCTGACCGGCACGTCGTTGGCGTACGAAGCGCCGAGGACGGGGACGCCCACCAATAGTTCGGGAGCTCCGGTCGTGTCGATGCGGATCGTGCCGCTCTCGGACTGACCGTCGGCCGTCGTCACCTGGAAGGTGTGAATGCCGTCGCCGGTGATCGTGATCTCGCCGCTCGCCGGAACTGGCTGGAACGGACCACCATCAACGCTGACCTCAGCCGGGTTGTCGGTATCGGAGGTGACCGTCACGGTCACATCGCCGGTGTACCAACCGGAGCCGGCGTCGAGGTTGCCGTTGTCGACATCGACGTCGAGATCGATGGTGGGGACCACCGGCGTGCCGGTCGTTCCGTCATCGGAGAAGTCCCGAGCCTTGTTGGAGGAGAAGCCGACGTTGCCGGCATCGTCCTTGGCCTGCACGAGGAACTCAACCCGGGTGGTGCCCGGAGTGAGATCGAGCGAGCCGGCCCAGCGGTCACCGCTGACGGGGGAGAGGTCAAGGCCTCGCCACTCCACGGTGGCACCGGGACCGGGGTTCTCGGCAACGAGCACGAAGACACGGTCCACGACTCCGTCGCGGTCACCGACATTCATGCTGACGGTGAGCAATCCGTCGGCCAGCGTTGATTCCACTCGACCGATCTGGGGGGCGACGAAGTCGGTCTCAGAGGGATCGGCGTAGAACACGGTGACGTCGATGTCTTCGTCGAGACGCTGGGTCTCGCTGGCGCTGAAGTACTTGCCCGTCGCCACCACGAGGGTCTGGCGTTGGCCGCCAGGCTCGGTGGTGTTGTTGATGACGAGCGGCTTGGCCGGGAAGGCCACGTTGCCGAGCTCAGGCTCGGGCTGCTCGCTGGACTCGTCGAACACGACGGAGGAAACCACCGGGTCAACGGGCGACAGGTAGTCAGACGTCAGGCCGATCACGAACGCACCGTGAGCGATCTGGCCGAGCACCGTCGAGTCCGCCTGGTCCACCACCGAGATGTCGGTGGCCAACTTCGGCTGGATAGGACGGCCGGGGCTGGAGATGACCTGCTCGTCACCTTCATCGTCCGGGTTGCTGTAGTACGTGCCGCTCGGCGTCACGTTCGCGTCGTTGGTCGGATCGATGTTCACCGAGAGGATCTCGGTTCCCGTTGCATCAGACACGGTCACGTTGTCGGGCGGAGCTGGAGCCGGAGTCGGCGCCAGGTTCACCCGATAGAAGGGCAGCCCGTAGAAGGTGGCCTCCATGAGGGCCTTCTCGTCGTAGACCGAGAAGCTGCCGAGGTCGGCGACGTACTCGTTCTTGGCGAACTGCATGGCCTGGCCGATCGTGGTCGGGCCGGTCTGACCCGGGATCAGCAGCGGATCCACCGCACGCTCAGCGAACAGCGCCATCAGGCGTTCGGAGTACGCAACGGCTTCGGTATCGCCGTAGCCGAAGCCGGTGTTGCCGATGTAGGTCGCGCCCTGGCTGGCGAACGTCTGCGCCCAGTCGGTGCTGGTGGCACCGATCTGGATGTCACTGACGGAGAGGCCGGAGTGACAACCCATCGAGAAGACGATGGAACCATCGAGCACGCTGGAAGGCGCCGCAGTCAGGATCGTCGTTGACAGCAAGTTGTCGGAGAAGCCCGGCACCTGATCGCCGGCCGCAGGAAGCGCTCGGTAGTGATCGAAGTGGGCGTTCAGCGAGATCAGCCCCGGTGAGTTGCCTGAGGCAGGTGCCAGGATGTCGGCGGCATCGCCTTGCGTCCAGGCATTGCCGGTGGCATCGAGACCGTCAGCGAGTTCGTCGTCGACGGCCACGCCAGCGTCAGCGAGGTCAGCGGCGATTTCCTCCGAGCCATCGACCAAGAAGTCGTAGCCAAGGACAGCGCCCGTCGAGACGTCGAGCTCGCCGTTGAAGGTCACGAACGTTTCGAGGCTGGAGATGATCTCTGCCGGCTCCTCCACGAGGCGACCGAGTGCGAGGTCAGCGACGTACAGATAGCGCTCGCCAAGATCACGGGCCTGCGAATCGCCGTAGGGCTCGTCGGACAGGTACGTGCTCTGCCAGGCGAAGCTCGTGAACGCATTCTGACCGTTGGCGTCAGGGCCGAGCAGATCACCACTGAACTCATGGCGATACTCGTACTCGTTGGCCACGGTGGTGGCGTCTGCGAGGCGAGCCTGCGGGATGAGCTGATCGCCACCGATGACCACCACGTGATCGAGCTGCGCACGCAGCGGATCGATCACGTTCTCGATGATCTCAGACACCACGGCGTTGGCGGTCTCTGGCTGGCAAGCGTCGGCCGGCACGGCGGGGTTGTCCCACGCCGCGTAGGCGTTGCGCACCTCAGCGAAGCCGTCGACCGGCACCACGATCGGGTCGATGCCCAACTGCGGGTTGGCTTGGAGGTAGGCGACGAGGTCATCGAGTGCAGCGATCACGTCGGCGCGTTCGGTGGCCGAGTAGAGCTGCTCGATCCGTTGCTCGTTGATGAGGAACAGCGTGTTGGCTGTGGTTCCTCCAAGCGCAGGAGCAACGCCTGGCGTCGCACCCGGCAAGGCGCCAAGCGGAATACAGACCGGAGAGGTCTCTGCCTCGGTGACCTGCACCTGCAGGGCGGCAGGCTCAGGGCTCCGAGCACCGTTCGCTCCGAAGACCTGGATGTAGTAGCGCCCGGCTTCGAGGCGGTCCGTGGAGATCACCTCGGTTTCAGTGCCCTCCGAGTTCGAGATCTGGAGGAACTCGAGGTTGGAGTCGATCTGGTCGAGCCGTCGGAAGTCTTCCAGCGGCTCGGCATCCACACCGTTCTGGTCCGGGTTTGCGACCGGGATCAACACGTCTTCAGCCGAGACATCGGTGAGGGCCGCATTGCCCGCACCAGTCGGATCGACGTAGAGGGCCACATCGAAGTCCTCACTGAGGGCCGACAGGCTGATGGCCAGTCGATCATTCTCGAGAAGATCGATGCTGAACACATCGTTGTCCGTCTGGCTGGAGATGTAGGTGAGGTAGACGAGGTCCTCTTGGATCGGAGTCACGTCGGGGAAGTCGTTGGGCTCGAGGCCCTCGACTACACCGATGTTCACCGTCGAGCGAGTCTCGGTGTCGGTGCCGACAATGCGGCCGCGAGACCGAACCTGCTCGGGACCGAGATCGAGACCGGGCTTCACGTCGAAGTCGATCGTGTAGTCGACATCGGCGTTCACACCGTCGAACGACCACGTGAGCACGTCGCCTTCGATGGCCGGTTCGAGCGAGATGACCGACGGCGGGTTTGCGCCATCGTCAATCGACACGACCGCTGAACCAACCACATACGAAGCCGAGCCGGGCAGGCGA
>CALKTH010000147.1 GCA_937997485.1 uncultured Acidimicrobiales bacterium | reverse complement strand
GGACTGCATGGCCCGTTCAATGCGTGGCTTCATGCACCGGTCATTGGCCGAAAGCTCTCCTCGCTCGGCTCCGCCTTGCGGTTCGAGATGAGCCTCGATCGCCGCCTCCTCGAACTGGCGATCATCACGGTGGGTGCCCGCTGGCAGTCCGAGTTCGAGTGGTTCGCTCATGCCCCGATGGCGCTCGATGCTGGTGTCGCCCAGGGCACGATCGATGCGATCGGCAACGGTGAAGCTCCAGAGCTGACGCTGGAAGACGAACGAGTTGTGTATGCCGTGGCTCATCAGCTCGTGCGCGATGGTCGTGTTGACGATGCAACCCACAGTGCGGCCAACCAAGTGCTGGGGGAGCAGCAGATGGTGGAGCTCATCTCGCTGTGCGGCTACTACACGTTGATCTCGTTCACGCTCAACGCATTCGAGGTGCCGCTGCCTGACGGAGCGACCGAGAAGTGGTCCTCTCGCTCGTGAGCGCTGTTGGCTCGATCAGCGTGCTGGTTGCGCAGGCGCTCGATGTTGAAGTCCGATCGAGCGCTGCGGTGGGCGGTGGCGACGTTGCGTCATCGCATCGGGTCACGCTGGCCGATGGCCGCGTCGTGTTTGCCAAGACGCATGCGAGTCCGCCTCCGAACTTCTTCACGACTGAGGCAGCGGGGCTCACGTGGCTCCGCGCCTCGAATGCAGTGGCGGTACCCGAACTTCTCCACGTGAGCGACGAGCCCCCTCTGCTGATTTTGGAATGGATCGAGGAGTCGCGAACTCCTCCGAACGAGGAAGCGTTCGGACGCTCTCTCGCTGCGCTCCATCGTGCGGAGTTCGAGAGGTTTGGGCGGCCAGACGGTCGGACCACTGGAAGCCTTGCGCTGCCCAACAGCACCGCGCATTCGGCTGGCTCGTGGGCAAGCTTCCTGGCGGAATGTCGACTGCTTCCGCTTGCCCGGATCGCTGCAGAACGAGGCAGCCTCTCATCGAGCGCGATCGAACGGATCGAAGCGTTGGCCGGGCGGCTCGATCAGGTTGTGCCGCCACCCGAGCCTCCCTCATTGCTGCACGGTGACCTTTGGGCGGGCAATCGATTGGTCGATCCGAGCGGACGGAGTTGGTTGATCGACCCGGCCTGCTTCGGCGGGCACCGCGAGTTCGACCTGGCGATGATGCGACTCTTCGGTGGCTATGGGGATGCAGCGTTCGCTGCCTACGACGAGGTCTTCCCGCTCGCCGACGGGTGGCGCGGACGCATCGCTCTCCACCAGCTACCGCCTCTCATCGTGCACGCCATCAAGTTCGGTGGCGGCTACGCCTCCGCCGTCGAGCGTGCGCTCCAGCAGTACTGACTGGAGAGCACAGAACCTCGGGTCCGGCAGCCTGGAGACTTGAATCGCGGGCGCCCGAACAACGGCTGACGGTTCGCAGAGCGAGCCACTGGCGGCCTCTGCTGTTCGCCAAGGTGTGTCGATTTACACGTGCATCCGACCTGGGGACGGGCTCGTTGCCGCCCTAAGCTCAGCCCATGGCAGCCGATCCAGTGACGACAACCGAGGCGAGTCCGGTCTATTGCCCGGTCTTCCATGGCGTCATCGAGCTGATCGGTCGCCGCTGGACCGGAGCGATCCTGAAGGTGCTCATTGATGCGCCTCGTTCCTTCGGTGCGATTCGCGAAGAGATTCCCGGCTTGTCCGATCGGCTTCTCACCGAGCGCCTCAACGAGCTGGTCGCTGCTGGCTACGTGGAAAAGGCCCAGGCTGACCGCTCGAGCAACTATCGCCTGACGGCAATGGGTGAGGATCTTCGTCCCGTCTTTGGTGAGATCGAAGCGTTCGCCAACGTCTGGGTGAAGACCATCCAAGCTGCCTGACCTGAGTTCGGAACTCGGCGGCGTCTGAGCGACCCGCCTCGGTTCTCTACTGGAAATGCCCAAGCGATTCGACGTTGTGCAGGCGCCTTCCCGCGCCCGGTGCGCTGTTACTCGCGGGCGTCGGGGCGGACCGTCTGCTGTGCCTATCGGCCCGTAACCGATTGCGAATCGCAGCATTCCGTGACTTGAGCCACGTTGTTTCTCTCGTCGGAGTCACTTATCTTTCGTACTTACGAAATGTAAGCAACTCTCAAGCCCAGCAGGTCAACCGCATCGGCGGCTCTGCATCCGGGCATCAAACGAAGGAAACAGAATCATGCTCGGAACCTATTACCACGACCGCGGTCAAGTGAAAGTTGGCGACGTCCCAGACCCGACGCTGATCGAAGACAGCGACGCGATCGTTCGTGTCACGCTCGCCGGCATCTGCGGTGCAGACATCGACTTCATCAAGAACGGCCCCGAGGCCGGCGTCCCCGAGGGCATGCGCCTTGGACACGAGTTCGTTGGCATCGTGGAAGCCACCGGCAAGGGCGTCAGCAACGTGAAGGTCGGCGATCGTGTCGTTGCGTCAGCCATGTTCATCGACGGCGACTGCCACTTCTGCAAGCGGGACTTCAACTCCGCCTGTGAGCACGGCGGCCTCTTCGGTTCGCCGATGTTCGCAGCGCACGGCGGCAACGATATTCAGGGCGGCCAGTCCGAGT
>CALKTH010000146.1 GCA_937997485.1 uncultured Acidimicrobiales bacterium | reverse complement strand
CGCTCGCCAATGGTGACTTCCGAATCCCACGGCTGCGTATTCGAGACGGTCCACGTCGAGTGCCCAACCACGCGAGAGCACGTCACGCACCATGCTGTCGGAGACCTCGGGAGGACGCGTGAACACTCTGCGAGCGTAGGTTGCCGCTGTACCGGCTGCTTCCGATGTGTGAGCGCTGGTGAACATCCAGTCGAGCTTGGCTTCGCACTCCGTGAGCGTGAGCGGGACCCGTGCGCTCGCGTCGCCGAGGCGCTGCCGTCGGCAGGCATGGCCCACCGAGGGCTGCCGTGGTGGAACACTCGTCTCCCTCAAGGAGCGGCTCTTCGGCGCTGTTTGGACATCGCCCAAGGAGACCCTCATGTCGAACCCCCGTTTGCGAACCCGCGTTGCCGCGGCCTTTGCGCTTTTCGCTTCGGTCCTTCTCGCCTTCGTACTCGTACTGGCTGCGCCGGCGGCCGCCACTCTCGCACCCGCAATGGTGATCGTCCCGGACAAAGCAGCGCTCGAGGTGCCGGATCCGGCTGAGCGGCTCGCCGTCGATGCCTACTTCGATGCAGGAACGGGCGCCCCGTTTGCCGTGTCGTTCACCGGCAGCATCGCCCTGGGCGACCTCACGCTCGATGGCGACTTCACCTTGACGAAGTCCGCCGTTGCCGGCGTCGCTCACAACGTCACGAT
This sequence comes from uncultured Acidimicrobiales bacterium, assembly GCA_937997485.1. Lineage (GTDB taxonomy): Bacteria > Actinomycetota > Acidimicrobiia > Acidimicrobiales > SZUA-35 > SZUA-35. The sequence goes on along the minus strand of CALKTH010000146.1, from coordinate 2,763 downwards.
CACGGGCCTGACGATCACGCACGCTCCATCCGGGCCTGGCGGCATTTCGGTGGAGGACATAGCTCAATCGACGTTCGAATGGGGCCTTTCTGGCTTCACGGGCACGGTCACTGACCGATCGGTGACAGCATTCGCCGGGAACTCAGGAACAGGCGTCGGCCTCGAGGTGGACGGATCGGCCTTCTACCTGCGGGTCGCCAGTGACTCCTCGTTCGCCTACTCCTTCGAAGGCAGCGGAAGTCTCGTTGGGGCGGACGAGCTCAGCATCACGGGCACGGTCATCGCCGAGTGGAACTCGACTGGCACCGCCATCAACGAGACGGTGGCGATCGGGGAGGAAACGGTCTCCGTTTCGATGCCGGACGGCGCTCAGGCCTTGTTCCTCGATTTCGGACTGCTGGGCTCGACCGGACGACCTCTTCGGTTGGCCGACATCGTTCATTTCGCACAAACGGGACCGGCTGAGGCGAGTGACACATCGCTCCTCTTCTTTGCCGATGAAGTCCTCACTCGGCTCGGCGGCATCGGAGAGCCCCGCTTGTTGATCAACGACGCCACCATGGCTGGTGTCCTGATGCCTGATGGATCACACGCACTCCAGGGTTCGGGGCCGGCATCGTTCGAGAATCTGGATGAGACCAATCCTCCCGCCTTCACCGGGTCGGTCACGTTCGAAGAGAACACGAGCGGCGCTGCGATCAACGAGAGCTTCTCAGTCGCCGGATCAACGGTCGAGCTGGTCGTCGACGAGGACCCACCCGGCTTCTCCGCTCCGGATCTCGAGTTCCAAGTGCTCGGCAAGACGATCCGGGGGAGCGCAATCTTCTCTCAGAACCTGGCGAAGGATCTCGAGCTGACGTTCGTGAACGGCGAGTACAGCCTCGGGGGAGAAGGCTCGGCTGTTGGTTCGTTCATCTTCTCTGGCGAGAGCTTGGTCATTTCTTCCGAAGGAGTGCAGGGCTCACTCGGCGGCGATCTCAGCCTGACGGCGCCGGACGTATCCGCCACAGGCTCGCCGACGCTCGAGATCGACACCACGACGCTCGACCCCTTCGTTGATCTTCAGGGCTCCGGCTTGCAGTTGGTGATCAACGGTCACACGATCACGGGAGACGTGCTGTTCGAAGAGACGACGACGGATCTTGCCAGCCCGATCGTTGTCGTCAGCCTCTCCAACGGTGCGACGTCGTTCCGGGCTGGATCCGAAGACGTCATCTCACTGACCAACGTGGGTGGAGGCCTGCTGCTCACTGCCGACGGCATCGCCGCTGAGCTCGCCGTGGATGCAACGGTCAACGGCTCGTTCACGCCCACGATCTTCGCTGGCTCACCGCTTCTCTTGATCAACACCATGGGCGTCGCGGTAGCCGAGAACTTCTCCGTGGCCGGCTCGGCGATCGCTCTCGATCTCGAGGCCGGCCCGTACTTCCGCTTGCTCTTCCCTTCGTCTTCACTCCGGGTGCCGGCGGCGATCCTCAACGGGGACTTCATCGTTGAGGAGATCCAACTCGGCGGCACCGTGGCCCTGCGGTGGGCAATGGCCAACATCTCCTTCGACACCGGCTCGGGCGGCATGTCGGGAGGGGAGGGCGCATTCCTGACGACCGAAGCGGGCACTGCTGGGTCGATCCAGGGCGATGGCATCTTCGCTGACCCCACGAGAATCGGCCTTCGCCACAACGACACCGGCGGGGCGGTCGATGAGACCATCGAACTCAACGGTGCCGATTTCCGAATTCTGTTCGGCGCTGATGAGGGCGACATCTCGGTGGTGTTTGTCGACGTGACCGATCCCGTTGCCTCCATCGCCTCGCCGGTCGACGGAATGTCGGTCTTCCCCGGCGACCCGCTCACTGCCGTCTTCCTTTGTGCCGACATCGGTGGCTCGGGGCTGGTCTCGTGCAGCGGTTCGGTTGACGGAACTGCGGCTGACGGCTCCGCTCTAGAGGTCGGGCCGGTTTCCAGCGGGGCGGCGCTCGACACCAGCATTGTTGGCACGTTCACGCTCACCGTGGTCGCGACGGACGGGGTGGGCAATACGGACACCACGACTTCCACCTTCGTCGTCAAGCAGCGCCGGCCGGGCGACGACCAGGTTGCCCGCCTCTACCAAGCGGCCTTTGCCCGCACTCCTGATCCCGTCGGCCTGAGCTTCTGGACTGGCGTGTACCGCGAGGGCGCCACGCTCGAACAGATCGCAGCCCAGCTCCTCGCTTCCCCAGAAGCGGTGACGATCTACGGAGAAGAGGGCACGGACGAGGACTACGTTCGTGCGCTCTATCTGAATGCCCTCGGTCGCCCTGCCGATGCTGGCGGCCTGGACTTCTGGCTCGCTCAGCTCGCGAGTTCGAGCCGGGCCGCCTTGTTGGTGAGCTTCTCTGAGTCTCCGGAGAACATCGAGCGGACCAATACGACACCACCGCTGACGTCGCAGGCATCCAAGATCGTGCGTCTGTATCAGGCCGCGTTCGGGCGGGCGCCGGACGAGAGCGGGCAACTGTTCTGGGAGATGGTCTTCGCCGACGGAGCCAGCCTGAGGCAGATCGCAACCCAGTTCCTCGGCTCTCCTGAAGCGAAGGCTCGCTTCGGTGATGACCCGCAGGATGCTGACTTCATCGACGCGATGTACCGCAACGTTCTCGGACGTCCCGGCGACACCGGCGGCGTCGAGTTTTGGTTGGCGGAGATGCGATCTGGCGCGACCACGGTCGACGTGCTCGTCCGCTTCTCCGAGTCGCTCGAAAACATCGACCGCACCGGCAC
>CALKTH010000145.1 GCA_937997485.1 uncultured Acidimicrobiales bacterium | reverse complement strand
GTCGCTCGGTCGATGGGAACGGCGAGTCGGACAATGGTTCGGGTGCCGCCGGCGTGGGTCACCACTCCGCCGTCACCAACAACAATGAACTCGTTACTGCTGGCGCCGAGACGCGATGAACGATGCAGCTCGACTTCGCCGCCACCGGCGAGCAGGAAACGTGGCGACCCCTCGCGCTCTCGTCGCTGGGCCACGCGATCCGGCCATGCAGCGGCGAGGAGTGCGGGCAAATCGATCTGCTCTGGCTTCGACGCTGAAGCACTACCTGCTCGCTCGGCGATCGAATGCAACTGCTTGGTTCGTTCCACGATGGGCCGGTCTCGGCGGCGTCGCCTGAGTTCGGCCTCCAGGTCGTCTGACTCGGGGAAGCGCTCATCGTCGAGCAGGGCTGCAACTTCGCAGGCCTGCTGTAGGCGGCCAACCCCAGCCCCGTGGAGCACGAGCGCTCCCAAGCGAGGGTGGATGGGGAGGCGGGCGACGCTCTTGCCCAGCGGAGTCAGTCGGTCCTCCTCGAACAGCCCGAGCAGGCCGAGCACTCGGCGCGCATGCTCCATCCGGGCGAGCGGTGGCCGGTCGAGGACGGGCAGCTCAGCCGCGTTCGGATCGCCCCAGTCAGCGAGCAACACGGCGAGTGACTGCGCATCGCCAGCGACAAGCTCCGGCGGCACATCGTCGTCGAGAAGGCGAGCTTCTTCCTCCGACCAGAGGCGGAAGCACGCACCTTCTTGCACGCGGCCGGCGCGGCCGCGGCGCTGGTCAGCTGCGAAGCGAGTCGTGTGTCTGGTGATGAGCGACGAGAAGCCGGTGGCGGGATCAACGACGGCTCGGCGAGAAAGTCCACCGTCAACCACGGCCGTGATTCGGGGGAGCGTGATCGACGTTTCCGCGACGGCAGTGGCGACGACGATCCGACGCTGTCCGTCCTCACGGAGGAGTGATGCTTGCGCCGCCGCCGGCATGCCACCGTGAAGCTCGTGAATCTCCGCCGAAGTATCGAGGCCCAGCGCACGCACGGCGGCGACCACTTGCCCGATCTCTCGCCGCCCGGGAGCAAAGACGAGGACATCGCCAGAGCTTCCGCTCATCGCCCGGCTGACCGCGTCAGCGACCGCACCTGCCCACTGACTTCGCTCTGGTCTCCGTTGATGGTGGGTGGTGACAGGAAATGCTCGACCCGGCAGGTTGAGGATCGGGGCATCACCCATGAGGCGGGCAATCGGCTCGGGGTCGATCGTGGCCGACATGACGACGAGCCGGAGATCGTCTCGCAGCGTCTCGCTGATCTCCAGGCACATGGCCAGGCCGAGGTCGCTGTGAAGGTTCCGCTCGTGGAACTCATCGAAGATGACGGTCTCGACGCCTTCCAACTCCGGGTCTCGTCGAAGCCGTTGTGTCAGTACCGCCTCAGTCATCACCTCGATGCGCGTCTCTGCGCTGACCCGGCGCTCACCTCGCATGGTCAGGCCCACGGTCTTGCCGAGTGGCTCGCCGATCAGTTGGGCGAGGCGCGACGCCGTTGCCCGTGCGGCCAGTCGGCGAGGCTCGAGCAGCAACGTACGTCCTCTGCTGACGTTGGCTGCCTCAAGCGGCACGAGCGTGGACTTCCCGGCGCCTGGCTCGGCCAGAAGCACCAGTCGGCCGTCACGAATGTGCTGACCGATGGTGGGGAGATGCGCCTCGACCGGCAGGCCGGTCGGCTGCCACGACAAGGTGGGATGTGGCATGTTTCACGCTCCTGGTTTACGGTGTACCAAGTTTGACGAGATCAGGGACCACTCATGCGCAAGAACATTCCGCCGTCCGCACTCGCGAGAGACAGCCGCTTCAACCGCCAAACGAGCGAACAGCGATTCAGTGATCCGCGCAACCCGTTCGAGGTCGGCAAGATCGACCCCGCCGCAGAAGATGTGGCCGATCGAGCCCGCCGTCGCATGCACGGCATCTTCGTTGGCGAGATCCAAGCGCTCGAGGGCGCTGGCCGCACCGCCTATGACTTCAGCACCGAAGAGGTGCCATACGAGCTGAAGCTCGACATGGCCCGCCAGTGCTGGGATGAGGCCCGTCATTGCGAGATTTCGATCAAGCTCGCAGAGCACATGGGCGGCGAACTCGGTGAGTACGTCGAGAACACCACACTCTTCGAGGCTGCGTGTCACAAGGATCCGGTCTTCCGTCTCGCCGGTGTGAATCGAGCACTTGAGGGCTTGGCCATCGACGTGTTCACGCAGATGCGTGACTTCGGCACCGAGATGGGCGACCCGATCCTTCACTACTGCGAGGACTACATGCTGGCCGACGAGGTCACCCATGTCCGCATGGGGTCCAAGTGGCTTCGAGCCGTGACCGAAGGTGACGCCGAGAGGCGCAAGGCTGCCCTCGAGTTCCAGAAGGTCGTCGACGGACTGTTCAACTTCCGTGGGCAGCGAGGTGAAGAAGCCGATGCGCCGATTCGCCTTGCTCGCAAGTTCCGCAACATGGCCGGTTTCACCGACGACGAGGTCGACCACATTCTCGAGACGTCGCTGAAGCAGCGATCCGAAGTCGAGGCCGAGCGCATGGCCGCAGAGATTCTGGCGGAAGCCGGTTAGTCTCACTCCGTTCGAGTTCCAAGGGGGACCGCAACGACCCCGGGCCAAGGCCCGGGGTCGTTCTGGTTTTCCGTTCAGTTCTGCGAACCGGCCTTGAGTTAGAGGCGGCGCATCACAGTGACGACCTTGCCAAAGATCTCGACCTCGCCAGGATTGAACCGCATGGGGGAGAGCGCCGGGTTCGACGGCAGCAACACGATCTGGTTCTTCTTGGCGTCGATCGTGTAGGTCTTGACCGTGGCTTCCTCGCCGGGAATGCCGGCAACGACAATGTCGCCGCTCTTGGCTGTGGTCTGCACACGGGCCACGACGTAGTCACCGTCGAGAATGCCGGCGTCGATCATGGAGTCGCCTCGCACCGTGAGCATGAAGAGGTCTCCGTCGCCGGTGAGGTCGAGTGGGACCGGCAGCGTTTCCTCAATGTGCTCTTCGGCAAGCACGTCGGTGCCGGCAGCCACCTGACCCACGAGTGGGACGTGGCGAACGGGACGACGCTCGACATTGGCGGCATCACTATTGGAGTCCCACCGAACCTCGATCGCGCGAGGCTTGGTGGGGTCGCGGCGCAGGTAGCCCTCTCGTTGGAGCGTGGCCAGGTGCGAGTGCACGGTGGATGGTGAGGTCAGGCCGACGTGGGCGCCGATCTCACGAACCGAAGGTGGAAACCCTCGGTCGCGCATCTCGCTGCTGATGAACGTGAGAATCGCTCGCTGGCGTTCGGTGAGTTTGTGATCGCCCACGATGGGCCTCCCTCGGTCGGGCTCGTTCAGGTCGAACGTGTGTTTCATAAGAGTATGCCACAGCTCGGCGAACAATTGTTCGATATGGGGGTTGTGTTCGAACGAGTGTTCGTGTTGACTGTGCGAACACTCGTTCGGGCGGGGGCCGGAACAGAAGTACCCACCACGTCAGCGGTTGGGCAAGGCCAGTGGTCTGCCCGGCGAGCACCGCTGGCGTGGTGCTCCATCGGACTGACTGTCACACCCCCTGAGGAAACTGATCAACATGGTTGCACTCCTTCACCCAAACACACTCTCCGCCCCCGCACCTCGGGGCCACCACGCTCCTGCCGGCCAGCGGGTTCCTGCCAGTCAGCGCAGTCACCTCCGTCTGGTGCAGGGCGGGCAGGCGCAGAGCAGCGTCGCTGATCTTCCCTGGGCATCGATCGCCGTCGGGACCGTCGTGATCCTCTTCGTGGGATTCGTGCTGGCGATCCGGCTCTTGACTGGCACGCCGCCAGCCACCGACTGGAACAGCCTGGGCGCTGGCGCCGAGGCCACGTCCACCACCTCGGTGTACGTCGTTGCCGAAGGCGACACCATCTGGTCGATTGCTGAGGCAGTGGCTCCCAGCGGGGATCGCGACGTCGTCGGACAACAGCTCATCGCTCTCAACGGCTCAGCCAACCTTCAGACAGGCGACACACTCCTGATTCCAGCGAATTTCGGCGGCTGATCGTCATCTGAGTGATTCCGTGGAGCGGTCATGGGAGCGGTATCCTCCCGGGATGCGCTGCACGTCCTGCGATCACGACGACACGAAGGTGATCGACTCGCGTGCGGTAGAGAACGGCGCTGCCATTCGCCGTCGCCGAGCATGCATCGAGTGCGGTCGGCGATTCACCACATTCGAGCGGCTCGAAGAAGTCCCCCTCATGGTGATCAAGAGCTCAGGGCATCGAGTTCCCTTCGAACGAGACAACATCGTTCGTGGCCTTCGCGCCGCCGCCAAGGGGCGGCCCGTCGACGAGGCATCCTTCGATGAGATCGCCGTGGGCATCGAGGACAGCGCTCGCCTCGATGGTGTCGACGTCACCTCAGAGTCCATCGGCCTCGCCGTGCTTGACCGCTTGCGAGTGGTCGATGAAGTTGCGGCCCTTCGCTTCGCTAGCGTCTACAAGGACTTCACCGAAGCGTCTGACTTCGAGCGAGAGCTCTCACTCATCAAGCGAGACTGCGCTGCCGAGGTTCGGGCGCAAGACGTCACCGGCGAGCTCATCTGAGGGACTGATCGGCCGCTCGGATCCGAAGTTGAGGGTGGAATCCCGCAACCGGATTAGGGGGAATTGCTCCTCAATCGAGGTGCCGAAACGACCGAAGACAACCGGGTATGTTCGGGGTCTCCTCATCACGCCTGGCCGCTCGGAAACGAGTAGGCGCTGCAGCCGCAGCGGCACTGATGATCGCGAGCTCCCTCGGCGCTTTGGCAACACCGGCGTTGGGGCAGGAGTCGGCTGAAACCGACGAAGTCGCCATCGCCGCATCCCGGGCTGGGCGGCAAGCGTTGCTGCGTCCCGCCTCGTTCACGCTCGAGCTGGATGAGCGGCCGCTGGAGCGGCCGGAGGTCTCCATCTCCGACGTCAGCCTGGCGGACCTGCTTCCGGACTCTGAACTGTTCCATCCCGACGTGATGCGTCATGTCCGGCTCGACCTCGGATCGGCGGCACCGGTGGCCATCGAGATCGCAACGTCGCAGCTCGAGTACGAAGAGGCGACGAGTCGGCGCGTGCAGGCCTTCTCCCTCCGAAACGATCTCATCCAGGAACAGTCCGGACAGTCGCTCGTCGTCGAACGTCAAGAGCAGGCCTTGGCCGAGGCGGAGGAGGCGCTGCTCGTCTCCGAGTCTGAGATCGGTGACTTTGCGCTGGGAACCTTCCTTGGATTCGAAGAGCTCGAAGTTGCTTCGCTTCGGCTCGAGACGAACGTCAGCCCGATCCCTGAGCTGACCGATGCCGCGGAAGACGTGCTCACCGACCGGCTCTTCGCCGACCGCTCCGTAGTCTCGTCTCGCCGGGCCGCGCTGGCCCAGAGCCGTGATCGCCTCGATCGGCTCGCCAACGATCTGGCTGAGACCCAGCGTCGGCTCACCGAATCAATTGCTGATCAACAAGCGGCCTACGCCCGTGTGATCGACAATCGGCCCCGACTCGAAGACTCCCTCGTGCAGCGACCCGTTGCCGGAACAGACCTGACCGGCGTGGTCCTCAATGCGTACTACAACGCCCAAATCCTGATGAGTGAGCGCCGGCCCGCTTGTGACGTGACGTGGGATCAACTGGCGGGCATCGGCCTGATCGAAACCCGTCACGGCACCTTCGGTGGCAACGTCGTTGGATCCGATGGTGTGACTTCGGGCCGCATCCTCGGACCCGAGCTCAACGGTGATCCCTTCGCCGCGATCTCCGACACCGACGGTGGTGCCCTCGATGGCAACCCCGTGTGGGACCACGCAGTGGGACCCATGCAGTTCATTCCGGGAAGCTGGAAGCTGTACGCCCTCGACGGTGACGGAGACGGCACCGCCGACCCGCACAACATCTACGACGCTGCCATGTCCGCCGCTGAGCACCTGTGCCGCTCAACCGGCGGCCTTCAGAACGAAGGCAACTTCACGATCGCCCTCTTCGGCTACAACCGCAGCGAGCAGTACGGCATCGAAGTGAAGGCAGCTCGCTCCCGCTACGCCGCTAGCGTCGACCTCTAGAAATCGACGCTGCCCACTGCTCCTCGCTCAGTCCGTTCGAGGGCGGATCCAGCGTCCGAAGAGCAGACCCTCGCCAGTCCAAAGTCGGGCCAGTTCGTAGCGCTCGGGCTCCGAAGAGAGTTCAGGCCCGACCGCGGGTCGTTTCGATCCACCGGCAGCGAGCATTGGACTCAACGAGAGGTTCCATTCGTCGAAGAGGTCAGCGGCGATGAGCTGCCCGTTGATCGTGGGGCCGCCCTCCGAGAGCACCGTTCGGTGGCCCCGTGTGCCGAGCGCCTTGAGGGCGGCAGACATGTCGACATCCTCCTCGCCCGCGTTGACCACATCTGCGACGGCTTCCAGTGCCGCTCGCTGTTCGGTCGGTGCGGATTTCACGGTGAGAATCACGGGCCGATAGGTCGGGTCGGAGAAGAGCGGGAGGTCGATCGGGAGGTTGAGCGAGCGGGTCACCACGGCGATCTCCGCCCGGTCTTCTCGTCCCGCTGCTCGCCGAGCGGCAAGGGTGTCCGGCGCGGTCTGTGGAGGTCGGTACTGCTCCTCGATCACCGTGCTGGCACCGACCAAGATCGCATCGGCACTCGCCCGAATACCCCGGAAAACAGCGAAGTCAGCCGCTCCGCCCAGCGGGCCAGAAACGCCCCCGATCGCGGTTCCACCGTCCAGGCTCGACACCATGTTGCCGAACAACCAGGGCCGTTCGGTAGTGCCCGGCCGATCCTCTGCTGCGACCGCGCTCACAGGAACGATGACACCCGGGGTCGGGTCCTCGTCAACCAGCGACGAAGGCTCGGCGCTGGGGACGAGGGACGTGATCTGCGGCTCCATGGCAGCAAGTTACCGCGCCCTGCTGCCATGGAAGCTGCGATCGCGTGGCGGTGCTCAGGCTCGGCGGCCGACGAAGGCCAGCATCGTGGCGAGTTCATCGTCGCTCTCGGGTGTGAGCGCGACGCCGAACCCCTTGCCCTCGCCCCGGAAGTCGTCCTGGATCACTTGGCGGTTCCACTCGTCAATGGTGGCAATTGCTTCCGCACTCAGCCCGTGATCAGTCCCGATTGCTTGGGCAAGATCCCAGCAATGGGTGCCGATGTCGAGGATCGTGACGCCGAGAGCGGCCATCGCTGGCATTTCCGCCGGGACGCTCACCATTCCCTCGAGCGCTCCGTCGGAGCGCCAGGCGGCAAGATTTCGCTCGGTCGCTGCCGCCAGACCTCCGACGGGGTCATCACCGACGTGGTCGTCGTCCGGCGTGCTCGTTGGCTCTGACTTCGTGGCCGCTGCGGCCAAGACATTGCACGTGCCGGCCATGTGGTTGACGAGCGATCGTGTGTCCCACTCCGTACACGGAGTCTGCTGGCTCCATTGTTCGGGCGTCACCGAGGCGGCAAGTCGGTTGGCGTTGGCGAGGACTTCTTCAAGTGTGTTGAGCATCTGTTCGCTCATGACGGGTCTCCTGTTGCGGGTGCGCAAGGCACGTTGGGTCGCCACTATGTAATCAAGAACTTACGTTAGTCAAGGCTTACGAAATGAACTATGGTGCACGTCATGGACGCAGCACTCCGCGCGATTGCCGAACCGACCCGACGTCAGATCCTTCGTCTTGTTCGGGACGACGAGCACACCGTCACCCACATTGCCGAGCACTTCGATGTGAGTCGGCCTGCGATCAGTCAGCACTTGCGAGTTCTGCACGATGCCGAACTGGTGACGGTGCGATCGGAAGGCACGCGCCGTCTCTACCGGGCTCGGCCCGAAGGAATGGCGGAAGTGAGGTCATGGATGGATGAGTTCTGGGTCGATGCGCTCCACGCCTTGAAGATCGAGGTCGAGCGAGAGCAGTGGGCGAAGAAGAAGCAAGAAATCACTACGGCCAAGCCGTCGAAGCGAAAGAAGAAGTCATGACTGAGAACGCAACGGTGTCGACGCCAGCTCATCCTGGCGAGCCGCTGATCCTGACCGAGCGGATTGCCGCACCTCGAGATGCCGTCTTCGACTTCCTTGTCGATCCCGACAAGCTCAGCCGATGGATGGGTCAAGTGGCGATCGACCCCACACCGGGTGGCTCCTTCCGGTTGGACATGGGCGACCACGCTGCATTGGGTGAGGTGCTGGCTGTGGACCGTCCCAACTCCATCGCGTTCACCTGGGGGTGGGATCACGTGCCGGAGGTGCCGCCCGGATCGACCACGGTCACGATCTCGCTCGTTGAAGAGGGCAGCGACACGCTGGTCGAGCTTCGTCACGAAGGTCTTCCGCTGGGGCCAGCCGACGAACACCGTGGTGGGTGGACGAACTGCCTCGAGCGACTGCCCTACGCCGTGGCCCGGGCTGCGCTACTGGTTGCGGAGCGAGACCTCATGTTGGCTCGAGAACAGGTGGCAGCTCAGCGGCGAGCCCTCCCGCCGGGACCACTTGTGGACGACTACATGTTCGTCGACACCGATGGCGGCGAGGTGTCTTTGACCTCGCTGTTCACTGCGCCGGATCGCCCGCTCGTGCTCTATCACTTCATGCTGGGCAAGCAGCAGGAGCGGGCCTGCCCGATGTGCTCACTGTTTGTGGACGGCTGGAGCTCCGTCGCAGGGCATCTCGCCGAGAATCTGGACTTCGCGATTGTGACGGCTGCATCCGCTGAGGAGAACGCCGCCCTCGTCGCTGAGAACGGGTGGAGAGACCTGCGCTTTCTCAGCGCCGGGGACAACTCGTTCAAGGTCGACATCGGGGGAGAAGACGCTGATGGCGGCCAATCTCCCTTCATCAGCGTCTATGAGTTGACACCCGACGGCCCAAGGCTCACGTACGGCGGAGCTGCTCAGCTCTCGCCCGACCACTGGCGGGGTGTTGACCTCCTCTCGCCTGTCTGGCACCTCCTCGATCTCACACCAAACGGCCGTGGAGACTGGATGCCAGGCGGCATGTGAGGGCGAAATCGGCCAAGAATCGACGTCCAGGTGGTTGATTGTCGTTGGACGGGGCGAAGAGCTGTCCTCGGCCATCCCCAGAAGAAATCCACAATCCACAGGGTCATCCCCTTTTGTTCCACAATCGATGCCCTTTAGGGTCTCTTCCAAGCCGGTGAGACCGGCTCGGAACGGATGGCATGGCGGGGCCGTAAGTAGGGGAGCCCCTGGGAGAGAACGTAGGCAGACAACGAGGGCGACAGGTGATTCAGCTGGCACTCCCAGCTGACTCCACATCACTTTCTGCGTCTGCCGGTTCGACCTTGACCCATCTGATTCGAGTCGGTCCACCCGGTTTTCTTCGCCAGCGAAGCCTTGCCGGGCGTCTTCGGCGCGCTCTCACTGTCACACCCCTCGGTCACACTTGGGGGAACCGCTCACACCTCGCAATCCACCCGTCTCCAGGAGATCTTCAATGGCACTCGCACCCGAAACGACCGGGATCGGCATCAAGCGCCACTTCACTGCCGATGGAACGGATCCGTACGACACCGTCGTGTGGGAACGGCGAGACGCTCGAATCTCGCACTGGAAGACCGGCGAGGTCGCCTTCGAACAGCTCGGCGTCGAGGTTCCCAGCACGTGGTCGGTCAACGCCACGAACATCCTCGCTCAGAAGTACTTCCGAGGAACCCCCGGAACGCCAGAACGAGAGTGGTCTCTCAAGCAGGTGGCAGACCGCGTCGTCGACACCATCACCACGTGGGGCCGAGAGGGTGGTTACTTCATCGATGAAGACGAGGCCCGGGCCTTCTCTGACGA
>CALKTH010000144.1 GCA_937997485.1 uncultured Acidimicrobiales bacterium | reverse complement strand
GCGCAGGCAGGAGCTGGCACCTCGTTCACGTTCGAGGACGTCTCCCACATCGACGGTTTGACCGACGGACACGCTCGGGTCTTCCGTCTCTATTGGGCCTTCTTTGATCGTGAGCCGGATGCAGGCGGCGCCCTGTTCTGGGCCAACCGTTTCAATCGGTGCCAGACGTTGCAGCAGATCGCAGCGTTCTTCGCCTCGAGCGACGAGTTCGTCGCCACCTATGGATCGCTCACCGACGCCGAGTTCGTCGATCTCATCTACCGCAACGTGTTGGATCGCGTGGCAGAACCTGGCGGCCGGGCGTTTTGGGAGGGCGAGATCTCGAGCGGCCGCCGCACTCGGGTGCAGGTGATGTTGGACTTCGCCTACTCCGACGAGTTCGTGGCGGCGCACCCGCTGCCGAGCGACGGTGTGCCGGACCAGCCGTGCGATCCCACAGCAGCTGACGTGCCGGCGCCCGGGTTCGACGGGGCCATTCTTCGATCGACCGTGGCGTTCGCCGTGCTGCCAACCGGCTTGTGTGGGGGCGCCGTCACCAATGCGAACAACGTCCTGAGCGACGGGCAGACGGCACCGAGCTCCGAGGCCGGGTTCGTCGGGGTGTACGGCCGCATTCGGGCCAACAGTGGCGTCGGCCCGTTCCAGGGTTCGGTCTTCGGGGACATGGACGGCAATGGCGTTGGTGACGCGGCGTTCATCCTCGAGTGCCTCGACGACGGCGGCGATCTGCTTGGCTCGCACCTCATTGTCTTGCACGACACCGGACCGGCCTACACCTTCGAGGTGCAAGATGTGAGCGTTCTCGCCCCTATCGGTGGGACCGCGGCCGGACTCGTTGGCGTGGCCTATCGGGGCCCGAACATCGAGGTGTCGTGGAAGGCGTTGGGACCCCGAGATCCATTCTGCTGTCCGTCGATCACGGTCTACAGCGGCTACTTCGTTGCCGACGGAGGCTTCACGCTGGCGAACGTGTTCGTCGACGGTCCTGATGCCATCGCTCGTCTCATCGCACAGGCGGCAAACGACGACGAGTACGCGCCGGTGATGGAGCGGATCACGCAGGCGGAGTTCGTGGACCTCGCCAGCTTCGCTGCACCGAGGGGCGGGCTCGACTTCGCCGGAACACCGGAGTGCATCCTCGGGGCGCTGGGCTACTCGTGTCTGGTGAACGTGCCGGACTGGGGCCAGATCGGATTCATCATGAACTTCGAAGACGACATCTGGAAGGTCGACGACATCCTCTACGACATCTGAGCTTGCCTGGCTGGCGGAGCTGACCGCTGGGGTGGGTCAGAGAGCCGTGTCAGGTCGCTTCGAGCCACATGCCCCAGATGGGCGGGGCGCCCTCGGCGGCGAACTCGCTGATGACTTCGAAACCCCAGCGCAGGTAGAGAGCCTTGCTGCGGGGCGAGGTGGCTTCGAGGTAGCCGTGGGTGCCCTCCGCTCGAAGTTGTTCGATCGTGTGGGCGCCGAGGGCGGAGCCGATGCCTTGGCTCTGCCGGTTGGGGTCGGTGCCGATGGCGAGGAGGTAGCGGTGATCGTCGTCGGGGTGGTGCTCGGCCATGAGGGCGCTGACCTGGCCGATGAGCTCCATGTCGCCTTCGAGCAGCCCAACGAACGCCGCACCGTGAGTTTCCCAGAACGCTTCCTCGACTTCGGCGTTGGGTGTGCGCCAGAGCGCAGTGCCGACCGGGACACCATCAGCGTCTTCGGCGATCGTGGAGAGGCCTTGGGGAACGTAGAGGTGTTCGGCGAGGTAGCCGAAGAGTGTGGCCAGACGGTGATGGCGTTGATCGTGGGGGAAGGCCCACGTCATCACGGGGTCGGCAAGAAAGGCGTCAGCCAGGAGCGAGGAAATCGCTGGCAGGTCGTCGACCGTTGCCGCTCGCACGTTGATCCCTGGCTTGGTCGCTGACATCGATCCGACGCTATGCGGCGCACTCAGCCTGTGCACGTTTTGGCCCCGCCTGTCTCGCCGTTTTCCTGGGCGGTTTTTGCAGACCCGGGTGTGCGAAATCTGCCCAAGAAACGCAAGAGGAGTGGGAGGCCTGACTCGGGCTTCGAAATCGGACGAAGATGTCGCGAAGGATGCTGTCAGCGGCGGTGTCACAGGCGCTGACTATCTTCTCCTTCACCGGCTGCGCGCCGAGGATCTCATTGGCTCTGGCCTCTCCCCCACCAAATCCGGCCGCTTCGCGCGGTTCCTGTGAGAGGCCTCACCATGCCCACCCCACCCGCTGACCATACTCTTGGCATTCCTGCCGACTCGATCGACCTCTCGGTGCTCGACGATCCCGAGACACTGCCACTCTTTCATCAGCAACCGTTCCACGCCATTGGCCTTGCTCGTGCGTTCGTCCAGCAAGCGCAGCATCACTCGCCGGCGCTCATCGACCGATTGGATGAGATCGACACGCCGGCGGCGATCGCTCTCGGCACGTTGATCGACGTGATCTACGAGGATCCCCAGAGCTCGATGCTGTCGTTTCCACCGGAGGGGCCGCAGTGGATCGCGCTTGCGTTCGCTTCGGAGTACACCTGTGCCCGCAAGCTCTCGATCACCGACCCGAGCGGTGGCGCTGGCGACGCCCCGAAGACCGTCGAGGCAGCCCTCGCCGAGATCAGCTGGGCACTCGATCTCGGCCGAACCCAGACCATCGAGACAGTGGCCATGATCGCCCTGGATGACGACGGACGGCCAGAGCGGATCACCGGCGTCGACGTCCCCATGAGTGTCCTGACGAGAGAGCTGAATCCGCAGGCCACCAGCTTGGTGGAGATGCCAGTGCTCGAGGTCGTGGACTTCATCGCACAGCTCTCGAATCAACCCACCGAGGGACTCGTGATGCACGAGCGCTCGTTGGCCTCGCTGCTCGGCGGCCACGTCGATCCCAACGTCGTCACCCGTGAAGAATCGAAGCGATCCTGAATCGCACCAGTGGTACGATCAACGACATGAGCGGGAAGGTGAAAAGGTCGTACACGCTCGACGCCGATGTGGTTGCCGGCGCAGAGGAGCTCGCCGAGGGCAGCGTCAGCGCCTTCGTCAACGAAGCGACCAAACGAGAAATATGGCGCCGCCGGGGACTCGCATTCTTGACTGA
>CALKTH010000143.1 GCA_937997485.1 uncultured Acidimicrobiales bacterium | reverse complement strand
GTGAACCCTTAACAGGGAGCGCCACGTGGGTTCTCCCGAATTGAAAGAAGTGACATCAATGCAAGGCACCGTGAAGTTTTTCAACGCCGAAAAGGGCTTCGGCTTCATCTCTCGTGAGGGGCAGGACGACGTGTTCGTTCACTACTCCAACATCGCGGGTGATGGCTACAAGTCCCTCGACGAAGGTCAGCTCGTCGAATTCGACGTCGCTCCCGGCCGCAAGGGTGAAGAAGCCCAGAACGTGCGCGCCATCTGAGCGTCAAGCTCTCTGTATTGCCTGCATCGCGTGAGCGCTGACGAGCAATCTGTACGGAACCCCGCACTTCGGTGCGGGGTTTCGCCGTTTTCGGGCCGTGCCTGGGGTGTCGGCCGACGGCCTGATCACTCAGATGGTGATGTGATTCCGGTTCTCCCGGAACTCCGCATCGATCTCTTGCACTTCGGCACTGAACGCGATCGTGTGCGTGCCCTCGGCTGAGGCGAAGGCCTTCTCAGCCGTGTCGAGGAGGTGCGTGATGAACGCCTTCTTGGTTTCTGGCGTACGGCCAGGCCCAATTCGCGCCGTGATCGCCACCATGGCTCGAGACGGATCGCCGTCGGCGATTCGATAGTTCGATCGGGGCACCGCTCTGGTGCGATGCCCGGGCACCGGAGCCAGCCCCAAGGTGAGCGTCTCTGCGTGGAGCAGGTCGGTCGCCGCATCGATGTCGACGACGGATTCCAGGTTGGTCGAGTACTCGATTGTCAGATGGGGCATCGTTCACACGTTATCTATTCGAGGGTCCAGCCATCGGTAGATCACATCCGTGATGATTCGGATGGTCATGATGAGACCCGTCAGCAGCATCGTCACGAACAGCAAGACGTGCAGATCTCGCCCGATTGAGGCCTCAAAGAAGACCACGCCCATGCCGCCGATCGCGAACATGCGCTCCACGATCACCGACCCTGCGAACAGTGAGCCCAGAATCAGGCCGATTTCGGTGACCACCGTGAATGAGGCCGGACGGAGTGCGTGCCGTGTCAGCACTCGCCAGCGAGGCAGGCCCTTGGCCTGCGCTGCGAGAATGTAGTCCTCACCAAGCACGCGGTGCATTCCGGTCTTGACCAGCCGAGCGATGAGGGCTCCCTCCGGGAGCGAGAGCGTGAGGACTGGAAGGATGAGTGTCTCGACGTTCCCTTGGAGCGAAACGCTGGGTCGAACCCAGCCGAACGATGGGAGAACCCCCAGCTGGAACGCGAAGAGCCAAGGGAGCAGCAGCGTCAAGATGAAGACAGGCATGGCCTGGAAGAAGCCGACGCCCGTGCTGATGAATTGACCCTTCGATCGCACGTCACGCAAGGCGCCCACGATGCCGAAGAACGTGCCGGCGAGGACCGAGACGACCAGTGATGTTGCCGCGATCTGGGCAGTGATGGGCAGGCGAGGGGTCACCAGGTCCTGGACCGGTACTCGATTGCGGATGGAGCGTCCCAGCTCTCCCCGGAACACGTCGACGAACCAGTCGACATGACGAAGAAGGACCGGCTGGTCGAGCCGGAAGGCCTCGACGACCGGACCCGCTCCAGGGGCATCGATCGGGCCGCCATTCAGCACAACAGTCTGAATTCCGCCGTCGATGCTGAGCTCTATGCCGATGCGCACCGCCAACGTGCTGATGAACAGACCAGCGAGGAACATTGCTGCTGTCTTCAACGCCGATCTGACACGCCGATTCACCGGAGCGACTCTAGAGGGCGAGACGTTCGTGGCCCAGCGCGTGATCTGCCATGCTGCGTTGATGCCACGCGTCGAACCCCTTTCCCGAGAAGATCTGAGCGAACACGAGGACCGATTCGCTCTGACCGAGCAATTCATGGGCTTTGTGCCGAACTCAATGTTGACCATGGCGCGCGTGCCCGGTCTGATGGAGCAGTTCCAGGCGCTCGCGGGTTCCATCTTCACGAACGGTCTGATTGAACCTGCGCTCGTGCAGATGGTGGCCCAGGTCACCTCGTCGGCGGCAGGTTGCCGCTATTGCCAGGCCCACACCGCACACTCAGCTGAGCGCCTCGGTGTACCGGAAGAGAAGCTCGCTGACCTTTGGCTGTTCGAGACGTCAGAGCACTTCTCCGACGCAGAGCGGGCAGCCCTCCGGCTGGCGTTTCATAGCGGGCAGGTGCCCAACGCCGCCTCCGAAGAGGACTTCGCGGCCTGCAGAGAACACTTCGATGAGGCACAAATCACTGCCATCGTCGCGACGATCTCCCTCTTCGGGTTTCTGAACCGCTGGAACGACACCATGGGAACCCAGCTCGAAGAGAAGCCCAAAGGCTTCGGTGAGCGGGTGCTGTCAGCCAATGGCTGGGAGCCCGGGCATCACGCCTGATCGAGCCGCCAACCCTTAGAGCAGCGCGGCGATGGCTTGGCGTGCGGCCGCTTGCTGGTCACGGGACCCGAACACGTTAGCCACGACGGTGGTGGCTCCGGCGTCCAAGAATTTCTGCAGACCCTCGGCGATGAGATCGGCACTCCCGATCAACGCGAGGTCTTCGGGACCACCCATTCCTTCGCGATCGAGCATTGCTCGGTAGGAGGGAAGCTGACCGTAGATCACGTATTCCTCGGCGGCCCGAGCTCGAGCGGCGTCAACATCGTCGGTAAGACAGACCGGCACGGCGGCGATGACCTTGGGCGCTGATCGATCGGCGGCTTCGGCTGCATCGTTGATGGTTGGCGCGGTCAGTTGGCCGATGGTTGCCGGACCGGTCATCCAGGTGACCGTGCCATCAGCAAGACGTCCCGCCAGCTTCAGCATTTGCTCACCGAGTGCGGCCACATAGACAGGCGGCATCTCGGCTCGCACGCCGATCTGACCTCGGCCCGTCAACATTTCGCCACCGTGTGAGACACCGCCGTCGCTCATGAGGGGCATGAGAATCTTCAGGTAGTCGCTCATGTGCTTCACAGGACGATCGAAGCTCATGCCCCACATGCCCTCAACGACGGGCTTGTGGGAGAGACCGATCCCCAGATCGAGCCGCCCGCCGCTCACCTGGTTCACGGTGAGGGCCTGCTGGGCGAGGGCCATGGGGTGGCGGGGATAGGTGGGTACCACTGCGGTGCCAAGGCGGATGTCGGGTACCTCAGCGCTGATGACGGCGAGGGCGGTCAGTACGTCGAGGTCGAAGATCTGCGGCGTCCAGTAGGACGTGAAGCCGTGTGCGGCCGCGTCGGCGACGTCGGCTTTGAGGGCATCGACAGTGTTGGCAGATCCGAAGACGGCGACGTTCATGGTGGGTCCCTTGCAGCTGTGGGCCGAGCGTGGATTCGCTCGATCGGTGGCAATCCAGAACACTATGCCGGTGACCGACACCGTCTTGCCAGATGACCAGCTCGATCGTGAGGCGACGCTCGCCAAGTATCTCGAAGAGCGGGATAAGCGTCTGCGGGCGGAAGGCAACGATCAATACATCAACGTCACCGACGAGTTCGAGCACTACGTCGAGGACCCCTACGTCGAAGCGGTCGAACGAGAACCACTCAACGATGAGGTGACCTTCGCCTTCATCGGAGGCGGCTTTGCTGGCCTGCTGACGGGGGCCAAGCTGAAGGAGGCCGGTATCGATGACGTGCGCATTATCGAGAAGGGCGGTGACTTCGGGGGCACCTGGTACTGGAATCGGTATCCGGGTGCTCAGTGCGACACGGCGGCCTTCATCTACCTGCCTCTGCTTGAAGAGACTGGGCACATGCCGAGCGAGAAATACACGCACGCTCCGGAGATCCTCGAGCACTGCCGGCGGATCGGTCGCCACTTCGATCTCTACGACAACGCCGTGCTCTCGACCGAGGTCACCGAGCTGGAGTGGGACGACGACGCAAAGCGCTGGATCATCCGGACGAACCGGGGCGACGAAATGCGGGCCAAGTACGTGGGCGTCGGCACCGGCCCTCTGCACCGGCCCAAGCTGCCCGGTATCGAGGGCATCACCTCGTTCAAGGGCCACAGTTTTCACACCAGCCGCTGGGACTACGACTACACCGGCGGCGATCCCTCTGGTGCGCTGATGGAGAAGCTGGCTGACAAACGGGTGGGCATCATCGGCACGGGCGCGACAGCGGTGCAGTGTGTGCCGCACCTGGCCAAGGCCTGTGGTGAACTCTTCGTCTTTCAGCGCACGCCGTCCTCGATCGACATCCGTAACAACCACGCCATCGATCCCGAGTGGTTCGCGACCCTCCAGCCGGGATGGCAGAAGGAGTGGTTGGAGAACTTCACGTTGCTTCAGACCGGTGGCTTCGCCGACGAGGATCTCGTGATGGACGGCTGGACCGACATCTCGCAGCGGATCAGGGACAAGGTCGTTGAGCATCCCGAGCGTGGGTTCGGTCCGGAGGCCCTGCAACAGGCGTACTTCGACTCCGACGACGAGAAGATGGCCGAGATCCGGGCCCGAGTCGATGAGATCATCGCCGATCCCGAAACGGCGGAGGCGTTGAAGCCCTGGTACCGGCAGCTTTGCAAGCGACCCTGTTTCCACGATCAGTACCTCCAGGCCTACAACACGCCGACGGCTCATCTCGTGCACACCGACGGCAAGGGCGTGGAGCGCATCGACGAGACTGGCCTTTGGGCAAACGGCGAGCACTACGAGCTCGACCTGATCATCTACGCATCGGGTTTCGAGGTCGGAACCGACTTCGCCCGTCGGTCCGGCTTCGACATGGTCGGCCGGAATGGCCTCGCCCTCTCTGAGAAGTGGGACGAGGGCATGCTCAGCTACCACGGAACCCATGTTCGTGACTTTCCCAACGCCTTCATCGTCGGACCATCACAGGCGGCGAACCTGATCTCGAACGTGCCCCACAACCTGACCGAGCGAGGGAACACGATCGCCGCGATCATCAACCACGCCGAGTCCGTTGGGGCGGAGGTCGTCGAGACCACTGCGGCGGCTGAAGATGCCTGGGTCGATCGCTTGGAGCACGGCGGGCGACGCTTCGGTGGAGATCCAACCTGTACGCCGGGCTACTACAACTTCGAGGGTCAAGACGCCGGACGACGAGGCACTCTCAACTCCATGGGTTACCCGGAAGGACCCGTCGCCTACTTCGAGTACATCCAAGAATGGCGCACGACGGGCGACTTCGAGGGCCTCGAGTTCACCTGAGCCCCTCTCACCTCGTGGCACCGTTAAGTAACGCCCCAGCGACAAGTAACGGTGCCACCGGCGCGTTCATGGCGCAGTGGTGAGTGCGTTGAGGGTTAGGCCTCGAGGGCGACCTTGAGGTTGGCGAGGGTGGTGACGCAAGCCTTGGTCAGGTTCTCGCACCGACCCTCGATCTTGCCCGGGTACACGTCAGGCATCGCCAGAAGGGGAGCGCTGAACGACTCCCGCACGATGCTGCCGGACCCGTCAGGCTCGATGTCGTAGCGCCAGGTGGTCGAGTAGCTCTGACCCGGCGGTACTTCGAAGGCGAAACTGCGTCCTGGTTGAGCGATGGTCACTTTGCAGTCGGCGTGCCACTCGTCGTCGCCGCTCTTGTTGTGGCCTCGGAACGAGGTTCCCTCCTCGATGGACTCTGCACCCTCGAGGTACTCGCAGCGGACGTTCTCCGGGCTGCATGTTGGCAGTTTCTCCAGGTCCGTCAGGAACGCATAGACCTGATCGGGAGACGCGTCGATGCGAATCGAGGCGGAACCAGTGGTGGGGTACTCATCGCTCATGCCGGAGACGCTAGGCCGTAGAAACGGCGAGCGGTTCCCGCAAACAGATCGGCCCGCTCATCGGGGGAGTATCCCTGCTCGTCGCAAAGCTTCTGAAACGTGTTCCACAACACGGTGTACGAGCAGCCCTGCTTGTCGACGGGAAAATTGCTCTCGAACATGCAACGGCTCGGCCCGAACGTGTCGATGGCGAATGCGAGATCGTCCCGCCAGATCTCCAAGAGCTGATCGCTCGTTGGTGCCTTCGGCATCGTCTTGAGGCCCACGCCGAAGATGCTCATGCCGATTCCGCCGACCTTGAGACTGACCTGCTCGTGCTGGGCGAGGTCTGCAAGCGATGCTTGAAGCTCAGCCCGCACCTCGCTACGGCGGTCCTTATATGGCCCGATCCCGAGAGGGCCTCCGAGATGATCGAGCACGACCGGTGTGTCCGGACACGCTTCGACGAGGGCGGTGAGCTGCGGCACCTGTGGGTGAAAGAGCCACGCATCGAAGCGGTAGCCCTCCGCGCCCAACGTGCGAAAGCCCTCACGGAAGTCGTCCCGTTGGAACAAATCGGCGGGTGGACGCGTGTGCGATTCACGAATCTCGGGGCTGGGGTCGTGGGCGTTGGCGTGACGGATTCCCCGGAACAGGCCCGCTCCCACGCGGTCGTGCTCGGCCAAGATTTCGGCGACGCTCTCTCCAAGACACAAGTCGGCAAAGCTCACGATCCCGGCAATCTGGGCGCCACCTCGAGAAACAGCTTGTCGGGCCTGGTCAGCAGCGAAGGCTGACTCGCCGGTCGGCCTCATCTCCTTCGGGCCGTCTGTCAGGTAGCCGCTGCCGCAATCGACGAACACCGTTTGCACGACGTTGTGGCCAGCGCCCGTGTCATCGTGCAACTCCTCGACCAGGTAGTTGTTGTCGTGGTGGGCCCACAAGTGGTGGTGAGGGTCGAGAATTTCTTCGGCGGCATCGACCGCTTCCTCGATCGTGGTTGCCAACCATTCGCTTCGACTGGGATAGGCCATCGATCGATCCTGACACACGAGTCCCGCCACAGGAAACAACCGAACGCCCCTTGACGCATTCATTAGAGATTGCTAATCATTAGACATGACGAATGTTTTGGCACTCGATGCGGTTGGCAGTCGAGCTCGGCGGACGGTGCTTGACGAGTTACGGAATGGCGAACGCTCGGTTCGTCAGCTGACGGACGCGTTGCCTGTCAGCCAGTCCGCCGTCTCACAGCACTTGGCGGTGTTGCGTCGGGCCGAACTGGTCCGGGTTCGCACCCAGGGAACCCGTCGCCTGTACTCGGTCGATCTCGAGGGGCTCGGTGAGATTCGTGCCTGGGTTGACCAGTTCTGGGACGGCGTGCTGACGTCCTTCGTCGAGCATGCCGAGTCGCCAGGGCCAGAAGCGTCATGAGCGCTGCTCCGCCCATCATCCGGACAGCCTCGGTCGCTCGTTCGGTTGACGATGCATTCCAGATCTTCACTGAGACCATTGGATCCTGGTGGCCTCTCGCCAGTCACGGTGTCTTCGGTGATCGATCAGGTGGACTCCGATTCGCAGATGGGCGGTTGATTGAGACAGCGCTCGACGGTTCCGAATCCGTTTGGGGCGAAGTCATCACATGGGATCCGCCTCACAGCTTCAGCATGACCTGGCACCCGGGACGACAGGAAGGACCAACGAGCACCGTCGCTGTTGAGTTTCGACCAGAAGGGGACGGGACCACCGTGCGCCTCGAACACCGGGGGTGGGAGGCGTTCGGGGCTGACGCGTCAGCGCGTCGCCGCAGCATGGTTGGTCGATCGGCCTGGGGTCACGTCCTTGACCACTTCACCGACAGTGCGGAGGTTTGAGACGGCGCCGAGCGATCTCCTTCGGTCGAAGCTGCGCAAACCAGTCGATGGGATCGCTGCGCAGACTGACTCCGGACCTCCAGGATGAGCTCCATCATTGTCGCCTGAGTGACAACCAAACCTATCGAAGCGCATCCACCGGCCGAGCAAAGTAGACGCGGTGGTAGCCGGACTCGCTGCTCCGATGCGTCTCTTCGAAACCCTGCTTCGGGTAGTAGACCAGATTCTCCGTCATCGCTTCATTCGTGTAGAGACGGAGCTCAGCGTGGCCAGCAAGAGCCGCTTCTTCGCCCGCGCGCTCGAGGAGCCGGCCGGCGATGCCCCGCCCCTGTGCCGCCGGGGTCACGGCAACGTTGTCAATGAAGTAGTGGTCGGCCTCGGCCCACATCACAATCACGCCAAGAAGGCCGTCGTCACCCGCGGCGACGTGAATGGCGTCCTGGGATAGAAGGTCCGAGTAGTCATCGAGCATCGGTGCAGGTGGTGTGTCCATGCGTTCGAAATACATGCCGTAGGCCGCCTCCACACACGCCTCAATCGCGGGCAGATCAGCCGGCTGAGCGCGCCGGAGTTCGATGGGGTCTCGCATCGGCCCATCTTGCCAAAGCTCAGGGTGGGCTAGCTTGCAGCGATGGCGACCCAAGAGGACATTGACGGAGCACTGGCCAAGGTCACGGATGAGCACGCCGAGGTCATGGAGAGCATGGGCGATCTGTGGGTCGCCGTGGAAGCGGTCCGCGCCGCAGTTCCGACCGACAACTTGCACGATCTCCTGCACGAGGTCGAGAAGGCGGCGAAGGCCGTTCGAGACGGCGGGGTCATCGGATCAGGATCGAACGATCATCGCCGGGCGTTGCGCAAGTACCTCGACCTCCTGACTGAGAGCTGAGGAACCAAACGTGGGGCGCTCCCTCTCCGCCGAACAGATTGCTCACTACGAGGAAGAGGGTTGGCTCTCTCCCTTGGACCTTCTGACACCGGGCGAAGTCGCGAATGTGCGGGCCGAGCTCGAAGCGTTTGAGGCCACACACGGCCCGATGTCCGGGCGACCCGAGCGATCTCGCGCCTACCTACCCTTCCGGTGGGTCGATGAGCTGATGCGCGACGAGCGCCTCGTCGACATGGTCGAGGATCTGATCGGGCCGAACATCCTGTGCTGGAACGCCATCTTCTGGATCAAGGAGGCTGGCACCGAGAGCTTCGTTGGTTGGCACCAGGACGCGACGTATTGGGGTTTGGACAACCGAGAGCTCGTGAGCGTGTGGGTCGCCCTTTCGAACGCAACCGAGGAAGCCGGATGCATGCGCGTACTGCCGGGAAGCCATCGGACCGAGCTCGACCATGACGAGACCTACAACAAGGCCAACCTGCTGACCCGCGGGCAGGACATTCGAGGCATCGATGAGGCCGTCACGGTCGCTATGCCGCTGGAACCGGGTCAGGTCTCGTTTCACAACGTGGGAACCGCTCACGGCTCCGGCTCGAATCGCACCGACGATCGGCGCATCGGCTTGTCGTTGCACTACCTACCCACCCACACCCGTCAGACGCTGGCCGAGTGGGATAGCGCGGCGCTCATCCGAGGCATCGACGAATACCACCACTTCGATCACGCTCCCCGGCCACCAATCAACCTGGACCCGGACACGATGACCTATCACGCTCGGTCCGCCGACGCGCTTCGTCGGATCGTCTACAAGGGGTCCGACACCTCAGAACGAACGCTCTGAGGACCAATCCGCACCTCGCGAGCAGTGTCAGCAGCGAAGGCTGAACTCAGCCGAGGTCACGCCAGGCGGATGATGGACTCGTGCTCGATGCGGGCAGCTTCTGTCCCGTCAACCGATGCCGCGAGGTGAAGAATCACTCGCTCTCCAGCTCGTGAATCGAACCGGTCGACAATCGCTCCGGACACGGTCACGGTTGCGCCCGCGGGAACGGCAGCCCGATGCTGGATCTTGCTGCGGACATGGATCCATGGCCCGTCGACGACGGTGGCGATGGTGACCTGATTGCCCAGGTTCGGCCAAAGAACCGGGTGCACGATCCCTTCGTCGGCGTAGAGGCTGAGCGTGTCGCCCGAGCGCGCCCCGTACCCAACCCGCGCCTCATCCATCTCGAAGGACATCGGCGCTACGGCATCGCCAGCCCGGAGTTCGAGCGGCTGAGCAACGTTCTGCACCCTCAACGATGCACGCGTCGAGCCGTCGACCTGAGCGAGGATCTCGTCACCCTCAGGGACCAGATCGACGAGGTCATCGTCAAAGACCGGATGACGGAAGCGGACTTCGCATCCTCCCCGCTCCACCCAGTCTCGACCCCACGCCGCGGCCGCAGGATGGGTGAGATACGCATACGTGGTCGTTCCGGCGACGAGGGCCCGCTTGAAACCGGCCGCATGAGCGCCAGCGTCGGTGTGGATGATGTTGTCAGCGTGCTCGGGGAGGTTGATGGCTCTCACTTGCCAGGGCCGGAGCTGGTCGTTTGAGGTGCCCATCACAGTTCCGAGTGCTCGCCGTTGAGCCATTGCTCACGAAGTTTGAACTTCTGGATCTTGCCTGACCCTGTGAGCGGAAAGTCCTCCACAACGAACCACTGCTTTGGTGTCTTGTGCGGGGCGAGCGTCTCTCTCAGCAGCGAAAACAGCTCGGTCTTGTTCACATCGTGGCCCGGTGTCGGACGGACGAACGCGCCCACGGTCTCGCCCCACTTCTCGTCGGGAAGGCCCACGACCGCGACTTCGCCAACGGCGTCATGAGTGAACAGGATCTCCTCGAGTTCCTTGGGATAGATGTTCTCTCCTCCACGAATGATCATGTCTTTCAGGCGACCCTCGATCGTGGTGTAGCCCCGCTCATCCATGGAGGCGAGATCGCCGGTATGGAGCCAACCATCGGCATCAATCGTTTCTGCTGTCTGTTCTGGCATGTCGAAGTAGCCGTGCATCACGAGATAGCCCCGCACACACAGCTCGCCGATCGCACCGACAGGCATCGTGTCGCCCGATTCAGGATCAGCAATCCGGATCTCCGCATGCGGCATTGGCGATCCGATCGTGGATGACTTGTCGACGATCGTGTCGTCCGGCTTCGTCATGGTGGCAACGGGGGAGCACTCCGTTTGTCCGTAGACGATGGTGAACGGTGCCCCCAGCTCCTTCTCGAAGGTCCGAACGAGTTGTTCTGGAACGAGTGAGCCGCCCGAACACATGCCCTTGAGCGCCTCCACGTTGATGGAGCCGAATGAGTCGTGCTCCAACATCGCGATCAGCATCGTGGGCACACCCACCATGCCGGCCGACCCGTACTGCTCGGTCACCTCGAGGACGAGGCCCGGCTCGAACGTCTCGACGAGCACTTGGGTACATCGAAGCGACACGCTGCCCAGCGTGGACATGGCACTTCCGGCCGTGTGGAAGAGCGGCATCGTCGTGACGTAGACGTCGCCTTTGGCCAAGCCCATCCGAGTCAGAAAGTGATTCGCGTTGTTGATCAGGCCTCGATGATGGAGCAGCGCACCCTTGGGAAAGCCAGTGGTGCCCGAGGTGTATTGGATCATCACCGGATCCATGGGCTGCACGTCTGGAAGCTCGCCGGCAAACGCGGTGCCCTCGGCGAGGAACGCGCCCCACTCAGCGATGCGAACGATGTCTCGGAGTTCGGGGCAGTTGGCTTGCGCTGCCTCCGCAGTGGCCAGCATTGGATTGCCCCGATAGCCATCGACGCAGAAGAGGCCCTTGCTCTTGGACTGATTGAGCACGTACTCCAGCTCGGCCTGTTGATACGCCGGGTTGACGGTGACGATGACCATCCCCGCCAGAGCGATCCCGAACTCGAGCATCTCCCACTCGGGAATGTTCTGAGCCCACACGGCCACGTGATCGCCCGGCTCGAAGCGAGCGAGAAGGGCGTTGGCCACACGTTCGGCCTGCTCGAGGAACTCTGCATAGGTCCACTGCCGGCGAGCACCGACATCCGGAATGCCCTCGATGAGCGCCAGCCGGTCGGGAGTTTCTGCCGCTGCGTCGCGTAGCAGCTGACCGATCGTGAGATCGACCAATGGACTGTCGGTCTCACCGACGGCATGGGAGAGCGTGAGCGTCATGCCGAGATCTTGTCATGTCTCCCATGCCGCTTCGAACGAAGCTGACCGAGTGCTAGACCACGGTCATGGCCGAGAAAGTGAAAGCGTCACGGTACGAAGCGCTGATGCGCAAACTCGAGGGCGGGCAGTGCGTGCTCATCGACGGTGGTACTGGCACCGAAGTCGAGCGTCGAGGTGTGCCCCAATTGGACGGCGCCTGGAACGGTGGGGCCGCGCTCACGCACCCAGAAATCTTGCAGGACGTTCACGCTGACTACCTAGATCTCGGAGCTCGCATCGTGATCTCGAATACGTTCGCCACCGGGCGCCACACGCTGGAGCCAGCGGGACTCGAAGCGGGCTTCGAGTTGTACAACCGGCGTGGCGTCGAGATCGCTGTCGCGGCCAGAGAGGCATCCGGACATCCCCAGGCCCTCGTTGCTGGAGGGATCAGCCACTGGTGGTGGCTGGGCGACCCTCCGACCGATGCCGTGCTCGAGGCCAACGTGGCCGAACAGGCGGCGATCATGCGTGACGCAGGAGCAGACCTGATCATGCTGGAGATGATGTCGAGCGTCGATCGAATGCTCGCTTGCTATCGCGGTGCAAGGGCGAGCGGTCTTCCGGTGTGGGTTGGATTCAGTAGTGGACCCGACGAGGGCGCCTTCGAGTTCGAGGACGGGGTCCCCGTTCTCCGTGACGGCGATCTGCTCGTTGACGCTCTCGCCGCTCTGGCCGAGACGGATGCACCCGTGGTTTCGGTGATGCACACCGACGTCACATTGATCGATGCCTGTCTCGATGTCATGGCCGAGCACTGGGACCGAGCGATTGGGGTCTATGCCCACAGCGGTCGCTACATCGACGACCAATGGATCGTCGGCAGCTCCATCGAGCCTGAAGACTACGGCAGGTATGCGGAGCGCTGGCTCGGCAAAGGTGTGCAGGTGCTGGGTAGTTGCTGTGGAACGGGGCCAGACCACATCGCTCACCTGGCTTCCCGTTTCAGCGCTCAGCTGTCGGCAGAAGCAACGCCCGGCAGCTGAAGACGATCACGCAGATAGGGGAGCCGGGCCTGAGCGGCGCTGACATCGCTCAGCCGTAGCTCGGCTCGAAGAATCGCCGGATCGGCGCCGGCGCGGGCCAGCTCGTTTCCGAATGGACCCACGATGCAGCTGCCGCCGAAGTGCGTCATGCCGTTCTCGTCGCCGCACGCATCGGAGTAGCAGATAAACACGCCGTTCTCGAAGGCGCGTGATGGCATCACGGCGGTGGAGACCACGCCCCACTGAGCGCCGAGTGCGGTCGGTACCAGGACCAGCTCGGCACCCATGAGCGCCACGGAGCGCACTGCTTCTGGGAATTCTGCGTCGTAGCAAATCAGGATGGCGACCGTGAACGAGCCGACGGAGAACGTCGAATATCCAGATCCAGGCGAGAAGTGGTCGGCTTCAAATCCCGGTGGCAGCACCAACTTGCGGTGATGACCAACGGCGGTGCCGCTGGCATCGATGCAGATTGCTGAGTTGAACAGGCTCCCTTCCGCTGCCTCGACATATCCGTAGGTGATGGCGGTGGCATGCCGCTTGGCCAGCGAAGCGGCTGCCGAGAAGAAGGGGCCGTCGGCTGCCTCGGCCCTCTGCGGGATAGACCCTCCAATGTTGTAGCCAGACTGAAAGAGCTCCGGCAGAAGCAGAAGGTCCGCGCCACCCATCTCGTCTTCATCCAGCACTTCGGTCAGCCACGCCAGTCGTGCTTCGCTTCCGACCAGCGCTGCCGGTGGCTGGGCCACGGCAATTCGGAGCGTCGATTCCACCTGCTCACCCACGACTGAGCAGGATCTCTCGGGGATAGTTCGTCAGGTAGTCCGTTCCGGTTTCGGTCACGACAACGGAATCGCCGATGCGGCCCGCAGTGACACCATCAACCGAGATGCCGCCATCCACCGCGAAGGTCATGCCCGGCTCGAGCACCGTGAGGTCCCCCTCCTTCAGCTCTGGAGCCTCGAGGTAGGCGATTCCGATGGACCGCCCGGTCCGGTAGCCGGTCTCATAGCCTCGTTCCGCATACACCTCGTTCGCTGCCGCAGCCACGTCCTGGGCGACCGCTCCGGGGCGCATCGCGGCCACCGCAGCCTGTTGAGCGTCGATCGCCGCCTGCTGCACACGACGGTCCTCATCCCGAACGTCCTCGATGTGGAACATCCGATCAAAGCCGAGCTTGTATTGCTTGAACTCGGCCATGTTGCAGAAGCAGAAATAGACCGGATCGAACGGTTCGTAGGGTCGAACGCTTGCCCGTCGATGCACCATCGATGCGTCGGCGCCGCTCTGCAAGATTTGCAAGTTGTGCACCATGGGAGAAACGAAGCGATCCCAACCCTCGTCGGTGAGGAAGGAGGCGGACGCTTGCGAGCCAGCCTCGATCACGGCCAGCGCCGATTCGAACTCTCTCGCTCCCGCTCGCAGGCTGTCATGCGCCGCTGCCATCATCGCTCCGGCGATTTCGCCGGCCTGGCGCATCACACCGATCTCGAACGGGCTCTTGATCACCCGAAGGGCGGCAAGGACGGGCGAGATGTCACGAAGCGCGGCGCCGACGAAGAGCTCATCGATCGCGTTGCGGACGATGGCAGGGAGCGTGTCCTTCTCCACCCACAGGTCCCTCGGTGCCTCGCCAACGCTCTCGATGAGTGCCCGGCGCCACGAATTCGGCCCGCTGTCCTCCCACGTGCGAACGTCCTTCACCCATGTCATCGCCCCGACCATCTCGGACTCCATCAGTGGTGTGATCACCACAGGTTCAGCCTCGGCATGCACGATGAGCATCGTCGGCCGGCCGAACTCGATGCCGAGGTAGCCCCAGAATCCGGCGAGGTAGGCAATGGACGACTCATCGGTGAACACAGAAGAGCGAATGCCTGCGTCCACCATGCGCTCTTGGAGGCGACGCGTGCGCCCTTCGGCTTCATCCAGCATCGGCAGATCTTGCCACCTGTCTCGCTGCGAATCTGACGAGGTGGAAAGATTCTGGCCATGTCTGCTGACGTCGTGCTGTACGAGGAGCGGGATGACATCGCCATCATCACGCTGAACCGCCCCGAGAAGAAGAACACGCTGACCGACGCGGTGATTCAGGGCGTGGCCGATGGGATCGATCGAGCGACCAAGTCAAGGGATGTGGCCGCAATTGTGTTGCGTGGCGCCGACGGAACACTCACGGCCGGCTACGACCTCACCGCCGCCAGCGATTTCTCTGAGGGCGAGTATCCCGGCTGGTCCACGCCCTATGGAGCGAAGGGTCCAACGCCGCGGGAGGGCGCATGGGACCCGGTGAAGGACTACCAGTTCATGGGGAACAACGTCCGCCGATTCATGAAGATCTGGGAGTGCCCCAAGCCGGTGATCGGAGAGATCACGGGATGGGCCGTTGGCGGAGCGACCGACATGATCCTGTGTGCCGACCTTCTCTACATGGCGAGCGACGCCCACATCGGGTACGCCCCAAGCCGCATCTACGGCACGCCGACCACGATGATGTGGGTCTACCGTCTGGGCCTGGAACATGCGAAGCAGTACCTGCTGACGGGTCGGGCGATCAACGCGACCGAGGCCCATCGAATCGGGCTTGTCTCGCAGATCTGCGAGCCAGACGAGATCCAGCAGATCGTGGAGGAGGAAGCGAAGCGATTCGCCAACATCCCTGCCAATCAGCTGGCGTTGAACAAGATGCTGATCAATCAGGCCTTCGAGAACATGGGTCTGCGAACCACGCAGATGATGGGCACGTTCTTCGATGGCGTGACCCGCCACACCGAAGAGGCGTACCAATGGACCGAGTCGTTCCAGGAGAAGGGCTTCCGGGAAGTGATTCGGGAACGAGACGACCCCTGGCAGGACTACGGCTCCCGGCCCCGGGACTGACATGGGCGACGTGCGCTTCGAGTCTGAGGCCGGAGATGCAGGCCGAGGTTCGTGCCCACTCAGCGGTCGTTGTCGCATGTGACCACTAGGATCGCTTCTCATGCGAACCGTGATTGTGGGGGAGCATCCGGAGATCACCGCCTTGATCACTCGTCGACGTCAACTCGGCCACGACCGCTTGGACGAGGTTTGGAACGGCGTACTCCACATGAACGCATCACCTGCCGGCCGTCATGGCCGTGTTGAAGAAGAGATCTCGAGAATCCTGAGCCCGCTCGCCCGAGAGCTGGGTCTGATTCCCATCGGCCAGTTCAACCTGGGGCACTCGGAAAACAACTTTCGAGTGCCAGACAAGGGGTACCTCGATATCGACGAGGATCTCGTGTGGTTCCCGAGTGCCGTCGTGGTCGTCGAAATCGTGTCGCCTGGAGACGAGTCGCTCGAGAAGTTCGATCACTTCTTCGAGCATGGCGTCAAGGAGGTTCTCGTTGTGGATCCCAGGGACCGTACGGCTCGATGGTGGCAACGGTCCGCCGACGCCTTCGAGGAAACGGGAAGTAGCCGTGTCTTCTCCATGACATCCACCGACCTGGAGGCCGAGATCTCATGGCCGTAGCGCCGTAAGCTAGCGTCGCCGCATGCAGGAATCCCCAGATCTGGAATCCGTCGCCCAGGGCCTCTTCGATGCCTTCGTTGCGCACGATCTCGACGCAGTCGATGCGATGCTGGCTCCAGACGTCACGATCGTGCAGAACGGTCGATCGGCCACGTGGGAGCAATTCCGGCGGGTCGTTGAAGGACTTCGATCCGTCATCGGCGATCAGCACTATGAGAACGTTCGCCGAGTCGTGGGCGACCGTGCCGTCGTGGAGGAGCACGACATCGTGTCGACGCTGCCATCTGGCAAGCACATTCGGCTGCCCGCCTGTGTCGTGATCCGCGTGAACGAGCGCGGTCTGATCTCCTCGCTCGACGAGTATGTGGACACCGCTCCGCTCGCTTGAATGACCATTCCACCTCCGGGTGCGCATGGTGGCGACGGCCCGGCGATCGCCCGGGCTCTCGGCCTCGACGTCACCTCGCTCCTCGATCTCTCTCAGACGCTCAATCCTTTCGCGCCGAACATCGTGGAGATCGCAGCAACCCAGCTGGGCTCACTCACCAGCTACCCCGATGCCCGTCGCCCTGAAACGCTCCTCGCCGAGATCGAGCGAGCCACATCGCTCGCAAACAAGGTCGAGTGGCTTCTCTTTGGCGCACTGAGTGGACTCGCTCTGTTCGACATGTTCCGCCAGACTCCCTGAATGACCCCTTCACAAACCTCAGGTCAACTCGCTGGCCGTGTTGCCCTCATCACCGGAGCGGCAAGCGGCATGGGCCTCGCGACAGCGGAGAGGTTCGTGGGCGAGGGAGCCAGTGTCGTCATTGCCGACTTCAACGCCGAGGCGGGGCAGGCCGCTGCGGACCGGCTCGGTCCAGCCGCCCGGTTCACTCGCTGCGATGTCGCCGTCGAAGATGACGTGGCCGCTGCGGTCGAACTGGCGAAGGATGCGTTCGGCCGCCTCGACGTCATGTTCAACAACGCCGGTATCGGTGGAGCATTCGGACCGATCACCGAGATCGAGGCAGAGGATTGGGACCGAACCTTCGAGGTCCTGGTGAAGGGTGTGTTCCTGGGGACGAAGTACGCCGCGCGAGTGATGATCGAGCAAGTGGAGGGAGGCTCCATCATCAACACCTCGTCCATCGCCGGACAGAACGGTGGGGGAGGGCCGCAGGCTTACTCCGCAGCGAAGGCTGCAGTCATCAACCTGACCAAGACGACCGCTTTGGAGCTAGCGCCTCACTCGATCCGGGTGAACGCGATCTGTCCAGGGATCATCTTCACACCCCTGATGCACTCTGGCGACGAGGCCAGCGCCGAAGCACTGATGGAGAAGATGCAACCTCTTCCCAAACGAGGCGAGGGGGCAGACATCGCGGGCGCTGCGCTCTGGTTGGCTGGCGACGACTCCGCCTTCGTCAGCGGCGAGTCGATCACCGTCGACGGAGCCATCTCCGCAGCAGGAACTCGCGTGTTCGGACTGATGGACAATACGAAGAATCTCCACCGAATGGTCGGCATGGCCCACGGCACCACGGGCCAACCAGCGAAGGCGAGACGGCTGTGATCGACATGAACGACCGGCCGCCACCACCGCCAATCCCTCGGAGCGGTGACGAACGCGAAACATCGTTGGCGTTCCTCGGCTTCTTTCGAGGGGCTCTGCTGGATCGGTCGTTCGGGCTGAACGATCTTCAGATCTGGCACACCCACGCTCCGAGTTCCCTCTCGCTCGGCGCCCTCCTCGCACACATGGCATGGGTGGAGCAGACCTGGTTCCGAGATCGCTTCGTCGGACTCCCGATGCTCGAACCGTGGGACGCCATGGACAAGGCCAACGATCGCGATGCCGAAATGTCTCTCGCTCGTGACTGGAGTGCAGCGAACCTGCGTCAGCAACTCCAGGCATCGATCGAGGACTCGGACAACCACATTGGGGCGGCCGAGAGCCTGGACGCCATGTCGGTGAGGAGCGACGGACACGGCGAAGGGTGGTCACTCCGGTGGATTGTGATCCACATGATCGAGGAGTACGCCCGTCATTGTGGCCACGCCGATCTGATTCGCGAGGCGATTGACGGCGACACGGCTAGCTGAGTGCAGCTCGCTCACACATCGTCAGGCCCCGCTCGAGAGCGTCTCTGTCGGCGTAGCGGGCCCAGTTCAGCCACAGGCCGTTCTGAATCACGATGGCATCCGTGGCCCTCGCAGCCGCCTCGTCCTGGCCGAGTTCGGGCCGAGCGCCCTGGATCAAGGCGGCGAGAGAACTCGCGTAGCGAACGTACAGGTCTCGCTCGATCGCTCCGATCTCGGGATCGGTCCGAGACACGGCCCAGAGCGAGATGCGGAGCGTGAGGTAGTCCGACCCGAGGAACTCTTCGGCGAACGCTCCCCGCAAGAACGCTCGGACTTGCGAGTCGGGAGTGTCAGCGCTGGCGACCTCACTCTGCGCTCGAGCAAGGAGGACATCAGTCGCCCGCCGGAACGCCGCCTCGAGCAGGGTTTGTTTGTCGTCGAAGTGATAGCTGAGCAAGCCGAGGGAAACGTCGGCCTCCTTTGCCACGCTGCGCAAGCTCGCACCGCGCACGCCCTCCCGAACGATGACCGCGGCCGCGGCGTCGAGAATCTGGTCGGGTGTCCCGAGGTCAGTCACGCTTGCCACCCTACGCGCCTGCGGGATCTCGCAGCCTTTCCTCGCTTGTCGCTCACGGCCAAGCTGTCAGCGCTCACGGTCTTGATCAGTCAATGAGAATGGCGGGTTGGGTTTGACGAGGGGGCCGCTAAGGGCGAATCAGATTCTCGCTCAGCGGTCGTGTCATGTCTTGCGGTGTTCGCCGGTGTCGGGCCCAGCCGCATTCAGCATTCCGCTTGGACCTTGTTGACCAGCAGTGGTTCCGCGTCTTCGGTTGCGTTGGGGCGAGCTTTGCGGTTTGGGCGATTTCGCGTGCGCCTTCTCAGCGTTATCGCTGCGTAGTGGGCGAGCGGACCAGGGCGGTGACCAAGATGCTGTGATCAGCGCTCAACCGTCGGGTCTCAGACTGGCGGTGGTGTCTTCTTCTGACCAGGGAAGTGACGTTGACGCCACTCCGACACTCCTCTTCGCCATTTCTCCTCGCGTTCGTGTAGCTCGTACCACGCACGTTCCCACTCAGGCGTCCCGAGGGCTTGATAGATGGGAGCCCAGCCCCCGTCCGCCTTGATTTCTTCCTGAGGTCGGATGTCAGAGCCTCCGAGTAGAAATGTGTTGATACCGGGGTACAAGCGCTCAGCGCTCTCAGCATCTGTCACGAACTTTCCTTCGAGTGCGCCGTTCGCAGCGACGGCCAACTGGTCGAACAGCTCTTCGAGGGACCAGGCGACCCTTGCTGCGTGCCCGAGCATGTCTGGGTCGGCATGTCGAGCTGCCCAGATCTCGCCCTTGTGCTCACCGTCGAGCAGGAGCGTCAGCCATGAGCGGCTGTATTCGATGATTGGTAGCTGGGCTTCTGGGCGGCAAGGGGCGATCCAGCTGATCCCCCACCTTGGTGGTTCGATCGGCAGGGGCGCCCATCTGCCACCGATCGGCTTGATCCAACCAGCTTCGAAGCCGTTCGCTACGCTGTATAACTCCCGCACTTCCTCGGGGAACTCCACGTCGGGATTGATGAACTGGCACCTATCCCATGCCGCTTGGGTGGCTGGCGCAGCGAGGATCAGCTCTCCTGTGGGTCGATGGGCGACAAGGGCGTCAACCAAGCGTGCGAAGTCAGTCATATCAGAAGCCTTCCTTCAACGGTGCGCTTGGAGGAGCGCTTCAAACTTCTAACGATACCGAGGTGACCGAGCCGGTAAGGGACGGCTAGTCCACCAGGGGCAGGCTCGAAACCAAGTCACGCGAAACACTGGACGATCGTCCAGTCGTGTTCTACGTTCCCGACGTGACTTCGACGTTCC
>CALKTH010000142.1 GCA_937997485.1 uncultured Acidimicrobiales bacterium | reverse complement strand
CTGCACCATGCAAGCGGAGCCGTGCTCGTGGACGCCATCAGTCAAACGCTGGATCCACGGCACGATCGCGTCGTCCCACGCATGGAGGTTGCCGAATCCGGGCGGGCTGTCGCGTGAGACAACGGCGGAACCAGCAGTCATAGTCAGAGCGACGCCGCCCTGTGCCTTTTCTTCGTGATAGAGGCGATAGCGGTCCTTGGGCATGCCAGCGTCGGCATATGCCGGCTCGTGCGCCGACGAGAAGAGCCGATTGCGGAGCGTGAGATGCTTCAGCTGGAATTCTTGGAGCAGGGGATCGGCCATTCCGGGCACGGTAGAGATGGGCAGGTCCATCGATCTTGGCGAAATTGGCGTCTCGAGCTACCCCTTTCGTCCAACGGTCCACAGGCGGGATGCTTGGCCCTGGCAGATTGACCTGGCACGATGTCCCGGTGCTCGCTCCTGCCGTGCAGCTCTTGGTCGATCTTCTGGAGCCCTCGCCGAACGTCTACTTCTGTGCGAAGGACACCGGGGGCCGCTACTTGGCCGTGAGCGAAATGTTCGTGCGTCGCATGGGCTATCGACGCCGTGACCTGATCGGCATGTCGGTCGACGACTTTTGTCCGCCTGACCTCGCCCGCCTCTATTCCGCCGAAGATCGTGCGCTCCTTCTGACCGCAAGGACTCGTCGCAATCGTTTGGAGCGAGTGTCCTCACTGGAGGGGCGAGATTGGTTTCTCACGACGCGCCACCTCCACTCTGAGAAAGGCTTCGATGACGTGATTATCGCCATCTCGACGCCGGTCGATCTTGGCGAACGCTCGGACCGACTCGGTGAAGGACTGCGCCGCGCCATCGAACTTGCCGAACAACCCGACCGGGGAGCACTGCGAGTCACCGATCTCGCGGCCGAGGCTGAGCTCACGACCGACCAGTTGGATCGTGTGATGCAGCGAGTGCTCGGAGCTTCGCCCAAGCAGCTCCTGATGTCGATCCGAGCGGATCGTGCGGCTTCTCTACTCATTGGGACGGACGACTCGCTCGCTTCCATCGCTCGCTCCTGCCACTACTACGACCAGAGCCAGTTCACGCGCCTGTTCAAAGACGCCTATGGGCTCACCCCCAACCAGTTCCGGGCGACTGCTGGCGACCCGATGGTGCTCGCAGGGGAAGACAAGCCTTCAACCCCCACCCTCCACGATCACGCTTGACGTACAGCTCGCTGTCGCTCGAAGTACGGCACCACATCGAGTGGAGCCTCAACCTCGATGCTCCGGCCGCCTTCGATGGCGACACCCTTCGGTGTTCGCCACGTGCCTGACGGGAGGAAGACGGAGCGGCGTCTCGCTCCCTTCGTGATGATCGGGGCGACGAGGATGTTCGGGCCGAGCATGAACGCGTCCGTCACCTCCTCGAGCCCAGCGTGAGGAAAGTCGTACTCGAGAGGCCGAACGATTGGATCTCCTGAGGTCACATGTTCAACAGCGAGTTCGACGATGGTTTCGTGGAAGCGGCGGCGCAGATCGGCGGCTGCCTTGACAGCCGCTGCATGTTCAGTATCGAGCACGCGCCACGGAGCGGCCGAGAACTGCATCATCGGACTGAAGGCCGCGACCTGCGCGTGGCGGACGAAGAGCTCTGGATCGAGACGGTCTTCGTCGAAGTCGAGATACTGCCCACCACCGATCATGTCGGGCGCGCTGAAGGGCATGCCGAGGAGTCCCTGCGTCAGTTGGTTGCCGATGAGCTTGCCGATGCCCGTTTCGTTCCACTTGTGATTCGCATCACTCAACCGGGTGGCGGCACCGAGGCCTCCGAGTCTCCAACCTGACCGCAGCTCGTTGAACGGGAACGAAGCAGCGAACGCTCCGTAGCGGTGCACCTGATCGGCGGGAGAACTGGGAGCGAAGGTGGCGTCGTCATCTCGGTACATGTCGATGTCGCCGCCATCGAACTTGAAGCCGTCGATACCGAAGTCGCGTCGCAGCGACTCCAGGGTTGTCCGGAACCAGGCCACGGTTGCTGGATTGGTGAGATCAAGCACGGCGCTGTGGCCGTTCCACCAGCGGCGAATGACCGGTTCGCCGGACGCATCGGAGAGCAGCAGCCCCTCATCTCGCAGATCGAGGTAGTGCCGACCATCGGGACTCACGTAGGGGCAGACCCAGAGCATGACCGTGAAACCGTCGTCGCGCAGCTGGCGGACCATGGCGGCAGGGTCGGGAAATCGGTCGGATCGGAAACGCCAGACGCCGTAGTCCTCGCTCCAGTTGTCATCGATGATGATGACGCCGGGCTCATAGCCGTTCGCCAACACCGCAGCGGCGTAGTCCAGTGTCTTCCGTTGGGTTGGCTCGTAGAGCAGCTCGATCCACAGTGCCCATTGAGGAGCGAACATCTGGACGGCGGGCATCGCTGGCGGTGCCGCGTGCACGTTCTTGGCAGCCCAGCGAACGGCGTCTTGCAAGGTCGTGCCAGGTTGTTCGACTTGGACCGGT
Source organism: uncultured Acidimicrobiales bacterium (assembly GCA_937997485.1). Lineage (GTDB taxonomy): Bacteria > Actinomycetota > Acidimicrobiia > Acidimicrobiales > SZUA-35 > SZUA-35. The sequence continues at coordinate 31,544 of CALKTH010000142.1, read as the reverse complement.
CCCTCAACTTCGATGCCGCGGTTTGTCAGGCGGAGCCGAAACGATTCGCCCGACCACAGCACCCGCCCGTGCGTTGACACGAACAGCGGTGCGGCTTGGCTGTCGTGGTGGAAGTCCAGGTTGACATCTGCGCCGGCAGCGAACGGCATGGCGTATCCGTCGGCTACACGGCCGCCCCACCACCGCTCGCCGTCGAGCAGCTCGATCGTGCGCAGCTCCGGGCTAGCGGGCGGCACGAGCCCGGGCTCGCTTGACGAGCCACTCGAAGACCGGCTCGGGTTCGTCCAACATCTCGGGATGCCACTGCACAGCGATCACATCGGCGCCAGCCATCTCGAGTCCCTCGACCGTGCCGTCGATCGCTCGGGCGCTCACCAGGAGTCCCTCACCGACGGCATCAACGGTTTGGTGATGGAGCGAGTTGACCTCGGCGATGCCGCGTTCCACCGCACCGGACGTGGAGCGGTTCGAGTACATCAAGCCGAGACGCGAGTTGGTCTCGAAGAACACGTCGTGCGTGCGGGTTCCGGGGTCGACGTCGTAGCGGGCGTGCTCGGGCACGTCCTGGTGGAGTGTGCCGCCAGCGTGAACGTTCAGTACCTGGAGGCCACGGCAGATGCCGAGCACGGGGAGCTCGTCGGCGATCGCTCCCTCGAGGAGTGCGAACTCCAGTGCATCGCGAAGTGGCTCGGTGTCGGATGCGGTGTTCTCGGCGTCGTAGCGATCGGGCTCCACGTCGGCACCGCCGCTGAGCACGATGCCGTCGAGAATCGGGAGGTATGCGAGAGGGTCGGCGTCCATCGGCAGGTGGACGGGAAGGCCGCCGGCATGAAGCACGGCCTTGGCGTAGTCGGCGAGGTACATGTCGATCTCGAGGCGGTCAAGCGTTGCCGGGAAGCCCTCGACTTGGGCGCTGATCTTTCGACGTCCGGGGAGCCCGATGAAGGGCCGGCGACCCTCATCGGCGGGGTGTGTTTCGATGGGAGCGTCCGTTGCCTCAGCCATTCGGCGACACTACCAATCACGAGAACGTTCGGCTCCAAACGACCTTGCGCGGGGTGCTACCCTCGCCGGATGGCAGCTCTGGGGACAGACCAGCAAGTCGAGCTCGTAGCCCGAATGGCAGCATTGGGTCCGGCCTTCGCTGAGCGGGCAGAACGCTACGACCGAGAGGCCTCGTTCCCGTACGAGAATTTCGACGATCTTCGTGAGGCGGGCTTCCTCGGTCTCTGCATTCCCGCTGCCTTCGGTGGCATGGGAGCCGACTTCGCTACGTATGCGCTCGTGGCCGAAGAGCTTGGTCGCCATTGCGGGTCCACCGCACTCACCTTCAACATGCACACGGCAACGTGCATGCTGGCCGGACCGATCGCCGACATGTTGGACCTGGAGGATGCCGATCAGGTCGCATTGGAGAAGCGTCGAGGAGCGATGTTCGCCGACGTTCTCCAGAACGGCACGATTCACGCTCAGCCATTCTCCGAGGGGCTCAGCGCCGGCGCGACCACTGGCATCGCCACGATGGCCACGCCAGTGGAGGGTGGCTATCGCGTGACCGGGCGCAAGATCTTCGCCTCACTGTCGGAGTCAGCATCGGTGCACAACATCATCTGCTTGGTTCCCGGCGACGACCGAGTGCGTCTGCTCGGCGTTCCCGCCGAGGCCGAAGGTGTGACCGTCACCGGGGACTGGGACCCGCTCGGCATGCGCGGCACGATCTCGAAGAACCTCGTGTTCGAAGATGTCTTCGTGCCGGAAGAGAACGAATGGCTCCCGCCCGGAGTGTTCGACCAGATGGCATCAGGCTTCCCGTACTTCTACATGACGCTTTCGTTTGCCTACCTCGGTCTGATGCGGGCGATCGTCGACTTCACCGGCGCCTACCTGCGGGGCGATGTCAACGGCAACAGCCGTGCCTCCCACCCGCAGAAGCAAGCGCTGTGGGCCAGTATGAACGTGCAGTACGAGCAGGCGCAGGCGCTGACGTACCGCGTGCTCGAGTCGGCCGAGGCCAATCCCGACCCGGATGACGTGCGGCGAGCGTGGGCCGCCATGGTCACCACCATGGACGGCGCCCCGGAACTGGCGTCGATGGCGATCAAGGCTTGCGGCGGCCGTTCCCTTCTGCGACCCCTGCCGTTGGAGAGGCTCTACCGAGACGCCCGTTGTGGCGCCACGATGCTGCCGTGGAGCGTCGAGGTGTGCCTCGAACGTCTCGGCCAGTACGGCATTCTCGAAGGTGATGGCGGCTTTGCCTAGTTCAGCGATGGTGCCGACCGAATGGCACTGGATCGAACGGTTCGGGCAGCAGTTCGAGCTGTGCAACCTGACGGCGGGCGAGACAGCGGTGCTGCTGAGCGAGAACCGGAGCCGGCCTGAGCTGGTGGAAACGGCACGTCTCGCATTACACCGAGCCGGAGCGGGCGTGACCCAGGTGGTGATGCCGACTCCCGCGAATCCCGGTCCGGTGCCGATCCGATCGACCGGCGCATCCGTGGCGATTGCGGGCAATCCAGCGGCCATCGCTGCCCTCTGTGCTGCCGACTTCGTGGTCGACTGCACCGTTGAGGGTTTGCTCCACGCTCCCGAGCTCGGGCAGATCCTCGGAGCAGGCACGCGCGTGCTCATGATCTCGAACGAGCATCCGGAGAACTTCGAGCGCTGGCCCCACGACGAAGGCATGGCGACTCGCGTCTCCGAGGGCAAGCGGCTCCTCGACGCTGCCGGCACCATGACCGTCACCTCGCCATCAGGCACCGATCTCACGATCGATCTGGCGGGAGCGGTACGGGCAGGTTCCACCGGGGTTGCAGCCGAGGCTGGCGACATCGCTCACTGGCCTGGCGGGCTCGTCCTCGCCTTCCCCGCCGCAGGAGCCGTCAACGGCCAACTCGTCCTGGCTCCTGGAGATGTGAACCTGACGTTCAAGGAGTACATCCGGAGTCCGGTGCGGCTCACCATCGCCAACGACCACATCACGGCCATCGAGGCCGCGGATCCTTCGCAGCCGCTCGATGCGGAATTGTTCGCGTCCTACCTCGCCTCCTTCGACGAGCCCGAGGCCTACGCCACCTCGCACGTGGGCTGGGGCATGAACGCTCATGCCCGCTGGGACACAATGCCAATGATGGACAAGAGCGACTTCAACGGCACCGAGGCGCGGGCCTTCGCAGGCAATTTTCTGTACTCGACCGGCGCCAACGAAGTCGCTGGCCGGTTCTGCCGCGGCCACTTCGACCTACCGATGCGGAACTGCACCATCAGTCTGAGCGGCGGACTCGAAGGGTCCGAAGAAACCGTGATCGTTCGCAACGGTGTACTTCAAGGCCCACTTTCTCCTGCTGATCGCAACACCACTCATTGAGGACCCTGATGACTGACTTCCCCCGCTACCGCGTGCTCTGGCCCGATCACCTGGGACTCGCCAGGGGCAAGTACCTGCCCGCCCGCGTTGCGGGCCGCGGTACGGCCTTCTGTGTCGGCACCTATCTGCTGGGCTATGACCGAGAGATCTACGAAGTCGATTGCGGGATCGATCCCACCGGGTTTCCCGATGTCGACGCCGTCTATGAACTCAGCGATGCCAGGCCCGGCTGGGAACCGGGAACTGGCGTGGTTGTCGCCGATCTCGAATACAAGGGCGAGGCCTACCCAACCGCTGCCCGCTCGGCGTTGCGCAGGGCGGTGGCTGACTGGGAAGCGCTTGGCTACACGCCGAAGATCGGTATCGAACTCGAGGCCTACCTGATGGAGCCCGACGGCGATGGCGGCTGGCAACCCTTCGAGACCCCGAGCGCGTTCGTCTACGGCACGGGTCCCTTCACGGATCCGACGGGCCTCATCGATGAGATCATGGTGGCGGCCGAAGCGAGTGGCCTCCCGGTCGAGAGCATGAACTCCGAGTTCGACTTCCCCCAGTTCGAACTGACCCTCGAATACGGCGATGCGCTCCAAACGGTCGACAGCATCTTCCTGTTCAAGGAGCTGGCCCGCGAAGTTGCCCACGCTCATGGCCTGAGGCTCACGTTCCTCGACAAGCCGATCGCACCCAAGAGCGGCTCGGGCCTTCACGTGAACATGTCGCTCAACGATGCAGACGGCAACAACGCCATGGTTGACACTGCGGCCGACGATGGCTTGAGTGCACTCGCGCATCAGTGCATCTCCGGACTGCTCGCCCACCACGAGGGTTTGACCGCGCTCCTCGCGCCAACCGTGAACTCTTACAAGCGACTGCAGCCCTTCCAGCTCGCTGGCTATTGGGCCAACTGGGGGCACGACCACCGCATGGCTGCGGTGCGGGTTCCCCCGCACCGGGGACAAGCCACTCGTGTCGAGCAACGAACCGGTGGCGGCACTGCGAACCCCTACACGGCAACCACGGCCGTCCTGCAGGCCGCTCGGCTCGGCGTGGTCGGCGGCCTGGCTCCGGTCGAGCCCGAGACGGGCGACGGTGCGGAGTCCATCAACACCGAGCGTTGCTGTCCTCCGAACCTGGATGCGGCGCTCGATGCGCTCGAGGCCGACGCGGCACTGGTGGCGGCGGTGGGACCCGAATTGGTGGCCAACTTCGTCGGGATCAAGAGAATCGAATGGCAGTCCTACATCGCGGCAACGCCCGACTGGTCCGAGCAGTCGGAGGCCGTCACGCCGTGGGAGCTCGAGACCTATCTGCCGTTCCACTGACGTGGTTTCGACTACCACGCTGACCGACCACGAGCACCAGGGCCTTGCGTGGCGCGAGGCTGGAGAACCGAGCGCGCCGCTCGTGCTGTTTCTTCACGGTCTCGGTGGTTCGCGCACGGCGTGGGACACACACCTGGTGGCACTGGCCGATGCCGGATTCCGTACCGCAGCGTGGGACATGCCGGGGTACGGAGCCTCAGCTCTCGCTCGGCCGCTGACCTTCGAGCGCGTCGCCGACGACGCAGCTCGTCTGCTTGACCTGCTCGGCGCTGATCGGGCGCACATCGTCGGACTCTCGTTCGGCGGCCAACAGGCGTTGCACGTGGCTCTTCGGCATCCGGGCCGAGTGGAGCGCCTCGTGCTGGCCGATACCAGCAGCCGATTTGGTGCCGACGGTACGGATGCGGGGGAGTGGAAGGCCTCTCGGCTCGCGTCGATCGACGAGGGCGGCACCCCTGCGGTCATCGCCACCGCCGTGATCGACGGGATCACGGGTCCGGCGTTCGGGCAGGACCAGGCAACGGCGTCGGAGCGGGCGATGGCCATCGACGCCTTCAAGCGAATCGGCGTCGACGGCTTTCGAGCCGCTGTGGAGTGCCTCCCCAGCCACAACGTGGATGCTGCCCTCGGTCGCGTTGCTGCTCCGACACTGGTCATCGTCGGTGAGCTCGATGAGGAGACGCCGCCGGCCTATGCCGAGCGTCTCGCCGACGGCATCCCCTCCGCCGAGTTGGTGGTCATCCCGGGCGTCGGACACCTCACTCCCAGCGAAGCGCCCACCCAATTCGCAACCCTCGTCTCCAACTTCCTCACTCGCCCCTCCCCCTGAATTGCCGCGCTCATGAACCCGAGAGGTTCATGTTGTGTCGCGGGACATGGCTGACAAGTGTCGCGAGACATTGCTGACAGTTGTTCATGGTTTGGTCCTTGGTCGGCCTCTGGTCGGATAGATGGCCTGAGTGGATTTGTTGGGGTCGATGACGAGCTTGCGGACCAACTGATTGTTGATGAACACCGCAGCGTTCAGACCAGTGACAATCACCGTGGCGACCTCGCCGACATATCGACTCCCGAGACTGATCCTGTAGTTCGCAAACGCCACAGTGCCGTTCGCTCTCACCGGCCGATCACCAATCCGAGTCGTAGCGCCTAAGGCCCGGTCCGCAGGCCCTGATTTAGCCATCTGGTTCCAACGCTGAGCTGGGATCTGCCGGCCGATACCACGGTGGGGGCGCTCGGAGTTGTAGACCTGCACGAACGCGTCGAGCTGGCTCTGCAACTCGGCCAAAGACCCAGCAGCGGGTTGTTTGGCCAGCCACTTCTTCTCGGTCTGATGGAACCGCTCGACTTTCCCGCAGGTCTGTGGGTGATAAGGCCGTGAATGCCCCGCAGCGATCCCGAGCTCACTCAACGGTTTGGCCATCGCCCGCAACGCTTTGCCGTTGTCAGACAAGAACCGTTCCGGCATGCCCCACACTTGCGCTCCAGCCTTGAACGCAGCCCAGATCGCTTCGCGGGACTCTGATGGATGGGCAACGGAGGCGACACATACTCGTGAGCCGTCATCGACCACGTTGATGATCTTGACCTCGGTGCCGTCAGCCAGGGGCCAGGTTGTCCCGTCGATCTGCCAGACCTCGTTTGCTCGTTCAGCAGCAAACGAGCGTGGTGGCCGGTGTGATTTCTTCGGGTCAGCAACGATGAACCCGCGGGCAGAGAGGATCCGCCAGATCGTGGCTTCGGATGGCACGTGGTCGAGGTCTGTTTGCTCGAGGTGCCAGCGGATCGTGGCCGGCCCAGCATCCAATCCGTCGTCGTCGAGGTCCTTGCGGATCGTGACGATCAGATCCTCCACCGCAGCCGGTGTCTTGTTAGCGACGTGTTTGGGTGCCCGCGATTTCGGCTCGAGGCCGGCCTCTCCTTCGGCCTGGTATCGGCGTCGTGTTTCATAGAACCAGTCACGACTAATGCCGTTCTCATCGCAGAACTGTCTGACCACAACACCCTTGATGTCCATCGTGGCGACCAGTCGTCTAACACTCATCGGAATCCCCGCAGCCATCCAACAGTGTCAGCCATGTCCCGCGACACCTGTCAGTTATGTGCTGCAAGAACACATGAACCCGAGAGGTTCATGAGCGCGGCAATTCCGGAGGGTTCGGAGGTTCGGGGGAGGGTTTGACCGGGCGCGTCCGCCCTGATGGACTCACCGGCATGCGTGTAACTGATCGAGTGTGTGTCGTGACCGGAGGCGGAAGCGGGATCGGGAAGGCACTGTGCGAGCGCTTCACCGAACACGGCGCTCGAAGAGTTGTGGTAGTCGACCGAACGGCCGACGCGGCTCGGGCGGTCGCCGAGTCGATCGGTGGCATTGCCGAAATCGTCGACGTCGGTGACGCCGAACAGATCACGGACATGCTCGAGCGCATCGAGGAAGCTCACGGGCCCATCGATGTGCTGTGCAACAACGCGGCCATCGCCAGCGGCACCGATCCGCTCTCGACACCGATCGACGAGTGGCAGAAGCAATGGGACATCAACGTGATGAGCCACGTGCATGCGATCCGCGCCGCACTCCCCGGCATGCTGGCTCGAGGCGAGGGGCACATTCTTCACACCTCGTCAATGGCAGGCATTCTCACCAGCCACGGAAACGCCCCCTACGCCACGAGCAAGCACGCCGTTGTCGGCTTGGCCGAGTGGATGTCGATCACCTATCACGACAAGGGCATCCGCACGTATCTGCTCGCACCGCTCGGTGTGCGCACCCCGATGTTGGGTGACGTGGCAGACACGGAGTGGGGCCGGAACGCCATCGGCTCAGTCCGTGAGCCGGAAGAGGTGGCGCAGCAGGTCACCGACGCCTTCGAGGAGGAGCGGTTCCTCGTACTGACCGACCCGATCGCTCAGGACTGGATGGAGTTCAAGACCAACCAGCCCGAGAAGTGGCTCCGAGGGATGCGCAAGCTTCAGAAGCGCATCGACAGCGAAGGTTGAGACCCGGCCGGTTGCCCTGGATGCCGCCGGCGTCTATGCCCGGACGGGCTCGGCATCGAGCACCATCCGGGCGAGCGTGCCCCGGCGAACGACAAACACACAGCCGGCAGCGCCGAGGCACATGAGTGCAATGCCGATCGAGAATGGGGTGACGGAATCCTCCACGAGCCCGCTGACGATCGTGCCGAGCACGGCGCCACCGGCCAGCCGCACGGCGCCGGTCACGGCGGAGGCAGTCCCGGCGATCTCGCCCACCGGAGCCAGCGCCGCGCTGTTCAGATTCGGCATGAGGAACATGAAGGAGCTCAGCAGCAGGCCGAGAATGGGCATGAAGAGCCAAATGCTCGGCTGTCCTGCGCCCGCGACTGCGATCGCGATGAGCGCGGCCGAGAGGGCCAGCGATGCGGCGAGGCAGCCCCGAACGACAGCGTCGATGCCAAGCCGCTCGACGATTCGGCCGTTGACCACAGCGGCGACGCCGAAGAGGACGGCAACGGCTCCGAAGATGATCGGGAACTCGGCTTCCCGGTCGAAGATGTTGCCGATGATCAGCTCGCTGCTGGCGAGGTAGGCGGTCATCACGCCCTGCAGAAAGATCGTGGCCACGGTGTAGCCGGCGGTCACTGGCGTGCGGGCCACGCGTGCGTAGCCCCGCGCTGCGGCACTCAAGCTGATGGGCTGACGGTGTTCGGGAAGCAGCGTCTCACGCAGACGGAGCGACCACAGACCGACACCCACGGTCCAGACCACACAGAACCAGAAGAGCGCCCGCCACGGGAGGAAGGCAATGAGCCCGGCGCCAAGGCCGGGAGCGAACACGGGCACCAGCACAAAGACGGCCATGATCTGCGACATGGCCTTGGCCATCGCATTGCCTTCGAAGTTGTCGCGAATCACCGCAGTCGCCACGACCCGAGCGCCAGCGGCGCCGACGCCCCACACGAAACGACTGACCAACAGCCACGCGAAGGTGGGGGCCAACGCCGAGCCAATGGCGCCGAGCACGTAGATGCTCATCCCGGCGTAGAGGACCGGCTTGCGGCCGTAGCGATCGGCGAGTGGACCGTACGCCAACTGCGAAACCGCGAGGCCGAAGAAGAAGACGGTGATGATCTTCCCGGTTTCGTTCGAGTCTTCGGGGAGATCGAATGCGACCCGAATGTCGTCGAAGGCCGGAAGCATCAGGTCAATCGCCATCGCCATGAGCGCCATGACCGCTGAGATCATGACCAGAAGCTCGCGTCGGCTGAGCCCGCTTCGACCGGTGTGCTCGTTCCGTTGATGCACCTCGGACGTTGTCACCGCCAGACTCTACGCACGTTCGTCGGTGCGGGGCGGTGACATTCTCCTCACCATTGCACTGGTGGTTGAAACCGTTTCGCCAGTCATGCATTGCTGGGGCAGACTGAGGGGAATGGACTCGTCCGACACCAGCGCCGAACGCGGGCGCCACCAGGGTCGACAACTCCTGATCTCTTCGCTCCGCAGCGTGAAGGTTCGCCTTGCGCTCGGTGCACTGATCGCTCTCGGCTGGACGTTGGGTCGTATCTCGGTCCCGCTGCTGGTCCGCCTCGGCGTGGATCGTGGAATCGAGAATGGCGATCGGCCGTGGCTGTGGGCCGGGCTGGTCGCGCTCGCCGGAGTCGTTTCCGGCATTTGCCTCGGGCTGAGGCGCTATGTCGCGTTCTCATCCGGCCGTCGGGTCGAAGCGGATCTCCGACTTCGGCTGTTCGCCCACATCCAACGGCTCCACGCCGCCTTCCATGACCAGACAGCGGCAGGCGATCTGATGAGCCGCTCGCAGACAGATCTCCAGCAGTTCCAGAACGTGTTCACGATGGTTCCCATCACGGTCGGCAACTTCTTCATCGTGTGCGGCAGCGTGATCATGATGCTGTTGCTCCACCCGGTTCTTGCCCTTCTGGCGCTGGTCGGGCTGCCCCTGGTCACGATCATCGGCCGGATGTTCTCCCAGCGTCTCTTTCCCGTGGCGATGCAGATCCAGACCGAGTCGGCCGAGCTGGCCTCGGTCGTGGAGGAGTCAGTCACCGGAATCCGCGTGGTGAAGGGCTTCGGGGCCGAAGAGGTGCAGCGAACGAAGTTGTCGAAGGAAGCCGACGACGTCTTCGATCGCTCACTGGCGGCGGCGAAGATACGGGCCACGTTCGTTCCGGCCATCGAATTGCTCCCCAACCTGGGTCTCGTGCTTGTCCTCGCCTACGGAGGTCGACTCGTCCTTGACGGTGATCTCACCATCGGTGGCCTCATCAGCTTCAACCTGTACGTCATCATGCTGATCAACCCGTTGCGCATGCTCGGCATGATCCTCGCTCAGGTCCAACGTGCGCTGGCCGCCGGAACCCGAATCTCCGCCATTCTGGAAACTGCGCCCGAAATCGTGAGCCCGTCGAAGCCGACACCGCTCCGACCGCGGCGAACCGACGAGGGTGGTGGCGCTCGGATTCGGTTCGAGCACGTCGGGTTCAGCTACCGCGACGATCTTCCAGTGCTGCGAGACATCCACTTCGAGATCGAGTCCGGCGAGACGGTCGCACTGGTTGGGCCAACGGGGTGCGGCAAGAGCACGATCGCTCAACTCCTCCCGCGGTTCTATGACGTCGATGGCGGATCGATCGAGATCGATGGTGTTGATATCCGCAACGTCGATCTGGCCGAGCTGCGTCGGTCGGTTTCCCTCGTCTTCGAGGACACGTTTCTGTTCAGCGCCACGGTTGCTGAGAACATCGCCTTCGCTCAACCGGATGCCAGTCCCGGTCAAGTGCGACGCGCCGCGACGCTGGCCGGCGCGGCCGACTTCATCGACGAGCTTCCTGAGGGCTACCGAACCGTGCTCGGAGAACGGGGCTTCTCGCTGTCGGGCGGGCAGCGTCAACGGTTGGCTATTGCGCGGGCGATCGTGGCTGACCCCCGTCTGCTGATTCTCGACGACGCCACGTCTGCGGTTGATGCGTCGACCGAGCACGAAATCAAGGACGCCATGGACGAGGTGATGAAGGGCCGGACCACCGTCGTCATTGCACACCGTCCAGCCACGATCGGTCTTGCCGATCGGGTCGTGTTCCTTGACGACGGCCGGATCGCGGCCCAGGGCACCCACGAAGAACTTCTGGCCACGAATGCCCGGTATGCCGAGGTCCTGGCCTCCGCCGATGGACCGGCCGACGAACACACTCCGGCGGTCGTCTGATGGGCATGTGGATGCAAGGCGGGGTGGACGAAGACGACAAGCTCGATGTCCACCAGACCCGCAAGATTCTCAACCGGACGTTCCGTCGGCTCGGTCCGTACCGGCGCCGTGGCTTCCTCGCGGTGTTCTTCCTCACGACGTGGACGGCGGCCACGCTGGCCGGACCGTTGCTGGTCCGAGTCGCGATCGACGACGGCATTCGAGCCCGTGATCTCGACGTGCTCAATCGATCCACCGTCTTCTACGTGCTCGCCGCGATCGTGGCCTACGGCACCTACCGAGGCGCCATCTTCACCCTTGCCCGGGTGGGTGAGGAGTTTCTTCGGGATCTAAGACGCGAGACCTTTGATCGCCTGACGGCACAGTCGCTTGGCTACTTCGATCGGAACAAGGGCGGTGTGCTTGTTTCGCGGATGACCTCAGACATCGACTCGCTCAGCGAGCTCGTCCAGTTCGGACTGCTGATGTTTCTCGTTGCGCTCTTCCAGTTGGTGGCCACCACCGTGCTGCTGGCGTTCTTACAGCCACTGCTCCTACTGCTCTGCCTCGTGACGATGCCGATCCTCGTCGTTGCCAGCCGAAAGTTTCAACGAGACTCGAACGTCGCCTACCTCAAGGTGCGAGACGGCATCGGGGCCACGCTCTCCTCACTCCAGGAGGGCATCAATGGCACACGGGTCGTGCAGGCGTTTGCCCGAGAAGAGGCTCAGGCCAAGCGCTTCGCATCGACCTCTGAGGATCTCTACGACTCTCACATGGCTTCGGTCCGAATCGCCGCCTGGTATCTGCCGATCATTGAGTTCTCTGGAACACTCACTACGGCGATCGCCATTGGCGTTGGTGCGGGGTTGGTTTCCGGCGGCTCCATCACGGTCGGCACCGTCGTGGCGTTCGTGTTGTTGCTGCAGGGTCTGTTCGAGCCCGTGCAGCAGCTCAGTCAGTTGTTCAACCTCGTGCAGTCCGCCGTGGCGTCGCTCTCCAAGATCTACGAAGTCATCGATGCGCCGACCGACGTTCCCGAACCAGAGCGCCCGCAGGCGCTGCCCCGCCATGCCCCGCTCTCGGTCGACGACGTGACCTTCAGCTACCTGCCCGGCGCGAGGGTTCTCGAGAACGTGTCGCTGGAACTGGCGGCCGGCGAACGCCTCGCACTGGTGGGTCCGACCGGCGCTGGCAAGTCCACGCTGGCCAAGGTCATCGCTCGTTTCTACGAGCCAGACAGTGGCTCGATCAGTGTTGGTGGGGTCGACCTCCGGAGTGCATCCTCAGCTGAGCTCCGAGAGCGGATCGTGGTGATTCCACAGGAAGGCCATCTGTTCTCGGGCACGATTGCGGAGAATCTTCGGTTGGCGCTGCCCGGAGCCACTGACGACGAGCTCGCAGCTTCGTGCGCCCGTCTTGGCGTGCTCGAGCGAATCCAGGCGTTCCCGGACGGCTTCCAGACCGACGTGTGGGATCGAGGCAGCCGACTCTCTGCCGGTGAGCGTCAGCTCATTTCGCTGGCCCGAGCGGCCCTGGTTGATCCCGACGTGCTGATTCTGGATGAAGCGACGTCGTCACTGGACCCTGGCACTGAGCAACTCATCGAGCAGGCACTGGAGCGACTCATGGAGGGTCGGACCGTCATCGTGATTGCGCACCGGCTGTCCACCGCCGAGCGCGCCGATCGTGTCGGCGTGGTCGATCAAGCTCGGCTGCTGGAACTCGGTACCCACGATGAGCTCGTGGCGGCCGGTGGTGCCTACAGCGATCTCTACGCCGCCTGGACTCGTTGACCACGTCGGCTCACCAACCTCCGACAACTCTCAGCCAGGCCAGTTCACTCCGGCATCAAGGATTCGATGTACTCGTAGCTCAGCGGTTCTGGATCAGACGTGAGCTCCCCGGTGGTCAGCGCCCGGCGGACCATGGCCTCGAAACCGGCCATGACGGCCTGATATAGCGAGCTTCCGACGCTGACGCGGCGGACACCCCACGCGTGTGCGTCGCCCATTGAGACCCCGCCGCCGATCTCCAGCATCGCGTTGAGCGGGCCCCCTGCTTCAGCGACGAACCGGCGAAGCGTGGCCTCGTCCGCGATTCCCGGAGCGTAGAGACAGCCGGCACCGGCGGCGGCGAACGCTTGAAGTCGAAGGAGCGAGTCTTCGATGGCCGACGCGCCCTCATGCATCGCTCGGTCGGAGCGAGCACAGATCACGAACGGCGTCTCGAGTTGATTGGCAACATCGACGGCCGCCTCGATTCGCTCGACGGCGAGTGAGTGCTCGTAGAAGCCGATGTTGGCATCGCCGGACCAATCCTCGACGCTGGCGCCTGCCACGCCAGCTTCGGCCAGCAGCCGAATCGTCTCGGCGACATCCTCGGGGCGGTGGCCCCATCCGTTCTCCGCATCGACGCTCACGGGGATCTCGACTGCCTCGCAGATCGTTGCCGCGTGTTCGATGGATTCGGCGCGGCTGATCGCACCAGCTGCATCTCGGCGACCGATCGAGAACCCATGGCCAGCGCTGGTGGTCCCGAGCGCTTCGGCCCCGGCGTGCTGAGCGAGAACCGCTGAGCCGACGTCATGGACGTTGACGAGCAGGAAGGTTCCCTCCTGATGGAGTTCGTGCAGCGTCTTCATCCGTGAGTCCTGACGGTGGGGGAGGGCAACAAGGAGCACCGTACAACCCCGATGCTTCGAGCTGGAGCGAAACGTCCTTGTACCTCAGCAGGCAGGCTCAGGTTCCGTGCTCCAGTCAGCTGGTGGCAACGCCTTCGCGTACGGCCCAGGTGGCAATTTCTGTTCGGGACTGGACACCGAGCTTGGTCAGGATGTGGGAGACATGGCTCGAGACAGTCTTGCGGGCGATGTAGAGCTCCTCCGCGATCTGGCCGTTCGTCATGCCTTTGGCCACGAGGCGAGCGACATCGACCTCCCGCCCCGTCAGTGCGGCGTGGGTTGGCTCCTCGACCGGCCCTCCTGACATGAGGCACAACGCATCGTCACGCCGCGCCCCCGGCCAGCGCTCCAGGCTGTCGGCGGCGAGCTTCGCTTGCTTGCGTCCTTCCGCAGTTCGTCCGGTCCCGATGAGCAGACGAGCCAAAGCAATGTCGACCTCGGCCCGAACGACGATGGTGTAGTGCTCGGGATGGCCCTTGCCACCGGGACAGAAGATGGTTGCTTCCCGAGCGTCACGAAGCACAGCTTCACTCTCCGGCGACAACGGATCGAGGCTGGCCGCGATCAGAGCTCTCGCCGCCGCGAGTGCCCCCTCATCGGCATCGGGGCTCGCTTGGTCGAGGAAGCTCTCGACGATCGAAACGGGCAGTCCGACATCGAGGAGGTCTCGCAGCATCCACACCGCCATCACCGGATGCTCACCAGAGGGCGGGATCGCGGCGAGACGCTCTCGGGCTGTTTCGGCATCGCCCTCGCGTGCGGCCCCGATGACGTGGAGAAGCTCGAACCACACCGCTTCCGCGATGGGAAGGGCGACGGCGAGCGGGGCCATCTCATGGATGAGCCGTCGAGCTTCGGTGTTGTCGCCCGTCTCGAGCGAAAGCAACGCCTCGACCAGAGTGAGCATCGTTCTCGTCCGCGACCCTCGGCCGAGTAGACGCGAACGACTCGCCCAACTCATGGCGTCGTGAAGATCTCCACGGTTGATGGCCAGGTCAACCTTCTTGAAGGAGAACCCGTGCACGGCCATCGAGTCGAAGCCGCAGCGGGCAGCGGCTTGACGCATGCGCTCGAGCGAAATCTCGGCGTCCCCACCGGAGGAGTTCACGGTGATGTTGTGCCAGGCTCGGGCGGCGCCGACATCGTCACCGGCCTGTTCGCATTCCTCGGCGATGAGGCGCAGCGCGGCGCGCCCGTCGTCGACCAGGTCGCGATCGAACATCAGCGAACTGTTGCGCTCGATCAGCGCCCGTCGTCGGATCTCGTCGAGCCCCGCCTCTTCGGCCATCGCCACCGCCTGATCGGCGCACTCAATCGCTTCGGGGTTCTCTCCGTAGAGCATGTGGTGCTGGGCGAGGGCCGCCATGATGCGCGCCTGCTCTGCGATGTCTGCGTCGTCCTTTTCGAGCCGACAACGGAGCGCGGCAACAACGTCGAGCTCGGTTTCTTTGTCGCAGCGCTCGTAGGCGATGCGACCGGCGAACACGAGCGCCTCGGTGTGGCGATCGGGATCCAGCTTCGAGGACATCGAACGCCATCGCCCGGAATGACGGGCCGCGGCATCGAGCTCACCCATGAGCCATGCGGCTCGGCCGGCCAACTCGCACAGCTCAGGGTGATCCGGGAACTCCTTGAGTGCGTCTTCGGCGAGTCGGAGCGCCTGATACGTCGATCCGATGGCCAGGTAGTGCTGCACGCCCTTCGGCGCGAGGTCGACAAGATCCTCAATACGGCTTGCTCCGGTCGCATGGCGAGCCAACTCCGCGTAGTCGTCTGGTCTCGCCACCTTGAGCGCATGGAACGCCCGCTCATGCAGTTGCCGTCGCTCGCGGCCGAGAAGCCAGCTCAGGATCGACTCCCGCACTAGTTCGTGGCGGAAACGGAACACATCGACCTCGTCCTCGACGACGATGCGTCGGGCGACGACGGGCCGGAGCTTTCGAATGATCTCGATCTCGGTCTCACCCGATGCCGCCGCCAGGAGATCGAACTCGAAGCGGCCGCCCAAGACCGCAGCGACGGCAAGAAGGTCTCGCTCGTCTTCAGCCAGCTCATCCAGTTGCAGGCGAATCGTTTCGGCCAACGACCGAGGAAGCGCGCTTCTGCTTGCGAACGTGTCTCCGCTGGCGATGAGCTGCTCGAGGAAGAAGGGGCTCCCTCCCGTCCGTGCGTGCAGGTGGTCAACGAGTTTCTCGTCCCGAAGCTGGCCGAAGGTGGCGAGGAGGTACTCGGCAACCTGCGAGGTGTCGAACGGTTCGAGGTGGACGTGAAGGGGACTGTGCCTGCGCTCGATCAGACGAACGAGCTCCGCCGCGGGGTGCGAAGTGTTGAGCTCCTCGGAGCGGTAGCTGGCGATGATCGTTGGATGAGCGGGCGCAGAAACGATGCGCTCGAAGATCTGTAGCGACTCAACGTCGGCCCAGTGGATGTCGTCGAGCACGATCAGATCGACATCGAGGTAACGCAGCAGCGCGATGCCGGCGCCGATCAGCTCACCCGGAGCTGCGTGTTCACCTTCGCCGTCGCGATTGGCCAGCCCTGGCGCACTGCTCCGCAGCAGGCGCGTGAGGGGCTGCGAGACAGCCGCAAGGTCCGACGGAATGCTCGACCACCACCGCACCGATGGTTCGACCGCAGAAAGAAGGAGATCGAATGGTCGACCGAGCGAGGCGGGTGAACTCGTTCCGCACAGGCCGGTGGCTCCGGTTCGAGCCATCGCCTCGGACACGAGCCGCGTCTTTCCCACACCGGGTTCTCCCGAGATGAGGGCGATGGACGCATCGCTTGACTCCAGTACGGAGCACAGGGCGGCGACTTCGGCATCGCGCCCAACGAGTACGTCGGCCGAGTTCGACGACATCACGAGAGACTACCGAGCCGGAGCAACTCGTGGGGAGGCGTCGCGGTTGCCAGGTCTGAGGTGACCAGCTGTCGGGTCACTCGCTGACACCGAACGTCGCTTCCGGAGAGAAGCCAGAAGCGACGTTCGGCGAGACGATGTGCCCCGCTCATGCTGGGCAAGGCGGGCAGCCGCAACGAGATTGGCTTGGCAGGCGCCGTGCTCGGCACGGAGCCGAATCTCGGCAAGAACATCGCCCGGGCTGACGTGGTGGAACGGGGAAGTCATGCATTCAGATTGACCGCCTCAGGTAGGCGAGCACATCGGTCAACTGCCTGATCTTTTGGGCTCGGACACCAGCTGGTCTTGCGCCTTGGGAGGCAATAGCGTTCGCCGATGGACGGTTCGACACTGCTACTGAATGTGGCCTACATCCTGCTGGTCTCGGCCACCTTCGCCCGTGCCATGTTGCCGCTGCGAGTGGCATTGCTGGGGGCTGCGGTGGGGTTCGTCGTCTACGGATCGATCGTCGGCATCTGGACCATGGTGGGATGGAACGTGTTGATCGCATTGATGCACATGGTGCAGATCCGGCGGCTTCTCCGGCTTCGCAGGTCGGTTGTGCTGACCGATGAGGAGGAGGGATTTCGGGAGCAGTTCGCTCCTGACGCTGACCGGTTCGACTTCTTCTCGTTGTGGCAGTTGGGCCGAGAGGAGTTTCGAGAGAACGACTGTCTCACAGCCCAAGGCTGTCCGGTCGACTCGCTGCGGTTGGTTCTCGACGGAACGGTGGACGTCGCCGTGGATGGTGCCGTGATCGACCATCGAGAGGCGGGCGCGTTCATTGGCGAGCTCAGCCTCGTGTCGGGACAGGTCGCGTCCGCAGAGACGCGAGCCACCGGACCGGTCCACCTTCGAACCTGGCGTCAATCGGACCTCCGAGCCCTGGACGAGATGAACCCATCGGCAGCCCGCTTGCTCGATCGTCTCATCACGGCGGACCTGGCGGGCAAGGTGAGGTCTCAGGGTCACTGAGACCTATGGCTGCTGACGTGCTGCGTGGCCTTGGATCTCCTCCTCGCGGGGCTATCCGAGGGAGCCGTAGGCAGCCATCAGCAACATGGCACCTCGGAGATCGCCTTCGAGGGTGGGGAACATGCGATTCATCACGTAGGCGACCGACATTCGGGCATCCATGTCGATGACGGCGAGCGAGCCGCCCCATCCGCCCCAGTAGAAGGCCCGTTCGCTCGGCAACGGCATGACTTCGGTCGGGAGCCCGAAGCCCATCCCGAACTTGATCTCGGTGCCCAGAACCTGGTCGATTCCGTGAGCCTGTTCCTCGAAGACCTTCTCCACGCCAGCTTCGGACAAGAGCGTGATCCCACCGACGGAGCCGCCGCAGGCCATGGCGCTATGCACCCGAGCGACGGCGCGAGCATTGCCGAACCCTCCAGCAGCGGGGATCTCGGCTGCCCGCCAGGCGCGAGTTTGCGGCTCGGTGGCATCGAGATTGATGGACAGCAGGGTTCGATACGGGAGGGAGTCCTCGGCCAGGTCCTCACCAGCGAGCGTGTTACCCGGCGGCACGAGTTCGCCGCAACGGTGATCGAGCTCGGGACCGAAACCGATATGGAAGTCAGCGCCGAGCGGGCCTGCCACTTCTTCTCGGAAGAACGTGCCCAGCGTTCGGCCATCGATGCGCCGCAGGATCTCGCCCTGGAGCTGTCCGAGCGTGACGGCGTGATAGCCCGAGGCCGTGCCTGGTTCCCACCAGGGGGTCTGTTCGGCCAGCAGGTCGGCGGACTCGGTGCCGTTGTAGAGCTGCTCCAATGTGATGGGCGCCTCCCATCCCGAGAGCCCGGAGGTGTGGCCCATGATGTGGCGAACCCGTACGTCCTGCTTCCCGCCGGCGGCGAACTCGGGCCAGTAGGTGACGACGGGTGCGTTGAAGTCCAGCTGGCCGCGGTCGGCCAGCATGAGCATGCAGAGCCCGGCCATGGTCTTGGTGGTCGAATACACGTTGACGATCGTGTCTTCCTGCCACGGAGCGGTCGCTGCTTCAGCGCTCTCGGCGACCGCGTTTCCGGCCCACAGGTCGACGACCATCTCACCGTCGACGGTGACGGCCACCGACGCACCATCCTCGGTCCCTTGCGCAAAGTTGGCGGCAAAGGCTGCCTTCACCGCTGCAAAGCGATCGTCGCATGTGCCATGAATCTCAACGTCAGCCATCGACGGACACTACACATCGACATCCTTCTCGGCCCAAAACGCGAACTGCCACCTCAGAATCCGGTTGTGACCGGGCTCCGAGGTGGCAGTTGATTGATGAATCAGCTGGCGTCTTGGATAGCGCTCCACACCTTCTCAGCCGTCAGGGGCATGTCGATGTGACGCACGCCGAGGTGGCTGACGGCATCGATCACAGCGTTGTGGATTGCCGGTGTCGAACCGATCGTGCCGGACTCGCCGATGCCCTTGGCGCCAAGCGGGTTGCGAGGCGACGGGGTCTCGGTGTTGATCGTTTCGAAGTTGATCAGCTCGGCCGCCGACGGGATCGCGTAGTCCATGAGGTTGGAGGTGATCGGGTTGCCCTGATCGTCGTACATCACCTGCTCGAACAGCGCCTGTGCCGCACCCTGCGCGATTCCGCCGTGCTGCTGGCCGGTGACCAGCATCGGATTGAGGATCTTGCCGCAATCGTCAACCGCAATGTGGCGGAGCATGGTCACCGCACCGGTGTCGGTGTCGACCTCGACGAGAGACACGTGAGCGCCGAACGGGAACGTGGCGTCCTGGCCGTCGAAGTCGAGCTCGTGGGCAAGGCCCGGCTCCATGTCTGCCGGCAGATTGGCCGGATCGTTGGCCTTCACCGCGAGCTCGGCCCAGGTCATCGACGATGAAGGCACACCGGCGACGTGGAGGCCGCCGTCACCCTTGACGATGTCGTTCTCGTTGGCTTCCAGCAGGTGCGCTGCAAGCTTGCGAGCCTTGGCCAGCACGGTCTCACTGGCCACATGGACGGCGGAGCCAGCCGTCTGAAGGCTGCGAGAACCCATCGTGCCCGAGCCACGCGGGACCTGGTCGGTGTCGGACTGGAGCAGCGTGACGTCTTCCATGTCAACGCCGAGCATGTCGGACACGATCATGGCGAAGGCGGTCTCGTGACCCTGACCGTGGGCACTGGTGCCGACACGAGCGGTCACGCTGCCATCTTCGTTGACTTCGACCTTGCCGTACTCGACATGCAGCCCGGCCGGTGCAGTGACCTCGACATACGCACTGACGCCGATGCCGAGCTGCTTGGGGTCGCCGGAGGCTCGACGCTCGGCCTGCATGGCCAACATGTTCTGATAGTCAGCGGCCTCGAGTGCGGCATCGAGAGCCTTTTCGTACTCGCCGTTGTCGTAGTTCGTTCCACCATGCGTGGCGAACGGGAACTGATCGGGCTGAATGAAGTTCTTGCGACGGATCTCGGCCGGATCGATACCGAGCTCATCGGCCGCCATGTCCATGAGGCGCTCGAGCATCTGCGTCGCCTCCGGGCGGCCGGCACCGCGGTAGGCGCCAGTGGTGGTGGTGTTCGTGATGGCCGACAGGGCGTGGTAGCGCAGCTTGGGAATGTTGTAGACACCCTGGATCATCATCTGCGTGAAGACCGTGAGGAAGCCGCCGATGCCCGGGTAGGCGCCGGCGTCGCAGACGTTCTCGCAGTTCATGCCGGTGATCACACCGTCGGCATCGAATCCGAGCTGGGTGGTGAGAATCATGTCTCGGCCGTGCACGAGCGACACCATGTTCTCGCTGCGAACTTCGGTCCACTTGACCGGCATGTTGAGGGTCTTGGCCAACGTGGTGGTGATGAAGTACTCGGCGTAGGCGCCGGCCTTGGGGCCGAAACCGCCGCCGACGGCCGGGGCCACCACTCGCAGGTTGTCAGCGTCGAGGCCGCACTGTCCCACCAGGATGTCCCGAACGGCGATCGGATTCTGGCTGGAGATCCACACGGTCATGTGCGCATCGTCGGGCACGGCCATGCAGCCGTTGGGCTCCATCGGAACGCCAGCAAGGCGCTGGCTGTAGACGGTGCCTTCGATGACGTGCGTTGCACCCTCCAGCGGATCGCCATCTTCGAGGCCGATGCCGGTCTCGAAGATCATGTTGCTGCCGTGCTCTTCGAAGATGACGGGGGCGCCGTCGGCGAGGGCCTCGGTGGCGTTAGTGACCACGGGAAGCGGGTCGTAGTCCACCACGACCAATTCGGCCGCATCCTCGGCGGCTCCTCGGGTGTTGGCCACCACGGCGGCCACGATGTCGCCGACGAATCGCACCTTTCCTTTAGCCAACGGGGCACGGGCCACGTGGGGCGGGAACATGGGGAAGCCGAGGAACGGTTCCATCTCGTGGTTGCTGGCGTCGTAGACGCCGATGACGCCGTCCATCGCCGCTGCCTCAGACGTGTCAATCGAGTTGATCGTGGCGTGACCAAACGGTGACCGGACGAAGTGAATGAAGGCCATGCCCTCTTCGACGAGATCATCGGAGTAGTGGTCCGTGCCCAACAGCAGGCGTGGGTCCTCTTTCCGGAGAACGGCATTGCCGAGGATGGAACCCTTGGTTTCGGCGGACTGCGTGTCGGTCATGTGTGCTCCCGGAGAGGTTGACGGCGCGGTGAAGTCATGCGGGCGCCATTGTGCACCACGAACGTGCGATTGGTCACACTGAGAAGCGAATCCGCGGATTCTCGGTGCTCGAGCCAAGCGATGAGGTCTGGCAGCGGCGCGGAGCACGCGTCACCGAACGTTCCCTTTTCAGCGCAGCGGCTCGCAGACGGGAAGGTCGAAACCCAACCGATTGCACAGCTCGACGAGACGTTCACGCACCTCGTCTTCGACCCGCGAACGTCCCGGCCGGTCGTCATCACGGTCGTCGTCGTCACGGTCGTCGTCGTCACGGTCGTCGTCGTCACGGTCGTCGTCGTCACGGTCGTCGTCACGGTCGTCGTCGTCACGGTCGTCGTCGTCACGGTCGTCGTCATCGATGACGGTGGTCGTCGGGGCTGCAGTGGTGGGCGGCACCGTGGTCGGGGCTGTGGTCATCGGTGTGTCGTCCGGCGTTGCAGCGCTGGTCGTCGGTTGCTCGGTCGTGACAGGTGCTGCTGTCGTTGGCGCCGCGGTAGGAGCCAACACCGCAGTCGTTGGAGCTGCAGCCGTTGGAGGAACGGTCGTGGAAGGAGCGGTCGACGGGGCCGCGGTGGTCGGTGCTGGGGCGGGGCGCGGCCTGGAGGTGGTCACGGGTGTCCGCTGTGTTGGGGCTGCGGTCGCCACCGTTGCCGGTTCCTCGGGACTCGGATCGGTCGTGTTGGTCGTGGGCTCGGTCCGTAGCGGCGGCGTGATCAACCGTTCGGTGGCAGAGGACGTTGACGATCGGCGGGTTGTACTGACCGAGTCGGCAACGGTCGAGGACGTGGTGGACAGGTTGATCGCCACCACGTCTCTGTCCGGCACAGGCGACGCGCTCGAACCGACGGTGCGAGCAATCGTGAAACCGAAGAGAATGGCCGCGGTGCCGAGAATCGCAAGCATGCCGGCAGACGGGCGAGCGAGACGCTTGCCGTGCACTCCTGATCTCTCCCTTCGCCAGTCCACGGGAGGAGACGGTAGAGCCTTTTGGGGTCGTGGGTGTCGAGAGAGAGCACGTCCGATCACTCTCTGGTCGCCCTTTCGAGCCTTCTCCGCTGCGATGCAGCCGACGCAGCAGCAGGAGGAGGGCGAAACTCTTTCGGACGCGGCCCATCGGCGGGCGGAACGTGCTCTCCTGATCGTTGTGTTCGCCCTCATCCGCCCTCTCCGCCGGGGTGCCGTTCTGCTCTCAGGACTCGCCCTTTCGGCCACGTTTCTCAACGCCCCGGCGCAGGCGTCCCCACCCGCACCGCTGCGCCAATCGATCAGCGCCGGAGCGGCCACGGCACGGGTCGTACCTGCTGGGGTGATTGTCAATCGAACCGACGTCGCGGCCTCGGTCGAACGGCTCTACCGCGCCTACTTCGGACGCATCCCGCGGTCGGAAGGCATCCGCTTCTGGCTCGATGCAGTGGCGAACGGAACCTCGCTGGCAGCCGTATCGCAGCAATTCGCGAGCTCACCGGAGTTTCGAGACGCGTATGGCTCGCTCAACGACAGCGCCTTTGTTGACCTCGTCTATGAGCGGGTGCTGGGTCGCTCCGGCGATGCCAGCGGTCGCCGGTTCTGGGTCGGCGAACTGGCAGCGGGCCGGGCGACCCGCGGAAGCGTGATGCTGGGCTTCAGCGAAGCCCCGGAGTACCGAGCCGCCGTGGGACATCTCGATGGCGGCGAGGTCGACCGGTTGTATCGGGCGTTCTTCCGCCGCTCGCCCGACAGCCAGGGCCGTTCACATTGGTTGGCCCAGCGCGCTGGGGGTGTCTCGCTTGGTGCGATCGCCAACGAGTTCTCCGCTTCACCTGAGTTCCGAGAGACCTACGGTGCGCTGAGTGATGAAGCCTTCGTCGAACTTGTGTATCGCAACGTGCTCGGACGATCGCCGGACTCGGGCGGACGTACGCACTGGGCCGGCGAACTCGCATCAGGCCGCCTCAGTCGAGGCGAGGTCATGGTCGGATTCAGCGAGTCGCCCGAGTTCGGTGCACCCGTTGTTCATCCCGATCGTGATCTTGGGGGGTGCACCTTGTTCCCAGCGAACTCGTTCTGGAATCGAAAGATCTCCGACCTCCCGGTGCATCCCGACAGCGATCGATACGTGCGGGCCGTGGGCAGTGATCAATTCGTTCATCCGAACTTCGGTTCTGGACTCTGGCAGGGACACATCATCGGCTTTCCGTGGATTGCGGTCGACGGCGAGGAGATTCCCCCGGTCGATGTGGACTTCAGATATGACAATGAGTCCGACCCTGGGCCCTACCCCATTCGCTGGGACGCTCCCATCGAAGTCAATCGAGATCACCACGTGCTGACGCTCGATCGATCCACCTGCACACTGCATGAGTTGTTCGGCGTTGAGTGGCAGCCCGATGGAACGATCCACGCCGGTTCTGGCGCCCGGTACGACCTCACCTCGAACGACCTGCGGCCGTTGGACTGGACGTCGGCGGATGCCGCGGGCCTTGCCATGCTGCCAGGCATGATCCGCTATCCGGAAGTGGCATCGGGTCGCATTGATCACGCAATTCGGATCACGGTTGCTGACGTGGGCCCCGGGTACGTGTGGCCCGCACGCCACGGCAGCCGCGTCGACAAGACCAATCCGAATGGCCCACCGTACGGGACCCGCTTGCGGCTGAAATCGACCGTGGACCTGTCGCAGTTCACTGGCCAGGCCCTCGTCATTGCGACGGCCATGCGGGAGTACGGAGTCATCGTTGCCGATATCGGTGGTCCGTGGCATCTGTCGGGTGAACCCGATGAACGCTGGAACAACGCCGAACTGCGTCAGCTCCGACAGATCGTTGGGAACGATCTCGAGGCGGTTGACGCTTCATCTCTCATGATCGATCCCGATAGCGGTGAGGTTCGCCAATGAGCGAGACAGCCGGCGGCCCGCCGGTGTCGGACAGCCCTTTGGACAGCGCGTCGGAGCGAATGCGTCGGGAGGCGCTGGGGGAGTCCGAACCGTCCCTCGAGCTGCGGCCGCTTCCGACGTCCGTGCTCACCCTCTGGCGAGGGATTGCTGGGGGAGCGGCCCTGGCAGTTGTCCTCGTGTTGGGCGGACTGGGGCTCTTCGTTGCCCTCAGTGATCGCGTCACCGGCGGGCCCCAGGCTCGTTGGGTCTTCGCAGCGGCGGCTGGCGTTGGGATCGTCATCCTTCTCAGCGGCTTCCTGGTTGCTTCAGTGCGCTACCGGCGATGGGGCTTCGCTCTTGATGAGACCGGGGTACGAGCCGCATGGGGTGTCCTCATTCACCGGTCGGCCATCGTTCCCCGAAACCGGGTCCAGACGGTGACCACTGAGGATGGCCCCCTCGACCGCATGCTCGGGCTCACGACCCTCACCGTGCACACCGCAGGGGCGCACGCCCCAAACCTGGTCATTCCCCACTTGGACCGCGAGACCGTCGCCTGGCTCCAGGCCGAGCTTTCGAACCGGTGAACGATCCGACCGGACCGCCGCTTCCTCCCGTGCCTCCGCACCGCCCCGGAGAGCAGTCGTCGGAGGATGCTTCAGCGTTGCCACCGTCGTCATCGACTTCGGCGAGCAGAGACTGGCGCCGCGTGCATCCCATGACGCTGATCTTCGAGTTTCTTGCCGCTGCTCGGCAGGTGCTGTTTGGCTTGCTGGCGATCCGTCTTGGGGTGCTGTCGACGGGTGAATTCTCACAGTGGCTGGAGTACGCCGCGATCGGTATTCCCCTGATCGGCGCAGTCGTGCGATGGCTCACCACGCGTTACCTCGTTGATGAGGAGGTCGTCCGTCTGGAGCAGGGGCTGATCCGCCGGCGCCGCGACGTGATGGCGCGAGACAAGGTGCAGAACGTGAGCGCCAGCGCGACGGCTCTCGGTCGGGTGCTGGGCATGTCGCAACTACAGGTGAGCGACGCGTCCGGTGGCGATCTCACGATCAAGTTCATCGGCCGCGGAGAGACCGATCGACTCACCGACGAGCTGCGCATCGCGCCGCAACCGCCCGCCAGCCCGAGTCCGGCGGCCCAAGGCTCAGCTCCGGCCACGCCCGTACCGATTGGAACGGCGAGCCCGCACTCGGTCGAGAGAGGCGGGTCCGCGCCAATTGGGCCGCCAAGCACCGCTCCAGTGCCACCCACGGTTCCGGTCGCCGAACTCTGGCCCAACGTCGAGGCGGACCCCCCGCTGATTGCGCCGAGTTTCGGCACGATCGTCGCCGCCCGATTGGGAATGACGATGACGACGCTCGCCAGCAGCCTGCCACTGGCGCTCATCGGCATCGCCATTGGTGTAGGCATTGCCCGGCGGGCAAACATCGACGTCTCGGTGCCAGACATCGGGCAGGGAGTGCAGGTGCTCCGAGCCGGCGGCCTCTCCGTCGGATTCACGGCGCTGGCGCTGCTTTCGATCGTGGGCGGTGCAGTCGGCAGTGTGATCGCGCTTGGTCGATTCCAGCTCTGGGATGACGGCGAAGAGTTCCGCATCCGCTCCGGCCTGCTGAGCGAGCAGAGGCTGAGTGCTCGCCGAGCACGAATTCAATCAGTGCGGATCGAACAGTCGGTTGGCCTGAGACTCTTGTCGCTCGAGCGCGTGCGGTTCGTCACCGCCGACCTGGAGCTTCTCGGTGGTGAAGTCACCACGTTTCTTTCTCCAGGGCAACCGGCCGGAACGTGGCGCGAGGTCGCGCAACGAGCGCTCGGTCCGATCAGCCTCGGTGTTGACGATCTCCAACAGGTCAGCCCGTTGAGCCAGCGTCGCACGTTCATCCGACACACAGTCGGGGGGACGCTGCTGACGTTGCCGAGCGCCGTTCTCTGGTGGCCAGCTGCCGTGGTTTTCCTCACTCTTTGGGTTGCTGGCGCCGCGTGGTTCGCTGTCCGCCGGTACCAGCGCCTTGGCTTCGCCTTTGACGACACACACCTGATGGTCAGGTCTGGTGTCCTCGATGAGGAACTGCTGTTCGTCGACCTCGACAAGGTGCAGGTGATTCGGACCTCTGCCACGTTCTTCCAGCGCCGACTTCACCTCGCAAACCTCGTGATCATCTCTGCCGGCATGGGTGGTCGGGGCACCGCCGTGATCCCGGACTTACCGAACACCGACGCTGAGCGATTGGCTGACGGCTTCGCCCGGCGAGCCGCGGCCGTTCCGCTCGCGGCAACCCTCTAACGCCAAGCTCGCCGGCTGCCATTCGCGGAATGCCGTCGCATCAGCGCCGGTTTGGCTCTCATGGCCCACGACCACGTCCACGAACACCAGCATGTTCACCCGCGCCCATCCGTCCAGGTTCTCGGCCGACGCCGATTCCTCTCCCACCTCGGCAACGGCACGGTGGCGCTCGGTGTGTTTGGGCTCGCCGCTTGTTCCACAAGCACGAACGACGGCGCGAGCGGCGGCGAGGCTGAGGTCTCCGAAGCGACATCGAGCACAGCGGTCGACGCCTCTTCGACGGAGACCACGACGGCCGATGGCGGGGCCACCGAGACGACGGGTGAGGACAGCGGGACGGCACTGCAGTGGACCCAGGTCAGTTTCGGATTCGTCTCCGCCTACGTCTTGGTCCGGGGCAGCGAAGTCGCCATCGTCGATACTGGGACCGACGGAGGAGCGCTCGATCAAGGGCTCGACGCGCTTGGCCGGAGCTGGGGCGATGTGCGTCACGTGATCTTGACGCACAGCCACGGTGACCACATCGGCGGGTTGCAAGTTGCGCTGGCGAACGGGACGAACGCTGCCGGCTACGTGGGTGCCGCTGACTTGGCCGCCGTTGACGGTCGTCAGCCGTCGGGGCGCGAACTCTTGGCCCTCAACGATGGTGATGAGGTCTTCGGACTACAGGTGATTGGAACGCCGGGACACACGCCTGGCCACATCGCCGTGTACGACGAGGCCTCGCGGGTTCTGGTGGCCGGCGACGCGTTGAACGGGAACGACGACGGAACTGGGCTCACCGGACCCAACCCCGACTTCTCATCCGATCTTGCGATGGCAAACGCTTCAGTCGGGGTCATGGCGTCCCGGGACGTCGATGCGGTGTTGATGGGACACGGTGCCCCGGTTGCGACAGGCGCTGGGCCGTTGTTGACCGATCTCGCCGCCGCCCTCGGCTAGGTCCGCAGACCGACCGGATCAGGCGGCCGCTCGGGTCTTTCGAAGCACTGGATCGGCGATGCCGAGCGCCTTGTCGGCCAGATTCAAGACTCGTCCCGACGCGCCGGGGGTCTCGGAATCGACGAGGTTGCCCATGACCTGGAGCGTGATCTTCGCAATGGCGTCGGTGCCGACCGCCATGCGAAGACCGGACTTCAGGATCCACGGATGTCCGATGAGGAACGAGAAGCGCCGGCCCGTGCGGAGGAAACTGTCGAAACGTTCCCCGACCTGCTGGTCGTAGCGCATGGGAGCAGTCACGGGATCCTCGAGGAACAGCTGCGAAGCGAGCATGCCACTCTCCAAGCCGTAGTCGATGCCCTCGCCGTTCATGGGATTGACGAGCCCCGCCGCGTCGCCGATGGCCACCCAGCCATCGCCGTGGCGCTTTTGTGCGCTCATTGGCAGGCGCCAGGCACGAGGGCGTTCGAGGTTCGGCCCGAGGCCCCACGGTTCTTCCACGATGTCTCGATAGGAGGCCAGCAGCTTGTTCAGGTTCAGGCTCTTGAAACCCTTCATGGTTGACAACGCGCCAACGCCGATGTTCACCGTGCCGTCGCCAGCAGGAAACATCCAGCCGTAGCCCGGGATCGAAACGCCATGCTCGTCCTTGAGTGTGAGGCAGGCTTCCAGGTGCTTGTCGGCGTGCCGAGGTGACTCGGCGTACGTACGAATGGCGAGGCCAAACGGCTCATCGCCTACTCGCTCGGCTCCAAGCATTCGGGCGACCTGACCGGGAGCGCCCGTGGCGACGATCGTGAGATCAGCGGTGATCTTCTTACCGCCAGCCTCAACGCCGGTCACCTGATGACCGTCCATCGTCGGGAGTGCCTCGGTCTCCCAGATCACCTCGGCTCCCGCCTCGATTGCGGCATCGATGAGGGCGGCATCGAGCCGTCGACGAGGCCAGACGGCACCATGTGCGGGGAAGCGGCTCGTGCCAGGCCAGAGGAGCTCGCGTTCTGTCTTGTTGGCGATCATGCGAAGACCATCGATGTGGTGCGCATCGCTCATGTCGATCTTGAGATCGTTGAGTGCGCCAACCGCCCGGGGAGTCAGCCCGTCGCCGCAGACCTTGTCCCGGCCGTACGGCGCCTTGTCGAACACCATGACCTTGGCGCCACCTCGGGCGGCCTCGATCGCGGCGGCGGCCCCTGCGGGCCCGGCTCCGATGACTGCGACGTCGACATGCATGGCGACAGTATGGAGCTGCGGGCCCGCTGAAGGCGGATCACGTGAGCGTTGTCACGTTGTTGCCGAGACAGTTAGCCGATGCTGCGGAGGTCGACGACGAAGATCAGCGTCTCGTTGGGCTTGATGACCCCTCCAGCACCGGAGCTGCCGTAGGCCAGGGCCGGGGGAATCGTCAGCTTTCGACGTCCGCCAACCTTCATGCCCTGCACGCCTTGATCCCAGCCCGGAATGACCATCCCCGCGCCGAGGCCGAAGCTGAACTGATCGCCGCGATTCCAGGACGCGTCGAATTCTGCGCCGGTCGACCAGGAGATGCCGACGTAGTCGACGCTGACCTGTACGCCGGCTGTGGCGACGGCACCATCGCCCTCAACGAGGTCCTCGATGACGAGTTCAGTCGGGGCACCGCCCTGTGGTGGATCGATCACGGGCTTGTCAAAAGTGCTCATTTCCGCACGATACGGGATTGATGTGTGGCTGGGGCAGCCATCCCACCGACCTGGCCCGAAGGACTCATTCCGCTTAACGCCGCCGGAATTCCTGCCGAATAACAGCGCACGTTCCCACCAATTGCAGAAACAACGAGATGACTGATCACACCGACACCCCCGAAACTGAACTGGCTGAAGCCATCGCGGCTCAGCCTGAGCGCGGTGCAAGCCTCATCGAGTACGCCCTGCTCGTAGCGCTCATCGCCGTGGTGTGTATTGCCGCCGTTGGCTTGTTGGGCAGCGAAACCACGATTCCCTACAGCGCGATCAGCTCCGGTATCGCCAACTAAGCTCCGGTATCGCCAACTAGTCGACAGTCTTTCGTTTCGGTCGTGTGGGCGTCACGGCCGGAATCCCGATTGCATGCTCCCGGGCGTGAGCGTGCGTCGGGCGAGATGCACCCAGTCGCAGAGCATCGATCGCGTGTCTCGCGGGTCGATGATCTGTTCGATCTCGTAGAACTCAGCTGAGCGGTGGGGCGAACGCACGCGGTTGAGCCGCTCGGCGATTTCCTCGCGTAGGGCGTCCGGCTCTTCCGATGCGGCGAGCTCGGCCTTGTATGCAACCTCGAGGCCACCTTCGAGGGGAAGAGAGCCCCAGTCACCCGAAGGCCAGGCGAGCCGGAGCGACTGCGTCCCAGGCTTGCGATTCGATGCCCCAGCGATGCCGAACGCTTTGCGAAGCACCACCGTGCAGTAGGGGACACGCGCTTGGCGGAGCGCCACCAGGAGTGTGGAACCGTGACGCACGGTCCCTTCTTCTTCCGAGGTCTTCCCGATCAAGAATCCCGGGCAATCCTCGAAGTGCACGATCGGCAGCTGGAAGAGCGAGGCAAGATCGATGAGCCGCGTCAACTTCCGGCACGACGCTGCGGTCCACGCTCCGCCGTACATCCGTGGGTCCTCCGCGTAGACCATGACGGGAACACCATCGAGTCGGGCGAAGCCGCCAGCCACGGTGGTTCCCCAGTCACGACCGATCTCGAAGAAGCTCTCCCGATCCACGATTGCGTCGATGATGGCTCGCATGTCGTAGGCGGTCCGCCGGTCCCGGGGGATGGCGTCGAGCAGCCACTCTTCACGTCGGCCGGGATCGTCGTCCCAGGCCTCGACCGGCGGCAGCTCGTCGACGGAGGACGGGAGATAGGAAAGGAACGTGGCCGCCCGTTCGAACGCTTCGTCTTCTGTGTCGACAGCGTCGTCGAGCGAACCGTTCGACGTGTGAATGCGGGCGTGTCCGAGCTCCTCTTTCGAGACGTCGCCGAGGCCCGCCTGTTCGACGAGCGCTGGCCCGGCGATCATCATCTGGGCCGTGTCTCGAACGATGACCGAATAGTGGCTCGTGGTGGCTCTCGCGGCGCCCATGCCAGCGACCGATCCGAGCACCAGCGAAACGCTGGGCGCAAGGTTGAGATGATCGATCACGGTTTCCCAGCCGGGAAGCACCGGAATGTAGGTGCGGCCCGACATCTCGATGGTCTTGACCGAACCGCCGCCAGACATGCCATCCAGCAGACGAACGTGGGGGAGTCGCATCTCGACGGCGATGGACTCCGAGGCCTCCCGTTTGGCCGAGATCGAAGCATCGTTCGACCCGCCCCGGACAGTGAAATCGTCGCCGGAAACGATCAGTGGCCGACCATCCAGTTCGGCGATGCCGAAGACGAAGTTCGACGGCAGCAGGTCGATGAGGTTGCCGTCGTCGTCGTAGGTGGCGACACCAGCGGTCTTGCCGAGCTCCCACATGGAGCCGTCGTCGACGAAGGCGTCGACTCGTTCACGCACGGTCTGCTTGCCGAAGAAGTGCTGCCGCTCGACCTTGTCGGCGCCGCCGAGCCGCTCGGCCAGGCGTTCGCGGTGCCTCAGCTCTTCCAGCTCAGGTTCCCAGCTCACCGGCGCTCCCAGGTCATGGGCGCCGACACTAGTGATGTGGAGCGGGTACGGGGAATCGAACCCCGATCATCAGGATGGAAGCCTGGTGCTCTACCATTGAGCTACACCCGCAGGCGATGAGCCGAAGCTGATCGAGATCCGGATCCTAGCTTCTCCCGGCCAATACCCACGCCTCGATGCGAGCAGTGGATCGGCGGTGGTGCGGCCGGTCAGCATCGGTCAAGCTGGCGGGATGAGATTGCAACGGCACGTCGTGGTGCTCGATGCCGCTGACATCGCCGCGTCCAGCACCTTCTGGGCTCGAATGCTCGGGGGTCGGGTCTTCACCGGGGAGACGTTCCACTGTGTGCTCGATGCGGACGGTCGCTGGCTCCTCGGCGTGCAATACGCGCCCGACCATGTCGAACCGGAATGGCCCGACGGCAACGCGCAGCAGGTGCATCTGGACCTGCATGTCGAGGATCTGTCCGAGGCCCACGACGAGGCGATTCGTTTCGGAGCCAGGCTGCTTCAGGTCAGCGAAGACCCCTTGGCCGCAGCCGGCTTCCAGGTCTACGCAGACCCTGCCGGGCATCCCTTCTGCATCGGATGGGGGCATCCCTCTGACGAACGACTCAAGACGCAGTTCGAGTCCCTGCCCCAGCCGCCGAAGTAGAACGGCTCTCTCGCGGACCGTGCCCGCACCTGGTGCAGGGAGCGTGGCACGGTCGCCGCCTCTTTTTGGTGGTCGGGTTGCCGAGATTTGAACTCGGGACCCCCTGCTCCCAA
>CALKTH010000141.1 GCA_937997485.1 uncultured Acidimicrobiales bacterium | reverse complement strand
GGCGTTCTGGTTCTGACCGGTCACGAGATTCCCGTCAACCACCCAGTGGTTCGCGAATGGATCTCGCCGTTTCGTTTCGCTCTCGAACTCAGCGCCCATCGCCCGCAGCTCCCGCTCCGGATGATGCGGCGTGATCGAGATCCCGAGTTCCTTCACCTGCTTGTTGGTGACCGCTGAGATCTTGCGGCCGGCCACCAACGGCGAGCCATCGACTGCCTTGGCGTTCAGCAGGCCGAGGGGACCGTGGCATACCCCGCCCATCACCAAGCCCGCGGCATTGGCCTCGGTCATCTTCTCTCCCAACACCTCGGAGAATCCGAAGTCGAAAGCGGCGCCCCAGCCGCCGGCCAGGAAGACGATGTCGTAGTCGGCCATGTCGAGCTCACCGATGGGCAGTGAAGCGCTGACCTTGGCCTTGAAGTCGTCATCAGCCAGGAACCGATCATCTTCCGCGGTCCGTAGCACCGGCTTGATCGACTGCGGATCAACCGGGATCACACCACCCAGCGGACTAGCCACATCCACGTCCATCCCGGCATCGAGGAAGGCGTAGTACGGCACAGTCATCTCGCTGGCGAACACACCTGTCGGCTTACCGACGTCGAGCACACCCGCATTCGTTGCCACAACGAGGGCCCGCTTGCCAGCGAGGTCGAACGTCGTTGCGTCGGGATCATCCGGGTGCATGCCGAACTTCTGGACCAGCTTGCGCAGCGCTCGTGCTGGCGGTGGTGCGGTCTTGGTCATCGGGCCGCCCGACGGTTGGCGTGACGCGTAGGGCCACGGGTTGTTGCGCTCGGGCACCGCCCGGGCTCGTTCTGCTTTCAATGCCTGGCGCATCTGCTCGAACGCGCGGGCGGCACGAGGATCCGCCTCACTGTCGGCAGCAGAGATCTCGTGCCACCAGTTGTGGGCCTCGATCGGATCGGCGTCGAGGTCGTACAGCTCCCACTGATCGGGCACGGGAGCGGTTCGGTACTGATCGGATCCCGGCCCGCCGCTGGCGGCGAGATGGCGCACGCCGGGCTCGGTCCACGTGGCCGGGTCATCGAACACCCGCACCAGCTTCCAGAGCGTGCCGTCGATGCGCTGCACCAGTCCCTCGAAGTTCGAGGCGACATGCGCAGGCGTGCTGATCCGCAGGGGAAGCGGAGGCTTCTCGGTCCGACCGATGCGTCGTGCGATACCGGACGCACCCGTGTCGCCTTCGAGCATGTTGTCGCACGTCATCAGGTAGACGCCACGGTCTCGATCGGCAGCGGCGGGCGCGTCGACCACGGGCATCAGGTTCGCGCCGGGCAGCGGGTGCACCTCGGTGAAGTCGGTTGCGAGGTACGGCGCTACCAGCGTCTCGTCGATACCGGCTGCGGCGAGCAGCGTGGGCACGATGTCAACGTGCGACGTGGGCGCATCATCAATCACGGTCCCCGTCGTGGCGTGCGTACCAACCCTGGCGATCGCAAAGGGAACACGCGTGGCTTCGTCGTAGAGGTTGAACCACTTCTGATGCAGCCCGCCGTGGGCGCCGAGCAAGTCGCCGTGATCGGAGGTGCGCACGATCACTGCCTCGCTGGCTCGCTCCGTCACGGCTCGGCGCACTCGATCGATCGGTGCATCCACCTCGGCGTGCAAGCGGTGGTAGAGATCGCGGTACTCCTGGGACTTCTTGTTGTAGGCGCCGGCAACGGCGCGGACCGGGCCGTAGCCGGTGGCGTAGGTGTCACGGAACGCGATCTGCGCCGCAGGCTTCGTGGCCAGATCTTCACCGGCAGTTGGCGCCTCGGGAACGGACGGCGGGTCGAGCGGTGACGGCTCGATCGGGTTCCCTCGCCGAACCCATGCCGGGAACAGCACGATGTCGTGCGGGTTCACGAAGCTGGCCACGAGCAAGAACGGCCGGAGCGCATCAACGTCACCGGCGGCCCGGCGCGCATAGCGGTCCTCCAACCAGGCCACGACTCGATCAGCGATGAGCGGATCCCGTCGCACGCCGCTGTCACGAAGTTGCCCACCATGTGGTTCGGGCCCGACCCAACCGGAGAAGCCGAAGGCATCCAGTGCATCGGCCTGTCGGTACTGCTCGACGCCATCGTCCAGCACGTTGCCGTCGTCGTCGTTGCTATCGATGCGGTTTCCGTCGGCATCGTGCAGGTCGGCGTGGGTGATGTGCCACTTGCCGTCGTAGTGCGTGTCGTAGCCCGCGGCCCGGAACCAGTGGCCGAGCGTGGGCACCTCTCCCTCCCGCAACCAGCGCATGCGAGCGTCGTCGTGCAGCTTTCCGAGGCCATCGGTCTGGCTCACGCCGTGCACCTGCGGGTACTGACCGGTGAAGATCGTGGGCCGGCTCGGAACACAGGCCAGTGAACCGGTGTAGTGACGACGGAAGTTGACGGCGTTGTCCTCGAACCACGCCGCACCGGGCAAGGCGCTGCGGCGCCAGGCCGCGAGCTCTGCCGACTCGTACGGAGGCGCCGCCCGCTCCTCGTCGCTCATGATCACGATCACATCGGGACGCTGCCCCGCTCGCTGCTCAGACATTGCTTCCCGCCTTTGCTTCCACTGATTCCGCCAGGCCAGCCAGCATCTGCTCGGATGCTTCAGCCAGCTTGCGCCCCACGGCCTTGGCCACGAGCTGCTGGGGTGGGCGCGGCCCGGCATCGATCTCGGTCGTGATCAACACCTGCGTGATGTTGCCTGAGGCTTCGAGGTGCCACGAGTTCGTGAGCCGCTTGATCACGGGCGGCAGCCCCGAGATCTCATAGGACAGGCCAACACCGGGCTCCCACGTCTCGATCGTTTCCAGCACGGTGGTACGGCTCGACTGGATCCGCCGAACGGCACCGATGCCATCACGCTGTTCGGTCATCATCGAGGAGTGGTCCACGTTCGGCGCCCATCGGCTGATCGAAGCGAGGTCCGAGAGGACAGCCCACACGTCGGCCGGTGTCCCTTTGATTCGCCTACGACGCTCGACAACAGCCACGTTGCCTACTCGGCGCCGACAGCGTCGATGACGATCTGGGCCAACTGCGGCGCCGCGTCTTCCTGGAAGAAGTGGTGCGCGTTCTCGATGGTGACGTGAGGCTGGCCCGCCGCACCGGGCACCAGCGCCATGAACGGCTTGTCTCCACCGGCAGTGACCGGGTCGCTATCGCTGAAGCAGCAGATGAGCGGCTTCTCCCACGCCTTGAACACTTCCCACGCTGCCTTGTTGGCTGGCACGGCGGGATCGTCCGGCGAGGTGGGCACGAGCGACGGGAAGATGCGGGCGCCCTCCTTGTAGGTCTCATCGGGGAAGGGCGCGTCGTACGCCGCGACCTCGGCCTCGGAGAGCTCGGTGATGGTGGCGCTGTTGAGCAGGAAGCCGATAGGGAACACCGGCGACTCCTTGCTGAACTTCTGCCACTGCATGAAGGCGTCGCTCGGGGGCTGATCGCCACTGGGCAGACCCGTGTTGCCGATGATCACTCGTGCGAACCGGTCGGGGTTCTCGGCGACGAGGCGCAGGCCGACGAGGCCGCCCCAGTCCTGCCCGAAGAAGGTGGCGTCGGTGAGGTCGAGGTGATCGATGATCGCCTCTTGCATCCAGGCGACGTGCCGCTCGTAGGTGTAGTCGGACTTCTCGGAGGGCTTGTCGGACTTGCCGAAGCCAACGAGGTCGGGAGCGATCACCCGCATGCCAGCTTCGACCAGCGGCGGGATCATCTTTCGATACAGGTAGCTCCACGACGGCTCACCGTGCATGCAGAGCACGACGGGACCATCGGCTGGCCCTTCATCGAGGTAGTGCACGCGGAGTGACCCACCGTCCTGGTCATCGACGTCGACGTAGTTGGGAGAGAAGGGATAGCCGTCGAGATCGGCGAAGCGCTCGTCGGGGGTGCGGAGTGACTGCATGAGGTGCTGCTTTCGAAGCGGGTGAGGGAAGGAAAGAAGGAAGGAGAGGGAGAAGAAGCGGCGTCAGGTGCGAGGCTCGACGACCACGCGATGGAGGTCGTCACCGATCTCGATCGAGCCGTTGAAGTGCTCGGCGGCAAGCGCCCGCCAATCGTCTTCGGTGCCGCTGATCGGCATCGCCGGGACGTAGTGCGTGAGGATGAGCGTCGCCAGGTCGGCCTTGGCCGCGGTCTGGGCCGCCTCCGCCGGTGACGAGTGGTAGTCGAGTGTGTCCTGCATGCGCTGCAAGGGCAGGTTCTCGATGATGTCCTTGCGGATCACGGTGTGCACGAGTGCGTCCGCCCCGGCACACAGCGCATCAAGACCCTCGCAGGGAACGGTGTCGCCAGCAGCCACAACGCTCGCTCCATCGAAGTCGAAGCGGTATCCAACGCTTGGTTCAACCGGCTTGTGATCGGTCTGACCGCAGGTGATGGAGACCGTGCCGCCCTGCCCGTCCGGCAGTTCGAGCACGCCCTCGTCGACCTCGATCACCGTGACGGGTGGTCGATGATCGAGATCTTCGTGGTGAGCGATGCGATAGCCGATGTCGGGTTCCAGCGAAGCCAGGAGGTGATCAACCACCGACTGTGTACCCACCGGCCCGACGATCGTCAGTGGCGTCTCTTCGAAGGTCATGACCCAGCGCGTCGTGATCACGTCGTTGAGATCGGTGATGTGGTCGGAGTGCAGATGCGTGAGCAGCACGGCGGTGAGGTTCGGCGCTCCGAGGCCAGCAGCCGCGAGGCGCATCAGCACACCACGGCCGGCATCGACCAAGTAGTGCTCGGCTCCGTCATCACCGAGTGGGCCCCCACTTGCAGAGATGAGCGTGGCCGGTCCCGCTCGGTTGGGATCGGGCATGGGGCTTCCGGTGCCTAAGAGTGTCACTGCGAGGGTCATTGTCGACTCATTTCTGCTTGCGCCTCCGCCCGCTGGGCGTCGACGTCCTTACGTGAGAGGAGCTGGATCACGATCTCGTGCAACGTGCCCTCGAAGGCGAACGGCGCTTCGTAGCGAGTGGACACGGGCGAGCCGTGGTCGTACCCGACGCTGGGACCCACCGACGAGATCATGCGCATGAACAGCGGCAGGTCGGCCGTGCCAGCCAACGTGCCGTCGACGAACAGCGCCACCTCGCCTGTCTGGGGACCGTTGCGGCGAACGGCGACGAGGAGCTGAGAGTCGCCGACAGGGACTTCGACTTCGCTCTCGAGAATCACGTGGTCGTCGAACGCGTTGTAGTCGACGACCAGACGATCGTTCTGCACGAAGACCGAGATGCCAGAGTTCTCGGTGCCCGTGGCGTAGAGCACGCCACCCTCACCCGCTTCGCGAGTGATCTGGGCCGTGAGGTCAAAGGACGATCCGCCGATCGAAGCTGCGGCCTGCCCAGCCATCGGCGACATCGGCGGACGGTAGACGTAGCGCCGATCCGCCGGATGCGGTGAGTTGTCGCGGAAGCGGGCGCCGAACAGCTCGATCAGTCGTTCGTCGAGGGGCAGCACACCGTGGCGTTCGGCTTCCTCCCACCACAGTTCCTTCAAGGCCTCGAGCTTCTCCGGCTCCGCCTCGGCAAGGTCGTTGCACTCAGACCAGTCCTCGGACAGGTGGTAGAGCTCCCACGGTTCGGTGTCGTAGTCGGCGCCCTTGTCGTGCTTGCACACGGCCTTCCAGAGGTCGGCGCCGTCGCCAGCAACGAGTGCCCGACTGCCCGACATCTCGAAGTACTGGAGCGAGTTGGCCGCTGGCGCCGCAGGGTCAGAAAGGGCAGCAGCGAACGAGGGACCGGTCACCGGCAACTGCTCGACCCCGTTGAATGTGTCGGGCGGCGTGATGCCGAGCAGTTCGTAGATCGTGGGAACGACGTCGCTCACATTGACGAACTGATCTCGCTTCGCACCCGGCTCGCTCACGCCGGGACCGTGCATGATCATGGGCACATGCACACCACCCTCGTGGGTGTTCTGCTTGTACCACTTGAACGGGCTGTTGCCGCACTGCGCCCAGCCCCACGGGTAGTTGGTGTGGCTGTGCGGGCCGCCGATGTCGTCGATCCGGTCGATCACGTCGTCGGCGGTGTCGAAGATGCCGTTGAAGAACTTCATCTCGTGCATCACGCCGAAGGGACCGCCCTCCTGCGACGCTCCGTTGTCGGCCATCACCACGACGATCGTGTTGTCGAGCTGCCCCATGTCGCGCAGCGCATCGACGAGACGGCCGATCTGGTCGTCGGTGTGATCGAGGAAGGCGGCGAACGCTTCCTGCAGACGAGCGTTCACCCGCTTCTGGTTCTCGGAGAGGTCATCCCACGGCTCGACACCCGGGTTCCGAGGAGCAAGCTCGGTGCCTTCGGGAATCACACCGAGTTCCAGCTGCCGTTCGTACCAGCGCTGGCGCACGACATCCCAGCCCTCGTCGTAGCGACCCCGATACTTCTCGAGGTAGCTGGCGGGTGCCTGGTGCGGTGCGTGGGTGGCACCGAACGGCACGTAGGCGAAGAACGGACGATCGGGCCGGACGCCCTTGCTGTCGCTGATCATGCCGATCAGCTGATCGATCATGTCTTCGCTGACGTGGTAGCCGTCTTCAGGCTTGCCCGGTGGCTCGATGGGATGGTTGTCCGCCACCAGATCGGGATGGAACTGATCGGTCTCGCCCTCGAGGAAGCCGTAGAAGCGATTGAAGCCTCGACCCAGCGGCCACTGGTCGAACGGGCCCGCCGCGGAGCACTGCTCCATGGGAGCGAGGTGCCACTTGCCAACGCAGAACGTGGCGTAGCCCTCGGCGCCCAGCACTTCGGCCACGGTGGCCGCGTGATTGCTGATGTGGCCGAGCTGATTGGGGAAGCCCGTGCGGAAATTCGACACGGCCCGCATGCCAACGGCGTGCTGCGACCGGCCGGTGAGCAACGAAGCTCGGGTGGGTGAGCAGAGCGGGGTCACATGGAAGTTGGTGAACTGCGCTCCCCCGGCCGCCAGCGCGTCGACGTTGGGCGTATCGATGTCGGAGCCGTAGCAACCGAACTGGGCGAAGCCGGTGTCGTCGAGCAGCACGAGCACGACGTTCGGTGCGTCGGTGCCGGGATGAGGCGGGTCGTCGAACCAGGGTTCGGAATCGGCAATCGTGCGGCCGATCGTTCCTTCGAATCGTGACGGTCGGGTCATGCGTTCCCCTTTGTTTGTTCCGTTGCAGTGCCAACCTCGGCCAGAAGCGACGTGAGGGTGGAAACCCACGCCCGAGTGATCTGTCGAGAAGAGCGAGCGTGCGCTGCCGCCATCAGGTCGTAGGCCTCGGGCGATGTCACGGTGTCGACAATCGCAACAAGATCAGCGGCCGCTGCGGGCGTGAGTTGACGAATCTCCGAGGCGAATCGCTGCCGCGTCTGGTCGGCGAACTTCCCCCGTAGCCGGGCCAGGTTCTTCACCATTTGCTCGTGGTCGAGCGCGCGGCTCCGAGCGAGGCGCATGAGCGCACCGTCTGCCTCGAACATGGCGACGCGGGTGCGCACGTGCGATGCGATCCGGTCGGCTTGCGAGGCGTCGGCATCTGAGACAACGAAGTGGGCTGCCCATCGTCGATCGGCGTGCACGTGCGCTTGGTTCTGGATGTCAGCGAGCCCATCGAAGTTTCGGAAGATGGATGAGACCGAGACGCCGGCGCGTTCTGCGATGGATTCGACA
Organism: uncultured Acidimicrobiales bacterium; assembly: GCA_937997485.1. Taxonomy (GTDB): domain Bacteria; phylum Actinomycetota; class Acidimicrobiia; order Acidimicrobiales; family SZUA-35; genus SZUA-35. The sequence goes on along the minus strand of CALKTH010000141.1, from coordinate 11,563 downwards.
GGTGGAGGGATCTTGCCTTCGTCGACTAACGAGAAGACGGCCTCGATGACCGCCAGTCGGTTCCGTTCTCGGCGGGCACTCCGACCGTCGAGAGATGCGGGTTGATCCATGTGGGGAACGTAGAACAGGTTGGATTCTTTTGCGAGTCACACTCGCAAAAGAATCCAACCGATGGCACCAGAGAACCCGGCAGTCTCCGTCCTGCAGACATGGTCAGGCGGGCTTGCGGGCAATGACGAAACGGTGGTCGTTCCGGAAGCGGTAGATCCCGCGATCGTCCCGGCAGTGCTCGATGGCTTCGAGAACCGCAGCCTTGAGCGTGTCGTGATCGGTGTTGCGCAATGCGGGCACAGCGGGGCCAGTGCTCCGCATCGCACGCCATGCCGTCTCCGGGTCCGGCCACTCGATCACCGACTCTCGGGCGCCGCTTTCGACGACTTCGAATCCCGCTGCTTCGAGCATCGATTCGGCCACACCATCCCGCGCAATGTTGTTCGTCTTGACCATGCCCTCGAGCGCAACGGCTGGGCTGTGGGCGGCAAACACGATGAACGCGTCTCGGAGGTGAAGCGGCCGACTGCGGCCCCAGAAACTGATGCCGATGGGCGCACCCGGGCGCAGCACTCGGCTGGCTTCAACCAAGGCTCCTTCGCACGAGCCCCAGATTCCGTTGATGGACATGGCCGCATCGAACGTCTCGTCGGCCCACGGAAGCTCGAACATCGAGCCGAGTCGCAGATCTGCCTGCGGGCTTCGATCACGAGCGATTTCGATGAGCGATTCGGAGGCGTCGATGCCACTGACCTTTGCCCCTGCAGCGGCGGCTAGACGGCTCCCGAGGCCGGCACCGCAGGCGATATCCAGCAGCTCGACGCCCTCGTTGATCCCGAGTCTGGGGAACATCGCCAGCAGAATGTCCATGGCGTAGTGCTCTTTCAGCGTCGCCCACTCTGCTGCGGCGTGACCCCAGGCACCACCCGCTTCTTTCCAATCGTGAGCAGAAGCGGAGTTGGTCTGAGCGGATGCGTTCGTGGGAGCGGTTGCGGTGGACATAATCGTGATCTCCTGTGCGTTCGGCCTCGTGTGTTCGAGGCATGCGTCCACCATCGACGAATCTCACAGGTCATCCTTGGAGACCGTGTGGAGAAGTTCTGAAGGTCACGTCTGCGTGGCCCGAGCCCGACCGGATGCGCCTGATCCACCGACTTCGCTAGTGTTCGCCAGGTCGCCAGGGGGGACCTGTTGTACCGATTCGAGCACTATGAACTGAGCACTGATGCCTTCCAGCTGCTCGACAACGGGGAACCGGTGCGAATTGAGCCGCAGGTCTTCGACGTGCTCGCCTATCTGGTGGAACATCGTGAGCGAGTCGTTTCGAAAGAAGAGCTCCTCGACGAGGTCTGGGGCGATCGCTTCGTCAGCGAATCTGCTCTCACCACTCGCATCAAGATGGCCCGGCGCGCGGTCGGCGACGACGGTCGGACACAACGCCTGATTCGCAACTCACACGGTCGCGGCTACCAGTTCATCGGCGAGGTCGCTTCTCCGCCCGCCGAACCGGATCGAGACCCGGTGACAGACTCCCGCACCTCGATTGGCACTCCCACGAGCTCCAATGATCAGGCCCGCGCCGACGCAGTGCCACAGCTCGAGGCCACTCGTCACGAACCGTTGACATCGGCCGAGTTCGCACTGCTCGTCGACGAAGAATTCGACTTCGTTGGACGACAAGCGTTGCTTGCTCGGGCGGCGAAGCAGATCGATCGGGCGGTGGCGGGTGGAAGCGGCGCTGTTCTGATCGGCGGTGAACCAGGAATCGGGAAGACGCGGTTGGCGTCACAAATCGCGCACCAAGGCCAGCAGACGCACGATCTCCTCGCCCTGGCCGGTCGTTGCGATCGTCATCTCTCATCGTCGCTCCAGCCATGGCTCGAGGCGCTGGGTGCCTATGTCTCATCGGCATCAGCGGGCGCTCTGGAAGCTGACACCGAGGGCTTGGTTCATCACCTGGCGCCCATCTTCCCCACCCTGCTCAGCCGGCTCGGCTCGGCCGACGGCACCCCGGCCGCCGCCGTTGATCAGTACGCCGTGCTCGACGCGCTGGTCGTACTCGTCGAGCGCATCTCCGCCCGGGTGCCATTGATCATCGTGCTCGATGACGTGCAGTGGGCGGGTGGCCCCACCCGAGCGCTGGCCTCACTGCTCTTGCGGCGCGGATTGGCGCGGGTCCTACTGGTCATGACCGTGCGAACCACGGTCGACGACCTGGACGACTCGACCAGAGACTGGCTGAACGAAGTGGCCGCGATCGGGTCAGTTGAACGCTTTGACCTGACGACACTGGACGCCGGTGAGCTCGACGCCCTACTGGATGGGCTCGATGCGGACGCTTCGATTCGAGATCAGATTCGGGATCTCTCAGGCGGCCATGCCCTCTTTGCCACCGAACTGCTCCGCGACGTTCGCCGAGGCCGAAGCCTGCCGCAGCTGCCGGACACGGTGGCCTCGCTGGTCCGAAGCCGGCTCGACCACCTTCCCGCCGACGTTTCTGCGTTGGTCAGCGTTTCTGCCGCCATCGGACCCGATTTCGATCTCAGCATTGCTGGTGGAGCGGCGGGGCTTTCGGCGGATGCTGCCCTCGTTGCGATCGAGACGGCGCTCGAAGCTGAACTCGTCCATGAGGTTGCTGGTGCAGCCGAGCGATTCCGGTTCTCCCATCAGCTCGTGCCTGCCGCGATCCTCGAGAGCATGAGTTCGGCTCGACGGGTGCGGCTGCATGCTCGGATCGCCGAGGAGCTCAAGAACCGATTCGGGCCCGGGCCCTCGGTGGCCTTCCATCTGCTCGAGGCGTTCCCTGTTCTCGACGCGAACGACGTGCTGCGCCGCGTACGGACCACGGCCGCCGCCGCTCTTACCGAGCACCAGTACGACACGGCGGCCGAGTTGCTGCTGCGCTGCTCTCAGCTCGCGGTGGAACCTCGCCAGCGAGCGGAGCTTCTTTCCGAGCTCGGGCAAGCCTACAACGCCGCCGGGCGCCAACCTGAGGCTCTCGCACCGTTCGAAGAGGCAGCGGAGGCCGCTCGTTCGCACGGCTGGAGCGATCTACTGATCGGCGCCGCCATCGGACGCTGGGGCGAGAGTCCGTTCCGAGCGAGTCAAGACCGCACCGTCATCCCGCTGCTCGACGAAGCGCTCGAGCTTGTCGATCCCGCGGATGGCGTCGTCCGGGCCCGCCTGCTGGCGAAGCGGGCGGCATTCACCCTCTTCACCGCTGCGCTGTCCGAACGTGACACGCAGAGTGGGTTGGCGGAACAACTCGTTGGTGCCGATGCATCTCCCGACCGGCTGGCAGTTCTTGAAGCCCGATGGATGGCCATCGCCTGTCCCGAAACCGTGCATCAGATCGCCCCGATCGACGAAGAGCTCACTCGTCTCCGCAAGGAGTTGGGGGCCCTCACCACTGATGCATGCGCACCCGAGATCGGGTTCTATTGGCGAGGCGACGGCGAAGAGCTCTGGCGCGTGGCCGACGAGCTCGACGCCGATCCGCGCCAGCGACGGAGCGTGGATCAATGGCGCACGGCGACACTCGCCGGGACCGAGGCACTCTTCGCCGGGCGTCTTGCCGAGGCTCGGGAACTGACCGACGTGGCACTTCCTCTGGGGAAGGAGCCGTGGGGCGAGTCCGGCGAAGTGGTTCATGCACTGGTGCACTTGTTGATCGACGTGCTCGACGGCGTTCCGGGTCAATCCCTTGACCGTTGGCGAGCGATTGCCGGGGCGGTTCCGAGCGACAACATGGTGGCAACCCGTGCCTGGGTCGAAGCGCTGAGCGGCGATCAGCAGTTGGCTGGCGATCTGTTGTCGGCCGTTGCTCCACGCGTCGCTGGCATGGCCGAGAACTTCATGGGGGGCTTCGGCCTCGTCGGCGTGTCCGAGGCAGTCCTCGCGCTCGAGCGCACCGATCTGGTTCCCGCCCTTCGATCCGTCCTGGAGCCGCTGAACGACCGCATGCTCGGCCACCCGTGGGCGCCGAGCCTTGCAGCTGCAGATGTGCTCAGTCGTCTCGACCACATGGTGGGCGACGACGACGCCGCCCTTGCGAATAGGACGCTGGCTCTCGATCTCTACCAGCGGCTGGGAGCGACCAGCCTGTCGGAGCGGCTGTAGCGGGCGGCTGTCGCCACATCGGCCGATGCCGCCACAGCCACTCTGGGAACGCCGACTCAAGACGGACGAACGGTGACCTGGGTCGGGTTGGCCAGAACATCGAAGACTGCCGAACGCTTGGCCGAGGCCGCGATCAACGCATCGAGTGCGGTGCGATCCGCATCGCCTTCGATGTCCACGCTGACCTCGATGCTGCTGAAGCCGTTTCGCACATCGGCGTCGATGCCGAGAATGCCTCGCACGTCCATGGCGCCGCGGACAACGCTGTCGATCTTCGTCAGCGTGATGCCCCGGTTTGCCGCCATCGTGGCGATGCCAGCGGCGACACAAGAAGCGAGTGCGTGGAGCACGTACTCGTGGGGAGTCGGGCCATGTCCGTGGCCGAGGGTGGGGTGATCCGACGTTGCGGTGAATGCCTCGGCGTGAACCTGGTCGCTGCCAGCGCCGTACCACTCGTGGATCGTGGACCGGCTGGCGGTTCCTTCGACCCATTCGTTGCGGGCGGTGAAGGCGAATGTGGCGAGCTCGGGGTTGTCGGTGAGCTTGGCCACCGTGCCTCGGAGCTTTTCCAGCGGTACGCCGTTGGGCTCGATGGGGGTAGGGACTTCGGTGATGGTCATTGTCGTGACTGCTTTCTGTTTGGTTTGGTCGTTGGTTGGTTGGGGAACGGGCGCCGAGGAGCGGCTCAACGAGTGAGCGAGAACCTGACGCTTGCCTGCAGGTTGCGGGCGAGAATGGTGGCGAGGTCGCGAGCATCGGGGCCGACCCCGTCGATGAAGCTCGACTTGCGGCGTCGAGTGAAGGGAAGACCCAGCACGTACATGCCCGGGTGTTCCATCACTCCCCCGTCGTGGCGAATGGCGCCCTTGCGATCGAGGTGGTGTGCCTCGAGCCACGGGTAGTTCGGCCGGAATCCGGTTGCCCAGATGACGGTCGACACGGAGCGGAGATCCAGAGTGGTCTCGGCAGCGGGAACCGCGGTCGGACGAGGGCGATCAGGCGGCGTGAGCTCACCGTCGAGCCCGCGGTGGACAGCGAACTCGTCGATGCTGTCGAGCAGGCGGCCGAGTTTGAGGTCGGCCGACGCCACCTGGTTGTCAAACGAGCCCGAGAACTGAGCGTTGGTGCCCGAGATTCCGGCCAGGCGACCGACGAGTTGAACTCCCGCTCGATGCAGTGAGTTGAGGTCGAGCGTTCGCTTGTCAGGTGAGCCGACGAGTTGCAGCGACGGCAGCCGTCGGGCTCGGACGATGTCTTCGACTTCGTCGTAGCGGTCGTCGAGCAGCCCGATCGTGTCCATCCACCAGTGGATGTCCATGCCCCGGTACGTCCGAGGCAAACGAACGTGGTCGCCCACGGCGAGCGTCACGTCTCGCCCGCTCCGCTGGAGCTCGTCGGCGATTTGGGCGCCCGACGCAGACGCACCGACGACGAGGACTCGCCCGGGGTCGAGCTGATCAGGATTGCGGTAGTGGATGGGGGCGAGTTAGCGGATGGTCGCGGGGAGCTCTGCGGCGAGGGTCGGGACACGAGGTGTACTGCATGCGCCGGTGGCGACGACGACGGCCTGACTGCGGAACTCACCTTGGTTGGTGCGGACCAAGTGGCCGCCGATCACTGCTCGCACTGACTCGACGCTCGTGTTGATTTGGACGGGTGCGTCGAAGGAGCGGCGGTAGTCGGAAAGGAAGGAGGTGACCTCGCTGCCGGTCATGTAGCCATCGGGGTCGGAGCCCTGATAGCGGTATCCCGGCAAGCGAGTCATCCAGTTGGGGGTGAGCAGACGGAGCGAGTCCCACCGTTCGCTCCGCCATGAGTTGGCGACATCGCCGCGCTCGAGCAGCACGTGGTCGATCGATCGGTCGGTGAGGCAGCGACTCATTGCCAGTCCGGCTTGGCCGGCGCCGATGATCGTGACGGTGGTGGTCGTGGACATGGTGATGTCTTTCTGTGGTGGGAAGGGTGAAGTGGGGTGCGTCTGAGCGCTGGGCGCCTAGATGACCTCGACGGTCACGCTGGTCGGGTTGGTCACGAGATCGAAGACGGCGGAGCGCTTCTGGCTCTGAGCAACCACGGCCTCGATCTGTTCCGGCGAGGCGTCGGCATCGATCTCGTAGCTGACCTTGATGGCAGAGAATCCGTTGCGGACATCGCTGTCGATGCCGAGGATTCCCTGAAGATCCATGTCGCCTTCGAGGTTCGCTTTGACCGACCGCAGCTGGATGCCGCGGTTCTGGGCGACGGAGGCGACGCCAGCGGTGAGGCAGCCAGCCAGTCCGGCAAGGACCATCTCGACCGGGGTGACACCGTTGTCATCAGCGGCGAAGACCGGCGGGTGATCCGTGTCGAGGACGAACGGTTGGTTGTGGGTCTGCTCGTCGCCGACGCCGAAGAACTTCTCGATCGTGGTGGCCGAGTGGCTGCCGTTGATCCATTCGTTCTGTGCACGCCACGTGAAGGAGGCAGCGGCAGGCATTCCGGTCATGGCTTCCCGGGCTCCGAGAAGGGCTTCGACGTTCACGCCGTTGTCGACGGGGGTGTTGGTGATGGTCATTGTCTTGCTCCCTGTTGGGTTGGTGTTTGTTGGATCTCACAATCGACCAAACGCCAAACGCTTCCTTGGAGACGATCTGGAGAAGTTCTGAAGACCGTCTTCAGACTCTCTGCCGACGGTCTCCAAGACCTTCCGCACCGTGTTCTCGAAGCTGAACGGCATGAACACACACCCACACCACCGCAGCTACGACGTCGTCATCGTTGGCGCTCGCGCCGCAGGCGCCTCGACGGCAATGCTCCTGGCCGATGCCGGTCTCCGCGTGCTCGCCATCGACCGCCAGACGTACGGGAGCGACACGCTCTCCACTCATGCTCTGATGCGAGGAGCCGTCCGCCGGCTCGCCCGCTGGGGCCTCTTGGATGACGTCATGCTCAGTACACCCACCATCGAGCGCACCGTCTTCACCTACGGAGACGAGACGCTTTCACTCGACGTCGCGCCGGAGCCCGGCATCGACGGGCTGGCTGCACCTCGAAGGACCGTGTTGGACCCAATCCTCGTGCATGGAGCACGTGCGGCAGGCGCCGAAGTGCTTCACCAGACGACGTTCAACGGATTGATCTGTGATCCGAATGGACGCGTGCGCGGTCTCGACATCGGGCTGGCCACCGACGAGGAGCTCTTCATCGAGGCCGGCCTCGTCGTCGGGGCAGACGGCCTTCGATCGGCTGTTGCTCGTTCCGTTGGCGCGCCGATCACCCACCAGGGCCAGCACGCATCGGCCTACGCCATGCGGTACTACAAGGATCTGGGGATCGACCGTGGCGCTTTCCACTGGCTGTATCGGGAGGGAATGGGTGGCGGCGTCATTCCCACCAGCGACGGCGCAACATGTGTCTTCACCGCCATGCCGCAGGAGCGGTTTCGGTCCGAGGCCCGTCTCGACGTTGCCGCCACGCATGACCGGATCGCCCACGAGCTCGACCCGATCTTGGGTTCAGCGATGCGGCACGCCACTTCGGTCGGCCCGGTGCGAACCTTCCCCGGCGTGGTGGGTCAATTCCGTAAGCCCTTCGGGCCGGGCTGGGCACTCGTTGGCGATGCCGGTTACTTCAAGGATCCGTTTGCTGCCCACGGAATCACCGATGCCTTTCGTGACGCCGAACTCCTCACCGCTGCCATTCTCGCCAACGACTTCGCGGGCTACGAGGAGACGCGCAACGAGCTGTCGATACCGCTCTTTGCAGCACTCGACCAGATCTGCTCGTACGAGTGGGATCTCAGCCAGCTCAAGGGGCTGCACCGCCAGCTCTCCTCAGCCATGAAGGCTGAGGAGCGCGACGAGCGATCGGCGGTGCTGGTCAGTTGAGCGGCTCTACAACGCCGAACGGCGCTAGAGCAGCGCGTCGAGCTGAGCGGCGATCTCTTCGGGCGCGGTCGTCGGTCCGAACCGGGCCACGACCTCGCCGCTGCCGTTGACAAGGAACTTCTCGAAGTTCCAGGCGATGTCGGACGTCTCACCTTCGCCGGGCTGTTCCGACCGGAGCCACTGATAAAGGTCGCAGGCGCCGTCGCCGTTGACTTCGATCTTGGCGAACATGGGGAAGTCAACGTCGTAGGTCTCCTGAGCGAAGGCCTTAATCTCCTCGTTTGTTCCAGGCTCCTGGCCAGCGAACTGGTTGCACGGGAATCCGAGGACGGTGACGTCGGTGTCGTGATGAAGCGCACGCAGACCTGCGTACTGAGGGGTGAGGCCTCAACGTGAGGCGACGTTCACCACCAGGCAAGCGCTTTCGGCGAAGGTCGAGAACGAGACCTGGTCGCCGTCAATGGACTCCATCTCGAAGTCGTGGAAGGTACTCATGATGATCTCCTGTGATCGAACGGCCGGACCGTACTACGTCAAGCGATTGGCGTAGACATGCCGCTGCCAAGCTGGCCTCGTCAGGCAAGCCTTCGTGTGCTAACCGAGAGCGAACGTGCTCCGCAGACGCGCCAGGAACTCCGGAGCGAACGGGCTGCCGCCGTTGCGGGGAAGGTAGGCGTTGATCACCCCGGCCTTTGGCTTCGTGATGCCGGGCAGACGAACGAGCGTGCCCGCATCAAGCCGAGCTTGAACCGAGCGCTCCCACCCCAGGGCGATGCCTTCGCCGCGCTCTGCGAAGTCGAGGCAGCCCTGATAAGAGGTGAAGACCACGGCCCGATCCGGCGAGGTCTCGTCAATGTCGATGCCGAAGTCTCGCCATGTCGCCCACGCAGGGTGCGCTGCGTACTCAACGTGGAGGAGCGTCACTTCGCGAAGATCCTCTGTCGTCACATTGTCTGGGAGCCCGGCCGCGAAGGACGGGGAGCAAACGGGAAACACTGCCTCGTCGGCGATGAACTCAACAGTGAACGAACTGGGCTCGTCGCGCCCGTATTGGAGAGCGATGTCGAAGCGTTCCCGTGTCGACTCCGTCGACTCGCACGCCGCAATGACCTTGATCCGTAGGTTCGGGTGATTGCGTTGGAAGTCGCCGAGGATCGGTGCAACCCAGACCGAAGCCAACGCTGGGTCGGACAGGACGGTCAAGGCGTTCGTGCCGGCCGCGCGCTGACGAAGCTCATCCGCAGATGACGACAGCTCAGCAAGCGAGAGCCTCACCGACGCGGCGAGCGTTTCGGCGTGCGCTGTTGGCGTCACGTTGTGGCGGTGGCGCTCGAACAGGACGACGCCGAGATCGTCCTCGAGCTCGCCGATTCGCCGACTGATGCTGGCCTGGGACATGAAGAGTTCCTCGGCGGCCCTGGTGAAGTTTCGATGCCTGAAGGCGGCCTCGAACGGAACGAGCGCTGCGAGTGGCGGCAGGGAGCGATTGAAATCAGGCACTTGATTCTCGCATGCCAGGGGCTGGAAATCGCAGGACTCGAAGCATGTCCCCAACAGTACGTTCCACGGAGAGCGAATGTCTCGCTCGACCACGGGAGCGAAGAATGAACCACCTCTGTTGCCCGGACCGATGGGCCTGACGCATCGCTCGCTCGGCGCGAGTCTGGTGCTGGCCTCGGCCGTGCTGTTCAGCCTTTCTGGCATTCTGACCAAGGCGATCGAGGCTGGCAGCTGGACGATTCTCACGTGGCGGGGCCTCGTTGGCGGGACCGGTATCGCCTGCTACGTCTGGCTGCGGAATCGCCGTCGCCCACTCTCGCAGGTGTTCCGACTCGGCCGGGATGGGTGGATTCTCGCCATCGTCGGAGGCGTTGGCTCGATCACGTTCATCGTGGCGTTCAAGAACACATTCGTCGCAAACGTCTCCGTCATTTACGCCACGGTCCCCTTCGTCGCCGCTCTGCTCGAACGGGCGATTCGAGCAGAGCCCATCAAGCGTCGCACGCTTCACGCTGCGGCCATCACGCTCGTCGGCGTGGTCATCATCGTGAGCGGGAGCCTTGGCTCGCCGAATCTCGATGGCGATGCCGTGGCGGTTGCCATGGTGGTGCTGAACGCTCTCTACATGGTGCTGATCCGCACCTTCCGAGGAACAGACCCAGTGCTCGCCGGAGCCGCTTCCGGCCCGCTGCTTTTTCTCGCCGGGTGGATCTTCACCGACCCGCTCGACGTCAACGTTCGAGATGCCATGCTGCTTGTGCTGTTCGGCCTCGTGTTCGCCGGAGCCACCGTGCTCTGGATCGAAGGAACGAAGCTCATTCCGGCGGCAGAGTCCGGGCTGTTGGGCTCAGCGGAAACGCCGATCGCCATTGCCTTGGCATGGCTCATTCTGAGCGAGGTCCCGCCGCTGGCAAGCATCCTGGGCGCGTCCATCGTTCTTGCGACCGTCCTCGCCCATGCGAAGGCCGACCTTGCAAAATCTCGCCCACATCCGGAGTCCGTTTCTTCGTCCTGAACACGGCGTCTTCCTCCGAGTTCTGAGGGCAGATTTCGGCCAAGGTCGTGCCGCTCAGTAGTCTCCCGGGATCGAACTCGAGACCTCCCGCAGCGACGCTCCGGCAGCACCCAGTGAAGGCCGACGGCGCGCTGCCCTCGCCATCGCGGCAACCGCCATGCTGCTCGCGGCATTCGTCGGCACCGCAACCAACATCGCTGTCCCCGTCCTGGAGACCGAATTCTCCAACGTCGGCCTCACGCACATCTCGTGGGTGATCTCGGCCTTTTCTGTCACCCAAGTGACCTTCATGCTTCTTGGCGGCCGGCTCGCCGATCGCATCGGCCGCCGTCGGATCTTCATCATCGGCCTGGCCGTCTTCGGCGTGGGTGCCGCGCTCTCGGCCGCGGCTCCGGGCATCAACCTCGTCATCGCAGCGCGAGTGATTCAAGCAGTCGGTGTGGCGCTCATGATTCCGTCATCGCTCGCCGCCGTCCTCCCTCTCTATCCGAAGGAGCAACACGGATCAGTTGTGACGCTGTGGTCCTCCATGGGCGTGCTGGGTGCAGCGGTGGCACCAGTCGTTGCTGCTGGGTTGCTCGAAGTTTCGAGCTGGCGATTCGTCTTTGCCATCGTGGTTCCCATCGCCATCGTCGGAATGGCCTTGGCGTGGAACGTGATGGCCGATGACACCGTGGTCGAGAAGCCACCGCCGCTCGACCTCCTCGGCACGGTGACGGGCACGCTGGCCATCGGCGGAGCCACCTTTGTGATCGTGCAGGGCCGAGCGTGGGGTTGGCTCGACAGTCGCATCGTCGGGGTCTTTCTCGCAGCGGCGATCGGCGGTGTGGTCTTCGTGTCGTCGTCGCGGCGCCACGACGAACCGCTCCTCGATTTCGGGCTGCTTCAGAATCGCTCGTTTCGCGTCGTGACCGGCGCGAGCGCGCTGTTGTCGACGTCAACGTCGGCGACGTGGTTCCTCTATCCCCTCTTCCTCAACGACGTGTGGGACTACTCCAACATCCAGATCGGC
>CALKTH010000140.1 GCA_937997485.1 uncultured Acidimicrobiales bacterium | reverse complement strand
GCATCCCAGATCCCTGATGGATCGATGCCCGACTTGTTGCCCTTGCGCTTCGGTGGCTTTCGCTTCGAAGCCGGGCGGCGTGCTGCCTTGGCGTTGGCCGGCTTCTTGCGAGGGCGGGGAGTCTTCGGTTTCTCGTCACGTCCGGTGGATGATCGCCGGGGTCGCCGATCGGCCATCAGCCCAAGAAAGCCCAGGCCAGCAGGGCTGCGGCCACGACAATGGACGCCGCCACAAAGAAGTAATCGAAGTTGGTGCGCCGATGTTGCCGACGGGGGTCGAATCCCACGGCAGCAGTATGGCTACGGTGGGCCGACATGCGCAGGATCGTCCCGTTTCTCTTCGGCGTTTCTCTTGTTCTCACCGCGTGCGGTGGCGCCGCTCCGGAGGTCGGAGCCGACGCTGACCCGGCCCTGGCCGCAGGTCGAACCATCTGGACCAGGAACTGTGCATCGTGCCATCGGGCCGATGGCAGCGGTGGCCGTGGCCCACAGCTCAACGAGGATCGTGTCACGGGCCGTTTCCCCGACGTGGCTGACCAGATCGAGCTGGTCACCAATGGCCGAGGCTCCATGCCAGCCTTCTCCGGGCGGCTGAGCCCAGAAGAGATCGAGCAAGTCACCCGCTACACCCGAGAGGTCATCGCGCCGTCGAAGTAGCTCGAACGGAGAAATCCCGAAGAGGCTTGATGGGCGGCGTTGTAGCCTCACCCGATGCCGAGCCCGACCGAAGAGTTTCGCAGCGGCCTTGACTACCTCGAAGCGGTGAGCGCGCTGCTCAACCGAGTTCGGACGGCTCACCCAACAGCCGGACTGTTCGAAGCGGCCGACATGCAGTGGTGGTGGTCGATGAACGAACGCCCGACCGACGATCTTGACCAGCTCTTCTGGTTCGATGACCGAGGTCGTCCCGAAGCCGCGGCGATCATCACCGGTTTCGGTAATACCACGCTGCTGAATCCGCTCGTACTGCCCGATGCAACTCCGGAGTGGACCGAACATGTCATGCGTCGAGGCCTCGACCATGCCAGCGAGTCAGGCTTCGATTCGGTGTGCTTGGAGGTCGATCGAACAGATCACGTTCTCCGCGCGGTGCTGAGCGAATTGGGCTTCACTGTCGAGGAGGATGGGTTGGTCGAGTCGTGGCTGTCTGCAGATGGTCGTCCGCCTATCAGCGACCTCGAAGAGGGGTACCTCCTGCTCGACAGGGCCAGTGCCATGGACCGTCCCCATCACATGATCAATGAGCGCCGAAACCACCCTGACTCAGAACCTCGGCTCAACCAGACGTCGCTGTATCGCTCCGATCTCGATCTGGTCGTCTACGACGACGAAGGAAACGTCGCCGCCTACGGCTTGTTCTGGTACGACCCGACGACCGCAGTCGGCTTGGTCGAACCAATGCGAACCGAGGACGAGCACCAAAGCCATGGACTTGCCCGACACGTCCTGACCTGCGGAATCGATCGACTGGCCAACGCCGGGGCCACGCGCATCAAGATCGGCTTTGAGCCAGACAATGCGGTAGCGAAACACCTCTACCTGAGCGCTGGCTTCGAGCCCCACAGAGAGAACGACATCCTCGCCGGGCCGACCAGCACCTAGCAGCGAAGAGCGAAGCGTCGGTCTCCCAATCCGAAGATCGTATTGACAAACGAATTTGTCAATACGAAACTGGCGGCGTGATCGACGTCTGTGTCATCGACCGAGCCGATGCCGCCCAGGCCGTTCTGGAACCCCTCCGAGCCCAGATCCTGGAAGCGCTCCGAGCACCTGGCTCGGCCTCGTCGGTGGCCGCAGCGCTCGGCGTTCCCCGCCAAAAGGTCAACTACCACCTACGAACCCTCGAAGACCACGGCCTGGTTGAGCTTGTCGAGGAGCGCCCCCGCCGAGGCTTGACCGAGCGGATCGTGCAAGCCTCCGCCTCGTCCTATCTCATCTCTCCCGAAGCGCTCGGGCCGAATGCCGCGCAACCTGTGTCTACCGATCGCCTCTCTTCTCGCTACCTCTTGGCCATTGCGGGCCGGCTGATCCGAGAGGTCGGCGAGCTGGCCTACAAGGCTGATGAGCGACAACAGCCGCTCGCCACGCTCACGATCGACACCGAGATCCGCTTTGGCTCCGCCGCAGACCGCGCTGCATTCACCGAGGCGCTCGCTGCTTCGGTCACCGAACTCTCGGCCCGCTTTCACGATGAGACCGCGCCCAGAGGCCGCTGGCACCGGCTGATTGTCGCCGCCCACCCATTCGCACGAACCAACGAAGAGAAAGCCACCACCAATGACTGATGAGAAGCGTTCGATCGAGCTCGAGATCGAAGTTCAGGGAACACCCGAAGAGGTCTGGCAGGCGATCGCTACAGGCCCCGGCATCTCCTCGTGGTACGTGCCGCACACGGTGGAGGAGAAGGCGGGTGGCGCGATGTCCGCCTCCTTCGGCCCAGGTCCGGAGATGCAGGTCAATGGACGAGTCGCCGAGTGGGACCCGCCTCGCCGCATGCTGATGGACGGCGGCGAGGGCGTGGAGGGCCTGGCGTTCGAGTGGTTCGTCGAGGCGAAGGACGGGGGATCGTGCATCGTCCGCCTCGTCAACTCGGGATTCGGCAACGGCGATCCCTGGGACGATCAGTACGACGCGATGCACGAGGGCTGGAAGATCTTCCTGGCCAACTTGGCCCTGCACTGCGAGCATTTCCGAGGCGAGGTCGCTCGTCCGAGCCTGCCCATGGCGATGGTGAGCGGTTCGCCGGAGGAGCGGTGGCAACAGCTGACACATCGCCTTGGCCTCCCCAGTGCCTTCGAAACGGGCGACCAACTCACGGTCACCGCCCCGGACGGCTCCTCAATGGCCGGCAGTGTTGTTGGCGCAATGGAAGGGCGGTACGTCCTCGTGCTCGTCTCCGAGCCGGTTCGGGGCACCGCTTTCATTGCGGCTGAGGCCTACGCAGCAGACGCTGTCGGCTTGTCGATCTGGACCTACCTGTACGGCGAAGACGGGGCCGCCTTCAGCGAAGCCAACGAAACCGGCTGGCACGAGCTCCTCACAGATCTCTGAGGGACTCGGGAGACCGCTTCTGCTACGTCGCCAAGACGGAGATCAGGAGACCTCAGCCGCTTGGCCTCGCGCCAGCGAAGTCCCCCATCCACCAGCGCTGGTTCAGTCTTCGACTTCGGCAAGTGCCTGCACCACGTAGTCGTAGATGCGGCGTTGCACTCGGAGGTCATTCAGTCGACGACCGATATCGCCGATGGTCGGGTCTGCCTCGTCCGGAATGCTCACCTCAGCCACGGATTCAGCCAGCCGCTGGTTGAGCTCGTAGGACAGTTCGACCTCGAGAAGCTCTCGTTCGAACACCGTCGATCGGTGCGTCAGCCGATACGAGTCAGCTCCGGTCGCGGTAGTCAAGGCGTGTGTTGTTTCCGCCAATCCAGCCCGAAGCTCCTCGGTTCGCTCTTCAAGGAGTCGCATGACGTCAGGTGCCGGACGCGACCTGCTGAGCCCGGCGCGGTCAGCTGAGCTGGTCAACACCGTCACCTGGCCGGGTTGATCAGCTGTTGGCGGACTTTCGAGCGTGATCGCCGCAGTCACGATCTCCTTGGCCTGAACCGTTGCCGATGATGCCAGCACCGCGCCCAGAGCGGCTCGCCGGTCGAGAGGGCCGTGCAAGTGGACAGTCTCATCGGCTGGGTTCCAGAGGCGAATCACCGTTTCATCGCCGACAACTCGGAGACTTGTCAGCGGAAGCGACTCATCGAGCACCGTCCAGGACTCCGCAGTTCCCGAGCCCCCATCAACGGTCGCCAGCAACGGCGGGGCGATGAACGCCTCGACCGTTGCCATGTCTTTCAAGACGTCCAGACGACCGTGGTGGGTCACGAATGCCAACTGATGTGTGATCGTCCGCTCACACCTGGCTCCAGGCACGTACATCGCCGGTCCAGCATCGCCGCTGCGCCGCTGCAACCCCGTGCGTGCGACCCACTCCGTCGAGCGTCGCAGAGCAAGCGAGATCGTGCCATCCGGACGGCTCGAGTACGAGCGAATCCCACGGGCCAGGACAAGGGCTGTTCGCTCGTCGTCCGTCGTCGCCACCACATCGTGGAACGGGAACTCGTCGACCTCATCAACCTCCCGCTGACCCATGAGAATCGCGGATGTCTTGGCATCGATGTCATGGCCGAAGAGGTCCCGGTCGACGTGCTCGCGCTCGACGAGATCGAAGGGCATGCCAGCCCAGACCCGGTCGCTATCGATTCCCGTTTCAAATTCGGCATCAATCCTGAAAGCCGTTCCAGTGCTGTCGAGATCGATCTCCATCTCAATCAGCGGCAGCGAGCTGAACCGGCACCGAAGCGTGGCGGTGACGGACAGTCCGTCGGACTCCAACGCGAGAGGCAGCTCCACGGTGGTGTCGACGTCAGAGGCATCAACTTGTCGCGGGTCGGCCGACGGCGTGAGCACACCGATGATCTCGCCCGGCTCGCTCGAGTAGGTGTCGCCGTCGTCTCTGCGGACAACGATGGCGCCCAGCCGACCGACCCCGTCGACGACGAGCCCACTCGCATCAAGGCGAGCGCGATAGTGGTCGTTCGACCACTCGAAGGCGGGGAGTGTCTCGCCCATCGGACGTATAGGCGACAGCACCACTGGCGCCACGCCAACGCCAATGGCGTCGACCACCGCCGCGACTCCTTCGCCTCGAACGACGGAAGTGCTGGTCGCAGCACAGGTGCTCACCGCATAGGCACCGGGCGCGAAACGGCCGAGTACTTCCGATGCGGCGCTGGCGATCTCCGTATCGGCCCACCGCAACATCCGACGGGAGGACCGCTCCATGCGCTCGTGCACTTGATCGATGGAGACACCGCAAATGCAATCGTGCACCCCGTTCTGTAGCAGCTCCCGTGAGCGGCGATCGAGCGCGTCCACATCGACGGGGCGGCCACACGCGGCGGCCAGCGCCAAGAGTGGTTCGACGCGGCGATGGAGCGCAATCTCAGCATCGTGGTGGAGCAGGAGCAGGTACGTCCTCGACGAGAGTGACCCCGGAAAGGTGGATCCGAACTTGCCCGAAAGTAACTCGCCAGCGATCGCCGGGGCTGACTCCCGATGCCGGAGGACGGCGTCGGCGTAGGTCCGACGCGAGGACTCGCGCAACACGATCGAAGGATCAACCTCGAGACCGGCGTAGAACCGTGCGGGATCCTCGGGTTCAGTATCCAAGTCGTAGCCGTCGAAGAGCGGAATCGGCAGCTCTCCGTAAGCCGGCCGGAGCTTGGCGACCTCGGCCTCCAAGCGATGAACAGCGATCTCCGCTGTTTTCGACACGCCATAGAGATTCCGGTAGCCGCCGAAGAGATCGATCGTGGCCAACTCGGTGCCATCAGCGCCGACCCACCGGAAGAGTGGCGCCATCTCGGGCACACCCCGCCACACATATGCGGCATCGATGCCGTGCGACGCCAAGATCTGCGGTGCCTGAGAAACGTGACCAAAGGTGTCCACCAACCAGGCGATGTCGGCGCGCCCACCGAGTGCCTCGGCGTCGGTGACACCGAAGCTCAGGTTGCGCATATGCAGCTCGCCACTCACGAGGCGCCAATCAGGCTGGCTGTAGAGCGGCCCCAGCTGCAGGTTGCCTCCTTTCACCAGTTCCTGGACAACCGGCAGGTAGTCCGGTCTGGTGCGCAGCAGGTCCTCGATGACGAGCGTTTGCCCGTCGAAGAGGAACTCATACGACGGGTTCTCACGCACGAGCTCAACGAGTGAATCGATGAGCGCAGGGATCCACGCTGTTGTGTACTCGTGCGTGAGGAACCACTCACGATCCCAGTGGGTGTGGTTGATGATGTGTATGTCGCTCAAGGTGTAGTCCCGAAACGTTTCGGACAGGTCCGAATGTTGTATCAGCTCCGAGCCGGTCCCGTCGATGAGCGAATGATCAGCTCAGACTGCACCAGCCGCGAACGCTCTTCGTTCGCCGCCCGGTCCACGGCCTGGTCGAGCTCCTCGAGCAACAGCCTTCCGACGACACCTGGCGATTGGCGCAGGGTCGTGAGCGCAGGTGTCACCAGTCGCGCCGCTGCGATGTCGTCGAATCCCACGACGCTCACGTCCGACGGCACGCCGAGTTCGAGTGAGGCCGCAGCCTCCAACGCACCGAGCGCCAGAAGGTCGTTCAGAGCGATGATGCCGGTCGGCGGCTCTGACAAACCGAGCACCCGCGATGCTGCTTCGAACCCGGCCTGCTCATGGAAACCTGCCTCGAGAATGTCTTGCTCACTCACATCGAGTCCGTGCTTGATGGCAGCATCGCGAAAGGCTTGACGGCGTGACGCACCCAAGCTGTAACGCTCCGGCTCAGCGAGGCAAGCCACGCGGCGATGCCCAAGCTCCACCAGGTGCGCCACCGCGGACTCGACGCCCTGACCGTCGAAGTCCACCGACGCAAAGCCCTCACGGCCCGGTGGCCGGCCGAAGGACACGAACGGGATCTTGGCATCAAGCAGGAAGTCGAGACGGTCATCGTCGACGGAGGTTCGTACGAGAACGAACCCATCCACGCGCTGTTCTCGCACAGCTGTGCGATACGGCGCCACTGCGTCAGCGCCAGCGCCGGACGTCGCGAGATGGATCTCGCGACCCTGAGCACCGGCTTCGGCGACCATCGACGTCAACAGCTCGCCGAAGAACGGGTCGGAGAATCGAAGGCTCTCGTCGGGCAGAATCAGCCCGTAGGTTCCCGTGCGAAGATGCGGGGCTTTCAGACGCCTGGCCTCGCGGTTGGGCACGTAACCCATGCGGTCAGCCACAGCGCGGGCGTGCTGCATCGTTGCTTTCGCCACGTCATCGTGGCCGTTGAGCGCCCGGGACACCTGCGTAACGGAAAGGCCAGCCTCCCGGGCCACATCTCTCAGCGTCGGCCGGCTCACGAGCGTCCGTGGCCGCTCTGGAGCAGCACATCGTCATCGTCGCTCCTCATCGGTCGCAGAGCATACGCCCACCCCTCGTGCACCAGGCTGATCTGCGTCAGTCCGGGCCCCCAACCAGCAGTGCATGTGAGGAAGCGTCGTACCAACGGATCTGCTCGGGTGGAAAGCGAATCCACAGATCGGCGCCAGGTGAAGTCTCGAAGGTGGGATGAGTCGCCACCTTCATGAGATTCCCACCGACCGTGATGGTCAGCAGATTCTGCGACCCGAGTGGCTCCACGACCCTCACGTCCACCTTGACCGCGTCGCCTCGCGGCTCGTTCAGCACCTCGGTGTTCTCGGCCCGAATCCCGACCACGACACCCTCACCAACAAAGTCGGTGAGTGCTGAAACGCTTGTGGGGCTGGGCGTGATCGAGCTCTGACCAACCTGGACCCGGACCCCGTCGGCGCTCTGGACCACCTGGCCGTCGAGGAAGTTCATCGGAGGGTTGCCAATGAAGCTTCCAACGAAACG
The DNA here is from genome assembly GCA_937997485.1 of uncultured Acidimicrobiales bacterium. Taxonomy (GTDB): domain Bacteria; phylum Actinomycetota; class Acidimicrobiia; order Acidimicrobiales; family SZUA-35; genus SZUA-35. Next base: position 39,095 of record CALKTH010000140.1, on the reverse strand, counting down.
GTTGGCAGGGTGGGCGTAGACCTCGGACGGGCCATCGACTTGTTGAATGACGCCATCCTTCATGACAGCGATCCGGTCGCCCATGCTCAGCGCCTCGATCTGGTCGTGTGTGACGTAGATCGTCGTGGCTCCGACATCCGCCAGCAGGCGCTTGAGCTCAGCCCGCATCTCGAGCCGGAGCAGAGCATCGAGGTTCGACAGCGGCTCGTCCATCAGAAGGACCTCCGCCTTCATCGCCAGCGCTCGGGCGACGGCAACTCGCTGACGCTGACCTCCGCTCATATCGCTTGGGCGGCGATCAAGAAGCTCCTCGATGTGTAACAGCTCAGCCGCCTCATCGACGTTGCGGGCGGTCTCCGCAGCCGAAACGCCATTCATCTTCAACCCGAAACCGATGTTCTCCCGCACGGTCATGTGCGGGAAGATCGCGTAGCTCTGAAACACCATGGAGATCTTGCGATCGCCGGGGCGCAGATAGGTGACGTCTCGTCCGTCGATCGTGATGCGGCCCGCGTCCGCCATGCCGAGGCCTGCAACAGCCCGCAGCAGAGTGGTCTTGCCGCACCCGCTCGGGCCCAGAAGCACGAGGAACTCTTTGTCTTCGATGACAAGGTCCGCCTCTCGCACCGCGTAGGCGCCATTGAAGACCTTGCTGACTTTCTCGATACGGATCTCTGCCATCTGGCGGAAGCCCCTCGGCTACTTGGAAACCTGGCCCCACATGTTGAACAGGTACTTGCGGATGAAGAACATGAAGATCAACGACGGGACCATGAGGAAGAACCCGCCTGCGAACTGGAACGCGTCCGAAGAGCTGGAGAGTCGAGTCAGCAACAGCGCTGGGAGCGTTCGATTCTCCAGGGTGAGCACGCTGGCAGCAAAGACCTCGTTCCACGACAGCACGAAGGTGAAGACAGAAGAGGCTGCAATACCCGGCAGGACGAGTGGAAGGACGATGTAGCGGAAGGCCTGAAACGGCGATGCGCCGAAGACCTGACCGGCTTCTTCGAGCTCATACGGGACGCTGGCGAACACACTGGCGATCACCAAGACCGTCGTCGGCAACGTGAGGGCCGTATGCATCAGCGCGAGGCTGAGAATGCTGTCGAACAACCCAATCCGAAGAAAGAGCACGGCGAGCGGGATCGACAGGACAACCACCGGAAACGCCCGAACGGCGAGGATCGACAGGCGGAACAGATCCCGACCGGGGAACAGGTAGCGGGAAATCGCGTAGCCGGCCGGAGCCGCCAGCGCGGTCGACAGGACCAGCGTGATCACGGCGACGATCAAGCTGTTGATGAGACCCTCGGCCACTCCGTCTGAGCTGAGGAAGAACTCCATCGTGTCGGTGGAGAACGGAATGAAGGGCAAGAACCCCTTGGGGTACGACCGCACCGTTTCTTGAGTCGTGAACGCCATCGAGAACACGAAGAAAATCGGAATGACGATCCACAGAGCGATGGCGATCGCCCCGGCATAGGTACCGAGTCGGCCGGCGGTCAGCTTCGGCTTTCGTTCCGGAATCACGGGAGTGCTCACGATCCGCTGGTCTCCTGCTGTGTTCGAACGGCTCGAAGGTAGAAGATCGCGCTGGCCAGTGACATCAACAGGATGAACACGGCGTACGCGGATGCCACGTTGGTGTTGCGCAACTCGAAGTACTGCCGGTACGTCTCATTGGCCAGCACCGTGACGATCTCGCCGCCGCCAAGAGCGATGACCACAGCGAAAACCTGGAAGGCGAGGATCGTTCGCAGGATCAAAGCAACCTGCAGACTGGGCTTCAGCAGCGGGAGCATGATGTAACGCACACGCTTCCAATAGGACGCTCCGAAGAGCTCAGCGGCCTCGAGCGTTTCGTCGGGTATGGCTTGCAGTCCCGACACCACGATCACCATCACGATCGAGGTGGCGCGCCACAGTTCAGCGAGAACGATGGCGGCAATGATCCAGTTGCGCGTGTCGCTGGACAAAAACACCTTCGGGTCATCGAGGATTCCCACCCCCTCGAGCACCGAGTTGAGCAGGCCGTTGCCGGTGAAGATTGAGAAGAAGAGAATGCCGACGGCGAGATCGCTCATCCCCATCGGAATGGAGAAGATGTAGAGAAAGAGCGAGTTCGCTTTCACTCGGGCGTGGATCACCAGCGCCATCAGCGTGGCCAGGACGAACTGAATCGGAAGAATCAGCACCATCAAGATGAGCGTGGTTCGCCACGCCGGACCGAAGAACCGATCCTCCACCATCTTCTCAACGAACCGGGTCGTGAAGACCCCATCAGTGCCGCGGTCGATGCGACCGGACACCTCATCTCCAAAGATCTGAACGAACCTGGAGGGCGCCCAACCTTCGACCAAGCCGAGTTCGTCGGCCGTCTCGCCAGAAGCTCGGACCTGGAACCAGACTTCCAGCGTCGCCGTGTCTTCGATCGCCACACGCACCGAGGGCTCAACCTTGGCGGCCACCTCTGACGACTCGTTCGGGACCTCGAAGAGGTCCGTCAGAGGATCAGCCTCAGCGCCGAGCTTCGTCCGAACCGTCCCGATCAGGGGTGTCCCGTCGCTCGACTCCTCTCGAACACGAATGCGCGTTTCCGGCGCCCAACCTTGCGCGCCGTCCTCTGACGACACTCGGAACCAGAGTTCAGTCAGCAGGTCCGAGGTCACCTCGCCCTCGATGAGGTTGCCCTGCCGATCGAGAATCTCGACGGAGGATCCTTGGGGCAGCTGGCCGTTCTGGTTGCCGTCGATCGTCGGCTTATCCAACACAGGGAGCACGGCCTCATCGTCGTAGACCGCAAGGATGAGGCCCTGCACCATGGGATAGGCGAAGAACAAAGCGAGAAAGATCAGGGTCGGAGCGATCAGCAGGTACGGAACCAGCTTCTGACGACGTTTCCGTCGCGGTCCCTCGACAATGGCCGCTTCCGGTTCACTCACGAGCTCTGTTGTCATTGAGGCGTTGCTGTCATCTCGTACCAGTAGCTCACTCACACAGCCTTCACAAGCGGCCATCCCCCATGATGGGTGACTCTCCAGCGCGAGCAGCGCTGGAGAGTCACCATCTCATGTGAGGGGAGACCTCGCGAGGATCAGCCTGCCGGGTTGACCTGACAGGGGCCGTCGCCGGCCGGATCCGGGGCCCAGCACGGAGCGCCGGTCTCGTTCATCAACGTCTGAAGGTTCTCGCCTTCTTCGTTCAGAACGGTGGCGATGTCCTCGCCGTTGAGCACGATGCGGTCGAAGGCGTTGCGGAAGATCTGGTTGATCTCACCGCCGCGCTCTCCAAGACCAACCGGCAGCAGCGCCGGCAAGGCATCAGGTGCGTTCGCCTGCGCGTTCACGGTGTCTGCCTCGATTTGCACGCCGACCGGGAGGTTCGAGGAATCGACTCCATCGACAACCGGGAAGAACGCGAGGTCTGAGAGGACCTGTCCCTGGATCTCCGGACGGGTGAGGTACTCGATGACTGCAGCCCCGGCCTCAGGGTTGGGGGCGTCGGCAGGGATACCCAGGCCAACAATGACGGGCATGAAGCCTCGACCTTCGGGACCAGCCGGAGCCGGGAACCCGATGAACTGATCGGGCTGCTGCTCGAAGGCATCGATCAGACGAGCGGTGTGGTCAAAGGCAACCCAAACGTCACCAGCGAGCATGGGCTCCTGCATGAACTCGTAGTTGATGGACTCGGGGTTCATGGTCGGCCACAGGGTGTCGCGAGCCCATTCCATCATCGACGCGGCCTCGGCGCTGCGGAACTCGCTCACCATGCCTCCGGTGAAGGACGGGAACAGGTAGCCCTCGAGGAAGCGGTGGAACAACCCGGCATGCGGCAGACCGCACTTCGGAGCCCCTTCACCTTCAAGGATGTTCTGACACCACTCTGCAAGCTCTTCCCAAGTAATGGCCTGGACGTCGGCGCCCTCAGGGAGGTACGGCAGCGCATCGTTGTTCGCCGCCATGATGTATGTCGCCTGCGCCCACGGGACGTAGTGGAGGAAGTCATCAGTACCGAGAAGTCCGGACTGTACGAAGGCCGGAGCAATGGCACGATCCGCGCTCAGATCCTCGAGCACGTCGCTCATGTTGGTCATCGCGTTCTCGCGCGCGAGTGGGGGGAAGGTTCCGTGGAGAGCGCCCAGCACGTCGATGGCACCGGAACCAGCCAGGATCTGGTCGATCGTCGGACCCTCTTCACCGATCGTGACCGAGATGCTCTCGCCGTCGAGGATGGCCTGGAACTTCTCGGCCTCCTCAACGGGAGCGAACTGCAGGCTCACGAACGAGGCGTCGGCGGCAGATGCCTCCTCCATGACCTCCTCTTCCATGGGCTCCTCTTCCATGGACTCTTCTTCAGCTGGCTCTTCTTCAGCCGGAGCCGCCGTCGTCTCTGCGGCTTCGGCTTCGGTTGTTGCCGCTGCCTCACCGCCGTCATCGTCGCTACCACATGCGGCAGCAATCATCGCCAGCGCGATCAACAGCGCCCACATCGAGCGCAGTCGTGATCCACTCATAGCTCTCCCCTTGCGTAGATTCTTCCGTTTGTTGGCTTTCCGAAACGTTTCGGAAACCGGAAAGGACGCTACGCGTGACCACCGTGCGGTGTCAAGCAACCTGATTCCCGGTCAGGGCGGGAGGAGGGTTCCGTCGCGAAGGCTGAGGTAGAGGCGACGGCCAGCGGAGTCGATCGTGATGATGTCGCCGTTCACGTCAATGATGCTCACGTCGTCGAACGCCGAGGTGGACCACAGCCGCTCGCGAGTGCTCGGATCGAGGCGTACGACAACACCTGCCTCGATGATGAGCTCCACCTGCCTGTCGGGCGCAACAACGAGCGGAACCGACGGCTCGGTCGTCTCCACGACGGGAGCCGAGGTCGTGCTGATGAGGCGTTCGCCCTGCGTGGCCAGGTCACTTGTGCCAGTCGAACCGGTCGAGGAAAGCAGAGCGATGGCGGCCAGTGCGGCACCCCCGACCAAAGCGATCGGCAGCGTCCGCCGGTGCCGCCGATCTGGGGGCGCCGGTACACACGGGTCAAGTTCTCGAATGGGGCCGACGAGCTTTTCGATGTCCGGCAATCGCCTCCCTTCGACAAAGGCCTTCACGATCAGCTGCCGTCGCTCGACGGTGTCGAGCAGCGCAAGCCTCCTGACGGCCTCGCTCGCTCCCGCCGGCAACTCGGTCTCGACGAGACTGACTCCGATCGGCTCCACACTCGAGCGCTCCGCGTCGTCCGCGGCACGGAAGATGCTGGCTGACGGTTCCCGATTCCGCCATGACCGAGCGATCTCTCGGGATCGCTGCAGTGGCTGACCATCGGCGACCAGGCAGTGCCAGTGGACGAGCTCGAAGGCTGAAGTGCTGTCTTTCACCAGAGTGCGTCCTACGGCACCGATTCGCCGGCGGCGAGCAGGCCGACCCGCTCGTTCAACTTCTGCGGGGCGCCGGCGCCAACGCTGACCTTCTCGATCGTGCCGTCGGTACGGACGTAGACGGTCGTGGGGTGCCCCGTCACGCCGAAAGCATCGAAAATCGAGCCGTCGACATCGTGTACGTGGGCGAAGGTGTCGACCCAGTACTTCTCGGGGAACGCCGCTACGTCCTCGACCGGATAGGCGCCGGCGACACCGATGAACTCAACGTCGTCGCCGAACTGTTTCTGTACCCATGCGACCGCATCGGCTTCCCGTTGGCAGGAGCCTCAATACGGCCCCCAGAACCACAAGACTCTCGGCTTCTCGGATGGGGCGAAGAGATTGATGTCCGCCCCGTCGAGCGTCATCACGACGTCGTCGCCGGCTGCCAGTTCCGTCTCCGGGCCGGCGGCACACGCCGCCATCGTCAATGCCATGGCCGCAAGAAGAGCCACGAGAAGACGGATGCGCCGGGACATAGGCCTCGTTCTAGTACGGAATCAGAAACATGCCACGTAGGGCGTGATCCCGCCCTCCGCACTCACTTCGATGACGTCGAAGCGGATCTCGTCGAAGGTCACCCGTTGTTTACGCAGTCACGAGCTCGCCGTGTTGCGAATCGTTTGCTGCTTCTTCCAGCCGACCGCAGCCACGCCCCCGCCGTAGCGAGACGACGAGCGAGCCTTCACCTCGACGAACGCAACCGTCCGTGTGTGATCCGCCGACTCCCGAATACAGATCACGTCGATCTCGCCGGTGCGGAGCCGGTAGTTGCGGTCGACGACGATCCAACCCTCGGCTTCGTACCAGGCCGCGGCGAGATCCTCGCCTTGGTCGCCGAAGTCCTTGTTTGCCCGATCCCTGTTGAATCGATCCTTGCTGGCACGGTTCGTGTTGTTTGGCATGTGTGTGCAGGCAGCTCGAACGGCGCGCCTGTAGACGCCCGGCGCAACAACTGCACAAAGCCCCTCTCGAACCCAGGGGCGGGGTCGGACTCTCGAAAGAGTCGAGCCGCGCTAGCGGTCGCGCTTTTCCTTGACCTTGGCGGCCTTGCCGACGCGATCACGCAAGTAGTAGAGCTTGGCGCGGCGCACGTCGCCGCGGGTCACGACCTCGACCTTGTCGATGATCGGGCTGTTCTTGGGGAACGTACGCTCCACGCCCACGCCGAAGCTGAGCTTGCGGACCTTGAACGATTCTCCGGCACCGGCACCGCGCATGGCGATGACCACGCCTTGGAAGACCTGGACACGCTCGCGGTTGCCTTCGACGACCTTCACGTGGACCTTGACGGTGTCGCCAGGGTTGAATTCCGGGATGTCGTCACGGAACTGTGACTGCTCGACGAGATCGATGAGGTTCATGATGCGAATTCCTGAGTCAAGGTCCTGAGAGGTCGGGCCGAAGGGTCGGGGCGACGTCGAGGTGTGAAGTTGCGAGGGTGTGATGACACCGCTCGGTGCAGCTCGCAAGGTTATTGCTCCGCTGCGTCGCTTCCACGCGCGAGCTCGAACCGGGCCAGCAACTTCTCCTCGGCGGCCGACAGGCCACCGCGGGCCCGGATCAGATCGGGCCGATGCTCGATGGTGCGAGCAAGCGCCTGAGCGAGCCGCCAGTCCTCAATGAGCTTGTGGTTACCGGAGCGAAGCACGTCCGGAATCGCCCGCCCTTCAAACTCTGCTGGCCTCGTGTACTGGGGATACTCGAGCAGACCGCCTCCACCGAGCCCGGTGCCAAAGGACTCATCTTCGGGCGAGGCCGAGTTGCCGAGCACACCTGGTCGAAGCCGAGCCACCGCCTCGATCACCACGAGCGCTCCGAGCTCGCCACCGGCGAGGACGTAGTCTCCAATCGAGATCTCACCGTCGATCAGGTCGTCTCGCACCCGCTCGTCGACGCCCTCGTAACGACCACACAGGAGCGAGAACCCATCGAGTTCCGCCAACTCGGCGGCGAACGGCTGATCGAGCCGCCGACCTGCTGGGGAGAGATAGAAGAGGGGCCGCGCCACGTCCTCACGACGAACGGTTTCGTAGATGGGCTCAGGCTTGAGAACCATCCCCGCTCCCCCGCCGAACGGCGAATCGTCCACCGTTCGGTGGACGTCGCTCGTCGCGTCACGTAGGTCGTGGGTCCGCACGTCGAGGAGCCCGGCGCTCTGCGCCCGACCGAGGATGCTGGCGCCGGCATACTGGTCAATCAGCTCCGGGAAGATGGTGAGCACATCGACACGCATGGCGCTGAGGCTAACGACCGACCCGTGCCACGGGGTTGTGAGGCAGAATCTCAGACGTGAACCTCCGTTGCCCTGTGACTCGTCAAGCGCTGCACGAACAGTCGGGTCCGCTGAAGGGTTTCGTTCCACCAGCTGAGCGCGGCCATCCGGCGTCGGCGAGCAGCGTCCCGACCTTTCTTGTTCGTGCCGATCGTTCCGGGGCGTTTCCCGTGATCGACGGGATACCGATCTTGCTGTCCCCAGAGATGTGGCTCGCTGAAGGCGCCTCCTCGGAAGAGGCGGGAACAGACCCACACCACCAGCGCTACGCCGAGGCATACGAGGAGATGAGCTTCTACACCGCGTGGACAGGCGTTGGAGACGACAGTCTGGCTCGCGCTGAGAAGTCACTTCGCCTGCGGATGAACGTGCAGGACGACCGCGCTGCTCCTCAGTGGGCGCCGGTTCGGGGACAGCGCGGCGGGAACACCGCGGGAGCAGTCGCCGCGGCGTATCAGCATCTCGGACCCTTCGCTGCGCCAGGTGCCTTTGTGACCTGCCTGCAGATCGGCGGCCGCGGCACGCATGCACTCAACTTTCTGGTGGCCGGTGCCGACCGAGCAACGCTGGTCAGCCCCGTCCTGGCCGAACTTCAGTTCTCTCGCGAACTCGCGGCCTCAGTCGGCCTAGACCATCGCCTCGACGTGGTCTGTGGCATCGCCGAGGAACTCCCATTCGCCGACGCCGTCTTCGACAGGGTCTACTCGGGAAGCTCCATCCACCACACGGTCACTGCCGAGTCCTTCCCCGAGATCTCGAGAGTGATGGCGGGCGGCGCCCGGTTCGCATCGGTCGATATCTGGCGCGCACCGCTCTACAACATCGGTGTGAAGCTGTTTGGTCGGGCGACACCTGGCATTCGATGCAAGCCAATGGACGAGGCGCGGCTGGAGCCAGCGAGGGGTTCGTTCGACGATGTTTCGATCACCATGCACGGCGCCCTCGCCCGCTACCCACTCGCCGTTCTGTCGCGAATGGGAGCGAAGCCTTCAGCGGCGTGGGCCCGGCGTTTGGCCGAAGCGGAAGACTCCCTGGCCCAGCGCTTCGACATCGTGGCTCGGCAGGCGAGTTTGGTACTCGTGCGCGGCGCTGTTGATCGAGACGACGCAACGGTTGAGAGTTCCACGGGCTGCGCCTAGCGCGCTTCTTCCGCTCCATCATCGAGAAGGCCGACGGGTACGTCGACATTGACGACGTGGTCGTCGTGAGAAACGTAAAAGTTCAGCGGCACGAGTCGACCGCTCGCCAGCTCGAGAATGTCGGATGCCGGGTTGTCGATGACGCTGGTGACCTTGCCGTGTTCAACACCGTGCTGATCCACGACGGTGAGGCCAAACATCTCGTGAATGAAGAACTCGCCCTCATCCAAGTCGTCGGGATCGAGCGGGTCACCTGTGATCGTGCGGCCCTGGAGCGCTTCGGCCGCTTCCCGGCCCTTCACCTCATGCAGGTGCACAAGCCACTTCTTGCCGTGTGGCTTGGAGGCTTTCACGGTGAACGCATCGTCGTTCAGATACAGAACAGCACCGGGAGCGAGACGCTCACCGGTGCGGTCTGTTGAGAGTTTGAGCGAGAGTTCGCCCTTGAGGCCGTGCGCCCGGCTGACGTATCCCAGCTCGAGACGATCGGTCATGAACGGAACGGACTCAGTCGACGAATTCGACTTCGGTGCCGACGCCGTCCTTGGCGCCTGCAGCAGCAACAACAGTGCGGATGGCCGAAGCCACTCGGCCGCGGCGGCCGATCACGCGACCCATGTCGTCCTTGTCGACGCTCACGTCGAACCGGACCCGATCGTCGCCAGCTTCGGATTCCTCGATGGAGACGGCATCAGCATCGCTGACGACCGACTGGCAGAGGTGGAGAAGAACGGCGTGAGCGGTGGGTGCGAGCGACTCGGCGCTCACGCGTCGGCCCCTGCAGCAGCAACTTCAGCAGCCTTGGCTGCCTCAGCTGCGGCTTCGAGTTCTTCCTTGGTCTTGCCGGACTCGAAATCGGCCCAGGCACCGGAAACCTCGAGAAGCTTCTTCACGCGCTCGCTGGGCTGGGCGCCATTGCGAAGCCAGCCAACAGCCTTCGCGGAGTCCACACGGATCTCCGAAGGCTCGGTGCGCGGGTTGTAGGTGCCCACGATCTCGATGAATCGTCCATCACGGGGGGAACGGGCATCGGCAGCAACAATGCGGTAGCTCGGCTGCTTTTTCTTTCCCGTCCGCATGAGGCGGAGACGTACGGCCATCTTGGTTCTCTCTTCTCTGGTGTCGTTCTTCGCGAGCGCGGGAGGCGCGACTCGGGCAGCCCACGATGCTAGCGGCGTGGGTTCGGGAATCGGTCAGGAGAGTTCGTCGAGCTGATCGGCCAGCTCGTCAAAGTCCTTGGCATCCATGCGGTCGAGGCCAGGAAGCATCAACGGCGCCTTGGTCTTCTTCTGTCCGGGCTCGGTGATGCGTGCGGTCTTCTTCGCCGTCACGCGCCCGCCACCGGGACCCTTCTTCTTCTTGTTCTTGCCCTTGCGCCCCTTGGCGGCCTTCTTGGTCCCCAGGCCACCCATCCGCTTCATCATCTTCTGCATCTCGGTGAACTGCTTGATGAGCAACGAGACCTGATTGGCGTTGGTGCCCGAGCCCTTGGCGATGCGGGCTCGACGAGAGGCGTCGATGATTTCCGGGGTGGCGCGTTCTTCGGTGGTCATCGAATAGATGATCGCTTCGACCTGACCGAGCTGGCCGTCGTCGACATCGACGTCGCGCATCTCCTTCGGGAGACCCGGCAGCATCTTGACGAGGCCACCGAGCGGACCCATCTTCTTGAGCTGCTGCATCTGCTCGAGGAAGTCATCGAGGGTGAAGCGGCCCTCCATCAGGGCCTTGGCCGCCTCTTCAGCCTCTTCCTTCTCGAAGGTCTCCTCGGCCTTCTCGATGAGGGTGAGCATGTCGCCCATGCCGAGGATGCGGCTGGCCATGCGGTCCGGGTGGAAGAGCTCGAACTCGTCGAGCTTCTCGCCGGTGGCGGCGAAGGCGATTGGCTTGCCGACGACTTCCTTCACCGAGAGGGCAGCACCACCTCGGGCGTCGCCATCGAGCTTGGTGAGAATGACGCCATCGAGGCTGAGCTTCTCATTGAAGGCTTCGGCCACCGTGACGGCGTCCTGGCCGGTCATGGCATCGACAACAAGGAAGGTGTAGTCGGGAGAAACAGCGTTCGAGATGTCTCGAACCTGCTCCATCAGCTCTTCGTCGATGGCCAGACGACCAGCGGTGTCGACGATGACGACGTCTCGGCCGGTGGCCTTCGCCTCGGCGACCGCCTTGCCAGCAACGGTGACAGGATCAGAGGCTTCAGAGAAGACGGGAACGTCGACCTGGCGGCCGAGAGTCCGAAGCTGCTCGACGGCGGCAGGGCGCTGGAGATCGGCGCCGACCAGCAGTGGATTGCGGCCCTGGCTCTTGAACCACTTCGCGAGCTTGCCGGAGGTGGTCGTCTTACCCGAGCCCTGAAGGCCCGCCATCATGACGACGGTGGGCGGCTTCGAGTTGTAGGTGATCGAGATGGTCTCGCCACCGAGGCTCGCAGTGAGCTCTTCGTTGACGATCTTGACGACCTGCTGGGCCGGGTTCAGTGCCTTGTGCACTTCCTCGCCGAGTGCCCGCGCCTTGATGCGATCGCGCAAGCTGCGGACCACGCCAATGTTGACATCGGCCTCCAAGAGGGCGACGCGGATCTCTTTGAGAGCCTCGTCGATGTCGGATTCGGTGAGAACACCCTTGTTTCGAAGGCGGCCGAAGATGCCGTCGAATGTGTCTGTGAGCGACTGGAACATACGGCGACCGATGCTAGCGCCCTCAAAGAATTCCCCTTGGTCGGGAACCTGCGGGGTCGTTCGAACGTCTGACATCATGCGTCTCCCAACGAGACGGCTTCGTCGATTTGCTGAGGTGGCACATGCAGCGGTGTACGAGAGCGGTGTTCTTCACTACGGCGATCGTCGCGCTCCTGGTTCAGATGACACTCGGCAGCTGGGTGACCCCGGCTACGGCGCAAAGCGACATCGAGGTCACGACTCCGGCTGGCGGACGTTTCGTTCCCGGTCAGGTCACGCCGCTGCTCGTCACGATCAGGGCCGATGGCGCCACGTCCGGCACGATCACGGTCACCTTCGAGGGCCAGACCACTGCACGCCAACCGTACGAACTGGCGGGAGGCTCGTCTCGCCAGTTCGTCGTGATGACACCGACGCCCCCATGGGGCGGCAACGGACAGATCTCGGTTTCTTCGGAACGGTCCGATCAGCCAGCCACCCGGAACTTCAACCTGATCCCGGCCAACAACGAAGAAATCGTGGGACTGCTCCCCGATTTGGCCGCCCCCGGTTTCGACGAAACCGCGGACTTAGCGGTGGAGATCGGGCAGGCTCGTCTGTTTGCCGTCGACACGTCGCTGTTGCTGAACGGTCCCGACGCGCTCTCGGTATTCACTCACGTCGCCGCGTCCGCGGCGGATGTCCGCTCGCTCGATGCTGAGCAGTTGGAGGCCACCTTCGCCTGGGTCGCCGGTGGTGGACGTTTGGTCATCGACGACAGCGCCGCAGTGCCGCTCCCCGGATCGTTCGGCTCCGCCGTCGAGATGGTGGACGACGAGCGAGGTCGGGTCGGCCTCGGGGAGATCTTGTTCACGGACGGCGCCATCGAGGCGTCGGGGTTCGATGGCTTGCTGAGCCCAACTCCCACCCGCTCCCGCGATGAGCTCCCGTTCGGCGGTTTCGGCGGAATGCCTGCCTCCTTCATCCTGGCCGCCGATGCCGGTGTGAAGGTTCCAGAGATCGAAACGATCGTTTTCCTCCTCATCGGCTACGCCGCGCTGGCCGGACCAATCGCGTACGTGTTCTTCCGCCGGACAAACCGCGAGCCGCTGCTCTGGCTGGCGGTGCCCGCGTTGGCGGCGCTGACGACCGGCCTGGTGTGGGCTGCAGGCTCCCAGCTTCGGGACAACGTGACGGCGGCCCACGGAACGCTGGTCGTCGACCTTCCGGCCGGACAGATCATCTCCACACAGGCGCTCGTCTCCTCGCCCAATGGCGGCTTCTCCGGCCTGGACTTGGGCGACAATTGGCGAGCAAGCGCCGGGTCGTTCGAGGACTTCTTCGAGTTCGGCCCCGGTCAGGTCAATCAGTCGGCCACGCTGCGCGGCGATGAGCTGGTCCTCGACCTGCCGCCGGGTGGCGTCGGTGTCATCAACGCCGAGCGGTCACTCGAGCCGGGAAGCGCTGATCAGTCGTGGGACGTCGACCTGCAGATCGTGGACGGGAAGCTGGAGGGCACGATCACCAATCTCACGACACACACGCTCGAGGAAGTCATTGTGAACAGTGGTCGGGGCGCAGACACCGTCACCAGCCTTGGCCCCGGCGAGTCCGCTGACATCAGCATGTCCAATCCCGGCGGCTTCGTGTTCGATCGCGATCCGCTGATGGAACGAATGTTCAACCAGGACTTCAGCCGGGCGAATGGGCCGCCCGTGAATCCCTCAGTCTTCAGCAACTGGCTGAGTCGGAATCCCTCCGTCCGAGCGCCAGGCAACGTTCTTGTCGTTGGCTGGACCCGAGAGCCCGCCGGTCCGCTCTCCACAGACAAGGGCCGTTCCATTGCGAACGGCCGAACAGGGTTCGTCTCTGTTTCGGCCATCGAGGGCACCGATACGTTCGATCAGGCCACCAACCGGGTCAGCATTTTGCGGGGATTCAACGGCACGGCCGTGTCCGACCCGGCTCGTGGCTTCGAGGAGTTCCCGTTGACCGTGGCGATCACGCCCGCGACCACAACGGGCGACGACAACCTCGTCCTCGACACGCCGGGGTTCATCGCCGCCATGGATGTTTGGGACGGCAGCGATTGGGTTCCTGCTGGCATGGCTGGCCTACCGCCCGGCGCGTCGGTGGTCATCGACGTGCCTGACGGCGCCCTGGATCAGGGGACCTTCTACGTCCGGATGAAGCTGGGTGACGGTTGGTGGAACGCCGCTGACCCGCTCCCTCAACTCCGCCTGGAGCAACCTGACGACGACGTCCGGACCTTGGGAGCGCTGGAGGACAACGATGCTTGAGACGCCCGAGCTGTTCGCCGATCCGCCGCCGAGCGCGCCGGACCTGATCGTGTCAACCCGTGGCCTGACCAAGCGCTACGGCGACCTCACGGCACTGCACCCCCTCGATCTCGACATTCCGCGAGGGTCGATCTTCGGCATCATCGGCCCGAACGGTGCTGGCAAGTCGACGACGTTCGGCATCCTCGCCACCCTGTTGCGACCCACCGCAGGTTCGGCGCAGGTGTGCGGTACGAGCCCGGTCGACGATCCGAAGAAGGTGCGCCGCCGCATGGGCTACATGCCCGACGTCATGGGTGTCTACGAGCGTCTGCGAGTGGACGAGTACCTCGAGTTCCACGCTGCGGCCTACAAGGTTCCCCGCAACGAGTGGTCCGAGCTGATCGAGGGCCTCCTCGAACTTGTGGATCTTGACGTCAAGCGTTCTTCGATGGTTGATGATCTCAGCCGGGGCATGAAGCAGCGGCTGTCCCTCGCCCGGGCGATGGTCCACGATCCGGATCTTCTCATCCTCGATGAGCCGGCCAGTGGCCTCGACCCGCGAGCCCGTATCGAGTTCCGTGAGCTGCTGCTTCAGCTGCAGAGCATGGGCAAGACCATTCTCATCAGCTCCCACATCCTGGCCGAGCTTCAACAGATGTGTTCTGACATCGCCGTGATCGAGGCCGGCACACTCCTGGCGTCGGGGTCTCCGAGTGCGATCCTCGAACAGCTCGGTGGCGGACGGCAGGTGCAGGTGCGTTTCGTCGGTGGAGAAACAGCGACATATCCGGCGGCCGACGAGTCGGAGCAGGCCGCCCTGCTGCGCCGACTGATTACGGAGGGACAAGACGTGGCCGAGTTCACCGTTGTGAGTCAGGACTTGGAAGACCTGTTCCTCCGCATCACGGAAGGGATCGTCCAATGATCGGCCTCCAGCGGGTCAATCCGGTCCTCGATCGAGAGCTTCGTCAGCGAAGCCGCTCCCGGCGCTCGACCTTCATGCTCACAGCCTTTCTCCTCCTACTCATCGGTGTGCTCTACATCGTGTACAAGGGCGAGGAGAGCGCATCGACAGGTGGCTTCAACGAATTCGGGGGCTTCGCCCCGCTGGAGACGCTGACTGTCCGGGTCGGCCGCAGCATGTTCGAGTGGGTGCTCGCTGCGGAACTGGTGATCATGCTCTTCATCGTTCCCGGCGTGAGCTCAAACGCGATTTCCGGTGAGCGGGACCGGCAAACCCTCATGCCACTTCAGGTCACGATGATGGGACCAATCGGCATCTTCTTCGGCAAGGTGCTGTCATCGTCGGCGTTCATTCTCCTCCTCGTCGCCGCATCGATTCCCGTGCTTGCGGTGCCTTTCTTGGTCGGCGGTATCTCGCTGTCGAACGTGCTGCTGTCGGTGTTCACCTTGATGGCGCTGGGCTTTTTGCTGGCGATGATCGGCGTGAGCTGCTCGGCCATCTTCAAGCGGACGCAAACGGCGACGCTCGCTGCCTACGGCATGGCGCTGGCGCTGACGGGCGGAACGCTGGTGTTGCTTGCGGTGCTGGCCGTGATCGATGGCAGTCGCGGGTTCGATGAAGTGAATCCCCCGCTTTCGGTGCTGTATCCGAATCCGTTCATCGCCCTCAGTGATGCTGCGGGCGAGATCGGGTCGGTGGGAGACGGACCCTTCACGCCCATCAAGCGCGAGTTCGTGCAGAACCAGGTTGGCCGCGACGTGTTCATCGAAGGGGACGTGATTTTCGATCCCCGGACCGGCGAGGTCGTGGAGAACATCGGAACCGGCGGCGCCATCCCGCTCTTCGTCAAGAGCCTGTTGAGCATCGCGGCCATCGCGTGCTCCATGGCCCTGATCTCGATCCGCAAGCTCCGCGCTCCGCACAAGGCCATGTCGTGAGGCTGATGTCGTGAGGATGAACTCGTGAGTCGGTTCTTGGCGGCCATGGCTCGCCGGTTGCGGTTGGTCTGGGCATGGGCGACCGCGGCCTGGATCGCCCCTGCGATCGCCGGAGCCGCGCTCTTCCTCGTGCTCGTCGGATGGCTCCAACCGTGGTCATGGCCGGAGCCGGCGGCGCTCGGCCTCGTTCTGGCCGCCGTCGCTCTCGTCGTCGGGTGGGCGCTCTTCCAGCCTTTAGCCCAAACATCAGTGGCTCGCGCTGCAGACCGCGGGCTGGCGACGAAGGACACGTTCGAGACTGCGCTGCACTTCGAGGCGCTCGACGGACCCTTCGGTGAGCGCATCGTCGAACGGGCGGAACGAGCGGCAGAGACGGCGGCGCCGGCCGAGGCCGCTCCGTTGAGATCGTGGGGCCGTCGCTGGATGATCGCCGGCGCGCTCGCGGTGCTGGCATTGGGTGCGGCACTCATCGGGAACCCGCAAGACGATGTCCGAGCCCAGCGGGCGGAGGACCAGGCCATCATCGACGATGTTGCCGAGCGGCTCGAGGAACGAGCCGAAGAATTGGCCGAAGATCCCCTCACTGCCGAGTTGGCTGAAGAACTCCAAACGCTGGCCGAGGAACTCCGACAGGCCGAGGATGTTGACGAAGCGGCCGAGCTTCTCGAGGCCCAAGAGCAAGCGTTAGCGGCAGAGCGACCGAACGACTTCGCCTCCCAGCAGGCGGCGGCCCAGGGCCTGGAGCGCAGCTTGGCTGATCGTCCACTCGCCGGTTCGCCCGAGTCCTCGCCCGCTGAGCAACTGCAAGCCTTGGCTGAGAACGTCGGGGAGCTCAGCGAGGACGAACAGGCCGCTCTTGCCGAACGGCTGGAAGCGCTGGCCGAGGCATTGGCTGCTGGCGACCCCGCCACGGCAGGTGCGCTGGCCGATGCGGCTGCAGCGTTGGCAGCAGGCGATGTTGCCGGGGCGCAAGCGGCGCTCGGCGAAGCCGCCCTCGCACAGGGCGCTGCCGCCCAGAACGTGAACGCTCAGCTCGCTGCCGATGGGGTGGCGGGTGAGCTTGGCCAGTTGGCGCAGGGTCTGCAGGGCCAAGGAGCCGGGCAGGGACAAGGCCAGGGTCAAGGTGCCGGACAAGGACAGGGCCAGGGAGCCGGACAGGGCGAGGGCGAGGGACAGGGCAGCGGCTCAGGTTCTGGCGGTGAAGGCGGCGGCGACGGTGCTTCGGGCGAGGTCGGCGGCGCCGATGGCGGTTCCGGCTCAGGCCAGGGCGGGGAAGGCACGCCGGGTGGCACCGATCAGGATCGTGTCGATACGAACGACGGTGCCACGATCGTGGATCCGGTCGCCCTGGCCGATGGCGAAGATCTCGGACTCGGTGGAACGCCGACCGGCCCGACCGGTGAGGTCATCGGACAGGGGCAGGGACCGACGGGGGCGGGCGGAACTCGGGTTCCGGTCGCCGATGTGGTTGGCGAGTACGCCGACCGGGCAACAGAAGCAGCAGACCGCCAGCAGCTTCCGCCGAGCCAGCAGGAGCTGATCGGCAACTACTTCGACTTGCTGGCCAACTGATGAGGAACCAACTGCGATGACACCTGAAGAATGCGCCGAACGGGCCGAGGCGATCCGCACCGAAATCGGGCGGGTCATCGTCGGCCAGCAAGATCTGGTGCGGGACGTGCTGCTCTGTCTGATGGCGGAGGGCCATGTCCTGCTCGAAGGCGTGCCCGGGCTGGGCAAGACCCAGCTGCTGAAGACGTTGGCGGACGCGGTCGACATGCCGTGGTCCCGCATTCAGTTCACTCCTGATCTCATGCCGGCCGACATCGTGGGCACACAAGTGCTGCATCAGGCAGCCGACGGTTCTCGAGACTTCCAGTTTCGAGAAGGACCGATCTCCGCCAACCTCGTCCTGGCTGACGAGGTGAACCGGGCCACGCCGAAAACGCAGGCCGCGATGTTGGAGGCCATGCAGGAACGGGCGGTCACGGTGGCGGGAGAGACCCGTCCCCTCCCCCGCCCCTTCCTCGTGATGGCCACGCAGAACCCAGTGGAGATGGAGGGCACGTATCCGCTGCCCGAGGCTCAGCTCGACCGCTTCCTCCTCAAGGCGCTCGTCCCGTTCCCATCCGCCGATGACCTGATGACGGTGGCGGAACGGACGACCGGGGCCTCCATTCCATCGGCGCAACCCGTGTGTGACGCCCGGCAACTCCAGCAGATGATTGCCCTCACCCGTGAGGTACCCGTACCCCAGCATGTGATGCGCCACGCCGTCGATCTGGTCATCGCTTCGCACCCGGCCAGCGTCACCGGAGCCACGAGTTCGGAACAGATCGCTCGCTACGTTCGCTTCGGCGCCTCGCCTCGCGGCGTCCAGGCCATGATCCTGGCCGGCAAGGCAAACGCGCTACTCGAAGGTCGGCCGTCCGTCGCGATCGATGACATCCGCGCCGTCGCCACGCCCGCTCTTCGCCACCGGTTGGTCATGGGCTACGAGGCCACCGCCGACGGTGTCTCCGCCGACGATCTCATCGCCAGCGTGTTGGAGCACGTCAGCGAACCGACCTCGGGCATCCGAGGTGCGCAGTAATGACGGCCCAGCGGTGAGCGAGCTCCTGCCACCGTCGCTGTTGGGTCGCCTCGAGCGGCTGCAACTCTCCACTCGCCGCCGCTTGGCCGGCGGGCTCACTGGCGAGCACCGATCGCCCAGGCACGGTTCGTCGCTCGACTTCGCCGACTACCGGGAGTACTACCCCGGTGACGATTTGCGGCGCGTCGACCTGCACGCATTCGCCAGGCTCGACCGACTCCTCCTGAAACTGTTCGAAGCCGAGGATGATCTGGCCCTGCGGCTGCTGATCGACACGTCCGCCTCGATGGAGGGCGAAAAGCTGCACCGAGCGGCCCAAGTTGCCGGAGCACTCGGTTTCTCGGCGCTCGTCCGGCGCGACATCGTCACCGTGCATACGTTTCCCGTCGAGCACAACGGCCCCCGCTTCCTCGGCCGGTCGGCAACCGCGCAGTTGTTGCAGACGTTGGAGAACTTGGAGGCTTCCGGGGACACACCGTTTGCCTCGGCCACGCTCCGAGCGCTGTCTCGGCCGGGACCTCCCGGCCTCACCGTGGTGATCTCCGATCTGCTGACACCGGAGTGGGAGCAGGGCATTCGTCGCCTTCCTGCCCGCCGGGGTGACCTTGTCGTGGTACACGTGCTGGACCCTCAGGACCTGGACCCGGACCTGGAAGGTGACCTCGAACTCGTTGATGCCGAGACGGGAGCCCGAGTCGAGGTCTCCCTTTCCTCAAAGGTCATGACGGACTATCGCCAGCTCGCCCATCGTTGGGCCGACGACGTCGCTGGTCGGGTGCGAGCCAGCGGCGGCGCCTACCTCCGGGTGCTCACGACCGATCCGATCGAAGATGTGATCCTCGGCGGCGCCCGAGCGGCAGGAGTTCTTCGGTGAGCTTCGGCGGCTGGGCGCTGGCGAATCCGGCGGGTCTCTGGTTTGCGCTGCTGGCGCTTCCCATCATCGCGCTGCACGTTCTCAAGCCCCGTCGCGTTCAAGCTGTCGTTCCGGCACTCTTCCTCTGGAGGAAGGTGGCAACGCCCGTCTCGGCCGCCAGCCCCTGGCAGCGTTTGACCCCGAGCTGGCTCCTCGCGGCCCAGGTCTTGGCTGCGCTCCTGCTTGCACTCCTTCTTGCTCGACCCGTCCAGCTCACCGATCAGCCGCTGGCTGAGCACACGATCTTCGTCATCGACGCATCAGCCTCCATGCAAGCCAACGATGGGGTTCCCGACCGGCTCCAGACCGCCGTTGATCGGGCCAAGGAACTCCGACGCCAGGTGCCGGAAGGGGGAGAGGCATCCATCGTCGTCGCCGGCTCGCGAGCCCGCGCCACCCTCACACACTCGTCCGATCAGGGGACCTTCGACGAAGCGCTGGATCGCATCGAGCCCACCGCCGGTCGCGGCGACTTCGCTGGCGCCTTCGCACTCTCTGCTGGTCTGGACACCGGCGACCGGCCGACACGGGTGGTCTTCATCAGCGACGGCGGCGTACCAGATGCCGATCTGCGGACCGCCCCCGTCGGTACCCGATACGAGCGAGTCGGAACCTCAGAAACCAACCGAGGCATCACACAACTGAGCGTCGAGCCCGCCGAATCGGGGCTCATCGCCCGGGTCACCGTGGCCCACTTTGGCGGGCCAGAAGCAACGCAGACCCTTCGCCTCGATGTTGACGGCCGCACGGTGGAACGGCTGGACATCACACTCGCGTCCGGCGACGTCATCAACGAAGCCATCCCGTTGCCCTTTGGCGAGAAGATCGAAGCCTTCCTCGAGAGCGAGGACGCTTTCGACCTCGACGACCGGGCAGTGGCAACGGTGGCTCGCCGGGCCGAGATCAGCGTGCTCGTCGCCGGACCGCCGAACGCGTTCCTCGACGCAGCGTTGGCCGCCAGCCCCTCCATCACGGTGGAGCGAGTCGCTGCGATTCCGGCGGAGGTCGATGGTCGCTTCGACGTCGTGATCGCCGACCGCGTGGCCGTGCCAGACGCGCTCGAGCGCCCCCTTCTGGCGATTGCACCGCCCGGTGGGGTGGGTGCAGTCGACCCTGACACGTCCGTGATTCGTGTTTCGGGCGTTGTCGAACGCCCCGCTCTCACGCTCATCAGGGCGGATCGCCCACTCGTGCGGGATGTGGACTTGAGCGACGTTCTCGTGGCGACGGCTCAACGGCTGCAGGTGCCGCTGGAAGCCGATGTGATCCTCGGGGCCGAAGGGGCTCCCCTTCTCGTGACCCTGGAACGGCTCCAGAACGATGTGGCGTACCTTGCCTTTGCGGTCGACGAGTCGACGTTGCCTTTGCAGGCCGCCTTCCCCGTGCTCATCGATCGCCTCGTCACCGACTTGGCAGACGCCGTGACACCACCCGCCCGCTTGACGGTCGGCGCCGACCTTCCGGTCGACAGCCGTTTGGCGGCGACCATCACCAGCCCGTTGGGGACCAGCGAAACGATCCCGGCGGGGAGCGCAATCCCCGCTGCAGACCGGCTGGGCTTTTGGACTGTAGAGCAAGACGGACGGGCGCCGATCACGGTGGCAGTCAACGGCGATCGCACCGAGTCTGCCGTTGCCCCGCTTCCTGACCTTCCCTTCGAGCGTGCATTCGAGGGCACGGCAGCGGCGGAAGAAGCGGCTCGAGGCGAACTGCCGACTCGCCTCCCCGTCATCTTGCTGCTGCTTGCTGTGTTGGTTGCCGAATGGCTGCTCGCCCGGCGACGGGTTGGGGTCAGCCGACCGCAATGGATCGGTGCGCAGGCCCTGCGGGCCGTGGTGGCCATCGCCCTCGTGATGGCCTTGCTCGGGTTGTCCATCAACCGATCGACGGACCGGGTCGCCGCTGTCTTCCTCATCGACGGGAGCGATTCGATCGGCCCCGGCGGCCGTTCCCAGGCCCGAGCCACGGTGCTGGAGGCGCTGGACAGCCGGCCCGATGAGGACGTCGCTGGTGTCGTGGCGTTTGGGCGTGACGCTCGTTTGGAGACCCTGGTCGACGACGATCCCGACTTTGCAGGCCTCGGTGTTCAGATCGACACGGCGGCTACCGATGTCTCCGCTGCACTCCGCCTTGGTGCCGCAGCGCTACCGGGCGATGCCCGTGGGCGATTGGTGCTGCTGTCTGACGGTCGGGCGACAACCGGCGATACCCGAGCCGAGATCGAGCGTTTGGCGGAAGAAGGCATCCCCGTCGACGTCTACATCGTCGCCTCCGACGACGGCACCGACGTGGCCGTGAGCGGCATCGACGTCCCCGGCGTGGCCAGAGAGGGTGAGGAGGTGCCCATCGACGTACAGATCGCGGCCCCTCGAGCCACCACCGCTCAGGTCACACTGCGCAAGGGTGATGAGATCGTCGGTCAACAAACCGTGGCGCTGGCGGCTGGGGACAACACGGTGCGATTCACCGATGTGGCGAGTGGTCAGGGCGTCCTCCGCTACCGGGTACAGGTCGAGAGCATCGGTGATGGCGTGTCGGCCAACGACATCGGCTTTGCCGCGGTGCCAGTGGAAGGCGCCGAGCGGGTGCTCGTCATCGAGGGTCGGAGCGGCCAGGCCGATGAGATCGTGTCTTCACTCGAGGCAACCGGTCTTCCGCACGATGTGGTGCCGCCGGGCAACATTCCCGCCATTGACGAGCTCACGCAGTACGCATCGATCGTGCTCGTCGATGTCGATCGCCGAGATCTCTCTGACCGCCAGGTGCAAGATCTGAGCGCCGCCGTCAGAGATCTGGGGCGAGGCATGCTCGTGCTCGGCGGCACCCATTCCTACGCACTCGGCGGCTACCGAGACAGTGATCTGGAAGAGATCCTCCCGGTCATCAGCGAGATCACTGATCCCCTTCGGCGCCAGACGGTGGCCGAGGTGCTGGCGATCGATACCAGCGGATCGATGGGCGCGTGCCACTGCAACGAGGACGGCGCCAATGGCCTCGGCGGCGGCAACCGGATCGACGGTGGCGTCAGCAAGACGGCGATCGCCCGAAACGCGGCGTCGCGAGCGATCGCGGCCTTGGGCGCCACCGATGAAGTAGGCGTGTTGAGCGTTGATGCGAACGACGAATGGGTCATCGATCTCCAGGCGCGGCCGGCCCAGGATGTTGTTGACGACGGGCTCAGTCAGCTCGTGCCCGACGGACCGACCTTCGTGGACACGGCGCTGTCGACCTCGGCCGAGGCGCTCCGGGCTTCGGATGCGAGCCTCAAGCACATCATCTTTTTCAGTGATGGCTTCACCGAGCCCAGCACGTTGAGCACGATGGTGGAGCAGGCGGCCGCGCTGCTGGACGAAGGCATCACGGTGTCCGTCGTGGCCACCGGTGAGGGTGCCGCGGAAGACCTCCGACCGATCGCCGACGCCGGTGGCGGTCGCTTCTATCCCGGCCGCAATCTGGAACAGCTACCGGAGATCATCGTGCAGGAGGCTGTGCTCGCCTCTCGGGACTTCGTGAACGAGGGCGAGTTCTTGCCCACGGTCACCAGCTCCGCATCGACCGTCCAGGGACTGACCTCCTCACCGCCGCTGCTGGGCTATGTAGCGACAACGGCGAAGCCCACGGCACGAGTCGATCTCCGCATCGGTCCGGATCAGGACCCGCTCCTCGCTTCGTGGCAGATCGGGCTCGGCCGAGTGTCAGCGTGGACGAGCGACGGTTCCAGCAAGTGGGGAGCACCGTGGGCTGGATGGGCTCCCGCTCCCTCGTTCTGGGCAGGCGTGATCAAGGAGACGTTCCCAATCGCCGGTGATGGCGGGGTGCAGGCTCGCATCGAAGATGGCCAGCTGGAGCTGCGGGTGGAGGGTTCGAGCGATTGGGCCGATCGCTCGACAGCGACGGTGCGAGTGGCCAGCCCCGACGGCACCTCGATCGATGTGCCGCTTGAACGTCTCGACGGTTCCACCTTCGCTGCCTCTGTGCCGATCGACCAGGCTGGCACCTACGCAGTTGGTGCCCACGTCGTGGCCGATGGCGAAACGCTCTGGGCCGGCGTTGGCATCACGTCTCGCTCGTATCCGGAGGAGTACGCCCCCCGCCCGGTGGAGACCGATGCGCTCACCCTGTTGGCCGAGCAGACCGGAGGACGGGTCGCGCCGGCACCGCTCGATCTGTTCTCCCCCGAGGGCACCACGGCCGGCGAACGACGGATCGACCTGACACCTTGGCTGCTCCTCCTGGCTGCCCTGCTCTGGCCGATCGCTGTGGCCATCAGCCGCCTGGCCTGGCGTCGAGGACTCTTGGCAGTTGGCACCAACCGGGCGGCAGGCACCGTCACCCAACTTCGTGACGAGGTGAAGCGGCGGGCGCCGAAGATCGATCGACCAGCGGCGCCTCCACAGCCTGGGCCCTCCCGGTCGACCACGTTCGTCAAGGGCGCTCAGACCCCGTCCGCTCCGCCATCGGAAACGTCTGCCCGGCCGGTCACGGCGGACGGACCGCCAACTGCACCACCAGCTGCTCCCGCGGCCTCACCACCGCCCGCGGACGAAGAGGCGGGGTCCACCATGGACCAGTTGCTCGCCCGCAAGCGACGCAAACCCTGACGGCTGCCAACGGCCCCGACGAGGAGACCCACCGCAGCGAGCACGCCTCCCAGCCACACCAAGGCGATCCGAGGGTGATGGTTGATCCGGTAGGTCGCCGATGCATCAGTGCCATCAATCAGCACGATCTGCGTTTCGCCGGTCCACGAATTGCGATGGCCTACTTCGGCGGTGGACGCGCCGCGCAGCTCGTGACGTACAAGGCGCGTCTCCACTGGGTCGCCATCGACGAGGACGGTGGCCACCGCGGCCGAGCGCACCGAGCCTTCCTCGAGCTCGATACCAACCTGCTCGAACGTCTCACCATTGAGGGTGACAGGTCGCCCCTGCGACAGGACCGCGAGCTGGACCGTGGAAGCCATCGTCCCGGCAATACCAACGAGAAGGATGCCGAGACCGAGGTGAGCGAGGGTCCCCCGGCGTCGAGCACTCACTGCCGAGATGGCAACGGCGCCTCCCGCGGCACCCACCGCCAGCCCGAACGGCCCTGCCGCAATGGGCGTGAGCAACGCTCCGATCAGGCCACCCAGACCGGCAAGCACGTAGCGACGATCAGCCAGCACCGCAGCGAGTGCTCCGACGATGACGACCGGCCACATGACGCGTGCGAAGTACTGGCCAGCGATCGCCACGGCGTCACCACCAACGGCAGCTTCCACGAGCGGTTCGTAGGTCCCAAGCCCGACGACACCGGCTCCGGCAAGCAGAACGACGAAGGCTCGGCGCCGACCGGCCGGAACGCGAGGCCGAGCGAGCGTTGAAGACGTTGCCCGCAGATCTGCGGTCACGGTCGCACCCGCGGCACCGGTCAGGGCGCTGGTGATGAGTAGGAGGCCGACACGAAGGGTGGGCCGATCGCTGAAGGCATGGACGGAATCCACGACGCCGATTCGGGTGAGCGTGGTCGCCCACACCGCACACAAGCCGGGCAGAACGAAGATGGCCGTTGACCATCGCCCCAGGTGGCGGGCTCGGTGGAGGGCTGCCGCACCGGACATCCAGGCCACGAGGCCTGCCGACTCGATGGGATCCCACGCCCAATAGCCACCCCAGCCGAGCTCGGCGTGAGCCCATCGAGCGCCCGAGACGAGACCGCCGGCCAGGAGGGCGAGCGGCATCAGGAGCGTCGGGATCGGGACCTGGCGGTCTGGGCTCTCTCGGCCGAGCACAAAGAACATGGGGATGGTGAGGCCAACGAGACCGGCGTAGAGCATCGGTGGATGCCAGACCATCGCCGGGTGTTCCAGGATCGGCTGTAGGCCGAGACCATCGACCGCCGGGATGGCCAAACGTTCGAAGGGCGACGCAGCGATCAGAATGAGGACGGCGAACGATCCGGTCAGTGCCGCGCCCCAACGATTCGGCTGGTCATGAAGTCGTTCGGTGATCGACCACGCCGCGGCAAGCCCGAAGGTGAACAGAAGGAGTGAGCCCTCGGGACCAGCCCACAAACCAGCCAATCGGAGCAAGACCGGCAGACCGGACCGAGCATGATCGGCCACATAGACCGATGACCAATCGCTGGCGGCGAAGGCCCACACGAGGCGGCCCAACGCGCAACCGCCAGCAAGGGTGGCAATACGGGCGGGCCAGCGTCCGAGCTGGGGAACCCCGACGGCGCCGGCGATCGCGGCCGCTGCCATCAGAAGGAGGGCAACGGTGCCGACAAGCATCCCTCCATTGTGGTCGAGATGGCTTCACGGCCGCCGTCGTGTGTGAGAAGGTGTCACACGTGAGTGGGCTCATCATCGTGATCATCATCGGCGTGGTGCTGGTGTTCATCTTCCTTCGGTCCCGGATCGTAGAGATGTACAACAGTCGGTACTGGGAGGATCCTGTCGTTCATGGCCTCGACGGCGCGGCTCATCTCGGCCATCCGCTCAACGTGCAGTTCCGGAGGCAGGCGAAGAAGCCGATCTACCTCGAGGGTGCCAGCGTGACCGCTGAGCTGCGATGCACCGAGTGGGTTCGCTACCAGTCGGGCACCGACACGGTCACCAAGGAGAAGATCGTGAAGCGGGTGCCGGCGAACGTGCATGTCATTCCGGATGACAACGCAATGGCTGCCCACATCGGTGGCGTCATTCCCCACGACGGACCGGCGTCGTTCTCGTTCCAGAACAACCGAGTGTCGTGGGAACTCCACATCGCGATCGAGTCGCCAAAGGCTGCCGATCCGAAGCACGACTATCCAATTCTCGTTCACCCAAGACTGGGGGCTCCTCGTGGATGATGTCTTTGGCGGGCTGGAACAGCCCGAGCCGTCCGACTTCGGGGCGCAGGATTTTCAAGCGGCTCAGAGCTTCGAAGCAGCCCAGAACTTCGAGTCCGACACGCCGACCGGCAACGTGGCCGAGTTTGCAGCGATCACGCTGGACAGCCACGCAGGCCCGGCGCCTTCCGTGTCATGCGGTGATGTTCTCACCGGTTACGCCAGCTGGAGTTCGAAGCAGAAGGTTCGGACAGTGAAGATTCAGCTTCGGTTCTGGACCGAGGGGCGGGGAACAACCGACACCGGCACCGTGGGACAGATTGAGCTGCCCGGTGCGCCCAACGGAACCGAACCGTTCCGCTTCGAGGTTCCAGCGAGCGGACCGATGTCGTACTACGGCGACATGATCACCATCCGTTGGGCCATCGTCCTGACGCTCGACGTTCCTCGTCGGCGCGACACCACGGCCGAGCAGCCACTCAACGTCATGCCCCATCCCAGCTGATGCCGACGGGCGACCCGGATCCCTATCGGGCTTCGGGTTTGCGGCGAAACCCGTTCGCATGGACTGCCGACGACCGTGATCCAGGGCCCTTCCTGAATCACCTTGCCATCGCGCGGCCGCGCCCGGGTGAGGGCCGCCTGTTGCAGCTGATCGGCGAGAAGGGTGCAGGCAAGACCACGCACCTACGGCACTGGCACGAATCGATCGGCGGTGATTATCACTACGTGCCGCCTGAGGGCCCCTTCGACCGTGCCCCCATCGGCCCGCTGGTGTTCTGGGACGAAGCTGACCGTCTGCCAGACCGCACGCTGGTGAAGCTCTTTCGCCGGGCCAAGGACCAAGGATCGACCGTTGTGGCCGGTACGCACCGCGATCTACGCCGCCCGGCGCGCAAGACGAAGTTCCCGGTCGACACGTTCGAGTTTGCGCCAGTGACGCCTGAACTGCTCCGAGAGTGGGTCGACACTCGGATGCACGTCGCCCAGCTCGAGGATGGTTCGCCCTGCACAGTGCACGTGGACGATGCCGATCTTGCTGCTGTCCTCGCCGAACCCGAGGGCCGCAATCTGCGAGGCGCCGGCGACTTGCTGCATGTGTTGATCGCCCGCCGCGTCCGCTCCCAGTTGACACTATTGGCTGCATTGTTGGCCTTCCTCCTGACGGCTTGCGGTGGCGCCACCGTGACCGACGGCGATGCTGGCGCGGCGGAGACGACGAACACTCTTCTTTCCACGACGACGCCGTCCCCCCTCGAATTGGCCACGACGCTCCCCTCGTCGGCGAGCTCATCGACGGGCGCAGTTGTCGACGCATCGTCGACCACGATTCCCACCGGAGTGCGAACCGGTGCTGCGCAGCTGGCGGCATCAGGATTCGAGTCGCTCGACGGCATGCGGGTAGGCCTCATCGCCAACCAAACCTCAACCGTCGACGGCGTCCATCTCATCGACCTGCTCGACGAGGCGCCGAACGTTGAACTGGTCGCCATCTTTGCCCCGGAGCACGGCGTGCGGGGCACCGCCGATGCGGGCGAGCTCGTTGATGATGAGATCGATGCTCGCACCGGCGCACCGATCCTGAGCCTCTACGGCTCCACACGTCAGCCAACGGCGGAGATGTACGACAACCTCGATGTGGTGGTTTTTGACCTGCAGAGCGTTGGGGCTCGCTACTACACCTACATCTCCACGATGGGCCTGGCGATGCAGACCGCCGCCGAGGTAGGCATCCCGTTCGTGGTGTTGGACCGACCGAACCCGGCCGGAGGAGAGAGAGTCTCTGGCTTCACCCGAGTGGACGGGGCGGAGTCGTTCATCAGCCAGTACCCGGTCCCGACCCTGTACGGGCTCACCCCTGGCGAGTTGGCTCAGCTGGTGGTGCAGCAAGAGTGGATGCCCGGTGTTGGAGATCTCGAGCTTTCAGTTGTGCGCATGGAGGGATGGCAGCGCGAGATGACCTGGGCGGACACCGGTATCGATTGGATTCCGCCCAGTCCCGGTTTGCCTTTCCCTGTGAATGCGGCGGCGTACCCGGCGTTCGTTCAGCTCGAGGCAACATCGGTCAGCTACGGAAGCGGCACGTTCGACGTGTTCACGATGGTCGGCGCCCCATGGATCGACGCCGAGGTGCTCACCGCTGATCTGGCTGCCCGAAGCCTGCCGGGCGTCGCCTTCGAACCCGTCAGCTATGTGCCGGAAGTGATTCCCAATGTTTCTGTGCGTCCTCGAAACGAGGGTGAGCTGGTGCACGGCACACAGCTCATCATCACCGACGCCGCAGCGTTCGATCCGGTTGGCATCGGCGTGCACATCGTCGAAGCACTGCTTCTTCACGCTCCGGGACGCATCCCTGAAGATGAGAAAGTGATCGATCGACCGTCGGCCTTCGACCGGCTGGCTGGTACGCCGGTCCTGCGGCAATTGCTCGAGGCCGGCGTGCCGGCAGCCGACATCGTCGCTTCCTGGACCGACGAGGTCGAGACCTTCCGCCAACTCCGAACCTCCGCCCTCCTCTACTAGCCCCTCCTTTACCAACCAACCCACCCCGAGCGCCCGCCCCGGAGCCGAAATTTCGTGTCCAACCCACCGAGACGGTGGGCTGACAGAACAAGAACTGCCTCGAGGTCGTCCTGCGCTGCGGTTTCCCGACCCGCTGATCTGACCACGCCCTGGGGACGCGAACATTCGCCGCCAAGCGGAGTCGTTCGGATACCGGCGTTCGGATCCCGCGTTCAGATAGCGAGGAGCACGTCTAGATGACGCGGAACTCGATCCGGCGGTTGGCCTGCTGGTCCTCGGCAGTGTCGTCGGGTGTGATGAGGAGCCGGGTCTCACCGAAACCGCGAGGGGTCAGGTCGTTGGCGACTCCGCGATCACGTAGGGCCTGTACAACCGCTGCCGCCCGAGCCTCCGATAGTGCCTGGTTGGACTCGTCTCCACCACGACTGTCGGTGTGACCACCAACCTCGAACGCAAGATCGGCGTTGCCGGTCATGATGTCGGCTGCAGCATCCAGCGTAGGAAGCGACTCGTCGAGGATCACGGCAGTGCCGGACTGGAAGAGGACGCCATCGAGTGCGTTGAGTGCTGCCTCAGCATCGGAGCTGTCGGCGAGGAAGAAGCCACTGTCATCAGCGTCGGCGCCCTGGGCGACCTCGCCGAGAGCGTCGGCCGAGAACGCGCCGCGAACAGCATCGAAGAGCACGCCGTCGGTAACTTCGCCTCGAATGCTGAGCGTGTACGGCGAGGCGCCTTCGACGATCTCGAGCTCGTTGGTGATCTGATCGGCGCTGTACACCGTGGCCGCCTGGGCCAGAAGCGCATCGGCCGTGGCCTGATCCGGCACGGTGCCACTCAGCACAATGCTGGCCTGGCTCGCATCAACGAAGGCCGCCGCTCCGTCGGGCTCCGCAAGAACGAGCTCGTCACCCGTTTCATCAGCGGTAGAAGCTCCGACGAAGGCACTGCGGACACTGTCGAGCTGTGCACCATCAGTCAGCTCGCCTCGAATGTTCAGCGTGTAGGGCGCAGCGCCGTCGACGATCTCGAGCTCGTTGGTGATCTGATCGGCGCTGTACACCGTCGCCGCCTGGGCCAGAAGCGCATCGGCCGTGGCCTGATCCGGAACGCTGCCGCTCAATACGATTCCGTCGGCACCCGCCTCAACGAGCGCGCTCGCCGGCTCGACCTCAATCGGTGCTTCTGTGGTGGCCGGGGCCTCAGTAGTGGTCGGCGCTTCCGTCGTTGACGGCGCCGCCTCTTCGTCTTCGATCGGCTCGTCCTCTGCCGCCTCCGCCTTGTCAGCGGAACCGGACGATGAGGTGGCCGGTACGCCGAGGTTGAAGAAGCCTCCGAGTGCGAGCATGGAGATGATCACAGCCGACACGACGGCGATACCGACCATGCCAGCGAACGCGATGTCTTCGCCCTCGCCTACTGCCGGGGATCCGCCGGTCGCTCCGGGGGAACGCTTGGGCTCATCGGGTCGCTTCTTGTCGCCACTGTCAACCATGGCGATGATTGTGTCAGCTGCGAACTGCGACGCCTCGTTTGCGCTTGAATCTTCTCGAAGACTCTCAGTCGAAGAGGGCGTCGACGAATTCGTCAGAGTCGAAGTCGATCAGATCGTCGACTCCTTCACCGAGCCCAACGAGCTTCACCGGAAGGCCGAGTTCACTCTCGATGGCGAACACCACGCCGCCCTTGGCTGAGCCGTCGAGCTTGGTGAGGACCACGCCCGTGACGTCGACGGCTTCGGCGAAGACCTTGGCTTGCTGAAGACCGTTCTGCCCGGTGGTGGCGTCGAGCACCATCAGCACTTCGCTCACGTGACCGGGCTCCTTGGCCGCAACGCGGCGCACCTTGGTGAGTTCGTCCATGAGGTTCGTCTTGTTCTGAAGGCGGCCCGCGGTGTCGGCCAGGACGATGTCGCAACCGCGAGCCTGGGCGGCCTGCACGCCGTCGAAGATCACGCTGGACGGATCGCCGCCCTCGTTGCCCCGCACGATCTCGGCACCGGTGCGCTCGGCCCACATCGTCAGCTGCTCGGCAGCGGCAGCACGGAACGTGTCGCCAGCGGCCATGAGCGGTTTATGCCCCTCGGCGGCCAGACGCTTCCCGAGCTTGCCAATCGTGGTGGTCTTGCCCACGCCGTTCACGCCGACGAAGAGCCACACGTTCGTCTTGCCCTCATCGATCGTGAGGGAACGATCCTTGCCCGAGATCTCCGAACGCATGCGCTCTTTCAGGAGGCCGAGCACCTGGTCGCCGTCCTCGGCACCAATCTCCCTGGCGCTTTCCTTCACGTCCTCGAGCAGAGCCATCGTGGTCTGCACACCCACGTCGGCCCGAATGAGGGCTTCTTCGAGGTCTTCCCAGGCCTCGTCATCAACTTTGGAGAGACCAACCAACCCACCGAGGAATCCGGTGAACGCCTTGCGGGATTTACCGAGGCGTTCGAAGAAGGACGGCTTGACGATCGGCTCTTCGACGAGCTCTTCAACTGGTGCCTCGACAACCGGCTCGTCTTCGACGATGAGGTCTTCGATCGGACGGTCTTGGACGGCGACATCGCCCATCGGCGACGCATCGCTGTCCCCATCGAGAACGGCGGTACCGCCGCTTCCCTTCGCTTCGCTCGTGGGGAGCTCCATGGGAACTCGACGGCGGCGGGTGACGGTGTAGGCGGCGCCGCCAACGACAACGAGGGCGACAACAACGAGGAGAACGATCAGCAGCGGGTCCATAACACTCGGGAGGCTACCGCTTGCTCCCTGCTGCTGGTGTGGCTGGAACGCGGACCGGGCGCCCTCCACATGGAGGGCGCCCGGGTTGCAGCGTTCAGTTCTCTGTGTCGAGTGTCAGCGTCAAGTCTCAGCGTTCGCCGAGGACAGCAGTGACGATGATGGTCTCGCCGTCACGAACCAGCTCGATGTCCACTTCATCGCCGGGGAAACGAGTCTGGACCAGGCCAGCGAGCTCTTCGATGGCGGTGACGGGTGCTCCGTCGAGCTTGACCACACGATCGCCGATTTGCAGACCCGCTCGCTCGGCGGCCGATCCGGCGGTCACATCGGTCACATTGATGCCAGCATCGCCGGTCGTTGTCGGGGCTCCGGAGACTCCGAGGAAACCAGCCGTCATCGGCTCGCCAGCGACGATGCGCTCGGCGATGTTCACAGCGGTGTCGATCGGGACGGCGAAGCCCACGCCGATGTTGCTGTTGCCTGTGCCGTCGGTCTGGATCGACGTGTTGATACCAATCACCCGACCATTGCGGTCAGACAGTGCGCCACCGGAGTTACCCGGATTGATGGCCGCGTCGGTCTGAATCATGGCGTTGAGGCCAACACCGTTGAAGATCGGGCGGTTGACGGCGGAGATGATCCCGGAAGTAACCGTCTGCTGCAGCTGGAAGGGGCTACCGATCGCAATCGTGGCCTGGCCGACTTGGAGCTCGTCGCCAACAGCCAGCTGGGCTGCGGGCAGCCCAGATCCCGAGCCAACGGAGACAACGGCGATATCGGTGCGCTCGTCGCCGCCGAGGACCTCGCCGGCGAGCACACGTCCATCGGAGGTACGAACGTCGACCTCGGTCGCCTCGCCGACCACATGCTGGTTCGTGATGATGAGACCATCGCCGTAGACAACACCGCTTCCCAATCCGAAGTTCGGGATCTCGATCTGGACGACGGAGGGGCCGAGCAGGCTGGCCACGAACGCGGCGGGCTCGGACGTGTCCAGGTCTGGAGGCTCCACGACGATCGGCGGTGAGACGGGGCCTGGAACCGAGGCAGGAGCGGCAGCAACCGTTGGACTGGCGGTGTCGGTGTCGCGTTCGCTGTAGTTGGCAGCAGCAAAGCTGCCCCCGGCGATCACGCCACCGGCAACGAAGGCCACGAGTGCTCGCCAGCCCCAACCGGGCCCCGAGGGAACGGGGTCCGGCTCAGGAACGATGCGCTCGGCCGGAGCGCCGAACTGACTCGGCGGAGGGGTGGGCGGCAGCATGCTGCCCCGAGCCACCATCGGCGGTTGTTGAGGCTGGCCGAACCGGCCCGGGGGCACGGGCGGCGACACAGGGTGCGACCCGGACCGGCTCGGCAATCCGCCGGTGGAGGTTTCGGCGGAGAACTGGGAGGAGGGGTTGAAGACCGGCGGAGCGGTGGGCGCTGCCGGGGCGACGGGTGCGCTGGGGGCGGCCTGGGCGGGAGCGGAGGACTCGATCCACTCGACCGGGGCGGAGGCGGCAGCTGCGTCGTCGTTGTCAGGAGTACGGCGGAACTTCATGTCACGAACCTACGCAACGAATCAGAAAGCATGAGTAAAGGTCGGCGCCCATCTTCTGAACATCGGAGAAACGAGACCAGACCTGAACGAGTGCGCGCTGACATTGGGTGCATCTCAGCATCAAAACCAAACGAGATCTGCACCCGATGTCTCTGCAGGCCAGCAACGATCACGACTGAGCGACGGCTCGGCGATCGAGGGCGCTCGTCCGAACCCGGCTTCGGTCTGCCAGCGTCAGGCGACGGGCGTGGGCAGGCGCAGCGTGAACGTCGAACCGCGACCGGCATCGGAGTCGAGCAACACCTGACCTCCATGCCGCTCGGCGATCTGGCGCACGATGCTCAGCCCGAGGCCACTTCCCGAACCGGCATCCTGACCTCGCCAGAACCGTTGGAAGATCGAGTCGTGATCCGAGGGTGCGATGCCCGGGCCTTCATCACTCACGCTCAACAACACACAGTCATCGGCCATTGCTGTGCGAAGGCCGATCGTTGATCCTTCCGGGGCGAGCCGCACCGCGTTCGCCAGAAGGTTGGAGAGGGCTCGACGCAGAGCCGGACCGTCCCCGTTCACCAAGACCTCGGCCGCAGCCAACTCCGTCGCAATCGACAGGTGACGCTTGCCGGCCGCTGCGGCAAACTCTGTTGCTGCGTCAGCGGCAAGCCGGTTCATGTCGATCTGCTGCCGGTTCAACTCAGGCACGCCCTGGCGAGCCTGCTCCAAGAGGTCTTCGACGAGCACCTGCATTCGCCCCGTTGAACGGAGGGCGATCTCAGCGCCCTTCGTCAGCTCTTCTTTGTCGCCGCCATCGAGCGCCAGTTCGAGATTGGTTTGGGCGACGGCGAGCGGGTTACGCAGCTCGTGCGACGCCTCGTGCACGAACCGACGCTGGTCCTCGAAGGCTCCTTGGAGTCGGTCGAGCATGTCGTCGAACGTGTCCGCCATGTTCTTCAACTCGTCGTCGGGACCCTTCAGGCTGATGCGACGAGACAGGTCGGTGGCCGTGATGTCCTTCGCCACTCCAGAAATGCGACTGACCGGACGCAGGGCCCAACCCGCAAGGAGATAGCCCGAACCGAAGCTGGCGACGAAGAGGACCGTGAGCGCACCGAAGGACGCCTTCCTGAGCTCGACGAGCGCCTGCCGCTCCGCCTCAACCTCGAGCGCCTGGACGAACGCCAGGTTCGCCTCTTCGCGGGTGTAGACCCGCATGTCGGACTCGAACCGCTCCCCCGTCCTGGCGTCCTCGAACACGAGGCGCCTCGTCTGCAGAACCGGCTGCTCGAGCTGGTTGACCTGCCAGACGTAGAGGCCACCAACGAGGAACGAGCCCACCGAGAACACGACCAGCGCAAACGTCAGGGACAGCCGGAAGCGGATCGACTGGACGAAGGAAGGCATTCAGTCCTCGGAACCCTCGGACGCTTCGCCCAAAGGATTGACCAGCCGGTAGCCGGCGCCAATGACAGTCTCGATCAGCGTCTCGTCGGAGGCAGAAGAGAGCTTGCGGCGCAAGGTTCCGACCGTGACCCGCACCGTGTTCGTGAACGGGTCCATCGCCTCGTCCCACACGTGTTCCAGCAGGCGTTCCTGGCTGAGGACATCGCCGGGGTGGGACATGAAGTAGCGGAGGAGTGCGAACTCCTTCGTGGTCAGATCGATCGGTTCGCCCTTCCACTTCGCCGTGTGACGGGCTGTGTCGACCTCGAGCTCGCCCGATCGCAGCACAGCGTCGGCGCCAGAGGTTTCTCTACGCATGAGCGTGCGCACACGAGCAGACAGCTCACGAAGGGCGAAGGGCTTGACGAGGTAGTCGTCGGCACCATCGTCGAGACCGGCGATGCGA
Source organism: uncultured Acidimicrobiales bacterium (assembly GCA_937997485.1). Lineage (GTDB taxonomy): Bacteria > Actinomycetota > Acidimicrobiia > Acidimicrobiales > SZUA-35 > SZUA-35. The sequence goes on along the minus strand of CALKTH010000140.1, from coordinate 4,467 downwards.
TCATCGATCTCGTCCCGGGCCGTCACCATGAGCACACGGGTCTGGGGGTCGAACTGCGGATCGGTGCGGATCATGCGACAGATCTCACGGCCCTCGATGTCGGGGAGCGTGAGGTCGAGGGTGACGAGGTCGTACTCGTTGATCATGAGTCGATCGAGCGCCCCCTGCCCATCGGTGGCCACATCCACGGCGTATCCCTCCTTGCGGAGAGACGCAGCAATGGCGTCAGCCAACTCAGCTTCATCGTCAACAACGAGAATGCGCACGTGGGGAGAATACGCAGGACCCACCGAAAGAATCTGCAAAGACGAGCAGATCGGCCATACCGGGCAGAGCGAATCAACAGAGGGCTTCCCGAGCCGACAGGACGAGGGGCTCTTTCGTTCGGCTTTCGACTCGATCCGATTGACTGGGGGCCCGATCGGTCACACTTGCCGAACACCTTTCTTCTTTTCTCTGCTGCGGAGCCTCGATGTCCCTCCCCCCTGTCTCTCCAAACGCCCCCTCATCCGCCATTGCGGCGCCTGGCGCACCGTCCCTTCCGTCATCGAATGTGGGCGTGACCGAGGCGCCGCTCGACGTGCAGGTAGCGGCCGCTCAGCTCGAAAAGGCGTTGTTCGAGGTCAAGAAGGTCATCGTTGGCCAGGACCACATGGTCGAGCGGCTGCTCGTGGCACTGCTCGCCCGCGGCCACATCCTGCTCGAGGGTCTTCCCGGTCTCGCCAAGACGCTGGCGATCTCCACGCTCGCCACCGCAATCGGCGGCAGCTTCTCCCGTCTGCAATTCACGCCAGACCTGCTCCCATCGGACCTCATTGGCACTCGCATCTGGAAGGCCAGTGAGGAACGGTTCGACACGGAGTGGGGCCCCGTCTTCGCCAACCTCGTGCTCACCGACGAGATCAATCGAGCGCCAGCCAAGGTCCAATCCGCTCTGCTCGAGGTGATGGCCGAGCGCCAGGTCTCCATCGGCGGCGAGACCCGCAAGCTCCCAGATCCCTTCCTCGTGCTGGCCACCCAGAACCCGGTGGAAAGTGAGGGCGTCTACACGCTCCCCGAGGCGCAGCGAGATCGCTTCCTCATGAAGGTCACCGTTGGCTACCCCTCCCCCACTGAGGAGCTCGAGATCGTGCGCCGAGTCGGCGTCTCGATGCCCGAGGCCAGTCCGGCCCTGGAGCTCGACGACCTGCGTCGTCTGCAGGCCGCCACCGATCTCGTCTACGTGGATGCTGGCGTTGCCCAGTACGCGGTGGACCTCGTGATGGCCACTCGTGAGCCGGCCGAGCGCGGGCTGCCCGAATTGGCGCCGCTCATCGACTTTGGTGTGAGCCCCCGTGCCACGCTTGGCCTCGTCGCTGCTGGCCGGGCGCTTGCCATCCTGCGTGGCCGCTCCTACGTCGTCCCGCAGGACGTGTTCGATGTTGCTCGAGACGTGCTCCGCCACCGTCTCATGCTGTCCTACGAAGCACTGGCCAAGGATCTGAGCGCTGATGATGTGCTCAACCGGCTGCTGGCCATGGTGCCCGCCGCTGCGGTGAGCCCCGTCGAGCATCGAGCACCTGCCGCTCCGGCAACGCCCACTGGTACCCCGGCGCCAGCTACTTCTGCAGCTACTCCTCCGCCAGCCCCGGCCCCCTCGATTGCGCCGACGCCAACAACGCCAGCGCCCGTGACCACCCCTTCAAGCGGCGCCCCAGTGCCAGAGCCTGGATGGGCCGCAAGTCCGTCGACGACCGCTCCCTCGAACCCCGCCCCGGCGCCACCTCCTGCGCCCGCTCCCTCCCCTGCGCCGTCGGCCACGCCGCCTCCTCCCCCGGCCCGAGCCACGCCATCGGTCTCGCCGGCCACTGATCCAACGATCGAGATGCCGCAGTCGTGACAATCACGCCCGAGTCGCTCACTGCGGGCCGGACACGAGAGATTCTCCGACGTTTGGAGCTCGACGTGACCCGCCGTCTCGATGGTCTCCTGCACGGAGACCATCGCGGACTCGTGCCTGGACATGGCAGCGAGCTAGGTGAGACCCGCGCCTACGCCCCCGGCGACGACGTCCGCCGTATTGACTGGAACGTCACCGCTCGCCTCAACACGCCGTACACCCGCCAGACCATCGCTGAGCGTGAACTGGAAACCTGGCTGCTTCTCGATCGGGGCGCCCGACTCGACATGGGGACCGCTTCCAGCGAAAAGCGTGAACTCGTGCTCGCAGCTGCCGCCGCCGTGGGATTCCTGACGAACCGCGACGGCAACCGGCTGGGAGCGATGTTCGCTGGCCGAGAGGACAGCAAAATCATCCCGGCCAAGGGCTCCCGAAAGCATCTACTCCACATCCTTCATGAACTGGCCGAGACGCCTCGCGACGACGGGTCCGGCGTGACCGATCTCGGCCACGCCGTTCATCGCCTCGGCAGCGTGGCTCGCCGACGTGGGCTCCTTGTTGTCGTGTCCGACTTCCGCGTTGCCCCCGGCTGGGAGCAGCACTTGCGAGTGGCAGCGACCAAGCACGATGTGCTGGCCGTTGAGGTCATCGACCCCATCGAGCTCGAGCTTCCGAACGTCGGCCTTCTTCCCGTGCAAGATCCGGCGACGGGCCAGATCCGGGAGATCCCGACGCACAAGGCAAAGGTCCGAGACGCCTACGCCAAGGCGGCGACCGAACGCCGGGCCGACATCGCCAACTCGCTTCGCTCCGCCCGCATCGACCATCTCGTTCTCCGCACCGACCAAGAGTGGATGGACGACCTCGTCCGCTTCGTTGGCGCCCGCCGCCATCGCATGATGGCGATGAACGGAACAGGAGCCCGGCGATGAAGATCTTCGGTATCAGTTTCCTCGAGCCGGATCGGCTCTGGTTCCTCATTGGCGTTGCCGTTCTACTCGTTGCGTACGCCTTCCTCCAGCGCCGCCGCAAGGTCTACGCCGCCCGCATCGCCTCCGCAGATCTGCTCGATTCCGTGCTGCCCAAACGACCGGGCTGGCGTCGGCACACGACCGCAGCGATCTTCCTTGTTGCGCTCTCGATTCTCACCGCGGGGTTCGCTCGCCCCACCGCCACCGTCCGGGTGCCTCGAGAACGGGCCACCGTCATCGTGGCCATCGACGTTTCGCTCTCCATGCAAGCAGCCGACGTTGAGCCCGACCGCCTCGTCGCCGCCCAAGACGCAGCGAAGCGCTTCGTCACCGAGCTTCCGGAAACGCTGAACGTGGGCATCGTCGGATTCGCCGGCACGGCCTCGGTGCTGCTGCCCCCAACCACCGATCGCGTTGCCGCCATCCGGGTCATCGACAACCTCCAGCTTGCCGAATCGACCGCGATCGGCGAGGCCATCTTCACTTCCCTCGATGCGCTGCTCTCGGTGCCACCGGACGAGAACGGTGACCGAGCCCCCGCCCGCATCGTGCTGCTCTCCGATGGCACCACCACGGTGGGTCGGCCCGACCTGTTGGCCACGCAGGCTGCGCTTGAGGCGCAGATCCCGGTGTCGACCATCGCCTTCGGCACCGCCGAAGGGTTCATCATGTACGACGATCCGGAGACCGAGGCCATCGACCCGCAGGAGATTCCGGTGCCCGTGGGAGGCGACAGCCTCGAGCAGATCGCCGACTCGACCGGCGGCGCGTTCTTCACCGCAGAGAGCATCGGCGAGCTGGAGACGGTCTACGAGAACATCGGCTCAGCCATCGGATTCGAAGACGCCGAGCGCGAAGTGACCGACTGGTTCATCGCCGCCTCCCTCATCGCGCTGTTGCTGTCATCGGCCCTCAGCGTCCTCTGGTTCCAGCGCCTCCCCTGATCACCACACGCCCAAAACCTGGATCCGCCCCGCCCCAAACCTGGACCTCGCCGCCGCCTGGCCGAAATTTCGTGCCCAGCCCACCGTTTCGGTGTGCTGACGCTGCGAGAACGACCGGAAGGTCCCTCAGCGCTGCAGTTTCGGCCTGGCTGCCCATGGCAAGAGCGTCGAGGCCGAGTCCTCGCCCGTCGTGAGCTGCCGGGCCAGGGCGGAGCTCGGCCGGTGCACACGGCAGCGGCTTCGGCCCCGTGCATGTCTCCACTCACCCGAGCACAGACTTTGCGACGGCAATCCATCCGCCCGAGCAATGGACCGACGATCGGCCGAATGGCCTCCCCGAAGAGGGCTGCGTCACCTTCTTGCAGCGCACGCCGACCTCGACCAGGTTCTCGCAGTACCAGTCCACCGGAACGGTGGGCTGGACACGAAATTTCGGCTGGCGCTCGCAGAGCCCGGACGGGAACTAGCGGGCGGAGACCTTTTCGGAGACGACCTTGGAGGAACCACCAGGCTTCATGCTGACGCCGTACAGCGTGTCGGCGCCTTCCATGGTCTTCTTCTGGTGGCTCACGATGACGAGCTGCGCTTCCTTGCGGAACTCCTCGATCAGGCTGAGGAACCGCCGCAGGTTCATGTCGTCGAGCGCCGCCTCGACTTCGTCCATCACGTAGAA
>CALKTH010000139.1 GCA_937997485.1 uncultured Acidimicrobiales bacterium | reverse complement strand
TCCTGTGCACGTATGAGCACCGGATCTCTCAGCACCAAGAACCCACGACTCAAGCGGCTTCGGCGGCTGAGTCGAGAAGCGAAGGTCCGCTCGCAAGAGCGGGCCTTCGTCGCGGAGGGACTCGTCCTGGTGCTCGAGGCACTCCTGGCCGAACGGGTCACCGTCGATGAGATCTTCGTCGACGAGGAGGCGGATCCATCGGTCTTCCGCTCCCTGGATGAGGCCATCGTCAGCAACGGCGCCGGCGGTGTGGTCTACGAGACCGTGAACGCCGGAGGCCTGGCCTCGATCCTCAGCACGGTGACACCTCAGCCCGTGGCCGCCGTCATCTCCATGCCCGCCGACGAGATAGACCAGCTCGACACTGACCGGCCGGTTCTCGTGCTGGCCGAGCTGCGAGATCCGGGGAACGTTGGCACACTCATGCGCACGGCGGAGGCTGCTGGCTTCGCCGGAGTAGTGCTGGCCGGCGCATCGGTCGACGCCACGAACCCCAAAGTGGTGCGGGCTGCCGCTGGAGCCCGGTTCCGGCTCCCCGTCATCACGATCCCCACGATCGCCGACGCTTACGAACAGCTCGAGCTGCAGGGCCGAAGTATTCAAGCCACGGTGGTCGACTCCGCAGACGGCGCTGGCGATCCCGTCAGGGCCGCAACGGACTACGCCGACGTTGATCTCGCCACCGCCGCCATCGTGCTCGGCAACGAGGCTCATGGCCTCGATGAAGCATCCGCTGCGGCAGCCCACGGTCGGATCACCATTCAATTGGCTGGCCCTACCGAATCGCTCAACGTCGCCGCGGCCGGCGCCGTGCTCTGCTTCGAGAGCCTCCGCCAACGCCGAAGCTAGAACTTCGAAGTCCGGCCGAGATCACGCGGGTGCTGGGCGCTGCGTCGTTGCTCGCCCAGCATTCTCAGTGATCGCGCCGGAAAAGGACAGGCGACCGCGCTCGCGGTCTCTAGGCTCTGGCCCCATGATTGAGACCCTGACCACCCAGGCCGCCGAGGCCGTCGCCGCTGCCCAAGCGGCCGACTCTCTCGACGCGCTCGCCGAGCTCGAACGACAAGCTCTGGGGAAGAAGGGGTTCTTTAGCGAGGCCAAGAAGGGCATGGGTGCCCTGGCCCCTGAAGATCGCAAAGACGCCGGCATGGCCATCAACAGCGCCAAGGGCGAGGTCGATGCTGCCATCGCCACTCGACGCTCCGAACTCGCTGCCGCTGAGCGCGCCACCCAGCTCGAAGCCGAGCGTCTCGATCTCACCGAGGTGCCCGTCAGTGCAGAGGCCGGCCACGCCCACATCGTCACCCAAACCTGGGAAGCACTCGAAGACATCTTCGTTGGCATGGGCTTTCGCGTCGCCGAAGGTCCACAGGCCGAGACCGACTGGCACAACTTCGACGCCCTCAACATCCCGAAGGGGCACCCCGCCCGAGACGGCTTCGACACGCTGTACGTGAACCACGGCGAGCCCGGCTCCACGCTGCTCCGCACCCACACCTCGCCGGTGCAGGTGCGCACCATGCTCGATCAGGAGCCGCCCATCTACGTGATCGCTCCCGGTCGAGTCTTCCGGCGCGACACCGCCGATGCCACCCACATGCCGGTGTTCCACCAGCTTGAAGGCCTCGTGATCGATCGCCACATCTCGCTCGCCGACCTCGCCGGCACGATCGACGCCTTCGTGAGCGCCTATTTCGGCAAGAGCTTCAACTCCCGGCTCCGCCCCAATTACTTCCCCTTCACCGAGCCCTCCGCCGAGTTCGACATCCAGATGAACGACGGCTCCTGGCTCGAGATGGGCGGCTGCGGCATGGTCCACCCCAACGTGCTTCGAGCCGGTGGCATCGATCCGGAGGAGTGGAGTGGCTTTGCCTTCGGCTTCGGCATCGATCGCCTCGCCCTCATGAAGTACGGCGTGGATGACCTGCGAGACATGTTCTCGAACGACACCCGCTTCCTCAACCAGTTCTGATCCGGCGCAGAGAAACGAGAGAATCATGAAGATCCTGCTGTCCTGGATGAAGGAATTCGCGCCCGAGGGCTTCGGTGACATCGAAGCTGATCCCGCGGCGTTGGGCGACGTACTCACCAACCTCGGCCTCGTCGTCGAGAGCATCGAACACACCGGCAACGAGCTGGCGGGCGTGGTCATGGCCAAGGTCCTGAGCCTCAATCCGCACCCCGATGCCGACTCGATCCAACTGGTCGAGGTCGACACCGGTGGCCTGCCCGCTCTCGACGGCACCGAGTACACCGCTGGCGAACCGCTGCAGATCTGCTGCGGCGCGTTCAACATGAGCGTGGGCGACATCGTGCCCCTCGCCACCCTCGGCACCGTCATGCCCAACGGCATGGAAATCGCCCGTCGCAAACTGCGTGGCGAGTGGTCCAACGGCATGCTCTGCTCGGCCACCGAGCTCGGTGTCGGTGAGGATGCCGACGGCATCCTGCTCATGAACGATCACTCGCTGGGCCAAACCCTCATCGAGGCCCTCGAGATCGAAACCGATGTGCTGTTCGACCTCGACGTCGAAGGCAACCGGCCCGACGCACTCTCCGTCGCGGGTGTCGCTCGAGATCTCTGCGCGAAGCTCAACGTGCCGTTCGCCTTCCCCGAGGTCACCCTCGCTGAAACCGAGCCCGCTGCGGCCGAGCGCACCGCCGTCATCATCGAAGACAACGATCTGTGCAAGCGCTTCGGCGCCCGCGTGCTCGACAACGTCACGATGGGCCCGTCTCCGGCTTGGATGCAGCGCCGCCTCGAAGCCGCTGGCCAGCGCCCGATCAACGTGATCGTCGACATCTCCAACTACGTGATGCTCGAGCGGGGCCAGCCCAACCACACCTTCGATCTCGACACTGTGCCCGACGGTGCCATCCGTGTCCGCATGGCCAACGACGGGGAAGCCCTCACGACGCTGGATGATCAGCAGCGGACGCTCACCAGCGCCGACGGCCTCGTCTGCAACGGTGCCGGCGAACCCATCAGCCTCGCCGGCGTGATGGGTGGTCTCGACACCGAGATCAGCGACACCACCACCAGCGTCCTCCTCGAGGCTGCCGTGTGGGACCGCATGACGATCGCCAAGACCAGCCGCCGCCTCAATCTCCGCTCCGAAGCCTCCACTCGCTTCGAGCGCGGCGCCGATCCCATGGGTATCGAGCGAGCGCTCGACCGCTTCTGCCAGCTCGCCGTCGAGCTCGCTGGCTGCACCGTGGCCGCTGGCCGCGTCATCGTGGATGGGGGAGTGCAGCCCGCTCCCGAGGTCGGGGTGCGCGTCGCCCGGGTCAACCACATCCTCAACACCGCTCTCGATGCTGACACGATCGAGGCCTATCTCTCTCCCATCGGGTTCGAGACGCTTTCAAAGACTGCCGACGAGTTGCAGGTCCGTATCCCGTCATGGCGCCCGGACAGCTCCGTCGAGATCGACGTGATCGAAGAGATCGGCCGTCACCACGGCTACGAGAAGTCCGGCAAGCGGGTGCCCACACCTGAGCAGGCGGGCGAACTCACCGAGCACCAACTCGGCCGTCGCCGCATCCGCCGCACGCTGCTCGGCGCTGGCTTCTCTGAAGCCATGCCCATGCCCTTCCTTGCCCCTGGCGATCTGGCGCAAGCCGGACTCGACGAGGTGGGCATCTCCCTCGCTAACCCGCTCGTGCATGAAGAATCCATCTTGCGCACCTCGATGCTGCCGGGCCTGCTGAAGTCGATCGCCTACAACCAGTCCCATCGCAATCCTGGAGCCAAGCTCTACGAAGTCGGTCAGACCTTCCTTCCCTCTGACGAGGAGCTTCCCGTCGAGACCGAGTGGGTTGCTGCCATCTGGGACGGCGCTGACGCCACCAAGGCCGTCCACCTCCTTCATCAGCTCGCTGCCTCGCTCGGCCTCAAGGACCTGAAGATCGTCAACGGCACCCGACCGGGGCTCCATCCCACGCGTGCGGCCGAGATCCAGTTCCGAGGCCGCCCGCTCGGTGAAGTCGGCGAAGTTGATCCCGGCGTGCTCGAAGCCTTCGACATCGACGGCCGAGTGGGCTGGCTCCAGCTGCAGGTCGCCCCGATCACCAACGCGCTGGCCAACGTGAGTAAGTACAAGAAGATCTCGCGCTTCCCCTCGAGCGATCTCGATCTGGCGTTTGTTGTGCCCAACGAGGTGCCGGCCAGCGATCTGATCATCAGCATGAAGAAGGCTGGTGGCCCGCTCTTGAAATCGGTCGAACTCTTCGACGTCTTCCGGTCCGACGCCATCGGCGCCGACGCTCGTTCGCTCGCCTACCGCCTGCGCATTCAGGCCGACGATCGCACCCTCGATGAAGCCGAGCACGCCGAGCTCCAGAACAAGATCATCAAGGCCGTGAAGAAGGCCAACAAAGCTGAACTCCGCTAGCCGACCGGCGCATCACCCGTCGGCTTCGGCCAAGAAATTGATTCGCAGATCAACCCTGCGTCGGAAAGGTCCAACGACCGGTGGGGTCCACCCGTTCGAGCGTGATCTCGATCGCAGCGAGGAGGTCAGCGGGCGGCACCTCGTAACCGTCGGGCACAATCACGGCCTTGGCATCCAGATCGAGTACGGCGTAGTGCGGGATGCCGGCGTAGTCGGTGGGCCGCCCCTCCGGCCGCAGATCCTTGTCGTGCGTCGAGGAGCACACCTCGAAGATGGCCCACACATCAGCGGCATCGACGGGGCGAAGATCATCGATCGGATACCTCGCCTCGGCGCCATCTCGAAGCACGAGGGCATCCGGCTGGGGCGTGGTGTACGCCGGTTCGACGGGGACGATCGACGGACTGCTCAGAACACGCCCGTCGTACCCGTAGGCGTCACACAGGGTCGCGAGAAGTGTGGTTTGCACCCTGGTGTGGGGTGCATATTCGGTGTTCATCGGAACGATCCGACCTTGCTCGTGAGCCCAACGACGATGGTTGGGCAGCCGTTGCTCGGCGGAGATCCGCAAGAACTGCTCGACCGTGACATTGCGAAGCGCAGCAATCTCATCCGGTGTGTAGTGCAC
>CALKTH010000138.1 GCA_937997485.1 uncultured Acidimicrobiales bacterium | reverse complement strand
GGGGCGGTGATCCCGACTGCTGCGAGTCCGGTCATCAATTGGCGTCTGGAAACTTCCATCTTTCCCTCCACCGCGCCAGCGCCATCCTCACCAGCTGCCGCTGCCCTGTCAATGTTGGACAAGCACGAACCGGGGACTACCAACCCGGTGTTCGACACCGGGCTCGCGCCCTAGAGCGTCACCTCATTGATGAGAGGCTGGTCATTCGCTCGAGCTGCCAGATTGGTGAAGAAGCACTCCGTCGCCCTCCGAGCTGTGCCATCGGTGCTTCCTGAGTTGTGCGGCGTGATGATCACGTTCGGCAAGGTCCACAACGGGTGATCGGAGGGGAGCGGTTCCGGCGTCGTGACATCAAGACCCGCGCCTCCGATCTCGCCCGCAGCCAACGCGGCAGTCAGTGCGTCCTGATCAATCAACTCGCCCCGGCCGACATTGACGACAAACGCGTGGCTCCGAAGTTGAGCGATCACCTCGGCGCCGACAAGGCCTCGAGTGTCCTCGTTGAGGGGGAGTGCGAGCACAAGGGCGTCCACCTCTGCAGCCACCGACATCAGCTCAGCAAGTGGCCGGACCTCGCAGGGTTCATCGCCCTTGGCGGCACGCCGAACGATCACCGGACTCATACCGAAAGCCGAACACAAGCGAACGACCTCTGCCCCGATCGGTCCGTAGCCGACAACCGCCACCCGCTTGCCTTCCAGCTCCGTCCATCGCTCCCAGGCCCACTCGCCTGCCTGTTGAGCCCGCATCATGCGGGGCAGATCGCGGGCCAAGGCCAGGAGATACATCATCACCGAGCGGGCGATCGGCGGAGCGCTGGAACCAGAAGAGGTAGTGAGCCGCACGCCACGCTTCAGGAACGAGGTGAACACCGGGCTGTCGACTCCGGCCGACATCGTGTGGAGCCACGACAGATTCGGCGCCCGGGTGGCCGCGCCGAAGAAGGACGCCGCTCGCTCCGGCCACGCATCGTGAGAGAAGAAGGCCATCGTGATCCGGGCCAGATCAGCCTCGCTCACCGGCTCGTCGGTGAGCAACACCGTCTCGATCCCCGGCGCAATTCCTTCAATCTGCTCGCCGTTCTCGGTCCAGAAGGTGTCGGTGCAAAACAAGACGTCGGCCATCAGCTGAGCCTTTGCTGCTTGCTCTTCGCTGTCAATTCGACGGACATGCATTGATCCCGTCCTGTGTCAGCCGACTCTCGCCAACTGCCCACCGTCGACCGGCAGGATCACACCGGTGACGAAGCGGGCCTCATCCGACGCGAGATAGAGGGCTGCGTAGGCCGTGTCCCATGCGGTCCCTTGTTGCCGGCCGAGGGGGACCATTCGATCTCGGGACGCCCGAAGGTCGTCCGGGTCGACCTGCATGGCCTCGCTTTGCCCGCCGATGGCCATCGGCGTGTCCATGAGGCCCGGCATGATCGCGTTCACCCGAATGTTGTGGCGGAAGTTCGCCGTCGCCAAGTGGTGAGTCAGCGCATTGACCGCCGCCTTCGAGGTTTTGTAGGCAGCGATGGATGCCGAAGCCTCAGCGGCGGCCGATGAGATGTTGACGATGGAACCGCCACCCGCCGCCCGCATTGCAGGAATGACGTGCTTGCAGGTGAGGAACATCCCGGTCACGTTGACCTCGAAGATCCGATCCCAGACTTCCCGATCGAGCCCGGTCACTCCGCCATCACCGGTACCGATGCCGACGTTGTTGTGCAGAATCGTGGGAGCCCCGAAGCGTTCGGCGCAGACATCAGGAATCTGAGCCACCTCAGATTCAACCGCCACATCGGCTCGGAAGGCTGCCGCGCTGCCCCCAGCTTCGACGATCAGGTCCACCGTCTCCTGCGCCGACGCCTCATCGCGGTCGACGGCGAGCACCGATGCCCCCTCGCGAGCAAAGAGCATCGCTACGGCCCGACCGTTTCCGATCGTGTGGTCGTCTGGTCCGCTCCCTTGCGATTGGCCGGCGCCGACGACGATCGCCACTCTTCCTGCCAGGCGGCCCGATCCCGGTCGTTGGGCGAGTTCATCGATCATCTGCTCGAAGCTACGTCAGCAGAGCGCACGACGACAGTGCCGCTTCGTCCGAAGAGCCCGGTGTGACAGAGTGGTTGTCCTGCCCGCACGTGGTGCGGGCTCCAGCACTCGAGGAGTGATCGTGAGCGTTACCGACACACCCAGAACCGCCGATTCCGAGACGACTCGAGCCGGCGCGGGATACGCGAGTTTCGAGCTGACGTCACTGACGCCGCACCTCGGCGCACGGATCGATGGGCTCGATCTGTCGCTCCCGCTCACCGATCAGCAGCTTGCTGACGTGCGCGACGCGTTCGCCACATGGAGTGTGCTCACGTTTCCGGATCAGCATCTCGATCGAGAGGCGCACAAGGCATTCGGTCGCTACTTCGGGGATTTGCACACCCATCCCATGAACTACTCCCGGCAGTCCGATCCAGAGATCCTGATCGTCAAGACCACGAAGGACTCTCCCTACACGGCAGGCGATGCGTGGCATACCGACGTCACCTGCGATGCGATTCCCCCGTTGGCCTCGGCGCTCTACATCACCGAAACGCCTGAGTGCGGCGGCGGTGACACGCTCTATGCCGACATGTACCTGGCGTATGAGTTGTTGTCGCCGGCGATGCAG
>CALKTH010000137.1 GCA_937997485.1 uncultured Acidimicrobiales bacterium | reverse complement strand
CAGCTGAGTGAGAAGTCGCCCTGGGCGGCGGCGTAACCATCGACCACGATCCGGTAGGTCTGACCCTGCACCGCATCAATGGTGACTTCGCTCTGCAGCGAGTCGTTGGCGTCATCATTCTCAGCCAGCAACACCAGGGAGGCGGCACTGTCACCCGTCCCGATGCCGAGCTGAGTGTCGTAGCTGGAGCCAGCGGTGGAGACCCGCAGCGGGCCCGAAGCGGGGGCGACGATGCTGTAGTGCACCGAGCTCCCGCCGTTACCGCCGAGGGCCGGTTCGCCGATCTCGAGCGTGGCGCCGAGGTTGCTACCGGCGACTTGGCCAGTGGGCTGTGAGGGCAGGACGGTGGGTGAGGAGTAGGAGTCGTTCGTTGTTTGTGCTCCGGCGGCGGGAGCGCCGAGCACGAGCACGCCGGAAGCTACGGCAAGAGCGAGGGTGGAAGCGATGGTGCGGGTGATGCGGTTCATTGGAGTGTTCCTTGTTCAGTTCCGAACCCCTGCGGCTCGGTGATGAACTTCATCCTGAGGCCACACGCTTCTGGGGTCTCCGGCATCGGCTACACCCCGACTGTGTAAAAACTCACAGTTCGCATTTGCCGCTTGCGTGGAGGCAAGGAGAGGCCTCTACCCACCGGGGACAAAGGGCAACAAGCAGCTACCACCGCAAACAACGGGTGTGTACAGTCCCGTCTCGGGAGATGCCGAACATGAGCGAGACGACGAATGGGGCAGGAGAGTTCTTCGACGGACTCGAGCCCGCTGCGATCGAAACACTGCGCTCCATGGGGCGGCGTCGGAGATTCAGCGCCGGGGCGATGCTCTTCTTGGAAGGCGAACCGGGTGGCACGGTCATCGTGCTTCTCGAGGGCAAGGTGAAGGCCTTCGCCACCACGCTCGAAGGGCGAGAGCTGATTCTTTCGCTCCGCGGCCCGGGTGAGTTGATCGGCGAGATCGCCGCACTGGGTCCGGAGGACTCCATTCGAACCGCAAGCGTGGAAGCACTCGAGCCCGTCGTGGCCCAAGTCCTCACCGTCCGGGACTTCGAACGGTTTCTCGAGGAACATCCCAAAGCTGCGTTGGTTCTGCTCCGCTCTGTTCTTGCGCGCTTGGAGCAGGCCGTGCAGATGCGGGTCGAGTACGGCTCTCACGACGTGGTCGGCCGTGTCGCCCGCCGTTTGTGCGAGCTGGCCGATCTTCACGGCGAGCAAGCCGACGACGGCGTTCGCATCGCCGTTGGACTTTCCCAAGACGAGTTGGCGAGTTGGGCTGTGGCATCGAGGGAGTCGGTGGCGAAGGTGCTGGGGCGGTTCCGGCGGCAGGAGATGATCAGGACCGATCGCAAGTCCATCGTGGTGCTCGACGGGCCCCGACTCCGCAAGGTTGCGGGGTTGTGAGAGGTTCGGCATGACCGGCACACGAGCTACACCAGGCGCGACATCGCTCGAAGTAGACGGGAGCGTGCCGTCGACGGCAGATGGTTGGTGGCCTCGTCTGAAGTCCACGATCGATCAGCTCACCCGGCCCGCAACCGACATTCCTCCGGGTGACGAGTTCTCAACGGCCAACCGGTTGGTCTCGGTGACGTTGGCCATGTTCGTGATCTGCACCATCGGTGCGATGGCGAGTGTGTTCACCAGCATCAGGTACCCGGACCCCTCGATCTCCTTGGGGCCCATCGGCACGGGCTTGGTGGCGGGCGAAGCGCTGGGTTTGCTCGTTGCCTACCGCCTCAGTCGGACCGTGGCGTTCCGCCGTGGGGCGTGGGTGATGATCGTGTGCACCGGCGTTTTCATGACGCTGTTCATCTGGCAATATCCGCAGACGGCCGGACCGATGAACTTCGGCTACGCCATCACAGTTCTGACTGCCACGATCTTTCTGCAGCTCCGAGGCACGATCCTCGTCTTCGTCGTCGCCATCTTCACGAGCATCGTGGCGCTCCTGCTGGCTGGCCCGGTCTTCGTCGTCGGCATCATCTCGTTCTCGCTCAATCTCGTGATCATGACCTTCACCGTGATCGTCGCCACCTTGCGCGAGGCAGATCATGCTCGAGCGGTGGCCGCACGAGCGGAGGCGGAGGCAGCCGCCCAAGCGAAGGCCACGTTCCTCGCCACGATGAGCCACGAGATCCGCACTCCGCTCAACGCTGTGCTGGGGATGACCGGCCTGCTTCTGCAGAGCGATCTCAACGAAGAGCAACGAGATCATGGCGAGCTGATTCACGACAGTGGCGAGGCGCTGCTGATGGTGATCAACGACATTCTCGACTTCTCCAAACTCGAGGCAGGCAAGCTCGATTTCGAAGACGAGCCCTACGACGTGCGAGCTGTCGTCGAGTCAGCGCTCGACATCGCCGCAGTGGGCGCCGCCACGAAGGATCTCGAGCTGACCTATGAGCTCCTCGACATTCCCGAGGCGGTGGTCGGCGATGCCGGCCGGGTGAGGCAGGTCCTGTTGAACCTTCTGTCGAACGCTGTGAAGTTCACCGAGGAGGGCGAAATCGCCGTGGTCGTGCGGCGAGGCTCTCTGGTCGGTGAACTCGTCTTCTCGGTGCGGGACACCGGCCTGGGTATTCCGCCGGATCGCATGGATGCACTCTTCGTGGCCTTCACCCAAGCCGATGCATCAACAACTCGGCGCTACGGCGGCACCGGCCTCGGGCTGGCCATCAACCGGCGCCTCTGCGAGGAGATGGGTGGCGAAATCTGGGCAGAGTCAACCGGTGTGGTTGGCGAGGGCTCGACGTTCTGGTTCAGCATCTCCGCTCCAGCCGCGCCGGCTGCGTCCTTGCCACAACGAGAGCCGTCTGTGATGCCGGCGCTGCAAGATCGCCGCCTTCTCGTTGTTGATGACAATGCGACCAATCGCAGGATCCTGCGGTTGCAGTGCCAACGGTGGGGCATGCGGGTTCGGGATACAGCAGATCCCTTCGAGGCGGTGGAATGGATCAGCTCGGGCGAGCCGTTCGACTTGGTGATCACCGATCTGAACATGCCCGGCATGGACGGCATGGATCTGGAGCGAGCGATCCACGCCATTCCTCACGCCAGCGACCTTCCCGTCATTCTCTTCTCATCAGTGACGGTTCCCGAGGGAAACACCGAGCGCGCCAACTTCGCTGCGACGATGACCAAACCGTTGAAGCATCACGTGCTCTTCGAGACGCTCGGCAGCGTGTTTCCGTCGGACGAAGGCACGATCATCCAACTCCCGCCCGACGAACCGGAGGTGTCCACCAAGCTCGGCGTCGAGAATCCGCTTCGCATGCTTCTGGCCGAGGACAACATCGTGAACCAGAAGCTCGCTGTGCTACTTCTCGGCCAGCTCGGCTACGAGCCCGATGTGGTGCCCGATGGGCGACAAGCCGTCGATGCGGTGATGGAGGGGGCGTACGACGTGGTGCTGATGGATGTGCAGATGCCCGAGATGGATGGACTCGCGGCGACTCGAGAGATCGTGCGCCGGACGGCGAACGACGAGCTCCGGCCACGCATCATCGCGATGACGGCGAACGCGATGGCTGGCGATCGAGAGGCCTGCCTCGACGCCGGGATGGATGATTATCTGGCGAAGCCGATCCGGGTGGACGAGCTGGTCAGCGCACTTCAGCGGTGTCGAAAGCTCCACGCGGTGGACTGAGCGACTGACCTCGACTGCAGCTCAGTTTCCGTTGGTCAGCCGCTGGAGTGCCGAGGTTGCTTCCTGGCTCGCTGCGGCCAGTGCGTCGAGATCCTCGGGTTGCACGGTGGCCCCTTCTCGGGCACCGATCTCGAGATGCCGGCACATGGAGGACAACTTGCTGGCGCCGAAGGTTGCACTGGTTGTCTTCAAGCTGTGAACGGCTCGCCGGAATCCGTCGGCGTCATCGAATGCGGTGCTCTTCGCGCTGGCCACCAGTTCGGCCGCATCGTCGATGAAGGTGCCGATCAGCTCCTCCAGGATCGCAGGATCACCACCCAGAGTTTCTTGAAGCTCATCGACTACGGCAACATCGAGAATCGGCTCCGACATGTGAACCATCCTTCCACGCGCTGGTGGTGGGCGCGTCAGGTTGCGGGTCGGTCGCCCAGCTCGAAACGGAGTGAGGCCTTGAGCATCTCGAGTGCTTCGCTCGTGCGACCGCGTTCTTGTGCAAGTTCGGCCGCCTGCTCATAGAGCGCAGCAGCGGCTTGGTGATCCTCGGCATGCTCGGCGTGATGGGCCAGCGATCGCCGCCACGCCACCGGATCTGTTCCCTGCGATGACTGGGAGCTATTGAGGTAGTCGAGTGCAGCTCGATGGAGGGCTCGTCGTTGGGCGTAGAGCAGGCGACCGTGCGCCTCGCGGCGGAGACGCTGATCGGCGAAGACGTAGCTGCTTGCGGAGCGCATCAGGATGCCAGCGCGGCACAAACCGTCGAGGCGTTTCTCCATTGCGTGCGAGATCGTTCCGGACATCGAACTCGAGTCGTCAAGATGCAGGGCACTGAGGACGTTGGGTTCGAACTCGCTCGGGAAGATGCTGGCGATCTTCGCAGTGGAAGCGAGGGCTGGTTCCAGGTCGTCGAGCGCAGACGTCAGGTTGATTCGGGCGAATCGGAAGACGCATGGCGTGCCCTGGATTCCCTTGAGCGGGCCCAAATTGACCGGCTCGAAGTCGCCGTGTCGCCCGCTGGCGTGGAGTACCGACTCGTCGGCGAGGATGGTCCGCGGGCGTGCTGTTTGCATGAGGCGGGCGGCAAGGTTTGTCTGTCTTCCAATGGCGCCATACGTCGTGTGGTCGGCACCGCCATAGCCGCCAATCCGCATTGGACCCCGGGCCAGGCCCACTCGCATGGGGCCGACGTCCAACTCGGCTGGGGTCTCGACGAGTTCGACGGCGCAGGCCAGCGCTGCACCGGCATCGTCTGGTACCGCTCGCGGGGCGCCGAAGCAGAGGTAGAAGTAGCCGCCGGCTTCGGTCGGTGTCAGCTGAAGTAGGGAGCCACCGTGTCGATCGCTCACGGACTGGATCCACCGGACGAGGCGGTCGAGACGGGCCGTGCCGTCGGGGCTTTCGATTCGGACTCCCTCGATGTTGGCGAAGAGCGCTGTGGTGCTCCGAAGCTCAGCAAGAAAGCCGGGCTGACCGTCCAGTACGGAGTCGTAGACAGCGGGGATGAGCCAGGGGCGGAGGTGTTCGGGACCGAGTGCTTCGAAGTCGAGAGCCGGCCATGGATTCGAGTGCCGCTCGACGTTCTCGACGCGAGTAACCGCCACTCCGGACCGGTTCTTGTTCTCCTCGTCGAGGTGGACATCGGCTCGAGCCAAGAGCTCGTTGGCCACGCTCGGAGCTGCCAGAACTTCCCCCGGTTTCGCTTCGCGCTCGGTTGCGGTTGCCTCGGCGACCGGAGCGCCCCACAGAACGTCGAGCAGCTGATGATCAGCGTCGCCGAGAACCAGGCGGTGGACCCGTCCCGCAGCAACGGCGGTCTTCAGTCCGGCGAACGCATCGTTGTTCGCTGCGATCGCCTGAAGTTCGAGCCCCGCAGCGACTGCGGCGCCGATGGCATCAACCGATGCGTGGCGATCATCGAACCACGAGGTGATGCCGTCCCCGGCGAACCCCACGACCGCGCCACCGAAGTGATGGATCGCCTGGACGCATCGGTCGTAGAAATCGTTGAGATCACTCAGTAGCTCCTCCGCCCCTCGATCGCTTCCCAGTTCCTCCGAGCGAGCAATCACGGCGGCGGTGAAGCCGCTCACATCGGAGAGCAGGACGGCGCCAGATGTCGACGGCTCGAGCTGTCGGCCTTCCGCCAATGCGATGCGGCGATCGATTGCGAGATAGCTCGCCAGCCTGTTGATGGCGGGAGAACCTGCAGCGCGCGTCGCAACGGCCGCGTCTCTCCTTAGCTGGTTGATCTGGCGAGCAAGCCGCTGTTCGCGCTCGACCACCCGCTCCGCCATCTGCATGAAGACACGACCCAGGCCGCCGATCGCATCAGTGCGCGCCGCAACTGGTTCGAGCGTCGAAACCTCGAAGGTCGAGTTCTCAATCGCTTCGGCCGCGTCCACCAAACGGTCGACTTGCAGAAGGAGATCCAGCTCGGCGTCGCGGCTCCGTTTCTCCGCCAGAGCGGCATCGACTCTGGCCCGGAGAATGGCTCCGTTGAATGGCTTCTGGAGATAGTCGACCGCACCCAGCTCGATACATCGCACGACGCTGTCGATGTCGTCCACGCTGGACACCATGATCACCGGCAGATGTCGGAGCGGTGCGCTGCCCTTGATGCGCTGCAGGGTGCCGAAGCCATCGAGCACTGGCATCTCGATGTCGAGGAGCACGGCGTCGAACGGCTGCTGCTCGAGCAGTGCGAGCGCCGCCTCCCCGTCAACAGCGGCAACCGTCTCATGGCCGAGGGCCTCCAGCGCCTTCTGAAGGACGAGCCGGTTCACGCGATTGTCGTCCACCACAAGCAGCAACCCGGCGGTCGACGATCTCGACGTCATCGGGCTGCCCTGGTCTGTTCGCTCTCCGAACAAGGCTTCATGAAGGCAGGTTGCGCATGGCGGGAACGCTAGTGCTCGGACCATGAACGTTGGCAATGGTTGTGGCAAGACCGGGGAGTACCTCGGTGAGTGAGTCGCCGTGAACGCCTCCAACGCAGCACTCAATCCCTAGCTCGGGCGCGATGGACGCTGCCCCGTCCGGCCCATGGACCAGCCTCCAAGAAAATATCGGAGCAGCGAAGACCGGGCGGTGCTCGTGTAAGGCGACGGGTGCTGAGCGGTCAGGAGTGGTGGAGCACAAAGAGCGCTCCACCAACAGAGGAGATCCCGATGTCCATCACATCCCGCTCAACACGCCTGCGTCGACTCGTCGCCGGCTCTGTATTCGTGGCCGTCACGATTGCGACAAGCACAGGCGGAGCTGACGCTCAGATTCGTGCCGCTGAACCGCCAGGGACTTCGCCGTCGTTCCGGGTCCAGGAGAGCGACAACAACGAAGAGCTGAGCCTTCCCTATCTGCAGGGGATCGCCGTGTATCTCCAAGTCAGGCAGAAGTGCATGGAGATGCCGTTCCCCGTCTCTGATTGTCCGCTTCGCCCGAGCTCTGGAGGCTGAGCATCGAACGAAGGCGATTGAGCATCGCAGTCAGCAAGCCCCTCGGGGCCAAGAAGCATCAGCTTGAACCGTTGCGTTGCTGGTTCTGCACGCGTGACAGCAGGAGGGCTGACACTCGCCGTTCAGCACGGCCTAGCGTTGGCGAATGACATCTCCCTCGCCGGCCGTGCATCAGCTGCGTGTCGTGGTTGAAGCCGAAGATTTCGAACATGCTCTCACGATGTACCGCGATGTTCTGGGCCTTACAGAGCTCGCCGCATTCGAGGGCGATGGTGACGCACGGGTCGTGATTCTCGACGCCGGTCGAGCCACGCTCGAGCTAGCGAACCCGGCGCAGGTCGACATGATCGACGAGATCGAGGTCGGGCGACGGGTCTCGCCGCACATTCGCCTCGCGTTCGAAGTCGATGACACGGCGGCCGTCACCGATCGACTCGTTGCGAACGGAGCCTCACTCATCGGCGGACCGGTCGAGACTCCGTGGCGCTCATCGAACAGCCGAGTCGACGCAGCAGCCGGTCTCCAACTCACGCTCTTCACCGAGCTCGACGCATAGAGTCTCCTGCTTCGGACGTCCGAGACTTGGGATTCGTGGGTTCTTTCGATCGAGCTGATCGTGGTCAGGACGAGCGGGCGTATTCGACCGCCTCGGCGTCGGTCATCAACCGACCGGCCTTGCGTTCGGTTGTGAATGTGTCCTGATCGAGCCCGGTGCTCAACGTCTCAACCGCTTGGGCGTGGAGGCGGCGTTCCATCGGATCGAACTCACCACCGGCGAGCTCGGCCAGACCTTCGGCGAAACCGATGAACCGAGCGGCTCGGTCCAGGCGACCTGCTGCTGCCTCGACCAAGGCAATGCCGACCATGGACTCGGCCAGCATCATCCGAGCGCCGACGCGATGACGGATCTCGAGACTCTCCATGTGCAGGCTTCGGGCCCGATCGAACTCGCCGACGGAGAGCGCGAGGTTTGCAAGATTGTTGATCGAGACGCTCTCGCCGATGAGGTCATGGGTCGCCTGATCAATCGCCAGGCTCTGTTCATAGAGCGATCGGGCGAGTTCGTGGTTGCCCGCGTCGCGCTCGAGGTTGCCGAGTGAGAGGAGCGCCGAGGCGGTGTTGCGATTGTTGGCCGAGCGCGACAGGGCCAGCCCTCGGTTGTAGACCACTCGAGCCTCATCGTGATCTCCTGCGTGGAACGAAAGGGTGCCAAGCGAGATCAGCGCCAGTCCTTCGTGGACGGCATCGCCCGAGGCGCGGTAGCCCTGGATCGCCTCCTCAATCCAACGCCGAGCATCAACGAGTTCGTTGCGGCGCCGAGCGATGAGTCCGCGGGCATCGGCGATTTCCGCCGATGCTTGCCACGCTGCGGAGCGCTCAGTGTCATCACGTGCGGTGTCGAGCCAATGTTGAGCGAGCTTGGCGCCGCGTTCGAGGTGGCCTCGCCCCTCGGTCAGGTGCCCGCGATCGAGCCAGAACAGGCCCATCGCCGCCGCCATGCGCACCAACGACCGGATCGCGTGGGGGTCGCCCTGCTCGGCGCTGCGATCGAGCCGACCCAGGGCGGCGCGAACGTTGTCGTGCTCCTCATCAAGCCGCGCTCCCCATTCGGCGATGTGCTCGCCCTCCAGCTGGAGCGCTGCCTCCTCGGCGAATTGGAGGAAGTGCCATGCGTGTCGGTTCTCCGTGTCGGCGGCGGCGCCGTCCTCATCAAGCTTGGCCCGAGCATGCTCGCCGATCGTCTCGAGCATTCGATATCTGACTCCGCCGTCAGCCGTCTCGACCGACTGGATCAGACTGGCATCGAGCAGTGCTTCGATTCCGGCGGTGACATCGAGCGAATCAGCGATCGCCTCAGCCGCATCGAGTCGGAAGCCTCCGGAATGAACCGAGAGGCGGGCATAGAGGGAGCGTTCGGCTTCGTCGAGCAGGTCGTAGCTCCACTCGACGGTGTCGTGCAGCGTTTGGTGACGAACGGGGAGGTCACGGGCACCATCGGTAAGCATGCTCAGCCGATGCTCCAGCCGCTCGAGCATCTCCGCAGGTGTGAGTGCCCTCGAACGGGCAGCGGCCAGAACGAGCGCCAGGGGAATGCCTTCGAGCCGATGGCAGATCGCAGCGATATCGGCTGCGTTGTCAGCCGCCAGAAGGAAGTCGGGACTGGAGGCCTTCGAACGGGCAACGAAGAGGCCAACCGCGTCGGATTGGGCGATCGTCTCGACGCTTGCCTCGTCGTTGAGCGCAGGCAGGTCGAGAGGGCTGACGGGATACTCCGCTTCCTCGAGGATGCGCAGCGGCGTCCGACTCGTCGCCAAGACCCGCAGGCCTGGCACCAACGAAAGAAGCTCCGCGACATCGATGGCAACGTCGATCACCTGCTCGAGATTGTCGAGCACGAGCAGAAGCTCGCGGTCACGGAGTAGCTGCGCCAGCGCTGCAGTATCGCTCCCCACTTCATCGCCGGCGCCAATTGCTGCAGCGATGGCCGACATGGCGAGGGCTGGTTCAGTGACCGGGGCGAGGTCCACGAAGTAGACGCCGTTGGCGAAATGGTGTTGTACCCGCTCCGCTGTGCGCAGGGCCAAGCGGGTCTTGCCCATGCCGCCCGGACCCAGAAGCGTGGTGACCCGACTCGACCCAACAGTCACGGCCCGGGTGACTTCGTCGAGCATGTGTTCTCGACCAATGAACGGAATCGGCGCAGTCGGCAAGTTGGGGGACTGCGCACGGACGCTCCGCAGCGGCGGGAACTCTGCCGGGAGTGACCACGGCGGCCGGGAGGCCACCACTTGGAAGACCTGTTCCGGCTCGATCAGGTCCTTGAGCCACACCTCGCCCAGATCGCGCAGCTCCACCCCGTCGGGCCCGCTGTTCCCCAGCGCGCTGTGCGCTGCGTCCGACACCAGGATTTGATCCCCATGGGTGATGGAAAGGAGGCGAGCCTGTCGGGAGAGGGTGTGTTGGGCGGAGTAGCCATCGGAGCGCATCTCAGCTGGCCCGGTGTGGAGGGTCATCCGGACGCGCAACGCGCCGATCTCGGACGGCCAGGTCTCTTGTTGGAGTTCACGCTGGGCCCACACGGCGGCGGCGAGTGCCGGCGGCGCGGATTCGAACGCAACAACGAAGCTGTCGCCCGCGGTCTCGAACAGCACGCCCTCGTGGCGCTCGATCGCGTCTCGCATGATGGCGTTGTGACGATCCAGCGCGGCTCTCATCTGCGCCGGGGAATCCTCCCAACGCACGGTCGATCCCTCGATGTCGGTGAAGAGGAAGGTCACCGTTCCGGTCGGCAGCATCAGGGGTGGACCGTTGCGGTCGGGCAAGACGAGAGATGCGTCGAGGTCGTCAGCGCCGGTATCGGCCCGAGCAGATTCATGTGCCCAGACTTTCGATGCTCATCCCCCATCCGGGGAGTATCGCACGCTCCGGTCAAAGAACGCAGACCGCGGGCTTTGCCAGGCCGAGCGGTGGGCTGAGCTGGTCAGATACCTGTTGGCGGCTCGGTGCCAACGACGGAGACTCGCTCGCCATACCGGCTGTGCGGGTGGTAGTCCCACACGGCGTGATGTTGGGTGCAGCGGTTGTCCCACAACGTCAGCGTGTTCGGTTCCCATTGCACGCGGCAGTGCAGTCGAGGCGTCGTTGCGATGTGGGTAAAGAGCGCGTCGAGCAGCGCCCGGCTCTCCCATCGCCGCAGGCCCTTGATGTGAGAGGTGAAACCGCTGTTCACATACAGCACCTTCTTGCCCGTCACGGGATGCACTGCGACGACGGGATGCTCGTTGCGTGGATAGCCGCCCTCGGGCGGCGTCGACCCGTACGCACCGACGTAGGGAAGCCCGCCATCGTGGACGGCCGTCAGACCTTCGAGGAACAGCTGCATCGCCGGCGACAACAACTCATACGCCAGGTACATGTCGGCATAGAGCGTGTCACCGCCGCCGCACTCAGGCGTTTCGGTGATGTAGAGCGCCGAGGCCAACGGGGGAATCGCATCGCAGGTGACGTCGGTATGCCA
>CALKTH010000136.1 GCA_937997485.1 uncultured Acidimicrobiales bacterium | reverse complement strand
ACCGATGGAGGCGAGCCACTGTGCGGGCTCCTGCTCTTCACCCTCGGAGGAGTAGAACGACATCGGCTGGTAGTCGGGGGCGCTGGTGCCCACGTCACGGTGGCGCATCAGACCGGTACCGGCCGGGATGAGCTTGCCGATAATGATGTTCTCCTTGAGGCCGATCATCGAGTCGGACTTGCCCTCGATGGCGGCTTCGGTGAGCACACGAGTGGTCTCCTGGAAGGAGGCCGCTGAGAGCCAGGAATCGGTTGCCAGCGAGGCCTTGGTGATTCCCATGATCTCGGGACGACCTTCGGCGGGACGGCCACCTTCTTGCACGAGGCGCTTGTTGGCATCAGCGAACTGCCACTGATCAACACGCTCGCCCGGCAGGAAGTCGGACTCGCCTGGCTCGTGGATACCAACACGGCGTGTCATCTGACGAACGATGAGCTCGATGTGCTTGTCGTGAATCGACACACCCTGATCTCGGTAGACCTTCTGGACTTCCTCGACCAAGTACTGCTGGGTCTCACGGATACCACGGATCTCGAGGAGTTCCTTGGGGTCGCGGGGACCGTCGACGATGGACTCACCAGCGGTGATGTCTTGACCTTCGACGACCTCGAGGCGAGCAGCCAGCGGCACGGTGTAGACGTCTTCTTCACCGTCGTCGGTGACGATCGTGATGACCTTGCCCTTGCCCTCGTCTTCGGCGATGCGAATCACGCCGGAGACACGAGCGAGCGTGGCCTTGCCCTTCGGGCTGCGGGCTTCGAAGAGCTCCACAACTCGGGGGAGACCACCAGCAATATCGGCGCCGCCAGCCACACCACCGGTGTGGAAGGTACGCATGGTCAGCTGGGTACCGGGCTCGCCGATCGACTGAGCGGCGATAACACCGACGGCTTCGCCGACTTCGATCATCTTGCCCGTGGCCAGTGAGGTGCCGTAGCTGGCAGCAGAGATACCCACGGGGGAATCGTCGGTCAGCGGCGACAGCACACGCACCTGCGTGATTTCAGGATCATCGCGGAGCGCTTCCATGTCCTCTTCGGTGACCATCGTGCCCCGAGGGATCACGGTGCCATCAACGAGAGTTTGGTCGTCGGCCAGGACTCGGCTGTAGAGACGAGTCTCGAGGTAGGTGCGAACCATGCGGGCATCAGGATCGCTGGTGTCGGAAGGAGCACCGGTGTCCTTGTTGTAGTACCCGTCAGGCTTGACGTCTTCGAGCATGAGACCACGAACGGCCCGGCCCTCTTCGAACGGGTCGCGATCGTTGATGATCACTTCCTGTGCGACGTCGACGAGTCGACGGGTGAGGTAGCCGGAGTCAGCGGTACGAAGCGCGGTATCGACCAAGCCCTTACGGGCACCCGGAGTAGCAATGAAGTACTCCAGCATCGAAAGTCCTTCACGGAAGTTCGACTTGATCGGACGAGGAATCATGTCGCCTCGAGGGTTGGCCACGAGGCCTCGCATACCCGCAATCTGGCGGACCTGCATCATGTTTCCTCGAGCACCCGAGCCCACCATCATGTCGATCGGGTTGAACCGCTTCGACTTCAGGTTGACCTCCATGGCGTCACGAACTTCGTCGGTGGCCTGGGTCCAGATCTCCACTTCCTTCTGGCGCCGCTCACCGTCGGTGATGATGCCCTTCCGGAACTGGCTTTCGATCTTCTCGGCCTCGCCCTCGTGGAGGTCGAGGATGCCCTTCTTCTCGACCGGCGTCTGGACGTCGTCCACGGACACCGTGAGTCCGGAGCGAGCCGCAAAGCGGAACGCCACGGTCTTGAGCTTGTCGAGGGTGGCACCAACGACGGCCTTGGGGTAACCCGTGGCCAGCTCGTCGACGATCACGCCGATGTCACGCTTCTTGATGACGTGGTTCTGGAACGGGAAGCCCTCGGGGAGGGTCTCGTTGAAGAACACACGACCGGGCGTGGTTCGGGCGTACTCGGCTGCCTTGCCGTTGGCCGGCGTGAGCAGCAGATCGGGGTGGCGCCAGTAGATCGGCTGGTGAAGGCCAATCTCGCCCGCCTCGTAGGCCCGCTCGAGCACATCGATGCGGCGGAAGGTCTGGAGCTTCGCATCCGGATCATCGTCGACGATCTCGGATAGGTAGAAGCAGCCGATGACCATGTCCTGGGTCGGGGTGACCAGCGGACGACCGTGAGCGGGACTGAGCACGTTGTTGGCGCTGAGCATGAGCACACGGGCCTCGGCCTGCGCCTCGGCGGACAGCGGGAGATGGACAGCCATCTGGTCGCCGTCGAAGTCAGCGTTGAACGCGGTGCAGACCAACGGGTGGATCTGGATGGCCTTGCCCTCGACCAGCACGGGCTCGAAGGCCTGGATGCCGAGACGGTGGAGCGTGGGGGCACGGTTGAGCATGACCGGGTGCTCCTGGATGACCTCTTCGAGGACTTCCCACACCTGCGGACGACGACGCTCGACCATGCGCTTGGCCGACTTGATGTTCTGCGCCAGCTCTTGATCGACCAGACGCTTCATCACGAACGGCTTGAACAGCTCGAGGGCCATGATCTTGGGTAGGCCGCACTGGTGGAACTTGAGGGTCGGGCCGACCACGATGACCGAACGGCCGGAGTAGTCGACTCGCTTACCGAGAAGGTTCTGACGGAAGCGACCCTGCTTGCCCTTGAGCATGTCGGACAGTGACTTGAGCGGACGGTTGCCCGGCCCGGTCACAGGACGGCCACGACGACCGTTGTCGAACAGCGCGTCGACGGCTTCCTGAAGCATCCGCTTCTCGTTGTTCACGATGATCTCGGGAGCGCCGAGATCGAGGAGCCGCTTGAGACGGTTGTTCCGGTTGATCACACGACGGTAGAGGTCGTTGAGATCGGAGGTCGCAAAGCGGCCACCATCGAGCTGGACCATGGGGCGCAGCTCCGGCGGGATCACCGGAACGACGTCGAGGATCATGGCTCGGGGATCGTTCTGACGACGCCCGTTCTCGTCACGGCGGTTGAAGGCCGCAACGATCTTGAGGCGCTTGATGGCCTTCTGCTTGCGCTGGGCGCTGAGCGGCTTCACACCCTCTTCGGGGTCGATGGCCGCACGAAGCTTGATCTCTTCTTCGTCGAAGTCGATGCGCTCGATGAGCTGAGCAATCGCGTCGGCACCCATGCCGCCCTCGAAGTACTCGCCCCAACGATCGGCCATCTCACGCCACAGCATCTCGTCTTCGAGAATCTTGCGGGCGAACAGGTCCTTGAACTCGTCGAAGGCACGATCGAGAACGTCGAGTTCCATCTCGTACTGCTCACGAGTGGCGGCGAAGTCCTTGTCAGCGCTCTTCTGGCGGGCGCGGATCTCGTTGTCCTTGGCGCCGTCGCTCTCCATCTGAGCGATTTCCTTCTCGAGCATCTCGTGCTCTTCAGCGAGACGGAGCTCCATCTCCTTGATGATCGCCTCGCGCTCGGCGATGACCTCGGCCTCGATGTTCGGGAGATCCTCATCACGCTTCTCCTCGTCCACATGCGTGACGAGCGAAGCTGCGAAGTAGATGACCTTCTCGAGCTGCTTGGCCTTCAGTTCCTCACGGGGCTGAGTGCCCATAAGGAGGTAAGCGAGCCAGGAACGGGTGCCACGGAGGTACCAGATATGCACGCAGGGAGCGGCCAGCTCGATGTGGCCCATGCGCTCACGACGCACCTTCGAGCGGGTGACTTCAACGCCACAACGCTCGCAGATGATGCCCTTGAAACGCACACGCTTGTACTTGCCGCAGGCGCACTCCCAGTCCTTCTGAGGACCGAAGATCTTCTCACAGAAGAGTCCGTCCTTTTCCGGCTTGAGGGTTCGGTAGTTGATGGTCTCCGGCTTCTTCACTTCGCCGTTGGACCACATACGGATCGAGTCGGCGGTGGCCAGACCGATCTTCAGCTGATCGAAATCGTTGACGTCAAGCATGATGTCCCGTTCCCCTATCGACGACCGGCTGCACGAGCCGCATCGTCTTCGTCAGTTCCACGCTCGGGGCGGCTGAGGTCGATACCCAGCTCCTCGGCGGTGCGGAAGAGCTCATCGTCGAGCTCCCGCATCTCAATTTCCTGGCCGTCTTCGGCCAACACCTCGACGTTGAGGCACAGCGCCTGCATTTCCTTGATGAGCACCTTGAAGGACTCGGGAATGCCGGGCTCGGGGATGTTCTCGCCCTTGACGATCGCCTCGTAGACCTTGACTCGGCCGAGAACGTCGTCGGACTTGATGGTGAGCAGCTCCTGCAAGCAGTAAGCGGCGCCATAGGCCTCGAGGGCCCACACTTCCATCTCACCAAATCGCTGACCACCGAACTGGGCCTTACCACCGAGCGGCTGCTGGGTGATCATGGAGTACGGGCCGGTGGAGCGGGCGTGGATCTTGTCGTCGACCATGTGGCTGAGCTTCAGCACGTACATGATGCCGACCATGACCGGGTTGTCGAAGGCTTCGCCGGTGCGGCCGTCGTACAGGGTGGCCTTGCCGTCGTCGCCGATCAGGCGGGTGCCGTCCTTGGCCTCAGGGTTGAGGTTGCGGAAGATGTCCTGAATGGTCGGCTTGTCGCCGGACAGTTCCTTCTCGTCCCACTTCGCACCATCGAACACCGGGGTGCTGACGAGGGTGGAGGGAGTGGTGAACGGGCGGGTCTTGTTCTCGGTACCGCGCATCGGCTCGTGGCCAGTGGGATCACCATCAATGTTCCAACCCCAACGAGCGGCGTAGCCCAGGTGCGACTCGAGCACCTGACCGATGTTCATGCGGGACGGCACGCCGAGCGGGTTGAGGATGATGTCGACGGGGGTGCCGTCGGCCATGTGCGGAAGGTCTTCCACGGGCAGGATGCGGGAGATGACTCCCTTGTTGCCGTGACGGCCGGCGAGCTTGTCGCCCACCGAGATCTTGCGCTTCTGAGCGACGTAGACACGGACGAGCTGGTTCACACCCGGGGGCAGCTCGTGGCTGTCATCCCGGTTGAAGACCTTGACGTCAATGACCTTGCCGACCTCGCCGTGCGGAACCTTGAGGCTGGTGTCTCGAACTTCGCGAGCCTTCTCACCGAAGATGGCCCGCAGGAGGCGCTCTTCGGGGGTGAGCTCGGTCTCGCCCTTGGGCGTGACCTTGCCGACGAGCACATCGCCCGGGCCAACATCGGCGCCAACGCGAATGATGCCGCGCTCGTCGAGGTCGGCGAGGATGTCCTCGCTCAGGTTCGGGATGTCCCGAGTGATTTCTTCCGGTCCGAGCTTGGTGTCACGAGCATCGATCTCGTGTTCCTTGATGTGGATCGACGTGAGCACGTCGTCCCGCACCAGACGCTCGGAGAGGATGATGGCATCCTCGAAGTTGTAGCCCTCCCACGGCATGAAGGCGACGACGAGGTTCTTACCGAGAGCGAGCTCGCCCTGATCCGTCGACGGGCCGTCGGCGAGGAGATCGCCAGCCTTGAAGGTCTGCCCGGCCAGAACGCGAGGCTTCTGATTGATGCAGGTGTCCTGGTTCGATCGCTCGAACTTGTGCAGACGGTTGATCTTCTTGCCGTGGTTCTTGTACTCCACGGTGATCTGGGTGCCGTCGACGTCGAGTACGACGCCATCGTCGATGGCGACGAGGGTGTCCGCCGCGTCGTGGCCGGCGCGACTCTCGATGCCGGTTCCGATGTAGGGCGCTTCGGCGGTGAGGAGCGGCACAGCCTGACGCTGCATGTTCGCTCCCATAAGGGCGCGGTTGGCGTCGTCGTGCTCGAGGAAGGGAATGAGGCCGGTGCCGATCGAAACGATCTGCTTAGGCGACACGTCCATCATCTGGACCTCGTCCGGCGTGGCCGAGATGATCTCGGTGGTGGCGCCGAAGAAGATGTCTCGTTCGAGCTGGAGCTTGAGGTCTCGCAGCGAAGCGGCCTGCGGTGAACGACGAGACAGAACCTTGTCGTTGACGAAGGAACCATCGGCCTGGAGCGGCGCGTTGGCCTGGGCCACCACATACTCCTCTTCCTCATCAGCGGTGAGGAAGACCACTTCGTCGGTGGCCTTGCCGTCGACAACGCGACGGTAGGGGGTCTCGAGGAATCCGAAGGCGTTCACCCGGGCGTAGCTCGAGAGGTAGCCAATGAGGCCGATGTTCGGACCCTCAGGGGTCTCGATCGGGCACATGCGGCCGTAGTGCGAGAAGTGAACGTCTCGCACTTCGAAGCCAGCGCGCTCACGGGAGAGACCACCCGGTCCGAGCGCCGAGAGACGACGACGGTGGGTGAGGCCCGACAGCGGGTTGATCTGGTCCATGAACTGCGACAGCTGGGAGGTTCCGAAGAACTCCTTGATCGCCGCAACCACGGGACGGATGTTGATCAGAGTCTGAGGCGTAATGGCCTCGACGTCCTGAGTGGTCATGCGCTCACGGACGACGCGCTCCATCCGGGACAGGCCGATGCGGACCTGGTTCTGGATGAGTTCGCCGACAGACCGCACACGCCGGTTGGCGAAGTGGTCCTGATCGTCGAGGCGGTAACCCGGCTCGGCCACCATGAGGTGGAGGAGGTAGGTGGCGGCCGCGAGGACCTCGGAGCGGGAAAGCACCGACTGGTCGTCGTCGGGCATCTCCATGGCCTCGACGCTGGAGAGCATCGGGAACATCTCTTGGAGACGGACGAGCTCCGGGCCGAGCTTGCGGTTCAGCTTGTAGCGGCCCACACGAGAGAGGTCGTAGCGGCGGTTCTCGAAGAACGCGTTCTGGAGGTAGCTGCGGGCAGCCTCCAACGTGGGCGGCTCGCCCGGGCGGGCACGCTTGTAGATCTCGATGAGGGACTCGTCGCGGGTTGGCGCGATCTCGCGGTCCTTCTCCCACTGACCCTCGAGGAAGTCGAAGTGGTTCACGAAGGAGTCGAGGAAACCGGGAGCGTTCTCCTCGTCGAAGCCGAGCGCACGCAGGAGCGTGAACAGGCTGAGGCGACGCTTGCGAGCGACGCGAACACCAGCGGTCGGGTCCTTGCCGGGCTTCTGCTCGACATCGAACTCCATCCACTCACCGCGGTAGGGGTGAATGGTGCCGGTCACCATCTGGTGCTTGCTGAGGTTACGCAGACGGAAACGCTCACCAGGCTGGAAGATGACGCCAGGGCTGCGGACGAGCTGCGACACCACGACACGCTCGGTGCCGTTGATGACGAATGTGCCCTTGTCGGTCATCATGGGGAAGTCGCCCATGAAGACGGTCTGCTCTTTGATCTCACCGGTCGAGGCGTTGATGAACCGAGCGCGCACGAAGATCGGCGCCGCGTAGGTCATGTCCTTTTCTTTGCACTCTTCGACCGAGAACTTCGGATACGGCTTCAGGTCCTCGTCGTGAGGATCGAATTCGAGCTCCAGCTGAAGCGTGGAGGTGAAATCAGTGATTGGACTGATGTCACGGAAGGCGTTTGCAAGGCCTTCCTCGAGGAACCATTCGAACGACTGCTTCTGTACAGCAATCAGATCCGGAAGCTCGAGAGCCTCCGAAAGCTTGCCGAATGAGTAGCGATCGCGTGGGAGAGTGCGAGCAGGCAAAGGACACCACCAGGAGTTGCACGAGCCATCGGAAAACCAGCGCGCGTGGATCCAGTAGCAACTTGCAGGAACTCATGGTCTGTCATCAGCGGTTCGGTAGACCGGGAAAACAGATTTCTGGGGTCGAGAAAGCACAAAGGCGCGAGCACGGTTCCGGCAAGCATATGGCGGGCACGACGAGGCCACAACCATCCCACGGGGGCTGCGGCGGCGATGGTAAGGAAACCAAGGCCCCAGGTCAAGCACCTCGCGACCATGTCGGCGAGCTGTAACGCTGATTCCGGCTCGTCTTCGGGGGAAAACTGTGCCTCAAACTCCTTCGGGTTCCAACCCTCAATCCCGGGGCTTCTTCGTGATGTGAAACGGGCGCTGCACCCACAGTTCGCCGACTTCGTACGACGACAACGAGAAGATTTCGGGCGGCAACGCTCGTTGTCCATGGACTCTGGCCTCTCCATCCATCGGCTCTGCCCAGTCCGGCATGAGTTCTTCCGTCGCCGATCAGCGAAAGCGGTGCGCGATCGTGTCGGCTGGCTCTGGATCGATGGCCTGTGGGAACCTCGACGCTGGGACCGACGCGGCGCTGCGCCGGCCAAGGGGATGAGCTGATGAGCGAACAGAAGACTGACGTCGACGTCGTGGTGGTGGGAGCCGGCATGGCCGGGCTCTATCTGTTGCACCGACTCCGAGGAATGGGCCTGACCGCTCAGGGCATCGAGAAGGGCGAAGGCGTCGGCGGCACCTGGTACTGGAACCGGTATCCCGGTGCTCGCTGCGATGTGGAGAGCATCGACTACTCCTACAGCTTCGATGCTGATCTCGACGCCGAGTGGCAGTGGAAGGAACGGTACGCCACCCAGCCCGAGATTCTCTCCTACCTGGAGCATGTGGCCGATCGTTTCGATCTGCGCCGGGACATTGCCTTCTCGACTCGGATGGATCGAGCGGAGTGGGACGCCGACGCGCAACGTTGGCAGGTGCACGTCACCGGACCTGACGGCGAGCGCACCATCTCCTGCCGCCATCACGTGATGGCGACCGGTTGTCTCTCCGTTCCCAAGGAACCCGAGTACCCCGGCGCTGATTCGTTCAAGGGGCCGATCTACGTGACCGGCCGCTGGCCCCACGAGCCGGTCGATTTCAGCGGCTTGCGGGTGGGCATGATCGGTACGGGTTCGTCGGGCATCCAGTCGATCCCGCTCATCGCCCAGCAAGCGGCCGAACTCACTGTCTTCCAGCGCACCCCGAACTATTCATTGCCCGCCCACAACGGACCGCACCCGGATGAGAAGGTGACCGCGATCACGGCTGATCGGGCGGCGTACCGAGAGGCCGCAAAGTGGTCACGTGCCGGGGTCACCGTGCCCCGATCCGAGATCAGCGCGTTGAGCGTGAGCCACGAAGAGCGAGTGGCGGCCTACGAGGAGGCCTGGACAACCGGTGGCCTGTTCCAAACCAGCACGAAGTTCAGCGACCTGGGAACCAACCTTGCCGCCAACGACACGATCTCCGACTTCATCCGCAGCAAGATCCACGACCTCGTCGATGACCCCGAGGTCGCCGACATCCTCTCCCCGACCACCTACCCCTTCGCCACGAAGCGACCCTGCCTCGACGATGGCTACTACGAGACGTACAACCTGCCGCATGTGCATCTGATCGATCTTCTCGCCGATCCGATCACGGCGTTCACCGAAACAGGTCTGCAAAGCGAGTCCGGGCACCGCGAGTTCGACGTCATTGTCATGGCGACCGGCTTCGATGCAATGACCGGTGCCCTCGTCGGCGTCGACATCCGCGGTCGGGACGGCCAAACCCTGGCCGATGCGTGGACCGATGGGCCCGAGACCTATCTCGGCCTCATGACCACGGGCTTCCCCAACCTTTGGATGATCACCGGCCCCCAGAGTCCCTCGGTGCTGTCGAACATGGTGGTGTCGATCGAGCAGCACGTGGATTGGATCTGCGACGCCATCAGCCACCTCGACAAGAACGATCTGGCCACGATGGAGGCCATGCCGACTGCACAGTCGGCATGGCGTCAGCACGTGATCGACTTCGCCGACCTCACGCTGCTCCCTCTCGCCAACTCTTGGTACATGGGAGCGAACGTGCCAGGCAAACCTCGAGTCGTGCTCCCGTACGTGGGCGGCGTCGATACGTATCGACGAATCTGTGACGACGTCGTCGCTCAGGACTACCTCGGCTTCGCTCGATCGGGGCCTGGCGGTGAGATCGAGAACGACGGGATCATTCGCCCCGTCCAACCCGACGTGCAGCTGATGCTCGAAGCCATGGCCGAGATGGGCCTGCCGCCGATCGAGTCGCTCTCCCCCACCGAGGCCCGAGAATTCATGGAGGCATCTCGAGCGATGTCGCCCCCCGGTCCCGAGGTCGGCGAGATCGTCGACGGCACCTTCCCTGGCGGCGATGGCGCCGAGCTCGACTACCGCTTGTTCCGGCCCGCCACCGACGGGCCACATCCGGTCGTCGTCTACTACCACGGAGGAGGCTGGGTGCTCGGAAGCGCCACCTCCGACGATCCGCTGTGTCGATACCTGTGCGTGGAATCGGGCTCGATCATCGTGTCGGTGAACTACCGCCATGCACCCGAGGCTCGTTTTCCGGCGGCGGTCGACGATGCGATCGCCGCATTGGAATGGGTCTCGGCCAATGCCGCCGACCTTGGCGGTCGGGGCGACGGTGTCTCGGTGATGGGCTGGAGCGCGGGTGGAAATCTCGCCGCCGTTGTCGCTCAGGCGGCCCGAACGGAGGGCCCGACCATTCGGGGCCAGGTCTTGCTCACGCCGGTAACGGACGCATCTACAGAGCGGCCGTCGATGAACGACAACGGCGATGGCTACGTCCTGACCAAGGGGCTGATGGATTGGTTCTACGACCACTACATCGATGCGACCGACCGCTCCGACGTTCGCATCTCGCCGCTCCTCGCCGAGGACCTCTCCGGGCTCCCACCCACGCTGATCGTGACGGCCGAGTTCGACCCGTTGCGCGACGAGGGCAACGCCTACGCCGAAGCGCTTCGTGCGGCAGGCAACGAGGTGGAGCTCTTCCAGGCGCGAGGACAGATCCACACCTCCGTTGCGGCAATCGATGTGCTGCCCTCACCCGGTGACGCTCGTGAAGCATTGGCGACAGCGCTACGCCGTTTCGGGGAAACCAATCTGCTGTAGCCGGCCGTTGGGGTTCGCGCCGTGATTCGGCCTCTCGGCGATGTCATGCGAGGCTATGGACATGAGCGTTCCTGTCGTTGACATCTCGAACCCGTCGGCCACCTCAATGGAGGAACTGGATGCGGCGTGTCGCAGCCACGGGTTCTTTCTCTTGGAAGGCCACGGTCGGGACGACCTGATCGAACGCATGTGGACCGAGGCCGCTCGCTTCTTCGATACCCCGGATGCGTTGCGTAACAGCGTGCGCCGCCATGAGCACAGTCCCTTTGGCTACAACGACCGAGAGCTGACAAAGCGCAAGCGAGATCACAAGCAGGTCTTCGACTACGGCGATCCGACTGACGGCCGGATGGAAGAGTTCAACGCATGGCCGACCGAGGGTGAGCTTCCCGGCTTCCGCTCGCTGATGGCTGAGTTCCATGCCTCGTTTGCGGAGCTCGCCCATGAGACATGTGCGCTTCTTCACCGCTCGCTCGGGCTGACCTCGGAGCAAGGGGCGGCGATTGCCGGCGAAACGCGGTTCAGCACGGTGCGTCTCAATCACTATCCCGTGGGCGACCCCGTCCCTGAGGATGAGCGGGAGGGATTGGCCGATCTCGGTCCAACTGCCCTCGGCTACCACACCGACCCCGGTGTCCTGACGCTGCTGCTCCAGGACGACGTCGGCGGTCTCCAGACCCGCACTCGTGACGGCGAGTGGATCGACGTCGAGCCTCGCCCCGGAACGATCGTGGTGAACCTGGCCGATGCCGTGCAGGTGTGGACCAACGACCGCTACGTCGCGGCGGTGCATCGCGTGGTGCCGATGACCGAGACGCGTCGCTTCAGCATCCCGCTGTTCTTCAATCCCGTGAAGGGCGCCATGGTGGAACCCATTCCTGAGCTCGCCGAAGAGGGCCCTCGCTATCGACCGTTCAGCTGGCGTGAATTCATGCAGGCTCGCAACGACGACAACTTCGCTGATGCCGGCGCCGAGGACACCCAGATCTCCGACTGGGCCCTTGCCGTTCCTCAGCGCTAGGGCGCTTCGTCTCTCACGGAGTTACTCCCTGGCGCTCATCACTCCCGCCACCAACCCGGGTTTGGTGGCGAGGGAGTGACGTGGTGAGTTACCTTCTGCGGCGTGGCAGGTTGAGCTCGATCCGAATCGTTCACCGTTCGTTTGATCTGAGGAGTTCTTGCCATGCCCACACCCGCACCGTCTTCTGACCCTTCGATGCCCCCAATGATGCCAGCAGGGCTACCGCTGTCTGGGCGCGTCGCCCTCGTCACCGGAGTCTCTCGGGACATCGGCATCGCTGCCACCGTCGCCACCCGCTTGCACGACCTGGGAGCCACCGTCTTCGCCACGGGCTGGCCTGCCCACGATGCGGAGATGCCCTGGGGCGAGCAGCCGCTCAGCTCGATGCCTTTCGAGGTGCACCGTCACGATCTCGAAGACCCCAACGTTCCCCACCAGTTGGTCGACGAGGTGGTGGCCGCGCACGGGTCACTCGACATCGTGATTGCGACCCACGCCCGAAGCTCAAAGCACGGCCTTGCCGGTGTGGACGCGCTCGAGTTGGACCGCTGCTGGGCGGCCAACGTGCGTTCGATCATCCTGCTGGCTCAACACTTCGCCGAGGTGCACTCACCTGTACCGCAGGGTGAGGCACCGACCGGCCGCATGGTGTGGTTCACCAGTGGGCAGCACCTGCAACCCATGCATGGCGAGCTCGCCTACGCAGTCACCAAGGGAGCGCTCCACCAGATGACCGCGTCGGTCGACCGGGCGCTGTCCGAGCATCGGATCGTGGCGAACTGCATCAATCCCGGCCCGGTCGACACTGGGTACGCAACGGGCGACTTCCGACAGAAGATCGCCGACATGTTCCCCGATGGTGAGTGGGGATTTCCTGACAACGTGGCCGACCTCGTGGAGTTTCTGGTGTCAGAGAAGGGAGCATGGATGCGAGGCCAAGTGTTGAACTCCGAGGGCGGGTTCTACCGCTACGCCTGAATCCGTGTCGGCCGCTGGTCTGTGATCCGTGCCGTCTGAGGGTCAGAGCGCTTCGAGCACCGATCGGAAGCTGGCCACGGTCCGGTCGACGTTCTGCAGCTTGTCAATACCGAACAGCCCGATGCGGAAGGTGGAGAAGTCGTCGCCCTCGCCCACCTGAAGAGGAACGCCGCCCGCGATCTGCATGCCCTGGGCCGCGAACTTGGCACCACTCTTGATCCCGGGATCATCGGTGTAGGAAACGACGACACCCGGGGCCTGGAAACCCTCGGCCGCCACACTCGTGAAACCGTGCTCCTCGAGGGCGGAGCGAATGCCTGCCCCGAGTGCAACTTGCTGCTGCTTGATCTCGGAGAAGCCCATGGCCTGCGTCTCCACGATGACGTCTCGGAAGGCTGTGAGCGCGTCGGTTGGCATTGTCGCGTGATAGGCGTGGCCGCCACCCTCGTAGGTCTCCATGATCTGGAGCCACTTCTTCAGATCGACGGCGAAGCTTGAAGACGTGGTGTTCTCGATCGCGGCCCGGGCCCGCTCGCTCATCATCACCAGGCCACTGCACGGCGAGCCGCTCCACCCCTTCTGCGGTGCGCTGATCAGCACATCGACGCCAGTGGCTTGCATGTCCACCCACACCGTGCCGCTGGCGATGCAGTCGAGCACGAACAGTCCACCAACGGCATGGACCGCCTCGGCGACGGCGGAAATGTAGTCGTCGGGCAGCATCATCCCGGCCGAGGTCTCCACGTGAGGAGCGAACACGACTGCCGGCTTCTCCTCCGCGACCGTGGCTACGACCTCGTCGATCGGACAGGGAGCGAACGGTTCCTGGGACCCCTCGGTTGCCCGGCGAGCCATCAGCACCGTCTCGCTCGATGGGATGCCACCGGCCTCGAAGATCTGCGTCCAGCGGTAGCTGAACCATCCGTTGCGAATAACCATGACGTGCTGATCCGTGGCGAACTGGCGGGCGACGGCTTCCATGCCGTACGTGCCGCTTCCGGGCACCACGGCAACTGAGGCGGCGTTGTAGACCGTCTTCAGGGCGGAGGAGATGTCGTTCATCACCTGTTGGAACGACTGCGACATGTGGTTGACGGCACGGTCGGTGTACACGACCGAATACTCGAGCAGGCCGTCAGGGTCGACATCGGGAAGGAGTCCAGGCATGTCGGTGAGACTATGCGCCCCGAGAGCGGCGCAGCGAGACGAGGCTGGCCTCGCCTCTCGCCGAAACCGCAGCGCACGCCGACCTCGGGCCAGTTCTTGCAGCACTACCCCACCGGAACGGTGGGCTGGGCACGAAATTTCGGCCAGACGGCGGTGGGGGAGAGGGCGTGAGGGAGGGGGCGCGAAGGAGGGGTGGGGAGGGCAGACGCGGGACGACCCCGAGCGGAAGCCCGGGGTCGTCCTCTGACATCAGATCTGCGAGCAGATCAGATCGATTGCAATCGCTGGTGCGGCTGGTGCCGCGGGCGACTACTTGAGTTCGACGGCTCCGCCGGCCTCTTCGATCTTGGCCTTGGCTGCCTCGGCGTCGTCCTTGGACGCACCCTCGACGATGGGCGCCGGTGCGCTCTCGACGAGGTCCTTGGCTTCCTTGAGACCGAGCGAGGTGATCTCGCGCACGGCCTTGATGACCTGGATCTTCTTGTCGCCGGCGCTGGTGAGCACCACGTCGAAGTCGGTCTTCTCTTCAGCAGCCTCGGCGGGAGCAGCGCCACCGGCGGCAGCAACGGCCACGGGAGCAGCGGCGGTCACGCCGAACTTCTCTTCGAACTCGGTGAGGAGCTCAGAAAGCTCCAGCACCGACATGTTTGCAATACCTTCGAGGATTTCGTCTTTGGTCATTTTCAGCTCTCGCTCTCTGCGTCCGAAGCGTCAGCCTCGGGGGTCTCTTCTTCGGGTGCGGCGTCGGCGGCTGCCTCGGCTGCAGGTTCTTCGGCGGAATCGCCTTCTGTGGTTGCCTCGTCAGCAGCTGCGTCTTCAGCAGGTGCCTCTTCGGCGGGTGCTTCCTCGGCCGGTGCTTCTTCGGCGGCAGGCGCATCGGCGGGGGCACCCGGGGCGCCACCTTGATCGATGAGGGCCTTGAGGCCGTAGGCGAAGTCGCGGGGGAGCGCCTGGAGGAGCCCAGCGAACTGGGTCATCGGGGCAGCCATCGCGCCAGCCAGCTTGGCCAGCAGCACCTCGCGAGGTTCAATCTCGGCCAGTTTGTTCAGGCCGTCGGCGTCAATGAAACGGCCTTCGAAAAGGCCACCTTTGACGATCAGTTCGGGATGTCCCTTGGCGAAATCCTTGATGGCTTTCGCCACCGACACCACATCGCCCGGTTCGCCCTCGGGCGTCGTCTCGGTGAATGCCAGTGCGGTCGGTCCGACGAGGAGTTCGATGAACTCATCACCCTTGTCTTCCGCTGCGCGGCGGACGAGGGTGTTCTTGTAGACCTTGTAGCTACCGCCGGCGGGTCGCAGGGATCCCCGCAACTCGGAAAGCGCATCCACGGTCAACCCACGGTATTCCGTGACCATGACAGCCTCGGCGCCCGCAAGCCGTTCGCGAACTTCGTCGACGATGGCGACCTTCTCTGGTCGTGCTTCTTCCATTGCACCTCCTCTCTCAATGTCTCAGGCTCGGAGCCCATGGCTCCGGGCATTGGTTGGGTTTCACAGTCGACGCCCTATTTCTCAAACGGGGTCGACCGGCACCCATCACCAACGCACGTCTGACTCGAGAATCGAGAGAGGTGTGAAGAGAGTGGTTCCTGATCGCCTCACTCGGATTTGCACCCGGTTCACCCGGAGGTGAGCCGTGACACCGAACGTCTTTGGCGAGAGCTTCGATTGCGACTTTTGAGGCTAGTGGCCTCAGGCAGATTCCGTCACACGTGACGGATCGATCTTGACGCCAGCGCCCATGGTGGGCGAGACGTTGCACTTGAGGAAGTAACGGCCCTTGGCGCTGGCCGGCTTCACTTTGTTGAGCTCGTCAACGAGCGTGGCGAAGTTGCGCATGAGGTCGGCTGGCTCGAAACTGGCCTTGCCGATCGACACGGCGATGTTGCCGTAGCGGTCGGTGCGGTACTCGACGGTGCCGCCCTTGAACTGCTCGACGGCCTTGGCGACGTCGGGGGTGACGGTGCCGGTCTTGGGGTTCGGCATGAGACCACGGGGGCCAAGCACACGACCGAGCTTGCCGACCTGGGGCATCATCTCGGGGCTGGCGATCGCCAGGTCGAAGTCGAGCATGCCGCCCTCAACCTCGGCGACGAGCTCTTCGCCACCGACGAGGTCGGCGCCAGCTTCGGTGGCCGCAGCGGCGGATTCGCTGTTCGAAGTGAACACGGCGACACGGACGGTCTTGCCGGTGCCGGCGGGGAGTGCGACGGTGCCGCGGACGATCTGATCGGCCTTGCGGGGATCGACGCCGAGACGGATGGTGACGTCGATCGACTCGTCGAACTTCGCCGTCGCGAGGGTCTTCACCAGATCCATGGCCTCAGAGGGCGAATGGAGGTGTTCCCGGTCGTACCGCTTGACAGCGTCGATGTACTTCTTGCCTTTTGCCATGATGTGGCTCCCTCATTGGTATGGCCACCGGGCGAGGTCCTCCCGGTGTAGCCGTATGTGGTTGTGGACTTCGAAAAACGTCGACGGCCGTTGGCCGACTGACTCTTATCGAACGCGAACGCCCATCTGACGGGCGGTGCCCTTCACCTGCTCAACGGCAGCTTCGAGGTCGTAGGCGTTGAGATCAGGCATCTTGACCTGAGCGATCTCTTCGGCCTGGGCGAGGGTGATGGATCCAGCGCGGTCGCGCTTGGGATCGGAGGCGCCCTTGGCGATGCCAGCAGCCTTCTTGATGAGCTGGCTGGTGGGCGGGGTCTTCGTGATGAAGCTGAAGGTGCGATCTTCGAAGATCGAGATTTCCACCGGGACGATGTCGCCGCGCTGGGATTCGGTCTTGGCGTTGTATTCCTTGCAGAAATCCATGATCGCGACGCCATACGGACCGAGTGCGGTACCGACGGGCGGGGCCGGCGATGCGGCGCCTGCCTGGATCTGGATCTTGACGACTGCCATTACTTGCTTCTTGGCCATGAGCACGATGCCTTCGATTTGTGCGCGGCGGTCCGCGCTGAGAGCGACTAGGGATGCTATCGGCGCTGAATCAGATCGCGCCCCGCACGTGAGCGGAGTGCGAGTCAGCGCTGATGCGACAGGTGGGTCTTGCCGAGCTAGATCTTGCCGACCTGGGCGAACTCGAGCTCGACTGGGGTCTCACGACCGAAGATGTTGACGAGCACCTTGACCTTGAGCTGGTCCTCGTTGATCTCCACGATCTCGCCCTGGAAGTCGGCGAAGGGACCTTCCTTGACTCGCACGGTCTCGCCCATCTCGAACTCGAGACGGGGACGGCCCTTGCGAGTGGTGTCTTCGCCGTCTTCCTTCACGGTGAGGAAGTTCTCGACGTCGCGACGGGGCAGCGGGGAGGGCTTGTTGCCAGCTCCGACGAAGCCGGTGACGCCCGGGGTGTTGCGAACAACGAACCAGGAATCGTCATCGAGGCGGAGGCGGCACAGGAGATAGCCGGGGAAGACCTTCTTCTGAACGACGACCTTCTTGCCGTTCTTGAATTCGACGACGTCTTCCATCGGGATGACGACTTCGTAGATCCGCTCTTCCATGTTCATGGAAGTGGTGCGGGCGATGATGTTCGAGCGCACCTTGTTCTCGTAGCCGGACTGCGTGTGCAGCACGTACCAACGACCGGGCCGGTCGTACGGAGACACCGCACGTGGTGCCGGGGTTTCCTCTTCTTCGGCCTCGGGAGCGTCGCCAGCCTCAGCTTCTGCGGCATCGTCTTCGGCAGCTACGTCTTCGGCAGCTGCGGGCGCTTCCTCGGAAGCGTCGCCGGCGTCAGCAGCCTCAGTAGCTTCAACAACCTCTTCAGGTGCTGCCTCGTCGGTGGGAAGCACTTCGGTTTCGTCGGACATCAGGCGAGCCTCAGGAGTTCGAGAATGGCTTCACCGAACACGAAATCGAGTCCGGCAATGAAGGCGGTGAGCACGATCAGGGTGATCATCACGACGATCGTGTAGTTGATGACCTCGCTGCGAGAGGGCCAGCTGACCCGCTTCAGCTCGGTGCGGACTTCCCGGATGTACTCGGCTGGCCCGACTCGCTCGACGGGCGCCGCGGGTCGAGCGTCTCGCCGGGTGGTGACCGGGTTGCCTTCGGCATCAACCTGCCCCTGCTTCTGCAGGTAGCGGCGCTGCTCGCGATTCATGGCCATGGATGAGTGCCTCGGGAAGACGGAAACGGGAATCTGCGGCGACTCTTCACGCTGGATCGAACCAGCCGAGTCACCCTTGCAGGGCACGAGGGACTCGAACCCCCA
Organism: uncultured Acidimicrobiales bacterium; assembly: GCA_937997485.1. GTDB lineage: Bacteria > Actinomycetota > Acidimicrobiia > Acidimicrobiales > SZUA-35 > SZUA-35. Next base: position 1,502 of record CALKTH010000136.1, on the reverse strand, counting down.
ACCCCTGGTTTTGGAGACCAGTGCTCTACCAATTGAGCTAGTGCCCTTCGGACGGACCGAGGCTAGCAGCAGAATTCGTCTCGGCGGCTGCGGTTCCTCAGCTGGCCAGATGGGTTTTGGAACCACCGATACGGGTGGCCAGGACAATGGCGCCAGCACCAGCGGCGGTGGCCGCTGCAGCGATCCCGCCGATGTAGGCCCGGCGGCGCTCCGCTCCTCGACCGCTGACTCGCTTGCCTCCGTGCAGCGAATGGACCGTGGCGGGAGGGCGGACGAGCTCGAGCACATCGGTGAGAAGGTCTTCGCCTGGGCTCAAGAGATCGGTCCGCAGCGTTTTCATGACTCGCAAGAGCTTGCGGTACTGGGCCAGCTCGGCCTGACACCGGAGACACGAGGCAAGGTGTTGCGCCGCAGGCTTCGCCAGCGTTTCGATTTCGTCGGCGCTGCCGGCAAGCAGCACGCTCACGTCGTCACACCGCACGAGCTTCGACCTCTCCGTCGTCTGTGCCTTCCTCATTCAGCGGATACAGGCGTTCGCGCAAACGCTTGCGGGCTCGGTGCAGGCGCACCTTGGCCGCCGATTCGGTGATTCCGAGCTCATCAGCAATGGATTCGTGGGGCAGGTCGTAGATGTCTCGCAGCACCACGACGGCCCGAAGCTTCGGAGGCAGAGTGCGGAGGGCGTCGGTCAGCTGGCTCCGCAGGTCGCCAACGTCGGCCCGGAAGGCCGGATCGACCTGCGGGTTGAGATCAACAATGGCGGAGTCCTCTGGCAGTTCGTCGGTTCGAGAGCGACCTCGGCGACCGAGGAACGTGTTGGCACAGTTCGCGGTGATGCGGTGGAGCCAGGTGCTGAACTGTGCGTCGCCGCGGAACTTCTTCAGCCCCTTGTGCACTCGGAGATAGGTTTCTTGCACCACGTCGGAAGCATCCTCTTCGTCGCCGGTGAGGCGATAGGCAAGGGTGTAGGTGTCCTGATACGTGAGCCGGACGAGCTCTTCGAATGCAACGTGGCTTCCGCCCTTTGCCTCTTCGATGAGTTCATCGATTTCACGCATTGGTCCTCCGATATGACCCTGCACGTGCCCAGACGGTTACGCGCAATCCCCTGCGGAGACCCTAGTGGGAAAACGAGACGAGCCCGAGGCGATGCCTCGGGCTCGTTCTGCGTGATTTCTAGCGAATGACGCTGCTTAGCGAAGGACGATGCTTACTGGGTGACTTTGGTGACACGGCCAGCACCAACAGTGCGGCCGCCTTCACGAATAGCGAACCGAAGTCCCTCATCCATGGCAATCGGATTGATCAACTCCACCGACATCTCAGTGTTATCACCCGGCATACACATCTCGGTACCTTCCGGAAGCGTCACCGTCCCGGTCACATCCGTGGTCCGGAAATAGAACTGCGGACGGTAGTTACCAAAGAACGGCTTGTGACGGCCACCCTCTTCCTTGGTCAACACATACACCTGCGCCTCGAAATCGGTGTGAGGAGTGATC
>CALKTH010000135.1 GCA_937997485.1 uncultured Acidimicrobiales bacterium | reverse complement strand
CGTCGGCCTGAATGGGGGCGCTCCCCCGACCGTCATGCACCGTGCCATTTCGAACCACCAGGTCGTACATGGCTGTTCAGTCTTGACGATCTGGTGCTGAGGTGACAAACAACAGGGATGCATGACGGCCCCGCACCCGGTTTCGACTCGTTCTGGGCCGCTCACGCCGCGGCGGCAGCGGCGCATGGAGGACGGGTCGCGGTGATCGACCAACAGGGCGCGTCGCTCACCCATGCCGAGCTCAGCCAGGCCGCTGCCGCGTTCAGCACGACGCTGGCTGCTCGAGGTCTGAAGCGAGGCGATCTGATCGGTGCGTTTCTTCCGAATCGCGTGGGGTGGCTCGTTGCTGTGCTCGGAGCATCGCACCTCGGCGTCGGCGTGCTCGGCCTCAACACTCGCTTCCGCAAGGCCGAGCTGGATCACCTGCTGGGGGTTGCCGAAATCGACGCAGTGATTGCCCCGAGTGACTTCCTCGGTCTCGACTGCTGGGCGCTGTTCTCCGAGCTCGAACGTTCGGTCGAGGTGTGGGACGAACCGGATGTTGGCGCCCGCACACAAACGGAGCGTTCGGCTCCGTCGGGCCAGCTCTCCGATCCCTTGATCGGCTTCACCACATCCGGCACGACCGGGTTTCCCAAGATCGCCATGCACGATCAGTCGCAGGTGGTCGTCCACCATCTCAACGCGATCGAAGCCTTCGGCTACACGGCCGAGGCCGTTGTCCTCATTGGCGTGCCACTGTGCGGCACGTTTGGCTTCTCGACCGCGGCGGCCACGATCCTGGCTGGCGGTACTGCCGTGCTCCACGAAACGTGGGACGTGCACGCCGTCGCCGTTGCCATTGCCGAACACGGCGTCACCCGAATGAAGGCCACTGATGACATGCTCATCGGTGTCCTCGAGACGGGCAAGGTCACGCCGACCACGACATGGACCGAGGGATGGACAGCGGACTTCACGAACAATGCGGTCCTTGCTCGCGACCTGGCTTCGCAGGCCACGGGGGGCCGCTTGGTGCTCTCCGGCATCTACGGTTCCTCTGAAGGTTTCGCCATGATGTCCCACTTTGCCGGGGCGCCTGATGACGAACGCATTCAGGCGGGCGGCGTGCTCGCTGGTGACGGGATGGACGTGCGTGCTGTCGATCCCGATACCGGTGCAACGTTGGCTGCGAACGTTCCCGGGGAGTTGCACTTCCGGGGACCGAATCTGATCACGGGCTATCTCAACAACCCCGACGCCGATGCGACGGCCTTCACAGCCGACGGCTGGTATCGCTCTGGCGACCTGGGCTTCACGCTGGAACGATCGCCCGATGTGCGTCCGGCCTTTGTGTTTCTTTCCCGCATGGGCGACTCGCTTCGACTTCGAGGGTTCCTTTGCGATCCCGCCGAGATCGAGAAGCACCTCGAGCGCCACCCGGCGGTCGATCTCGCTCAGGTAGTCGGAGCCCGTGGCGAGGACGGCGCCGATCGGGCGGTGGCCTTCGTTCGCTTGGTCGAGGGACCCGCTGCGTTCACGGCGCTGCGGGAAGACTTGCATGTTCACTGCCGGGAGGGCCTGGCCAACTACAAGCGCCCGGAGCACATTGAGTTCGTCGACGAGTTCCCCGTGACAGAGGGTCCGAATGGCATGAAGATCCGAAAGGTGGAGCTCCGAGAACGGGCCGAAGGCATCATTGCCCGCTGAAGGGGCGAGAGGCGCACACCCAGAACGCGGCGCTGCCTGGCATCCAGCGCGGCTATGACAGAGCGGTCGCGTCGCTCACGGGAAACCCTCGCCGGGGTACAACGATCACGGTGTCGTCTTCCTCGTCGATGTCCACGCTCACGCACACGTGGAAGACATCACCGAGACGTTCGGCCGTGAGGACGTCCCGAGCTGCCCCGTCGGCAACAACCGCTCCTTCGTGCAACATGACGAGGGCGTCGGTGTAGGTGGCAGCCAGGGTGAGGTCGTGCATCGCCGAGATGACGGTGAGCTGGCGGCTGGCCCGAAGCTCGGTGATCAATTCGAGTGCCTGCTGTTGATGCCCAATGTCGAGTGCCGACGTCGGCTCGTCGAGGAGGAGAACGGGAGCTTGCTGGGCCAGTGCTCGGGCCAGCACCACCCGTTGCTGCTCGCCGCCGCTCAGTTCACCCAAGTAACGATTCGCGAAGTCACCAAGCCGGAGGAGTGCGATCATCTCGCTTGTGATGCCGCGATCGCTCCGTCCCAGAAGACCGAATCGGCCGACGTAGGGGGTCCGTCCGAGCAGCACGTAGTCGAACACACTCATGTCATGCGGGAGCAGTGGGTCTTGGGGGACGTACGCCACGAGCTGCGCACGCTCTCGGTCGGAGGCAGTGCTGAGATCCACCCCACCGATCGATACCAATCCTCGGGCATCGACGAGGCCCGCGATCGCTCGAAGGAGCGATGACTTGCCTGCCCCATTCGGTCCGACCAAGCCCAACCAATCACCGGCTGCGATGTCACGGTCGAAGGGAAGCAGGGCGTCGTGCTTCTTGTAGGAGACGGCAACGCCGCGACAGCTGATCATCGAGCGATCTGCCTGGTGCGAAGCAGGAAGATGAAGAACGGGGCACCGATGAAGGCGGTCACCACGCCGATCGGCGTCTCGGCCGGGTTCGTCAGCATGCGGCCAGGAACATCGGCCAGGACAAGGAAGCCGGCGCCGAAGAGCAAGGAGAGAGGCACGACGCGTCGATAGCTGGCACCAGCCATGAGTCGGATCGTGTGGGGGACGACGAGACCGACGAACCCGATCAGTCCGCTGACGGAGACAACCGCAGCCGTGCCCAGCGTCGCCGCAACCACGATGGTCATGCGAGTTCGAGGAACGGACATCCCCAGCGTGCTGGCCTCCTCATCGCCCACTCGAAGGACGTCGAGCTTCCGCCGGAACAAGATCAACACGATGCAGCTCACCGCCACATAGGGCACGACGAGGCGGACATCGCCCCAGGTCGCCCCTGAAAGGCGCCCCAAGATCCACTGGAAGACCTCACGGACGACATCCAGGTTTCGTTGCAGCACGAACGTTTGGATGGCGGTCGTGAACGAGACAACCGCAACGCCAGCCAGCACGAGGGTGATGCCGGAGCGGTTGCCCCCGAACGACGCACCAACGAGATAGGTCACCAGCACGGTGCCGACGGCGAACACGAAGGCCGTCGCAGGGACAGGATCGACGGGCCAGGTGGCGCTGGAGGCTCGTCCGATCGTCAGTGCCAGCGTGGCGCCCAAGCCGGCACCGGACGCCGCGCCGAGCAGGTAGGGATCCACCAAGGGGTTGCGAAACACGCCTTGGTAGGAGGCGCCGGCAATGGAGAGCATTCCGCCGACGAGAGCGCCAAGCACCACGCGAGGCATACGGATTTGCCAGACGATGTTCCACTGGGCATCGGTCACGCCGCTGTCGATCCCCACGATGGGCAGGCGATCAAACAGCGCCAGGGGTACCCGCCAGGAGTCAGGACCGGCGGGCCCGATGGACGCGCCGATCAGCAGTGACAGCAGGAGAAACAATCCTCCGGCAACAAGCCACCACCGATCGGCGCGATCACTCACACGTTGCGTCCTCGCCCGGATCAGCTGGCGCCGGCGAGCGCCTGGTCCAGCGCAGTAGAGATGGCCTCGAGGTACTCAACGACACGTGGGCCCCACCGGGAGGCGACGTCATCGTCCATCTCGAACACGTTGCCGTTGGCCACTGCGGCGATGTCGGCCCATCCGTCGCGGGCAGCCACCGTGTCAGCGGTCTCTCCGCAGCACTTGGTGTCGGCCAGGAAGATCAGATCCGGGTTCTGCTCGACCAGCACCTCGGCGCTGAGTTGTGGGAATCCGCCGGAGGCGCCACCGTCAACGTCGGCGATGTTCTCGAGACCCAGCAGGCCGTAGAGCTCGCCAATGAAGGTGGAGGAGTCGGCGCTGAACAGCGTCGGGTCCAGCTCGTGGAAGAAGGTCACCGGCACGTCCGGGGCCGGAGCGGCGGCAACGAGCTCATCGATGCGTGTCTGCATTGAGCTGACGAGTTCGGCGGCTTCGGCGATGTGTCCGGTGGCGGCGCCGAGCTGCTCGATTTGCGCGTAGGTGTCTGACAGGCTGCCGGCAGCGGGCCCATCCCACCAACCGATGCCGATGGCGTCGAGCTGCTCGCCCAGACCGCTGAAGTCGCCACCAATGAGCACAAGGTCAGGCTCGTAGCTTGCGATCGCTTCCACGTTCGGCTCGAACCCGGAGAGCTCATTCGGAAGCTCGAGGGCTTCGGCCGGGTAGTTCGAGAACTGGTCCACGGCGACGAGCAGATCACCGGCGCCGATGGCGAACATGATCTCGGTATGAGTGGGGCTGAGCGAGACGACACGGGCCGGGGCACCGGCTTCTTCCATCGCATCACCCTCCTCCATGGCATCGTCTTCCATGGCGGCTTCTGTCGTGGTGGGAGCCTCGGTTGTGGGTGCCGCAGTGGTGTCGGCGGTGTCGGTCGACGCACTGTCAGAGCCACAGGCGGCCGCCACGAGCGCCAGAGCGGCGACGAGCGCGACCTGCCACGTTCGGTTTGTCTTGGGTTGAGTGTTGAACACGATTCCTCCAGCGGAGCGGAGGACAAGAATCGGAACGAACCATCGACCACATCGGATCCGATGGCTAGCGAACCTTCCCTTGCCTCGAGGGATTGTTGACGCGTCCTGGGAGAAGACAGGCGACCGGGCTTGCTGTACTGAGTCGCTGCGAGCAGGTCGTCAATGCAGTCCACCGTTGCGGGACAGCGTCGGATTCTCACCGAACTTCGCTGCCTTCAAGGACCGGGGCAGGCTAACACTCCTGGTTGGGAATCATCCTCCGAAGAGGTCGAACACGTTCCCGCTCCCGGCCCCTCGGGCGTCCTGCTTGAGCGCTGTGTCCACGGTGACAGCCGAGGCGTAGACAAGCTGTCGGAGCGGGTCTGCGAGGGGTTGGTGCACCTGGAGCACGTAGTTGTCAGCGGTCGTGAACGCGGTCTTGAGAATTCCCTCGAATGTCTTGGTGATCCTGGCAACTTCCTGGCCGTTGCCGTCCTTGATCGAGAAGTTCCAGGCCCGCCAGTTCTCGGCAAAAATGCCGCCCACGTCCTGGCCTTGGATCACGAAGCCGAAGCGAATCTTGCCGAAGACGTTCTGCTGCACGATCTGTCCGACCTCGGTGCCAACAGCGTCCTGGACGATCACTCGCGACTTGATGAACTTCCGGGGCCGGGTGACGAGGAGCACGGGCTGGCCGGTCTGGTCCACTACTTGATACTTATGTGTGAAGTACTGGTCGAGGTTGCCGAAGAAGCGCACGAGCTTCTTGAATCGGCTCTGGCCGACCTGTCGGACGGCTCCGACCTGACTGCCGTTGGCATCGAAGATGGCGAACTCGGTGTTCACCTCGAAGATCTTCCACTTCTGGTTGACGACCAGAATCGGCTGATCGAGGAGCGCTCCCGACGTGGCGTGGGGTGCTACCGGGGCTCCTCGCTTCGCCGCCTGGTCCACATGCTTCGAGATTTGCTTTTCGACCTTGGTGCTGGCCGCAAAGGTGGGAGCGACCACCTTGGCTCCTTTGTCCAAGCCATCGGTCGATTGGCGACCGTGCGAGGCGACCTGATCTGTCCATTGCGTGCCATCGAACCATCGATACTCGTGCCGACCCATGGGGTCTGGGTACCAATTCGGGTCTGCTGCCTGCGTCATCTCTCAATGGTAGGCGCCCGTGCTCGCAGCGCCCGACCACTCGAGTCAGCGAGATCGCAGTGTCAGCGCGTCCGAAGCACGTCTCGAACGAGGAGTGCGCCGCCAACGATGGTGATGGCCAGGTCGAGCGGAGCCACGATCGCGGCGTGGTGTTGTCGGTCCCAGTAACTCACCGGACTCCGAAAGCGGTAGCTCCAATTCAGCGGCCAACCGAGGACCGGTCCGTCGTCGTGATGGACCGGCACATCCATGGCGATGTGAAGCGCACAACCGGCAGCAAAGGAGCCAAGCTTCGAGCGCCGCCCGGCCAGTGAAAGAGCGGTGACGACCACCGGCGAATGAAGAACATTTGACGCTGCAATCCAGGGCTTTGATTCGAAGAAGAGCGTGCCGAAGACGTACTCGAACACTTCCTTCCTGGTCATGCCCCGGGTTCGAGGGAGCACCAGCGACGCACCCGCCGTCATGACAGTGAGGCCGATGTCCGGGGCCAATCCGCCGACCGTGAACGCCAGGGGATCCACAAAGCGATCGGGCCAACGGCGAGCCAACAGCGCATTCGTCACGACGTGAGTGGAAGTGATCACCAGGAATGCATACCGGACAGCCGTGGGTTCTGAGGAGTCATGGGCCAAGATGAAGCCTTGACCGAGGGAACGATCACCGGGGGGAACGCTCGGCTCGCAGTGGTACGGCTGGGTGTCTTGGCCGCCGCGCTCCTCGCTCTCGGCGTCGCCCTGATCGTCGTGGGTCCTGAAGGCCTCCAGGATCTGCTGTCCTCGGTCGGCGAAAGCCGCTGGGGACTCGTGGCCTTCATTGCCGTCTACGCCATCGGCGTCGTCTTGCTCCTTCCAGGGACCATGGGAACGCTCACCGCTGGTGCCTTGTTCGGGTTTCCCATGGGAGCGTTCGCCGCTCTGGCGGGAGCGACGATCGGTGCGACGGGAGCCTTCGGTATTTCTCGCTCCATGGGTCGGGAGGGTGCACAACATCTGCTGGGCACGCGCCTCACGAATGTCGACGAGTGGATTGGGCGCAACGACTTCGCCTCGATCCTCGTCCTGCGCCTGATGCCCATCGTCCCGTTCAATGCGTTGAACTACGCCGCAGGCCTTGCCGCCGTTCGTCCGTCTCGGTACGTGGCGGCCTCGATTCTGGGGATGCTGCCCGGCGCTCTTCTCACCACTGCCCTGGCGGACTCTGCCGATGACCCCACGGGTCCGGTCTTCCTCGCGCTGATGGGTCTGTTCCTGCTCGCGCTGGTCGGAAGCGGCCTTGCTGCCAAGCGCCTTCAGGGGCGTGAAGGGCGCACGGCGTAGCGCTTCGAGCGCAGTCGTCGGTGTTCAGAACGCAGCGGTCAGAGCCGCTGGTCGGTTCTGACCGCGATGGTGAGCGCGACGAGTGGCGGGAGGAGAAAGATCAGATCGAGGACCGCGGCGATCTGAGGGTCCGAGCGAACAAACGGTACGAGGACGAGGGGCAACATTGGGAGCCCGCCGCCCACGCCCAGGCTCGTTCCGTACTGCGACCACGAAACCGTGAACGCCATGGCCAGCGCCAGGGCGATGGGCGACGCCATTCCGGGCAGCGTGATGAGACGGAGGACATCCCACTTGGAGCCACCAAGGCCTCGTGCTGCCTCCTCTTGCCTGGCGAGCTCCGTGGTAAAGCCCGGCGTCAGAATGATCACCATGTACGGCACCACATACACCAGGTGCGCGAGGGCAACGCCGAGAAGTGAATCGGCCAGTCCGAGTCGAAGGAACCACACCTGCAACCCCTCACCGACCACGAGCGGCGGGATGAGGAGGGGAGCCAAGACGAAGGCGGCGGACGAGCCTCGGAGCGTTCGGGCTGCGGGCCACGCCACGACGAACCCAAGAGCGATGGCGAGAAGCCCGACGAGCGCAGAGTTGAGGACCGCCTGGGGAAGGATCGGATCGTCGAGGACCCGCTGCACTCCCCTGCCGCCGATGACCTGGGGCCACAGCGCCGGTGCTCGCCACTCGTCGGCGACCGCTCGAATGGGAAGCACCAGCAGGGGGCCAGCAAGAAGGAATCCGACCGCGCCAGCGAACCACGGAAACGAACGGCGACGCCGACTCATGATCTTCTCCGGCCGATCACCAGGGCGACGATGCCGAGGAGCAGAATGACCAAGGTGGTGACGGCGAGCGCGACGGCACTATCCGCTCGTGCCACCGGACCGCGTATGCGCTGCACGGTCAGCGCATACGTCGTCATTGAATCGGGGACGACGGGGCCCACCGCAAGCGGGACCTCGGTGCTCCCAATCACGAACGCCGCAACAACGAGTGAGCCAATGCCCAGCGGCAGTGCGAGTCGTGGAAGCAAGATGTGGCGAAGGCGGTGCCACCAGGAGGCGCCGAGTCCCCTTCCTGCTTCGTCCAGCTTCTGCGTTTCCCGGTCGAGCGCCGCCACGACGAGCAGGACGAGGAACGGAATCTCCTTGATCAGATACACGAGGATCACGCCAAGGCCGAAGCGGTCGCCGATGATGGGTACGGTGCCGAACAAGCGGTCGAGAAGTTGGCCGGGCCCGAACCAGGTCACCGTGGTAGAGGCAACCACCAGATGCGGCACCGGTATGAGGGCGGTAAGGAGCGCCCGCGTCCAGGGGCTGGCCCCGCGTGCAGCAACGCCGATCGGTACGGCCAGCAGTACAGCAAGGGGTGTTGCAATCAGCGCGGCTCGCAAGGTGAAGATGACCGAGTCCCAGAAGGCATCGTCGGCAAGGACACGGCGCCATGCGTCGGTCGAATACGCTCCTCCGACAATGGCACCGGGACGAAGCGAGCGAGAGAGCAGGCCCGCAAAGGCGGCGAGCGAGAGGCCACCGACCAGAATCATGGCCGGGAGCGCGCCCCAATCGAGTCGGGACGTCTGATGTTCGACGCCTCGTTTCGCCGTCACTTGACGGCTCCACTGGATCGGGTGGGCGGCGTACTGGCCGACCGCGGCGTCGCCCCCACCAGCGTCACTCTGCTCGGCTTGGCCGTTGGCGTCGGCGCTTGCGTCGCAGTGGCGCTGGAGCAGTGGTGGCTCGGCATCTTGCTGTGGTTGGTCAATCGGTTGGCCGACGGTCTGGATGGTCCGATCGCTCGACATCTGGGACCGACCGATCTGGGCGGTTTCGTGGACATCATGGCCGATTTCGCCATCTACGGCGGGATGGTTGTGGCCATCGGGATTGCGCAGCCAGAAGCACGAGTTGCGTGTCTCGCACTCTTCCTCGGCTACTACCTGTCGGGCTCATCGTTTCTCGCCTTCTCCAGCCTGGCGACCAAGCGGGAAGTAGCTGGCGACGGCCGCAGCCTCAACTTTCCCGCTGGTCTGGCGGAGGGCAGCGAGACGATTGCTGCCTACGTCATCATCCTTGCCCTGCCGGCTCACACCGAGCTGCTGATCTGGATCTGGACCGCAATCGTCGGCATCACGTTCCTGCAACGCATCGGCTACGTCACCCGCCTCCTGCGGAGTTGATCACGGCCGGTCGAAGCGACCGAGCACCTTGAGGACGGGCCCCAGCAGCTTCTTGGTTCGAGGTGAGAAGTACTGTTCCCGAAGCACCTCATTCGCCGCCTTGGCCGGACCCTCGGCGTAGGTCGGGTACGGCCGGACCATCTGGCCGATGTCGCGCAGCTTGTCGCCAGCATGAATCCGAGCGGTCATTTCGTTGATCGTTTCGCCCGCGGTCTCGCCGACAACCGTGGCTCCCACGAGCTTGCCCTTCTTGTCGGTGAACAGGTCGGCGAAGCCGACCGGGTCGCCGCTGGTGACTTGGCGATCGAGCTGCTCGTAGTCGAAGTGGGCGACGGAAATGCCCTCGCCTTCGATCGTGCCGACACTCGCAACCTCAGGGTCACAGAAGATGGCCCACGGGATCGTGTCGTGGTCGGCCTTGCGGCGGAGCTTGAAGAGGGCGTTGGAGACGACGATCCCGGCGTGATACCCGGCCGTATGGGTGAACGGGACCTTGCCCACGACATCACCGCCCGCGTAGATGTGGGGATTGGAGCTCTGCAGGAGGTCGTCGACCACGACGTGGCCTCGCTCGTCGAGCTCAACATCAACGGCTTCGAGGTTGAGATTCGCCGTGTTGGGCCGACGGCCGACGGCGACGAGGATCTGGTCGCACGGGATACGAGTCTCGTTGTCGACGATCACGACGAGATCGCCACCCGCTGCTGATCCCTCGACGCCGGTGACACCGGCGCCAGCCATCACGTTGATGCCCTCGGCCCGGTAGCGCTCGGTGATGAGGGCACCGACGTTCTCGCCCACGAAGGGAAGAATGCGAGGAGCCATCTCGACGATGGTCACCTCGCTCCCCAGGCGGGAAAAGGCCTGGCCAAGCTCGCAGCCGATCGCTCCGGCACCGATGACCACGAGGCGCTTGGGAAGCTCGGTGAGCTCCCAAATCGAGTCTGAGGTGAGTGGCCCAGCCTCACGGAGCCCGGGAATCCCCGGCACGACGGGCTTGGCACCGGTGGCGATCATCGCCTTGCGGTACGCGAGCTTCTTGCCTTCAGCCTCGATCTCACCTGGCTTCAGGAAAGAGCCAAGGGCGGGGATCACGTCGACTCCCGCCTTCTCCAATCGCTCCACCGAGTCGTGGTGAGCGATGTGCTCCTGGGCGTGCTTCACCTGGTTCATCACCGCGGCGAAATCGACGGTCGGCTCAACGGAAGTGATGCCGTGCCGCGAGGCCGTGCGCATCACATGAGCCGCATGTGCAGCGGAGAGCAGACGCTTGCTTGGCACGCACCCGGTCCAGAGGCAGTCGCCACCAGGGTGGTTGGGTTCCACCATCGCCACCTTGGCGCCGATGCCAGCCGCTCCGTGGGCGGCCACAAGACCGGCAGTTCCGCCGCCGATCACGATCAAGTCATAGGTCTTGCTCATCGAGGTACATCCGTTCGTGGGTGAGAGGGAGTGGTCCGACCGCCTTCATGGGAACCAGGCGGTCGATCATCTGTGAGCGTGAGTTCGGCCACAGCAGGCGATGCTGGCTGGTCAAGCACGATGGGAACGACATCGTGCTGAAGTATTTGACCCTCATCGAGCACCGCAATGGTGTCGGCCATCGTTTCAGCGTCCCGGACGTCGTGCGTGACGAAGACCATGGTCGTGTCGTGCTCGATCGAGAGCTGGCGGACGAGGGTGCGGAGTTCGCGACGTCGAGGGGCATCGACGGCGCTGAAAGGCTCGTCGAGCAGCAGTGCTCGGGGCCGGACACAAAGTGCTCGGGCGAGGGCAACCCGCTGCTGTTCGCCACCAGAGAGACCCGTGACGGAGTCGTCGGCTCGGTCTCGGAGGCCAATATCGCTGAGTAGCGACAGAGCACGATCGTTTCGCTGGTGCTTGTCCACGTTGCGCACGCGGAGTCCGAAGGAGACGTTGTCGAGGACTGACAGGGCGGGAAAGAGACGCGGCTCCTGGAAGAGCAGAGTGACCGGTCGTTGCTCAGGGGCGATCCCGTGCATGTCGTCGCCTTCGATGGCGATGGATCCTTGGTGAATCGGCACGAACCCGGCGATGGTACGAAGCAACGTGGTCTTTCCCGACCCGGATCCGCCGACGATGGCCGTGATGCCCCGTGGCACTTTGAAGTCGAGGGCGTGAAGAACATGATGACTGCCCAGCTCGACGGACACGTCGGTGCACTCGATGACCGGGGTCAGATGAGTTGCCGATCGCTCCATGATTAGGAGAGCACCTCGGCTCGCCAGCGTTCGTCGATGGCAGGAACCTGGTCGGCAGAGAGCTCAGCCAGCGGGGTCCCGAAGTCGGTGAGTCGATACTCCGATTCGACGCCGGTTGCGGCCAGATCGACGACGGCCGGGACGCCGACTTGCTCGAGCTTGAGTGCCTGCAACTCGGCACTCAGCATTTCGTTCATTGCCACTTGGGCTCCCGCTGAGGAACCGGCATTGGCGGGCATGGCGAGGAAGCTCACGTTCTGCAGTGTTCCACTTGTGAAGATGAAGGGGCGGGTGGACTCGGGAAACAGTCCCTGCTCCACGTTCACCTGCACGAAGTTCGGGTTGTAGCTCATGGCAAGGTCCACCTCTCCGTTTCCGAAGAGCTGGTTCAACTCGGTCTCGTCGCGGGGATACATGTCCCCCGCCTGCCAGAGGTGCGGCTTCATCTCGTTGAGGAGTGCCATGGCTTCGTCCTCGCCCAGCGCTTGCACCGCTTGGCGAACAAAGGCGGAGCCAGTGAAATCGGGTGGAGCGGGGTACGTGAACCGTCCGGGATTCGCCTGAACCCAGCTCGCAAGTTCCTCGAATGATGTTGGCGGGCTCTCGACTCGCTCGGTTGCGGACGCGAACGTGAAGGCGGCTCGGCTCCACGGAGCCTCTTGTCCGTCTGTCGGCACTCCAAAGTCGTTGAACAGCGTGCCGTCAGACGGATCGAGCAGCACCGCGTTCGGAAGATTCGAGACCCAGTCCGTCGCCCACAGTCCGGCGTCTTTGCCCTGTGCGAAGTTCTTGCCGTTCACCCACAAGAGATCGACGGCGCCGTCCTCGGTTCCAGCGTCGAGTTCGCTCACGATTCGGCTGATGCCGTCCTCGGTGGCGTCGAGTCGAACTTGTTCGAGTGTGACGCCATGTTCCGCTACTCGGGGAGCCACCTCGTTTTCGATGTACGCGTTGAGAACAGCGTCGCCACCCCACATCCAGAGCTGCACGGTCTGCCCTTCGGCTTCGGCGAGAACGTCCTCCCATGATGGAGCGTCCGTGGACGGCGAGCTTTCGTCGGATGGGTCTGAGGCACAACCCGCGGCGAACGCCAGAAGGGCGAGGAGAGGCGCGAACGTGCGCCGCCGAAATGTCATGAGCCGATGAACCCCAGCATTGGCATGATCCATTCCCGGCCCGCGCAGTTCTTCGCTCCAGGCGGGCGGCTCAGGCAGAGACAACTCCGGTGATCCCGAGAAGGACCAGGGCAATGCCGCAGATCTGTTGCTTGCTCACGCTGTCGTTGTAGAAGAGACGGCCGACGCTCACGGTGACAGCGGGGTACATCGAGGTGATGACGATCGTGGTCGGCTCGTCGACGCGGACGCCCAACAGGTAGAAGATCGAGGAGCCCGCGGCAAAGACGCCGGTCAGCAGTCCGATGGCCCGAAGGCGCGGGGGCGGCAACAACGGGTGCTGGCGACGCAAGGCAATGAGAATCATGACGGCCGCCGCGGCGAATCGCTGCGTCATCGCAGGCCAGCTCCCCGAATCGGCGGAGACCTCCAAGAGCGCGGCCAAGCCGAATCCATACGAGCAGCCAGAGAGCACCGCCCAGGCCATGCCGGCAGTGTCAGCCGAAGGCGCTCTGGCGATCCCTTCACTGGCGAGGTGTGCCCCGGTGCCTTTGCCCGGGCGTGCGCTGGTGACCACCAGGACCCCGGCCAACGCAATGGAGGCACCAAGGAGTGCGAGGCCTGACGGAGCCGCACCGCGAAGGACCGACCAGCCGTACGGGATCGTGGCGGCCAGAGTGGCGCTGACCGGGGCGACGATGGCTGAGGAGACTCGGTTGAGTGCAGCGAGGTAGCCGAAGAGGCCGCCGGCGAACCCGATACCAGAGAGCATCCCGACGGCAAGGTCCTGAAGGAGGAACTCGCCACCCACGACGAGGACAACAACCAGGGCGCCAAGGCCAGCAACTGCCTGGATGATGATGGTTGCCGTGACGACGGACGACTCGCGGAGCAGGCGCCGTCCGCTGAGGTCAGCCATGCCGATCGACAGGGCGGTGAGGATTCCGAAAAGGGCGCCCACGGGCGGACTCTATGCGGGCGCTCATCGAGGAATTGGGGACTGTGTGACCCCGATCACTGACTGCAACGCAGCCGCCTCCTACGTTCGATCGTATGAACGCATGGACGAAGAAAGTACGAAAGCACAGCGCCGGAGATCTCACCGCAGCCGAGGAGTACCTTGCGGCGACGTACGTCGAACCGCCCGGCGTGATCGGCCGCACGGTTGCCTTCGGTGCCATCGGTGGAGTCGCGGGGCTTGCGGTTGGCAAGAAGCTCAAGGATCGTGAGGCGACCAAGGCTGAAGAGACTGGCTCGACACAAGGTATTGCCGAGACGATTCCGCATCAGAAGGGCGTGCTCGCTCTCACCGGGCAGCGTCTGATGATGTTCGAGTTCGGCGCCATGATGGGTCGACCCAAGGAGCTTGTGTGGGAGACACCGCGCGCGACGATCGCCTCGACCACCTTTGAGATGGGGAAGATGCTCGGCACCACGACGATCACCTTCACCGATGGCAGCGCTGTGGCGTTCGAGACCGCAAAGGCCGCCAAGCCGGCCTTCCTTGCGGAGGCACTGGGCGCACAGATCTGAGCTGCTTCGTCGCTCGTGCGACACTGTCCGGATGGACCCAACGATCGACGTCGCCAGTGAGATCACCGCACAACTCGGTGAGTGTCCGGTGTGGAGCGAGGCGGAGCAAGCCCTGTACTGGGAGGACATCGACGGCCGCGCCATCCACCGTCTGGAACCGTCGACTGGTGTCACCTCCTCCTCTCAGCTCTCAAGCCGGCCCGGGTCGTTCGTCCAGACGGGAAAGGTGGGGCGGTTCCTCGTCGGTACCGAGCACGAGCTCGCTTGGTTCGACTTCGCTGCCGGCGCCGAAGGGACGTTGACGCCGTGGATGGCGCTCGAGGAAGCGGGAACCGGCAATCGTTTGAACGACGGTCGGTGTGATCCGGCTGGGCGCTACGTGGTCGGGTCGATGTTCGAGGATGCCAACAGCGGAACCGCCTCGGGAATCCTGCACCAGGTGACCGCCGACGGTGTGGGCGCCGCGACGTCGTTGGAGCTGGAGCGAGATATCGGCGTTTCCAACGGCCTGGTGTTTGATGAGGACCGTGCTCGGATGTACTTCACCGATACCCACAGCCAAATCATCCGTGTCTGGGACTACGACCTCGACTCGGGCGAGCGGCGTAACGAGCGAGTCTTCGTGGACTACCACGACCTCCCCGGCTATCCCGACGGCGCCTGTCTCGATGCCGATGGGTGCTACTGGTCAGCGTCGATCTTCGGGTCGAGACTCACTCGCTTCTCCCCCGACGGGAAGGTAGATCGAGCCATCGACCTCCCACTGCTCACGCCGACGATGCCGGCATTCGGCGGAGCGAATCTCGACACGATGTACGTGACCTCCCTCGAACATGACCGCAAGGCGCCGCAGGCCGAGGGTGGCGTTCAGCGAGGGGCGCTTCTTGCGATCGACGCTGGCGTTCAGGGCGTCCCGGAACCAACCTTCGCCTGGATGCCGGACTGAATCGACCGATCCTTCACCGCAAACGCGAACGCGAAGCCGGTGAAGAGCATCCACAGACCGTAGAGGCCGGGGACGATGGCGAGATCGTCCGAGCCGAAGACCGTGAGAGCGATGGCGATCGTGATCGTCGCGTTCTGAATGCCGGTTTCGATGGCGACGGTTGCCGCCTGTTGCTTGGGAAGCTTCATGGCGACGGCCCAAGCGAATCCGCCGAGCAGAGCCAGGATGTTGAGGGTGATGAAGGCGGGCGCGAACTCCGGTCCGTCCTCCACAATCGCCGACCAGTTCTGGATCACCAGTAGAAGGATGATGATGCCGAGGACGGCGGCGGAGATCGTCTTGCCCGGCTCCTCCATCCGAATCGCAACGTCCGGCTTCTTGGCCCGGATCACCATGCCGATTGCGATGGGAACCACCGTGAGTGCAGCGATTCCGACAACGAGGTCGCCGACCGGCACCTTCGCCGTACCGGGAACTGATCCAAAGAGATCTTGGGCAATCCCCAAGTAGATGGGCAGCGAGACGAAGGCAACGACGTTCGAGAGCGCCGTGAGCGTGAGGGAGAGCGGCGCGTCGGCGCCCGAAATGTGGACGATCAGATTCGACGTCGAGCCACCCGGACTCGAGGCGAGGAGAATCATGCTGAGGGCGAACGTTGTCTCGAGGCCGAAGCCAGCAGCAACGCCGAACGCGAGGGCTGGGAGGAGCAGCAGCTGGCTGGTCATGCCCACCGCAATCGCCTTCGGTTGCGACAGCAGACGCTTGAAGTCGACGCTGGTCAGCGTCATCCCCATGGCGATCATGATGATGACGATGGCCAGCGGCAACAGGACATCGGAGAGAATGCCGGATTCCATGCGGCGAGTCTGCCACTCGACTTTCGGCGGCGCGGCGATCCGACTTCTGGCAGGATGCGTCGATGTCTGACTCCTCCGCTGCTGAGTTCACTCTCGCCGACATCAGTCGGCGCAACGCCGCCGAACGTCCGAACAAAACGGCCCTGATCGCGGGCGAGCGATCGTGGACGTTCGCCGAGATGGAGGAGGAGTCCTGCCGGGTCGCCCACGCTCTACAAGGGGCTGGGGTTGGCAAGGCGAATCGCGTTGCCTTCCTCGACCGGAACGTGCCTGAGTACTTCCCCATCCTCTTCGGTGGAGCGAAAATGAACTCGGTCTCAGTCGCAGTGAACTGGCGGTTGGCACCGCCGGAGATGGAGTTCATCATCAACAACGCGGAGGCGCTCGTGCTCTTCGTCGGCGACGAGTTTCTGGACCACCTCGCCAAGATCGAGCTGACCACGGTGACCACTGTTGTCGTGATGGGTGATCCGGGAGACACCGGCTACGTCACGTATTCCGACTGGATCGCGAGTCAACCGGCCGATGATGTGAGCGTGCCGATCGCCGGCGATGACACCTGCTATCAGCTGTACACCTCCGGCACGACGGGTTTGCCGAAGGGTGTCGAGCTCAC
>CALKTH010000134.1 GCA_937997485.1 uncultured Acidimicrobiales bacterium | reverse complement strand
CCGTTGACGGTGCCCTCTTCGAGCAGCTCACCCAGCGTCACCCCGCCGAGAGCGTCGAGGTCGCCGAAGTCGAGCGAGAGGTTGTCGATGAGCGTGCGAAGGGTTGCCTCGACAACGGCCTCATCGAATGGCTGACCCGTTCCCGGGTCGATGAGCGCACCGATGAGATCGTCGAACTCGGCAACCCACAGGCCGTCTTCGAGATCGCCCAGCGTGAGGGTGAGGAAGGCAGCGAGGTTGTCGGGCAGGTCGCCCAACGTCAGGTTGCCGAACGTGGTGTAGTCCCCAAGCTCGAGTCCTGACCCATCCACGCCAGCCTCGACATCCGTCACGGTGGCGTTGAGGAGGGCAAAGGCAAGGTCGTTCAGGAAGATGCCGTCAAGAGCGTCATCGATCGCAGACAGGGGCGTAGAAGCCGGAAGGGCACCGGCCTGCAGCGCCTCTCCGAGCGTGCCGTTCTCGCAGTCGACCAGGCCGCAGTCGACGCCGATCGCGGCCAGCGGAATGGCGCTGAGCGGGATCGCGCTCAGCGGCGTGCTGTTGACATCGATGGCGCTGAGCGGGATGGCGCTGAGCGGTGTTCCGGCAACGTCAATGGCACTCAAGGGAATGGCTGACAGCGGGATGGCACTGAGCGGGATTGCTGAGAGCGGTGTCGTCGCCAGGTCGGTTCCGGCGACATTGATGGCGCTGAGGGGAATGGCTGAGAGCGGTGAGCCCTGAACGTCAATGGCGCTCAGAGGAATCGCACTCAGCGGAATGGCCGACAACGGCGTGGCGCTCGGATCGATCGCCGACAGGGGTGTTCCCTGAACGTCGATTGCGCTGAGCGGAATGGCTGACAGCGGGATCGCGGAGAGCGGGATGGCGCTGAGCGGAATGGCAGACAGCGGGATGGCGCTGAGCGGAATGGCCGAGAGTGGGATGGCGCTGAGCGGAATGGCCGAGAGCGGCACACCCTGCAGCGTCAACTCCTGCAGCGTTGTGGTGCTGGGATCGACGTTGCGGTCACAGTCGACCCCGTTGCCGATGTCAGCCAAAAGATCACACCAGTCGACCGTCGAGCCATCAATGGCGCTGAGCGGAATGTCACTGAGTGGCACGTCGGCAAGCGCAATGGCGCTGAGGGGAATCGCGGAGAGCGGCGTTGATTCCGGCTCGATGGCGCTGAGCGGAATGGCTGACAGCGGGATCGCCGACAGCGGGATGGCGCTCAGCGGAATGGCTGAGAGCGGAATCGCGGACAGCGGCGTGCCGTCGACGTCGATGGCTGACAGCGGGATCGCTGAGAGCGGGATGGCACTCAGTGGAATGGCCGAGAGTGGGATTGCCGACAGCGGCGTGCTGCCAACGTCGATCGCGCTCAGCGGGATGGCACTCAGTGGGCTGGCCTCCAGCTCGATGGCGCTCAGCGGAATCGCCGACAGCGGCGTTCCGGTGATGTCGATGGCGCTGAGGGGGATGGCTGAGAGCGGAATGGCGCTCAGGGGGACGCCTCGCAGCGTTGCCTCCATGAGGGTCACATCCGTGAGGTCGGTCTCATCCGTGCAGGTGACATCGACGAGGAACGGCTGCACCACGGCGCACCAGTCCTCCCCGATGGCGCTGAGCGGGATGGCCGAGAGCGGAAGCTCGCCCAGGACGATGGCGCTGAGCGGAATCGCCGAGAGCGGTGTGCCGGCAACGTCGATCGCTGAGAGCGGAGTGCTGGCGAGGTTGCCGGACGCCGAGGCGTTCGTCACGACGTCGTCGAAGGTCAGGTCGACCAGCGGAACGTTCTCGAGATCGGATCCGGCGAGGATTGCTTCCCAGCCACCCTCGACGCTGATGTCGATCAGCGAGATGCGGCCGAGGGCCTGGCTATCCGCCACGATGGCGGCGAGCGGCGTGTCTCCCACGGCGATGGCCGAGAGAGGAGTGTCCTCGAGGTCGATGGCCGAGAGCGGGGAAGCAGCCACGGTGCTGTTGCTGGCCTCTTCGATCTGTTCGGCACTGAACTCGCTGGTGGCGATGCCGGCGGGGGCCACGGGCACCCGATCATCGCTGCCAGGACGCACGTCGATCTGGAAGGCGATGGTGGGATCGTCCGGCGTGGCAACTTGGAAGGCGTAGACCGCACCGCTTTCACGGGTGCCGTAGGCCTGGTCGCCGGCGTTGCCGACAACGGCGGTTCCACCGGAGAGGGCGACGGCCGCCTGATAGCCATCGGTTCCGATGTTGCCTGGTCGGCCCGGGTCCTGGGATTCGAAGTCGGCGGCGGCCAGCGTGTCGGTGAGACCGAGCGAGCCCAGGTCATACACGTAAGCCGTGGCGGTGTTGGCGGTTGTCGTGTCCGGCCGCACACCGACGATCAGTCGTCCCTGATCGATGTCGAGGCCGGATCCGAAGTTGAAGACGTTGCTGGGCGAGGGGATGTTGCCCGTCGGAGCGAAGGTCGTTGCGTCGAAGATGTCAACGCCGCCGCTGTCGGTTGCCAAGCTGTCGTCGAAAGGAGCACCGATGGCGATGCTGCCGTCACCGATGGCCACGGCCCCGCCGAAGCGGTCGCCGTTGTTCGTGCCGACGGCGGCTGCGCTGAAGGCGAAGGGGCTGGCCCCATCAGGGCGAATGAAGAGCTCGGCAGAGCCGGGCTGGGCCAGGTTGGTGGCTGGCGCACCGATGATGATCGAGTTGGTGTCGATGGCGATGGTGTCGCCGAAGCGCTCGGAGTCGACCGGAGTGTCGGACACGAGCACCTGCGGCGTCTGGCTGGCCCAGGTTGAGGGGTCACCGGTGAACACGACAACGGCACCGTCGTCGTTGATGACGGGCATGCCCAGTGCGAGCACGTCGTCCTCGAGCACGATGACGTCGGCCGCACGGTCGAAGTTGGCGCCGAGGATCGGGCCGAGATCGAGGTTGAAGTCGACCGTGAACGGGTTACCCGCCCCAGGGCGAGTCCACACGTCGAGGCCGCCATTGCGGTTATTCACGACGATGGTGTCACCCTCGAAGCCGATCTGGTCGGAGCCGTTGACCACGACCAACGCGTCCGTGAGCTGCTGCTGTTCGGTCCACGTTGCACCGGAGCGGCTGAAGACGGAGACCTCAGGGGAGTAGTAGGTGCCGTAGTCGATGTTCCCGGGGAACGGGGTGGCATCTGCGGCGACGAGGATGTCGCCCTCGAGCTCGACGGTAA
Source organism: uncultured Acidimicrobiales bacterium (assembly GCA_937997485.1). GTDB lineage: Bacteria > Actinomycetota > Acidimicrobiia > Acidimicrobiales > SZUA-35 > SZUA-35. The sequence continues at coordinate 11,514 of CALKTH010000134.1, read as the reverse complement.
CGCCGAAGAACGCGCCAGCTTCGGGATCATCGGTGGTGACCTTGTTCGGCGGGCCAGGGACGATGAAGTCGCTGAACTCGATCACGTCGAGACCACTGGTCACGGCGCCCGTCGGTTGCAGCGCGCTCAAGAGCTGCGATCCAGCCAAGGCTTGGTCCTGCGGTGCGGATGCAGGTGTGCCGTTGCCGACGAAGTTGAACGTGTCCTCGTCGCCGTTGTCGCTGAAGTTGATGAAGCTGCCGCCCTGAACGAGCGAGAGCCGGTCGCCGAGCGCCGTCACAACCTCGCCGAGACGGACGCCCGCGCCACCGCCGCTGGCGATGAACACGGGGGTGGTGTTGTCGGCGCGGTAGACCTCGCCCTGATCGCTGTTGCGGCCCGGTGCGCCAATGATCAATCCGCTGGCGCCGAAGCTGATCGCAGCGCCGAACTCGTCACCGGAGGCGCCAGTCGCTCCGAGGTCGATCTCGTCGAAGGTGGGGAAGGCGTCGGCGAGGTTTGTGATGCGGTACACAATGCCGGCGTTGGTTTGCGTGGGAGCACCGGCGAAGACGGTGCCAAAGGTCATCGCCACCGAGGTGCCGACGAGATCGCCCGGGTTACCCCTGTCGAGAATCTTGTCGACGCCGCCAGCATCGATGTAGACCACGGCGCCCGTGTCGGCTCCGTCCGCTCCATCGTGCAGGGGCGCACCGATGGCAGTGGCACCGAAGAACGCAGCGACGCTTGCGCCGAATCGGGCATCAGCGTCGATGCCCACGAGGGCAGCCAGCGTTGCCACTGGCGTGTCGTATGTCTCGGTGACGGGGTTCCAGTCTCGCTGCTCCACGAAGCCAGCGCCGGGGGCGCCGATCACGATGCGCGTCGGCTCGTTGAAGGTCGACTCGTCGAACGCAACAGCGGTGCCGTACTCAGACCCTGCCGGACCGGTGAAGGTGTCGATGTTCGTCCACACGCCGGCGGCGTCCTGGCCGAGGAGGTACACGGTGTCCTGATTCGGGACACCGACGAGCGCGAGGTTCGGAATGGCGGCGACCGTCACCGGGAGGTCCTCGCCGATGTTGAAGCTGAAGACCTCGCCTGCGTCGGCGCCTGCGTCCGCGCCGGGGGCGCCGACCATCAGTGTGTCGCCGTCCAAGGCGACGGCGAAGCCGAACTCGTCGCTGTCGACGGTGCTAGCGGTCTGACCATCCTGCACCTGGGTCCAGGACGTGCCGGATCGTTCGAAGACGCGGATCTCGCCGCGACTGTCGAGGACCGTCGCGGTGCCGACGATGAGTCGTGCCCCGCCCTCGTCGAGGGCGACAGCCGTGGGCGTGCCTACGACGTCGGTGAGTACCTCCTCAACGGTGGGGGTTCCCAACGCATCGACGTAGACAACCGCTCGATCGAACGTGGGTCCGAAGACGCCGGTGGCGACGAAACGATCGCCACTGACCGCGACGCCACTCAGGTCATCTGACGCCGCGAACGTGGTCAGCGAAGCCTGGGTGGGTTGTCCACCAAACGTGGTGCCAGTGAGGATCTCGACGTTTGCGTCGACGAAGCCAGCGGTGCCGCTGGAGCCGACGGCGAGCGTGTAGGTGTTCGGCCCCGTCTCGTCGATGTCGATGAAGTCACCGAAGCCACCGCCGGGAGACGGTGTGAGCGCACCTTGCGTGAACTCCTGCACCCATGTGGTGAAGGTGCCGTTGGGACTGAATCCGAAGACGGCACCGGCGTTGATGACGAGCGCATTCGAGCCGGGAGCGCTCACGATGATCGAGCCGTCCTGCGTCACGGCGATGTCCGTGCCGAAGAAGTCCGTGCCGTTCTGCAGGCTGGGGGCGATGGCCTGGCGGAAGGTCCACTCGAAGCCGGTACCTGGGTCGTTGCGGTGGTAGACAGCGACCGTGCCGGGCACGAGTGAGTCGTTCTCACCCGAGTCGCTGATGGCAAGGACGTCGCCGTTCAAGGCAATCGCCGCGCCGAACTCACCGAAGTCGCTCGGCGTGGGGTCGGCGATGACCGTGAAGAGGACCCAGGGCGAAGAGGCGTCGATGCGCTCGTACATGTAAACGGCGCCAGCGTTTGTGGAGCCTTCCTCGTCGCGGAACGCACTGACGGCCATGCGGTCGCCGGAGATCGCCACGTCATGTCCGAAGCGGTCGCCGTCGGCGGTCACCTCGGGCTCGGTGCGGCTGATGGGGAATGGGTCCCCGGCAATCGGATTGCCGCCGACGAAGAAAGCACCGGCGTCGGTGCCCGCCGCTTTGTCCTGGTCTGGTCCGAAGCCAGGCTCGCTGGCGTCGAAGCCCGGTCCGCCGAAGGCGATTCGATCGCCGTCAACGGCAACCGCGTCGCCGATGCGGTCACCGTCATCGAGGGTCGCGAAGGCGCCGAGGCCGGTCGGAAGCCCGTCCATTTGCTGCAACGGGAAGTTCCACTCGAATCGGCCGTAGGAACCGATCACGTCTGCCCCGAACGAGGTCAACGGTTGGCCGGCGAGGAGCGTGATGCCGTCGAAGGCGACGTCCTGTCCGAACGCTTCGCCGGCCGTGCCGGTGAGAGTTTGCAGCGGGCCAGTGAGCACACCGTTGTCGAAGCCGCCGGTGTTGTCCACGTCGATGACGAACACCTCGCCGGGTGCGGCGCCTAGGTCGGTGTCGCCGGGCACGCCGGAGAAGCCGGGCGCGCCGGCGATGACGAGTACTCGTCCGCTATTCGGTTCCACCGCCGCAGCCACGGACGCTCCGAGGCCGCCCTCGAGGGTGGTGCCGCTGATTTGGTCGTAGATGGCCGAGGTCGTGCCGTCCCAGCCGAAGATCGAGATGCCGCCCGTCTCGACGTCGTTGCCCACTTCGTCGCCGGGGCCGCCGACGACGACGACCTGGTTGCCTACCGGGCCGGTGATAGCCACGTCCCACCCGAACGCTCCTGCGGTCGAGTAGTTCGGGCTCCGGAACAAGTCACCCTCGAGGTTCGTGACGAAGGGATCGACGGGAGTGGCCTGGGTATAGACGTAGGCGGCGCCACCGTCATCGCCCTTGCCGCTCGGCGCGCCGACCACGATGGTGGCGCCATCATCGGAGAGGGCAACCGAGGTTCCGAAACGGCTGCCGGCGAACGTGCCAGCAGCGCTGTCGCCACAGGGGCCACCGGCTGCGTCGCACTCGAAGAGGCTGAACGTGAGATTCCACGTGGCGCCGTCAAAGTCATAGACGAACACGGTGCCGCTGTCGGAACCATTGGTGTCGTCGGCGGGGGCGCCGACAACGAGGCGCGTGTCGACCACGTCGATCGCCGCTCCGAATTCGGAGCCTTGGTCGCCGAAGATCGTCTGCTCGAGCGCGGCCGTGGAGGCCCCGGGAACCGGGAGTCGGTAGAGCGTGACGGAGCCGCCGTCGACGAGGTCTCGGTCGTCGGCGAAGCGAGAGCCGACAACAACCAGCGACCCGGCGCCAGCGTCGTCATCGAGTGCGAGGGCTTCGCCGAGGGAGTTGCCCGCCGCATCCGCGATCGGGCTCAGCGCCTGGTCCTCGGTGACGAGTGGATCGATGGTGACGGGGAAGACGGCGTTGACTGCGTCAACGGTGAGACGGATCTGGCCGTCGACGACGGACATGGCTGCGGGGAGGTCGACACCGTTGGCATCGAAGGCGTACAGATCGCGGTACCAGAACGAGGTCTGGCCCCGGCCGTTCACGAGGGCGATCTCGTCGGCGTTCACGAATTCGGGGGTGACGTGTGCTGCGGTGGTTTCACCGAGGAGGGAAGCAACCGAGATGTCGACGATGAGCTCGGAGGAGGTCGCGCCGGACGGGAGCGCGTCGATGGTGAAGCCCTGCTCGATGCCGGCTGCGGTCGTGCGGTACCACTCGGAGACGGCGACGCCGTCAACGATGCGGTCGAACGTGGCGGTCTCGACGCCGGAGGACGGGTCGGTGGAGAGCGTGCCGGACACGGGAGCGAGTTCGGAGATGCTCCCGGTCGTGCCGAACGCCGTGGCACTGAACTGGGCTACGCCCGTCCGGCCTCGCACGTCGAGCATGTCGGTGACCGATGCCGTGAGTCCGCCGGCGACCATGGTCGGCGCCGAGGTTACGGCATCCACCGAGCCAGCGATCTGCGACTGGATGTCGCTCCATTCCTGGGGGGTCAGGCCCTCAGGAACACCGTTCGCGGCGGCGCTGGCTGCCGCAGCGGCGGTGGTGGCGTCAGCGTTGGCTTCAAGCTGCGCCCGGAAGTCGTTGATCAGATCCGAAAGCGTCGGCTGTACCACCACGAGTGAGGTGGTGATCATGGAGAAGCCGACGACGAGACGCAGCACAAGGCCGCTCCATCGCTCGATGTCCCTCCACGAAAGTCCTGCAAGGCCAGTGGCCCGATCAACCGTCGTCGTTCGACTTGTCATACGTCGTCCCTGAATCTTGGGAGCACCAGGCTTCGCGTCAACGCAAAACGACCCAGAACTCCGCCCTCCGAATGCCACGCAGCGTGCCGCCTACCCACTCACCGCGTCGATAAGTCGGCCTGACCGCGTACTGATCGCACGCCTTCTTCCCTCAAGAATCCGGGTATCGCTACCCAGATCAATGACGCTCTATCGGACAAATGGCTCAGGGCTTGAGCGCTTTCGCCCAAAGTCGCAAATGACCGAAAGGGACAGTTGTTGGGGATGTTTGAACGTCAGTTGATCCCGGACGGTTCGCGCCGCCGGCTGGCGGTAACCATGCCAGCACCAGCGGCCAGCAATGCCGTCGCCAGCAACCCGAGCATGCCCGAGTTCGTGCCGGTGATCGGCAGCCGGGAGGGAGCGTTGGCTGTGGCCTCGGCGTTCAGCGTGCGTACGCCGTCGCCCGGTTCTTCACCTGTCCCGGTACCCGTCAGACCCGAGGCGGACACGGTCACCGTGTTGGTCACGCTGCTGATGGGGCCGGTGTTGGCCGTGGTGAGGGTTAGCGTGACGCTGGCCCCCGCTGCCAGGCCCTGGGTGGTGCAGGAGACCGTCGGTCCTCCGGCATCGCAGTCGAAGTCTGCACTGCGGGCCCCGACGTAGGTGACCTGCGTTGGCAGGGCATCGGTCAAGACGATGGGGGAGAGGACAGCATCCGGACCGTTGTTGGTGACGGTGATCGTCCACACGATCTCGCCGTCCCGCTCGAAGTCAGCAGACGTGACGACCTTGTCGACAGTGAGATCGGCGTCCGAGCGCTCGACATCGCCGACCGCACTATCCGACCGGCGTCCGGGGTCCGGGTCGCTCTCGTTGCTTTGCGCAATTGCTTGGTTCGTGATCGGGCCGAAGACGTCGAGGCTGATGTCGGTCGTAATCAGCACGGTGCTGGACTCACCGGGCGCGAGCGTGCCGATCTGGCAGTCGTGCTCGAGGCTGTTTCCTGGCTGACACCGCTCGTCGATCGATGAGACCGTGAGACCGTCTTGGGTGAGGATGTCGGTGAGCACCACGTCCGTCGCCGTGGAGGGGCCGTCGTTGGTCACCACCATCTCCCACTCTGCCTGCCCCCCGGCCAGGGGTCGATCGGTCAATAGCCGCTTCTCAACAACGAGATCGGCCACGGCCTCGACAGCGAACTGGGTGGCACCGACGTTGTTCGACGGATCGCCATCGCCAGCTGAAGAGTCGATCGAGGCCACATTGACGATGCGCTGGCGTTGTTCAGGGTCGACATCGGCGGTGATGCCGATCGATGCGGTGGCATCGACGTCGAGGTCGGGCAACAGGCACTCGATGGTCTGCTCCGTGAGCGTGCAGCCTCCGGGCAGCGCCGCGGAGATGGTGAGGCCCTCGGGAAGGATGTCTGTGATCACGACATCGCGAGCCACGGATGGTCCGAGGTTCCGGGCCGTCAGGGTGAAGGTGATGGACTCACCGGCGACCGCAGTCTCCGCCGCGGTCTTCACCAGTTCCAGGTCGGCGAACTCGCTGATCGTGACCGTGGCCGAGGTCTCCGGTGCAGTGGACACGTTTGTTTCTGCCGTCGTCACCGAAGCGGTATTGACGAGATCACCGTTGGCGACGTCGGGGGCGATGAGCACTCCGATCACCACCTCGGCCGTTGCGCCGGCAGTCACGACGCCACTCGCTGCGTCACCCGGCACACATTCGACGACGCCCGACAGGGGAGCCGTCTCGGTGCACGCCGTGCTCGAAGTTGCAGCGTCGAAGGTCATGCCTGCGGGCAGGGTGTCGGTGATGACCACCTCTGATGCGTCCGAGGGTCCTGCATTGGTCACGGCCAGCGTGAATGTCGTCGCCGTGCCTGCCTCGGCATCGGGGCTGGCCGGGGTCTTGACGAGGGACACATCGACGGAGCGTTCGAGCGGCTCATCGGAGATGGCCGTCGTGTCGTCTGGGGTGGGGTCCGGCTCGTTGGTGGACACGTTCACCTCGTTGACGAAGCGATCTCCGTCGAGAAGATCACTGTCTGGCAGCACGTCGATCTCCACGGTCGCTGTCGTTCCTGCTGCCACCACCCCGAGGATGCAGGCCACGGTTTGTGAGCCACCTGCGTTGGAATTGATCACGCAGGATGCGGACGGGTCGGCTGCTTCGAGATGGCGAGCATCGGTTGCGGTCGCACCGGCGGGGAGCGGATCGGAGATCGAGACATCCGAGGCGTCGGAGGAGCCGCTGTTCGTGACCTTGATCGTGTACGTGATCGGTGCGCCGGGCACGACGGGGGTGGTGTCCGATTGCTTGGTGATCGCCAGATCGGCAGATCGCTCGATTGAGGTTTCCTCGGTCGCCGTGACGTCGGGTGAGTCATCGCCGGTCGCTGTGACACTGTTGGTCAACTGGATGCCATCGGCTACGTCGCTGTTGACCAGGCCCGTGAGACGGAAGATTTGTTGATCGCCAGGAAGCAGCGAGCCCGCTTCACAGGTGATGACTCCCGCCGGCGCTTCGGTGCAATCGGCCGCAGGATCAGCGGAGACGAAGGTGACGCCATCGGGGAGAGAGTCGACGAACGAGACGTTGTCCGCAATCGAAGGTCCGAGGTTCTCCACCAGGATGTCCCAGGCAATCTCTTCGCCGGCGATGACCGGGTCGGTCACGTCGATCTTGGAGATGTCGAGGCCCGAGGTTCGCTCCACCCTGACCGTGTGGGTCGAGGTGTTGTTCGGACCGTTTGGATCTGGCTCGGCGCTTGAGACAGAAGCGCTGTTTCTGAGTTCGTCGCCCTCCGCCACAGCGGGGTCGACCGAGACAGTCAGCACCAGAGTCTCGGTCGTCTGATCTGCCATCGTGCCGATCGTGCATGTCACCGTGACGCCGTCGGCTTCGATCGTGCACCGAGGATCTCGGTTGACGTCATCGAAGATCGTGCCGGCCGGAAGCGTGTCGACAACGACAACATCCCGGGCATCTGATGGGCCGTCGTTCCGCACCGTGATGGTCCAGTCGAAGGGGGTTCCCGCCGTGACATCAGTGTCAGGACCCTCCTTCGTGATGGAGAGATCGGCGGAGCGGGTGGCCTGGCCGGTGACACCGCTCTCGTCGTTGGTGTCGTCCGGGTCGGTCTCATTTCCGGTGACGGTTGCGGTGTTTTCCACGCCCGCTGACGGGAGCACCGAGCTGGGCAGATCGACCGTGATGAGCGCCGCCACGGATTCACCTGCGGCAATGTCTCCCGTGATGCAGGTGACGGTGGACCCGGCGGCGTCCACTGTGCAGTCGTCATCGGAGAGAGCGGCGACGAAGGTGGTTCCGGCAGGCAACGTGTCGATGATCGAGGTGCCCGTGGCGAGGGAAGGCCCGTCATTCGTGATCGTGACCTCGAACGTCACCGGCTCACCAGCGACGATCGGGTCGGTCACGATTCGCTTCACCGAACGAAGGTCGCTCGAGCGGCTGACGGAGGTCGTGGCCTCTCCGGTGTTGGACCCGAGATCGGGGTCGGCTGTGGAGGAGGTGGCGGTCGCTGCGTTCACGAGATCCGACGGGTCAGTAACCGTGGTGTCGATGTCGACCGTGATCCGGAGCGTGGCGGATGCCCCGGCGGCCAGCGTGGTCAGTGAACAGGTCACGGTGGTGGGGCCCGCGATCGGAGCGCTCGTACAACCAGCGGGGTCGGCGTCGACCGGAGCGGCATCGATCGAGGCGAGCGTCATGCCCGGTGGTAGGGAATCGGTAAAGCTCACGGCGGCCGCATCAGACGGCCCAGCGTTCATCACGGTGATCTCGTAGCTGGCTTGCTCGCCGGCGATGGCGGTGAGGTCACCGGTCTTGGCGACGATGAGGTCTGCCGAGCGCTCAGCCTCCTCGGTGGAGGTGCTGGTGTCGTTGCCGGGCGTGGAGTCCGGCGTGGTAGCGGAGACGGTCGCTGTGTTGGAGATTGGCGCTCCGTCGATGATCGAGGCATCGGGCGTGAAGCTCAGCGTGATCACGACTGTGGCGCCAGCGGACACGGTGCCAACTGAGCAGTTCACGGTTCCATCGGCAGGAGTCGTGGCATCACAGATCGTCACCCCGCTGGTGGCGTTGGCCGCATCCGTCGCGACGTCGTCGTAGACCAGCGCCGCGGGGAAGCTGTCGAGGATGGAGACATCCAGGGCATCTGACGGCCCGTTGTTCGTAACCTCGATCTCATAGCGTGCCGGGCCGCCAGGGACCAGCGGCGCATTGGCGAGCGTCTTGACGATGCCCAGGTCCGCCTCCGGTGTGACTGGAGTGGTGGCCGAGCTGATGTTGTTGTCAGTGTCCGGGTCGGGCTCGGTGGCTGAGACCGTGGCGGTGTTGGTGATGTTGGCCAGCTGATCGGAACCGACGAGCCCGACGACGGTGATTGACACGGTGGTTCCAGCCGGAAGGGCACCGAGCGGACAATCGACGGTGTCGGGGCCGTCTGGAAGGCCGGGAGCGAGTACGCAGGTACCGGCTGGCTCGGAGGCGTCGAAGGTGACGTTGGCTGGCAGCGAATCCTGGACAGAAACGTTCGTGGCGTCGCTCAAGCCGTTGTTGGTCACTTCGATGACCCAACGGGTGAGCTCGCCCGGGACGGGCAGCGTCGCTGGTTGCTGCTTCACGATCGCAAGATCGGCCGAGCGGGCAATCACCGTCTCGGCGCTCGAGGAGTTGTTGTCCGTTTCTGGATCCGGCTCGTTGCCGGTCACCGAGCCGGTGTTGGTGATGCTGGCGTCCTGGGCCACGTCGCTGGCCACCGTGAAGACCAGATTCACACTCGACGTCGTGCCCGTGGGGATGACGACGGGATCACAGGTGACGGTTGCGCCGTCGCTCACGCAGCCGGCCGTGGTTCCAGACACCGTGCCGTCGGAGGGAAGGAGCGTGAGCCCGGCGGGCACATCATCGGAGATGATGACGCCGGAGGCGTCGGACGGGCCATTGTTGGTCGCCGTGAGGGTGAAGCTCGCCGTGCCACCAGCGGTTGCGTTCGCCGGTCCGACCTTCTCCAGCTCGAGATCGGCACTTCGCTCGACCGTGGTCTGAGTTGGAGGGTTCTCGTTGTTGTCCGGTGTCGGATCCGGCTCATCGCTCGCCACGTTGGCCACGTTTTCGATCACGTCACCAGTAGCGAGTGAGGGATCGACATCGAACGTGAGCGTCACAACGAGGTCCGCTCCGGACGCAACCGTGGCGGGGTCACACACAACGTTGATCCCCGCACCGTCCAGCGCACAGCCTGCGGTCGAGCTCGTGGGGGAGCCGTCCGCGGGGATGAAGGTCAGCCCTGCCGGAACGGGATCGCTGATGACGACGTTCGCTGCATCTGATGGGCCGTTGTTCGTGGCCGTGACCGTGAAGGTGATCTGTTCCCCAGCAACGACCGTGGCCGGCGCGGTTTTGACAACAGCAAGGTCGGCCGAACGCTCGATCGTGGTGCTCGTCGGCGGGTTCGTGTTGTTGCTGGGATCGGGATCGTCCTCGTTGCCCGTAGCCGAAGCTGCGTTCTCGATCTCGGCCCCGACGGGGAGCGACGGATCGGTGGCGAAGGCGAGGGTGACCGAGAGCGTGTTGTTGGTTGGGTCGGCGGTGATGTCGGCCGGTGCACACACCACGGTCGAGCCGGCACCGTCGAGGGCGCAGCCTGGAGTGGAACCGGTCGCCGTGCCATCGGGAGCGATGAAGGTCAGACCGTCTGGCACCGGATCGCTGAGAACGACACCGCTGGCGTCACTCGAACCCTCGTTCGTGACGGTGACAACGAAGGTGATGTTCTCGCCCGCCGTCGCCGTGGCCGGTGCTGACTTGGCCACCGAGAGGTCGGTCGAGCGGCGTGCGGTGGTGTCGTTGTCGACGTCGTTGTTCGTGGGCTCAGGATCGGGCTCGTCGGCGACCACCGAACCACTGTTGGTGATGGTGGCTGTGTCGGCGACGGTGCTGGCCACGTTGAAGACCAGGGTGACGCTGGCTGAGCTGCCGTTGGCGATGTTGACCGGATCGCAGAGAACGGTGTCACCAGCAGCGTTGAGTTCACAGCCGGCGGTAGTGCCGGTGAGGCTGCCGTCGGAGGGGAGGAGAGTGAGCCCGGCGGGGATGTTGTCAGAAAGGACGACGTTGGTGGCATCGCTCGGGCCGTTGTTGGTTGCGGTGAGGGTGTAGGTAACCGTCTCGCCGGGTGTGGCCTCAAGCGGGCCGGTCTTTGTCACGGCTAGGTCGGCGCTGCGAGTTGCCGGACCATCGGCGCTGGCAGTGTTGGTGTCGCCATCGGGATCGTTCTCGTCGCCGGTCACCGTGGCTGAGTTCTCCACCGTTGCCCCGGCTGTGGTTGCGGAGTCGAGGTTGGTGACAATGGTGATGGACTCGGTGTTGCCCACCGCGATGGTTCCCAGGGTGCAGACAGCGTCTGTCGTCGACACGTCGCAGAGGTTCGCCCCGTTTGCGAGATCGGTTGCTGCATCGTCGTAGGCGAGTCCGGCACCGGGCGTGTCGGTCACCATCACGCCGGTTGCCTCGGAGGGGCCGTTGTTCGTGACCTCGATCGTCCATTCGACCGGCTCACCAGCCACGATCGGATCGGTGACGAGCACCTTGGTGATTTCAAGATCGGTTGAGCGCTCGACGGGAGCATCCACCGAGGTGGTGTTGCCAGCGGGGTCCGGATCGTCCTCGGTCGCCGAGACGCTGACGTCGTTCGTGACCGTGCCGTTGTCGGCGACTGCGGTGCCGACGTCGGCGATCACAATCGCTTCCACGCTCGTGCCAGCGGTGAGGGTCGGCACCGAGCACGTCACCGTGCCGTCCGCCGGAGCGGTGACGTCACACGTTGCGTCCCCTGCGGCGTTGGCCGCATCCGTGGCGGCGTCGTCGTAGGTGAGACCGGCGCCCAGCGTGTCGACCGCCGCGATATTGGTGGCATCACTGGGTCCGTTGTTGGTGATCGTGAGTGTGTACTGAATGGGCAGGCCAGCAACGACAGGATCGGTGTCGACTCGCTTGGTGATCGTCAGGTCGGCGGCGCGTTCGACGTCGGTGGTTTCGGTGGCGGTGTTGTTGTCGACGGGGTCTGGCTCGTCGGCGGTGACGGTCGCGGTGTTGGTGATGACCGC
>CALKTH010000133.1 GCA_937997485.1 uncultured Acidimicrobiales bacterium | reverse complement strand
GTGCGGCCTTCTTTGCCGGTGCCTTCTTGGCGGCGGCCTTTGCCGCGCGAGCTGAGCTCGTTGCCTTGGCGGCCTTCTTTGCCGGTGCCTTCTTGGCTGCCTTCTTGGGGGCGGCCTTCTTGGCCGTAGCTTTCTTGGATGCCATGTGGCTCTTGCTCCTTGTGTGTTGCGCCTCTCCCGCTGAGTCATCGGCGGAAGCCGAGGACCCTGAGGGTTTTCGAGACCGGCGTGAGGCACCTTCACCGGCCAATTCACCAACGGCGACAAGTTCGACGTTGATGCCACGCCGTTCGGCGTCGAGGGAAACGACACGAACGGTGACGGACTGTTGTTGTGACACGACGTCGCGTGCCTTTGTGGGAGCGGGGTCGCCCATTGCCTTTGACGGCAAGTAACACTGCGCTCCGGATGCTCGGACATAGCAACCGTGCGACGAGAAGGTCTCCACGACTCCCTCGGCGTTGTCGCCGATCGAATGGTTGCTGACAAAGGAGAGGAACGTCATCGGATCGTTCAACTCTTCAGCGGACGGTTTGGCCTTGCGCTTCGACCGGCCGCTCTTCGCCTTGTCGTCGTTCTTGCTCTTGCCGCCGTCGTTCTTCTTCGCCTTCGCGCCCCGACCGGAGGTTTCGCTGGCGGACTTCTTCTTCGACCGTGACGGGCGGTCTCCCGCGGGAGGCGGTGTCTTGGGCTTACCCAGCGGCTTCAACTCTTCGCCCGAGGACTCGGGCACGACCTCGGCGGATCGACGACCCCGACCGCGGCCACGAGGCTTCGATGCCCCGTTGCTGTTGCGCTTGCCGTCCTTGGCCTCGCGCACGGCTCGGCGACTGGCCGGACCTCGAACGGGAATGCGGTCGACGAAGACCCATCCGATGTGTTCGATCGGCTTCCCGCCGACGAGACGACCTTCGTCGAAGAGCCAGGTGTGCTCACCGTGGAACTCTTGGAACGAATCGTTCGAGAAGACAGACGCCGAGGCCTTCTCCGCGACCTGAAGAATGAACGCATCACCGCGGCCGACAACGCCGGCTGGCGGCGAGATGATTTCGCCCGCGTCGATGGCAGCTTCGAAGTCAGCCTTCTCGCTCTCATCAATGCGATGAGCGAAGGTGGCGTCGACGACGACGGTGACGGAGTCGAACGCTCGCTCCGCCATGATGGCCTGAACCGCATCATCGAGTTGATGCAGGCTCGGAAGGCTTCTGCCTTCGGTTGCGATGTTCGACCCATCGACGACGAGATGGCGATGTGGTGCGGACATGACCCGAATAGTCAACCACCGAACGCGACCAAAACTCGGGATGTCTCTACGATCACCTACGTGAGCAACTTCGACGCTGTCCTGTTCGACTTCGGTGGGGTCATCCTGACGTCCCCCTTCGATGCCTTCGCGGCCTACGAGAAGGAGCAAGGCCTACCCGATCGATTGATCCGCACGATCAACTCGACGAACCCCGACACCAACGCCTGGGCCAAGTTCGAGCGGGGCGACGTCAGCACCGATGGGTTCGTCGAGCTGTTCGAAGCCGAGGGTGCTGCGCTTGGGCACGAGGTCGACGGTCGGCGCGTGCTGGAGTTGATCAAGGGAGAGGTGCGGCCGGAAATGGTTGAGGCACTGCGCCGCGTGAAAGCCGCTGGCTACACGACGGCCTGCCTCACCAACAACTTCCGGGGCGGGAGCGAGAACGCTGATGTTGCCGGCGGACATGGCCGCGCCGACGTCGATGCCGTCATGGCGATGTTCGACGAGGTCGTCGAGTCATCCCGCGTTGGCGTGCGGAAGCCCGAACCTCGCTTCTACGAGATCGCACTCGAGCTTGTGGATGTGGCGGCGGAACGTGCGGTGTTCCTCGACGATCTTGGGATCAACCTCAAGCCTGCTCGAGCGATGGGCATGGCCACGATCAAGGTGGTGGGCGCAGCCGAGGCGATCGCCGAGCTGTCGACCCTGCTCGATCTCGACTTGGGCTGAGAGTTCAGTGGCGGTGATTCGCTACGACGGCGGGGGTAAGGCCCATCGTCTCGGCGAGCGCCTGACGCAGCGGAGTGTGGGTGAGGCCGAACCGCGTTCGGGCCTCGGTGTCGTCCATCACGAAGTCGTGCTCGAATTCGTAGAGCATCTCGATCGTCTCGGCGACGGGCTTCATGAACAGACCGATCAGGCGAAGCTGCCAGCGCTTCAGACGCCTCACACCGGCGTCGGTGCCGGCGACGTCGGCGGCGAGGGCGGCGAAGTCTGCTTGCGAGAGAGCAGGTGGACTCGGAACGTGCCATGCGTGGCCGTACGCATCGCGTCGATCGGCGAGCGTCACCATGGTGTGCCCGATGTCGGGAACGAACGTGACGGTGTGGAGGGCGAATGGGTCACCCATGACCTCCGCCTTCTTGCCAGCCTTGATTGCGTCGAAGAAGCGAGTACCGAACGCTGATCCGTCGACTGCTGGCCCGAAGAAGTCGCTGGCCCGCACGGTGAACATCTCGATTCGGCCCTCGTCGTGCGCGGCGACAAGCTCGGCTGCCATGTCGGCCCGAACGGCGCCCTTCTTCGAGTTGGGCCGGAAAGGAGTCGACTCACGCATCGCTCCGTCAGCGAGGCCGTAGCCGTAGAGATTCTCGACGGCGATGAGCTTGGCTCCGAGCCTCTGGCAGACATTGACCACCGCATGCTGCAGCGGCGGGAAGTCCTCGACCCAGCGGTGGTATTCGGGCTGGGCCGCATGGAAGACATGGGTCGTGTCGGCCAACGCACTGCATGCCGTCGTCACATCGTGGATGTCGAGTGCGAGGGCATCGGCTCCCTCAACCGCGGTTCCCGAACGAGTCACCACCGTGGGCCGAAGGCCGTTCTCCTCGAGAGAGGCGACGATCGCTCGGCCGACGGGCCCGGCGCCGAGCACGACGCACTTGGTCAGTTCTTGATTCATCAAACGCTCCTTGGTTGTCAAACACTGTTTGGGTTCAGCATGAACCGGACAGTGTTTGAAATGCAAGTGATGTTCGACACATGTGGAGGCGCCCGGTACGCTTCGCTGGATGCCAGCCGAGACGCGACGGGATCGACAGCGACGAGAGTTGGTTGAGGAGATCAAGTCCATCGCTCGACGCCAGCTCGAGGAAGGCGGACGGGCTGCGGTGTCGTGGCGAGGCATCGCACGCGAGGTCGGGATGAACCCCGCCTCTCTCTACACCTACTTCGCCAGCCTTGATGAATTGTTCACGGCTCTGCTGCTCGACAGTTACGGCTCGCTGGCGGAAGCGACGGAGGCGGCTTCAGTGCAGGGTTCCCGTCGAACGGCAGTGAACCGGGCTGTGGGCGTAGCCCACGCGTATCGAACCTGGGCCCTCGAGCATCGAGCCCAATACAACCTGGTCTTCACCGATGTGTTGCCCGGCTACGAGGCTCCAGTCGGTGGGCCGACCATCGAAGCCCAGCAACGGGTGTTCTGGCCGTTCATCGAGATCATCTTCGATGTGGAGGGCTCGCCCGCCCTGCCGATCGGGTCGAAGGAGGAGCGAGCGTTCACCGAGTTGTTCGGGCTACTGCATGGCGTTGTGACGCTCGAGGTGAACCATCACCTCGACTGGACCAACTCAGACAACGAAGCGAACTTCGAGTTCATCGTGCGCAGCGCGATCGAGCGCCATCGTGAATCGAGCTGAGTCCACGAGTCAGTGATCGTGCCCAATCAACGCCGGGTCGAACGGAGCGGTCTGGTAGACCCGGTTGATCCAGTTGCCGACGAGCAGAAAGGCATGTGACCGCCAGCGATTGGCGGGTGTCTTCGCTGGGTCGTCATCCGGGAAGTAGTCGTACGGGAGCGACACCGGTTCTCCAGCATCGAGATCTCTGAAGTACTCCTTGGCGAGCGAGTTCGAGTCGTATTCGAGATGATTGAACATGTAGAGCCGGTTGTATGCGTCCTCTGACGCAAGGCACAGCCCGGTCTCGTTCGAATCGAGAAGGGGAAGAAGGCCGTCGACTGGAGCGATGTCGTCGTGGCAGACCTCGGTCCAGCGAGAGACGCACACGGCGAAGTCATCGGAGAACCCTGCGAGGTACGGCGACGCTGGCTGGAGATTGCGATGGCGGAACACGCCGAATGCCTTCTCATCGAGCAGGTGTTTGGGTACACCGTGGAAGTGCCACACCGCCGCCATAGCGCCCCAGCAAATGGAGAACAGTGAGTGCACGTTGGTCTTGGACCACTCAAGAATCTCGACGAGTTCGTCCCAGTATGTGACCGCCTCGAAGTCGAGCTTCTCAATCGGCGCGCCGGTGATGATGAAGCCGTCGAACTTCTGGTCTCGGATCTCCTCCCACGTTTGGTAGAAGGTGATCAGATGATCTTCCGAGGTGTTCTTGGGGCTGTGGCTGCCGATCCGAACGAGCGTGAGCTCAACCTGGAGCGGGGTTGATCCGAGGAGCCGAGCGAGCTGGGTCTCTGTGGCCAGCTTGTCTGGCATCAGATTCAACAGACCGACGCGCAGCGGGCGGACGTCTTGGCGGGTTGCCGACGACTCATCCATCACGGCGACACCCTCGCGTTCGAGGGTCGCCCGTGCTGGCAGCTCGTCAGGAATACGTATGGGCATCGCAGTGAAGACTAGGGCGCGGGAAGGAACGGCTGAAGGTCGATGACTCGACTCAGAAGGTGAACGCTCGGTCGAGCAGTTCGGCCTGTTCCTGCTTGTGGATGGCGGCCGAGCCGGTGGCCGGGCTACCTGATTCGGTGCGGGAGACGCGTCGAATGGTGTGCGTGCGTTCGTGAGCCTCGTACAGCCGGCCCTTCACAGCGTTCCACGCTCCCATGTTCTCCGGCTCCTCTTGGAGCCACACGATCTCATCGGCATTCGGGAACTGCTCGAGGGCCTCGGCGACCTGGTCATAGGGCCAGGGGTAGAGCTGCTCGACACGAACCACGGCCGCAGGAGCACTGATCTCATCACGGTGCGCCTGGGCTTCGGCGGCGACCTTGCCGCTGGCGAGAACGACCCGCTTGACGGCGTCGGGGTCGGGCACGGTCGTGTCGTGCAGGACTTCCTGGAAGGAACCGGTGAGCAGCTCATCGACGGATGAGCGGCTCCACTTGGCACGGAGACCGGACTTCGGTGTGAAGACGACCAATGGCTTCTTCACGTCTCGCACGATCTGGCGGCGGAGCAGGTGGAAGAACTGGGCGGCGGTGGTGGCGTTGGCCACCTGGATGTTGTCCTCGGCACAGAGCAGGAGGAAACGCTCGAGCCGACCCGAGGAGTGCTCCGGGCCCTGACCCTCATAGCCGTGGGGGAGGAGCATCACCAGGCTGGTGTTCTCTTTCCACTTGTCTTCCGCCGAGACGAGGAACTGATCGATGATGATCTGGGCGCCGTTGACAAAGTCACCAAACTGGGCCTCCCACATCACGAGCGCCTTGGGATTGGCCAGGGAGTAGCCGTACTCGAAGCCCAACGCTGCGTACTCGGAGAGCGTGGAGTCGTACACCCAGAAGTCGGTGCCTTCGGGGGCGAGCGGGGCCAGCGGCGTGTACTCATCACCGTTGGTGTGGTCATGGATGGTCGCGTGGCGGTGAGCGAACGTGCCGCGGCGAGAGTCTTGACCGGCGAGGCGAACCGAAACGCCCTCGGCCAGCAGGGTGCCCATGGCGAAGGACTCGCCGAGCGCCCAGTCAACTTCGTTGTTGGCCCACATCTTGTCTCGCGCTTCGAACTGCTTGGCGAGCTTGGGGTGGACCGAGAAGTCCTCTGGCGAGGAGGACATGGCGCCGTAGACACGATCCAGCATCTCTCGAGTGACCGAGGTGTCGACGTGCGGGAGGACACCGATGGCAGGAGGTGACGGCTTGGCAATGATGCCCTCTGGCGGGGCCGATTCGCGGGTGGCGTCCAGTCCGGCCTGCAACAGTTGCTGGAAGTAGTCGAGCGCTGCCTCGGCTTCGGCCACGGAGATGTCGCCACGATCGATGAGCGCCTGCGTGTACAGCGTGCGGGCCGAGGGGCGAGCCGCAATTTTCTTGTACATCATGGGCTGGGTATAGCTGGGGTCGTCGCCCTCGTTGTGACCGTGTCGGCGGTAGCCGATCATGTCGATCACCACGTCCTTGTTGAACCGCTGGCGGTAGGCGAAAGCCAGGTGAGCCACTCGTACGCAAGCCTCGGGATCATCGGCGTTCACGTGCAGAACAGGGGCCTGCACCATCTTGGCCACATCAGTCGAATACTCCGAGCTCCGGCTGTGGTGAGGAGCGGTGGTGTAGCCCAGTTGGTTGTTGGTGATGAGGTGGATGGTTCCGCCGACCTTGTAGCCCTTGATCTGGCTCAGATTCAGCGTCTCGGGCACCACGCCCTGACCAGCGAAGGCCGCGTCGCCGTGGAGGAGAATGGGTAGCACGGGGTAGTTGCCCGTGTCGGTCTGATCCATGTGCGCCCGGGCCATGCCCACCACCACCGGGCCAACGGCTTCGAGGTGCGAGGGGTTGGCTGCCAATTCGATCTGGATGTCGTTGCCCGCCGGGCTGGAGTGCGTGCCCTCGAAGCCAAGGTGGTACTTGACGTCTCCGGAGCCTTGGGTGGCGCCTTCGTCGATGTTGCCCTCGAACTCCTTGAACAGGTCGTTGTACGACTTGCCCATGATGTTGACAAGCACGTTGAGCCGGCCGCGGTGGGCCATGCCGACGATGCCGCGATCCATCCCTTCATCGGCGGCGGCATTGAGCACGGCATCGATGATCGGGATGGCGCTTTCTACGCCTTCCATACCGAAGCGCTTCTGGCCGACGTAGCGAGCAGCGAGGAACTTCTCCAATGCCTCGGCCGCGCTCAGGCGCTCGAGGATGTGGTGCTGCTCATCCCGGCTGTAACCCCAGCGGTTGCCCTCGACCTGCTCCTGCATCCATCGCTTTTCTTCGGGATTCGCAATGTGCATGTATTCGATGCCGATGGAGCGACAGTAGGCATCTCGGAGCACGCCGAGGATGTCGCCCAACTTCATCTTCTCGGTGTCGCCGACCGTGTGGTAGACGCCGGCCGGGTTGCCCGTGAGGAACTCTCGATCGAGATCCCAAATCGTGAGGCCGAAGGTGGCCGGATCGAGCTCGGGGTGCATCTCGGACGGGCCATCGGACAACGGGTTGGTGTTGGCGATCATGTGCCCGCGCACGCGGTACTGATTGATGAGGGTGTTGACGGCCATCTGCTTGGCCATCGCGCCGTCGATGTCGCCGTCCTCGGTGGCACCGTGATCGACGCGCCACTTGACGGCCTCGTATGGCACGCCGATGTCGCTGAAGCAGCGGCCGTAGAAGTCGTCCTCGCCGAGAAGCAGTTCGTGGACGCGCTTCAGGAACACACCGGACTCGGCGCCCTGGATGATGCGGTGGTCGTACGTCGAGGTCATGGTCATGACCTTGGAGATGCCGAGCTGGGCCAGCATCTTCGGATCGGCTGCCTGGAACGCGGTGGGGTAGCCCATGCGGCCGACACCGACGATCACGCCCTGGCCGGGCATCAGGCGAGGCACGGACTGGACGGTGCCGATCGTGCCGACGTTCGTGAGGCTCACATTGGCCCCCATCATGTCGTCGACACCGATCTTGTTGTCCCGCACCTTCTTGATGAGCGCCTCGTAGGCGTCGACGAACTCGGCGAAGTCCATCTGATCGGCGCCCTTGATCACCGGCACGATCAGCGAACGAGACCCGTCGGACTTCTGCTGATCCACGGCGATGCCGAGATTCACATGCTCGTTCCGCATGATGCGGGGCTTGCCGTCTTCACCTTTGAGGTAGACGTTGTTCATCGCCGGGACGTCCTCGGCGATCGCCCGAACGATGGCGTAGCCGATGAGGTGGGTGAAGCTGGTTTTGCCGCCCCGGACACGCACCAGATGGTTGTTCAGCACCTTGCGGTTGATTTCGAGAAGCTTGGCCGGGATCTCCCGGAAGCTCGTCGCCGTCGGGACCTCGAGGCTGGACTCCATGTTGGTGACGATGCGGGCGGCGACGCCGCGCAGCTGCTCGGAGCCGTCATCGGGATGCTCGGTCTTGGCCGGAGCAGGCTCAGCGGCTGGGGCCGGCGCTGCAGGTGCTGGAGTCTCTGGCGCCGGGGTGGGGGTCGGTGCGTTTTGCGCGATGGGAGCGGCGGCGATCGCCGGGGTCGGCGCCGAGGTTGCGGACGCTGCGACAGCACCGTTTCCCGCTCCGTTGCTGGCGCCATTGGCGAACAATGCCTGCCATTCGGGACCGACGGACTTGGGATTGGCCAGGTACTGCTGGCGCATCTCCTCTACGAGCCAATCGTTCGGTCCGGACCCAACAGCGTCTGAGGTGGTAGCCACGATGGAGGAGCCTACACACCTCTCTTGGCGAAGATCCGACTGAACCAACGCTCGAACTGCTCACGTGGATGGAGCCCAGTAATGACGAGGTCACCGACCTGCCAAGCCGGTGTGCCGGTGACCCCGGACTCGCGGGCGATTTCGTGCGCCTCTTCCAAAAGGCGCTCACCAACGCCATCTGCTTCGAGATTCAGCACGACGTCGGCGTCGAGTGCCGCGGCCGTCAGTACGGATCGGACCACGCTCGGGTCGTCGAGCTGCCGCCCGTGCACCCAGTGAGCCTCGGCGAAGCCCCGATCAACCTCTGCCCAATGCTCTGGGTAGTGCATTCGCACGATCTCAACGAGGCCGAGGAGGCGGTGCGAGTTCGGGCTCCGAGTCGGCTTGTTGAACGCGAGGCCTGATGCAGCGCACTCTTCGCCGATGTGATCGAAGACCTGCTCGAGCCGTCCGCCCGGTCGCACCTCTTTCCCCTCAGGAGGGAGATCGGGATGCAGCTCGTAGCACCGGTGTTCCACGCTGAGGTTCCGCTTCGCTGCTTCCTCGACAAGCCAATCGGTGAGCGGCCGGGCGGCGTAGGCCCACGGGCAGATGTAGTCGTTCCAGACAACAATCTTCAGCTCGGACTCTTCCATCAGCGCGAAGCTACTGCGATGGACGTCATCTATCGATATGGGTTGGTCAGCGACGCCGACGCGATGGCCGCCTATCACCATCAGTGCGTCGTGCAGGCGTACGTCCCTCGCATCGACGGGCTCACGGAGGAGCTCCTCGACCCGCAGCGTTGGGTGACCCGCTTCGCCGAGTGGATCTCGAATCCCGATCTGGCCACCGTGGTGGCGACGGTCGAGGGCGTTGCCGTTGGCCATTCCTGCGTGGCGGTGGGAGGGGAACATGCGGGGCATGTCCATCACGTGTTCGTGTCGCCTGCACGCCAACGTCAGGGCATCGGGCAGGAGCTTCTTGCGGTGGGCGAACGGTTGCTGCGGCGAGCCGGCTGCGAGGCGATCGAATTGCACACCGTCGTTGGCAATGCGCCAGCGATCGCTCTGTACACCTCGAATGGGTGGGAGCTGACGGATCGACTCGTGGAGGAAGACTCACCCGCCGGTCCGTACAACGAGCACGTTCTTGTCAAGGACCTGACCACAGGCCACGTGGGTGCCAACCGCTCGCATTGGGATGAGAGCGCACCGGACTGGCTGGAGCGAGGGCGCCGTTCGTGGGCGAGCGCTCCGCATTGGGGCGAGATGATGGTGCAGGAATCCGACCTCGTCGCCGCCGGCGCTGGTGTCTTGCCTGAGTTGCAGGGGCGAGACGTGGTGGAGTTCGGGTGCGGCACGGGCTACGTGTCGTCCTGGTGTCTGGCCGCAGGAGCTTCGGTGGCCGTGGGGCTCGACAACTCGGGCGCCCAGCTTCGCTCGGCTCGCCTGCTTCAAGGTGAGTTCGATCGCCCCTTTCCGCTGATTCACGGGAACGCCGAGCAGGTCCCGTTTCGCGATGACTCATTTGACGTCGTCATCAACGAGTACGGCGCTGCAATCTGGTGTGATCCGTATCACTGGATTCCCGAAGCCGCCCGCGTGCTCCGGTCCGGTGGCGACCTCGTCTTCCTCGCCAGCACGCCGCTTCTGATGACCTGCGCTCCCGATTTCGAGTGGGGACAGACCTCCGAACAGCTGCTCCGGCCGATGCGGGACATGCACGAGATGCGCTGGCCGGACTTCGACGGCGTGGAGTTTCACGTTCCCCACGGCGACATGATTCGTCTGCTTCGGCGGTACGGATTCGAGGTGATGGACCTGATCGAGCTCTACCCACCGCCTGGCGCTCCGGAGCGCTTCTCGTTCTATGACAGAGATTGGGCAGAGAGGTATCCGGCCGAAGAGGTCTGGGTTGCTAGGTTCTCCGGATGATCGTTGCCACCTGGAACGTCAATTCTCTCAACGCCCGCCTGCCTCGGGTCGAGGACTGGCTCGAGCAAGTGCAGCCCGACGTGCTGTGCATGCAGGAAACGAAGCTGGCTGACGATGCCTTTCCCGCCCTGACGTTCGCTGGCATGGGCTACGAGTCCGTCCACAACGGCGAGGGTCGGTGGAACGGGGTGGCGATTCTCTCCAAGGTCGGCTTGGAAGATCCGATGCACGGCTTCGCCGATGGCATCGAGCCGGACACAGATTCTCGCCTCGTCTCCGCCACATGCGGGGGCGTGCGGGTGCACAGCGTCTACGTGCCGAACGGGCGCGAGGTCGATCACGATCACTACCACTACAAGCTCTCATGGCTCGGTCGCTTGCGAGAGCACCTCGAAGCGACCACGTCTGCCGATCAAGACGTGATCGTGACGGGCGACTTCAACATCATGCCGACCGACGATGACCTCTGGGATCCGGCGGCTTTCGTTGGGGCAACCCACGTGACCGCGCCCGAGCGGGCGGCGCTGCAGAACATCCGTGACTGGGGCTTGCGAGACACATTCCGTGAGCATCATCCCGGGCCCAAGCTCTACAGCTATTACGACTACACGAAGGGGCGCTTCCACAAACGAGAGGGCATTCGCATCGACTTCGTTCTCTCGACGGACTCCCTGGCCGACCGTTCGGTGCTCGACGTCGTGGACCGGAATGGTCGCAAGGGCACCAAGCCCAGCGATCACTGTCCGGTGATTGCGGTCTATCGAGACGCGGCCTAGCGCATGCTCTCCTCGCTCAGTCACCACGAACTCCTCGTCTTCTGGGCGCAGCTCCTCACCATCTATGCCGCGGCCCGCATCTTCGGCGGCATCGCTCGGCGCTTCGGCCTTCCTTCGGTGGTCGGCGAACTCAGCGCCGGCGTCTTTCTCGGCCCCACCGTCTTCGGTTCGCTCTGGCCTTCAGGCTTCGAGTGGTTCCTTCCGGATGACGAGGTGCAATCGGCGCTGTTGCTGGCGGTGAGCTGGTTCAGCGCGGCCTTCTTGCTCGTTGTTGCCGGCTTCGAAACGGACCTTGCCCTCATCCGTCGGCTGGGAAGAGCGGCCGTCCTCGTCACGCTCGGTTCGTTGCTGGTGCCCCTCGCTGGCGGCCTCGTCATCGGATCCCAGATTCCGGAGGTGTTCTTTGGTGACGAGGGGACCCGGCTGGTCTTCACGCTCTTCATCGGCGTGAGCGTGGCAGTCTCCGCTCTGGCCGTGGTGGCCAAGATTCTGGGTGATCTCGGGTTGATGCGCCGCGATGTGGGCCAGATCGCCGTGGCCGTGGGCATGGCCAACGACCTGGTTGGTTGGATGATCCTGGGCGTGATCGCTGGCCTTGCTGCTTCCGGCCAAGTTGACGCAGCCGCAGCGCTGGGCACCATCGCCGGCCTCGTCATCTTCCTCGGACTCGCCCTCACACTGGGGCAGCGAGGGATCGACATCGGTCTGCGGATGGTGCGCCGTGACGGACCGAATGTGAATGGGGCACTCACGGTGACCATCGGCGCCATGCTGTTCTTCGGCGTGATCACGCAGGCGCTCGGCGTGGAAGCGGTTCTCGGCGCTTTCGTCGCCGGTGTTGCGCTCACTCGATCTCGCTATCGCCAGCCCGAGAGTGAGCATGTGATCGAGGGGCTGACCACCGTCATCTTTGCTCCCATCTTCTTTGCCACAGCGGGCCTCCGACTCGACCTCGGCCTCCTTCGTGGCGAAGCGCTCACGTGGGCGTTGCTCCTGCTTCTTGTTGCCCTCGTGCTGAAGTTTGGCGGATCGTTCCTGGGGGCCAAGGCCGCGGGGCTGACGACACGGGAGGGCATGGTTCTCGGCGCAAGCCTGAACGCTCGTGGGGCACTGGAGATCATCATTGCCACAGTCGGTCTCTCGCTCGGTGTCTTCAACGAGACGTCGTTCACGATGATCGTGATGATCCCTCTCGTCACGTCGCTCATCGCGTCGGTGGGTGTCCGTCTCCTCGGCCGAGAACTCGAGGGCACAGCGGCCGAGCGGGAACGCCTGGCCCAAGAAGAGGCGATGAGCAAGAACCTCGTGGTCCGCAACGGTCGGCTCCTCATTCCCTCCCACGGCGAGCCCAGTTCGATCGTGGCCGCCCAGATCGCCCACTTCGTCTGGCCGGAAGATCTCGCCGCCACCATCGTCGGTATCGACGACGGGTCTGCCTCCGGCAACCTCGAACTCGAGGCCATGCAGAACGTGTTGTTTGGGCGCGAGATCGACGTGCAGACCGCCTCCACCGATGAGGCGGCAGAGAACATGGTGGCCGAGTCCAAGCTGGGTTATGGCGTGATCGCCGTTGGGGTGGACGGTGAGCTGAACGACGGTTCCTTCGTTTCCCCGCTCGTCGATGAGCTGCTTGCCGAGCTGCACATTCCCATCGTGTTGGTGCGCGGCGCTCGCAATCAGGAAGGTCGCCTGCCCGGCATCTTCGCTCGAGCACTCGTTCCCGTGGTTGGCAGCCAGTCCTCCCGCTCAGCTCAAGAGCTTGCCGGCAACCTCTCAAACCGGCTCGGCACCGAGATGGTGCTGAGTCACGTGGTTGCCTCGAACCGTCGAGAGGCAGAGTCGAGCGGCACGCTGCTGTCTCGAGCTCGAGCGGCGAACAACCAGATCGAGGCCGATCCCGAGATCGCACAGCGAGTTCTTGCCCAGGCAGCTGAGCATGCGCAGGAGTTGCATGCGAACTATCGCACCGAGGTGCGCTTCTCGATCTCACCAGCCGACGAAATCATCCGTCACGCCACGCAATCAGACTCAGACCTCATCGTCCTCGGCGCCGAACTTCGACGGCTCGAAGGTCGGCCCTTCCTCGGCCACAACGTTGAGCATGTCCTGAAGCATGCAATGCAGACCGTGGTGGTTGCCATCACCCCCGACACTCGGCCTTCGTAGTGGGACACATGTGATGCGATGAGATTGCAGATCGTCGGCTGTCATGCCGAAGGAGAAGTCGGTGATGTGATCGTGGGTGGTGTTGCCGCACCGCCGGGCGAAACCCTTTGGGAACAACGGAGCTTCATCGCCCGGGACCAGACGCTTCGCAACTTCGTGCTCAACGAGCCGCGAGGCGGGTTGTTCCGGCATGTGAACCTCCTGGTGCCGGCCATTGATCCAACGGCCGACATCGGATTCATCATCATGGAGCCTGCGGACACGCCGCCCATGTCCGGGTCGAACTCGATGTGCGTCGCCAATGTGGTGCTCGAGACGGGAATCGTTCCGATGACCGAGCCGGTGACTGAGCTGCGGTTGGAAGCGCCCGCCGGGGTTGTTGCCGTGCGAGCGGACTGCGCCGACGGCAAGGTTCGCCGAATCTCGGTGGAGAACGTGCCGTCGTTCGCCCACCAGCGAGACGTGATGCTGGATGTCGCGGGACTCGGCGAGCTCCGAGTCGATACTGCGTTCGGCGGCGACAGTTTCGTGCTCGTCGACGCCTCCGACCTTGGTGTGTCGATCGTGCCGGAGGCGGGCCGGGCGCTGGTCGACATTGGCATGCGGGTCGTGGACGCCGCGAACGAGCAGCTCGGCTTCGAGCATCCGGAGAACGACTGGGACCACATCTCGTTCTGCCAGATCGCGGGGCCACTCACTGAGGGGGTCAACGGGTTCGAGATGACATCGACCTCGGTGATCCAGCCGGGCAAGCTCGATCGCTCGCCGACCGGCACAGGCGTATCGGCCCGACTCGGCTTGCTGCACGATCAGGGTCGGGCCCGGACGGGCGACCGCCTGCTGATGCGATCGGTGATCGGCTCGGAGTTCGGCGGCGAGATCGTTCGGGAGACGACGGTCGGCTCCGGCTCGAGTGAGCGGGCGGCCGTCGTGCCTCGCATCTCTGGCCGAGCGTGGATCACCGGTCGCTACGAACACGAACTCGATCCCACCGACCCCTGGCCCGCGGGCTACCGGGTCGGCGACACCTGGCCCAGCAGCTGACCTCAGCATCAACCTTCAGAACCACCAGCTTCAGAACCACCAGAATTGCCGCGCTCATATACCTCTGAGGTACATGAGGTCCGCAATTCTGGTGGGGGTGGCTGGCCATGGAAAGACTCGGTGGGGTCCTTGTTCAAGGCGTACTGTCTGTTCGGTGACCACGGCAGATCTCGATCGCATCTTGGCGTTCACACATCGCTTTGCCCGAGCGCAGGCCACCGAAGTCGTTGACAATCCATGGGGCTTTGTGCTGCTGCAGCACGACTATCCGTCGTCGCGCGATCACAACAGATTGGTCGTGACCGAGACGACGGCTGCAGCCGAGATCGTGGAGGCCATGGAAACTCACCTTGGCGGAGCTGCCATGCGTCATCGATCGGTGACCATCGAGGCCGGGCCGATCGACGGAGCGGTCCGAGACGACTTCTTGACTGCTGGCTATGAGGAAGAGTCGCTCGCCGTGATGGTCCACCGAGGTGCCGGGATGACGGCGCCCGTCCATGATGTAAGCGAGATCACCATCGACGCCCTGAGGCCGGCCCTGCTCCGGGACTGGAAGCTCAACCTCCCGGACTCGTCCGCTGAGGTGCATCGTCAGCTCGCAGATCGAACGGAGCTCTACACCAGAAGCGCCGATGTCACGCACGCCGTGGTTTTGGAGGGCGATGCGATTGCGGCGCGCTCGGATCTCTTTGTCGATCGCGCCCAGCGGATCGCCCAGTTCGAGAACCTCTCCACGCATCCGGACCATCGAGGGAAGGGCTATGCCAGCTCATTGCTGAGTGCTTCGCTGGGCAAGGCTGCTAGCGAGGGATGCGATCTTGTCTTTCTCTCGGCCGTTGTCGGCGACTGGCCGCTGGATTGGTACGCCCGCCTCGGCTTCGTCGAGGTGGCACGGACCCATTCGTTCACCCGAACCGCACTGACGGCAGACCGAAGCGAAGGCTGAGGACATCGACCATGCAGATCATCGGACATCGCGGTGCTTCCGAAGAGGCGCCAGAAAACACCATGTCTGCGTTCGAGCGGGCCCTCGCGCTCGGGGCTGACGGTTTCGAATTCGACGTCCAGCTGACAAGTGACGGTCACGCCGTGGTGATGCACGACGCCATGCTCGAGCGGACAACGAACGGATCCGGCCCGGTCTTCGAATCCACGCTGGGTGATGTTCGAGCCTTGGATGCTGGCGCTTGGTTCAGCTCCGACTTCGCAGGCGAGCGAGTGCCGTTGCTCGGGGAGGTTCTGCCGCTGCCCGCGGCCGTGTTCGAGCTCGAGATCAAGACTCAAGGACGCTCGGTTCTCGATGCGGTGCTTGCGGAGGTCCACGCTGCCGGCGTGTTCGACCGAGTGAAGTTCACAGGGTGGAACCATCCGATGCTCACGCGTCTGAAGGTTGAGTGGCCCCAGGCGAAACTGGGCTTGTTTTCCAAGCTGCCGGAGCCGTGGATGAACCAAGCGATCTACGAGCGCTACGTGCTGGGAACCGCAGAGACCGCAGGTTTCGATGTCGCCCATGTGCCAGCGCGGACCATCACCGAGCCGATCGCCCTCGGCCTGAAGGAGCTGGGCTACCGCGTGCATGCCAATGATGCGGTGGGCGTTGAGGAGCTTCAGCGAGCGATCGATGTTGGAGCCGACTCCTGCTCGGCGAACGACGTCGCCATGGCAGTGGCGCTTCTCCGCTGAGCGGCGCCTCCTCGCTGCTCACTTCTCGCTGCTCACTTCTCGCCGAGAACCAAGAGCACCGCTTCGACTTTGATCATCGGGCGGCGACAGCGGGTCATGCGTTCTCCTTGACGAGATCGATCACTTCCTCGCCGAAACGCTCCAGCTTGGCCGGTCCGATACCGGGCATGCCGGCCAGGGCCGACTTGGTCTTGGGCTGGCGCTTCGCGATCGCCCGGAGCGTTTGATCGTTGAAGATGACGTACGCCGGAACGTCTGCCGCCTTGGCACGAGTTCGACGCCAGGCTCGCAATGCCTCGAAGAGGGGATCGTCGACTGGGTTCGGATCGGTGTTGGATCCCTTTCCCTTCTTGGGAATGGCGGCGCGAGACTTGATCATCTGCGCCTTCCAATCGACCGGTCGATGCCCTCGGCGGAGGTGATCGATGGCGGACTGCAGTGCGTCGAGCTGAGGTGACGGCTGACGCTTCACCGTCTTCATGCCGAACGTGCGCTCGGCTGACCAGGTGAGGTGCAGCTCCCGCTCCGCTCGAGTGACGGCCACGTACAACAGCCGACGTTCCTCAGCGAGCTGGGCGCCCGTCTTGGCGTAGCCAATCGGTACGTAGCCCTTCTCGAGACCGGCGACATGGACGATCGGCCACTCGAGGCCCTTCGCGCCGTGGAACGTGGCGAGTTCCACTGCATCGTTGCCCGCGTCGACCTCGGCCGCCTGAATAGTGGCGATCCACGCCAAGAGCCCAGGCCCGGTGGGGAATGAATCCAGCGCCAGGTACTCATGCACGAGGCGGCTCAGGGCTCCGAGGTTCTGCTTTCGTTCGACCTCGGCCGCATTCACGGTGGTCGAGTCGGTGGCAGCGCCGGAGCCGTTGGCTTCGTCCGGGGTCGCCAGGTCTTCGTCCAGCTTGCTGATGGCGTGCCGCAGGTCGATGCCTTCCCGGCCCAGCGCCCGAAGCTCAGAGCGGACTTCGGGCGTGGAGAGCGGCCCGGCCCCGCCCTTGACTCGCACGGGAACGCCGATGTCGTTCAGGGCCTGTTCGATCGGTACGAGCTGGGCGTTGGTGCGGACCAGCACGGCCTGATCGGACCATCGATTGTCGTTGGCCTTGGCGGCTCGGATGGCTTTGGCGATGCCCGCCGCTTCGGCCTGATCGTTCGTGTACGACTTGACCCCCGGAATCGGCCCGTCCGGCAGATGGGGGATGAGTTGGCCCCCCTTGCCTTCAAGGGCTGCGGTCGCCAGCGTGATGACTTGGGGTGTGGAGCGATAGTTGTCGACCAAGCGAATGACGGTGGCCTTTGGTTCTCGCTTTTCGAAGTTGGCCAACAGATTCGGATCGGCGCCGTTCCAGCCGTAGATGGCCTGATTCGGGTCGCCAACGACGAAGAGGTCGTCGGTTTTGCCTCGCCAGGCCTTGAGTAGCTCGAACTGGAGCGGGTTGACGTCCTGGAACTCGTCGACATAGAGGTGACGGTGTCGCCAGCGGATCGCCGCCGCGTAGTCGGGGTCCTCATTGAGATCCCGAATCGCCAAGGCCAGCAGATCGTCGAAGTCCACGACCCGGCGCCGACGCTTCTCCTGCTGAAACTCGACCATGAGCTCAGCGAACGCGTCGGCCGGCATCGGGGGAGTGCGGCCAGCGATCTCGGCGGCACCTGCGTAGTGCTCGGGAGCCACGAGACGGGCGCGGGCCCACTCGATCTCGCTCACGACATCGAGGATTTCCACCCCCGGCCGGCGCCCAACGAGCTGAGCCACGAACCGGAACTTGCGGTCGAGCATGGAAGGTGGCGTGATGCCTCGCTCCTCCCACCGTTGACGCAGCTGGGTGAGGGCCACTCCGTGGAAGGTGCCGGCCACGACATTGTCTCGCATACCCATCTGAAGAAGACGAGTGCGTAGCTCACCTGCTGCCTTGCGGGTGAAGGTGAGTGCCAACACCCGGTTCGGGTCCGTCTGGCCCTCGAGCACTCGCCATGCGATGCGACGGGTGAGCACGCGGGTCTTTCCCGAGCCAGCCCCGGCGAGCACGACGAGTGGCCCGCCATCGCTGGTCACGGCGGCGATCTGACGGTCGTTCAGCCCGACCAGGAGCTCATCTGCATCCACGTCGAGCAACGTACCAGCCGCCTGTGACACCGGAGAGCAACGACTAACCTCGCGCCGTGGCCTATCCCAAGGATCAACTGAATGCTGACGAGAAGGTGATTCTCGATCTGCGCCCTCACTGGTGGTTCTTCGTTGAACCCATCGGTGCGTTGCTCGCCGCGATCGCCGTTGGCGTGATCGCCCTCGCCGTCATCCAGAACACCGTGATCAACATGATTGCTGGTGTCCTCATCCTCGTCTCGGTCGTCTGGTTCGGCTTGAAGTACATCGTGTGGGCCACGACCAACTTCGTCGTGACGACTGATCGGTTGATCTCCCGCACGGGCGTCCTCACTCGGCAGGGCATCGAGATTCCCCTCGAGCGCATCAACACCGTGTTCTTCAAACAGAACCTCCTCGAGCGCTTCATTCGCAGCGGGGACCTGGAGATCGAGTCCGCCTCCGAGCAAGGCAGCTCCAAGTTCACGGACATCCGCCGCCCGTTGAACGTGCAGAACGAGATTTACCGGCAGATGGAAGGCAACGAGAACCGCAAGTTCGACCGAGTCGGTCAGAACATGGCTGGCGGACCAGGGATCTCGATTCCCGAGCAGATCGAAAAGCTCGACGAACTCCGGCAACGTGGTGTGCTCACCGACGCCGAGTTCGACGCCAAGAAGACCGATCTGCTCCGTCGGCTCTAGCGCGGGCTCACAGACCGATCCACCGTGAGCGCTGCATCCACCGTGCGAGCCGTGAGCCTCGTTCCTTCCATCACCGAGACGCTCAGGGCCTGGGGGCTCGATCCCGTCGCTTGCACCCGCTATTGCGAGCAGCCCGATCTGCTGCACGTCGGCGGAACAAAGAACCCCGACCTCGAAGCGATTGCCGCGCTCCAGCCTGACGTTGTCCTCCTCGACAAGGTCGAGAACCGCAAGGAAGACGCCGAGGCACTGGAGGCACGAGGCCTCGTCGTGGTCGCACTCAACGTTGAGCGTCTTGGAGACGTGCCTCGTGAGATGGCGGTGCTTGCGGAGACGGTACGCCTTCCGGCAGCGCTGGCAGAGGCCTGCGCAGTGTCACCCCTTGCCGCGCCCGAAACCGAGGAATCAACGATGGCGGTGTTCGTTCCCATCTGGCGTCGCCCCTGGATGACGATCGGCGCAAACACGTACGGGTCGACACTTCTCGAACATCTTGGAGCGCGAAACGTATACAAGGATGCACAAGCAGATTTCCCGGAAGTGACGCTCGATGACGTGCAACGTCGGTCGCCCGATCTCATCCTCGTTCCGTCAGAACCGTATGAGTTCGAGGACCGCCACTTGAGCGAATTAGCCGACATTGCCCCTGTTCAGCGGCTTGACGGCCAAGATCTTTTCTGGTGGGGAGCCCGTACGCCGGGTGCGCTCGAGCGTCTTTCAACCTCGATCGAGAACACGTCACACGACCGAAATCAGAACCCCTAAACGATCCCTAGGTGCGCCGGGGATTCCCCGATGGGGTCGTGTCACCCACCGGCCAAGATATGGACATGGCAGCGATGACCATCGGAGGGCATTACGGAGGGTAGTGACGTGGCGTAGCCGACATCGGATGGGCGGACATCCGGTGGCCACTTCTCAACGATGAGCATCAACGCCGGACCGGGTGCAATGAAGCACAACGGTCCGAAAACTTGCGGGGACGAGGGAGCAGGACACGAGCAGCACTAGCGTTCGGTTCTATGGCAGCTCCGGTCCCCGCAACCCAATTCTCCATCAGCATGCGCGTGTCACTCGACAACGTGCCCGGTGTCCTTGGTCGGCTGACCTCGGCCATCGGAGAGGCTGGAGGCAACATCTTCGCCATCGAAGGATTCGTGGCAAAGGGCCCCACTCTCGAGCGGGAGATAGTGGTCAACTGCGAAAGCGTTGAGCACCAAAGCGTGATCACCGAGACGGTGCGGGCCGTCTCGGGGGTCACGCTCATTGAATGTTGGGACCGAACGTTTCGCATGCATGAAGGCGGCAAGATCGAGACGCTCCCGCTGTGCCCGGTGGGGGACAAGGATGACCTCTCGATGGCATACACGCCTGGCGTAGCCCGTGTGTGCCTCGCCATCGCCGCTGACGAGACGAAGGCGAACGACTACACGATTCGCAAGAACACCGTCGCCATCGTGAGCGACGGCTCTGCTGTGCTCGGGCTCGGCGATATTGGGCCAAAGGCCGCCATGCCGGTCATGGAAGGCAAGGCGCTCCTCTTCAAGGAGTTTGCAGGCGTTGACGCCTTCCCGATCTGTATCGACGTCGACTCGCCCGAAGACATCGTGGAAACCGTGGTGCGGCTGGCGCCGACGTTCGGTGGCATCAACCTCGAGGACATTGCCGCGCCCGGGGCGTTTTATGTCGAGGAAGAACTCAAGAAGCGTCTGGACATTCCGGTGTTTCACGACGACCAACACGGCACTGCGGTGGTCACGCTGGCTGGGCTCGAGAATGCGCTGAAGCTCGTCGGCAAAGAGATGGACGAGATCTCCGTTGTGTTGAGCGGCGTCGGCGCGGCGGGCGTGGCTATTGCCAAGATCCTGCTCGGAGCTGGCGTCACCGATCTTGTAGGCGTCGATTCCAAGGGAGCGATCTTCGACGGACGAGAGGGGCTCAACTCCTCCAAGCAGTGGTTCGCTGAGAACACCAACGCCAGCGGGAAGCAGGGCGTGCTCTCTGATGTCATGGCGGGTGCGGACGTCTTCATCGGCGTGAGCGCTCCCGGCGTTCTCACCGTGGATGACGTGAAGGCCATGGCTTCTGACCCGATCGTCTTTGCCATGGCCAATCCTGATCCGGAGATCCGGCCCGAAGAGGTCGAAGGTCTCGTTCGCATCATGGCGACCGGACGAAGCGACTACCCGAACCAAATCAACAACGTGCTCGCCTTCCCTGGCATCTTCCGCGGAGCACTCGATGCCGGAGCGACCGACATCACCGAGGCCATGAAACTGGCAGCGGCAGACGCCAT
Organism: uncultured Acidimicrobiales bacterium; assembly: GCA_937997485.1. Taxonomy (GTDB): domain Bacteria; phylum Actinomycetota; class Acidimicrobiia; order Acidimicrobiales; family SZUA-35; genus SZUA-35. The sequence continues at coordinate 15,968 of CALKTH010000133.1, read as the reverse complement.
CGCCGCGTCCGTCAACGATGATGAGCTCACGGAGGCAAACATCATGCCGAGCGTGTTCGACAAGTCGGTGAGTGAGCGGGTTGCCGCAGCGGTCGCCGCCGCCTGGCAAGCCTGACCCAGCACCTGCCGCCCGCAGCTCGGTTTCGCCCACGCTCATCACTCGCCCCGTTCATTCGCCCTTGTGGCACCGTTACTTGTCGCTCTGGCGACAAGTAACGGTGCCACGCGGCGTTTAGCGGCCGATCAGGTCGACGCTGGGATTGCAGCCGGGGCCCTGGCGAAGCTCGGGTGGGGCGGTGTCAAGCTCGAAGCAGGTGATGGTCTCGCCGACGCCGTCGATCGTCCAAGCCGTGAGGATGCCGAACGTCGGATCGATCTCATAGGTCACGTCCGACCCGTTCTCCAAGGCGGCGAGGACCACATCGTGTGCCGCGTACGGTCCGACGAGATCGGGCTGAAGCGGCGTGAATGTCAGGCCGAACGAGCCCTGTGAGCCATCACCTTGGTACGAGAGGTAGTAGTCCTGAGGCTGGCCGTCGGTGGTGGTCAGAGTCAGATAACCGTGCGCCCCGAGGGCAGCGGCGTCGAAGAGGTTTTTCGCCTGCCGGATTCTGCCGTCTCGGCCTGCCACCTCCGGGATGGTCACGCTGCCACAGGACACCTCACGAGCCGGGAATCGACCGGTCGGATCCTCGGCTCGAGCGGAGTACTCATAGGTGGCTCCCGGTTCTGCCGCAAAGTCGACCCGGTCGAGCGGTGAGGACGAGTCGAACGACTCACCATCCCGGAAGAAAGTGGTGGGGAGCACTGGCTCAGTGGTTCCGATCCAGGGCAACCCGTCACGAAGCTCGACGAAGCACTCGAACGCCGGCAGCTCAGTGAGTGGCTGCGAGGTACCGCACGCAACGATCCCCTCGCCATCCTCCGTCGTGACCCGCAGCTCGAACTCTCGAGGGTCAAAGACCCCTGCGGCGAGGAAGACGCCTTCGGGACCGGCGAAGTCCTCGACCAGGATCTGGCCGTCGGCGATGACGGCGACGCTGGCGTTGGGCGGAAGCTTGGCCCAGTAGACATCGACGCCGTGCAAGGCTCCAGCGACGGCACATTGACGACCTTCAGGGAGGCTGACCGTTCCCGTCGCGGGGTCGAAGTACGCCACCGCGGATTCACCCGTCGGCTCGAGCTCTCCAGCATCTTCCGGTGGCTGTGTGTCGCCGCCATCGACCGACGTTGTCGGTGGAATCGTCGTGTCGTCATCGTCTGAGCCTTCAACTGCTGGCTCGGTCGTGACCGACTGCTCCACCTGTTCAACCTCGGGCTCCTCCGAGGCCTGCTCGATCGTCGTCGCCGAACTCGTGCACGACGCGGCCAGAAGCAAGACGATGACGAAGACGGTGCTGCGGACCATCGGCTCACCGTAGTGCGACCCCTCTCCCCGCAGCCGTCAGCAATGCCGCCCCAAAGGCCAACGCCAGCCCCAAAACGCGCGTGGTGCCACGAGGAGTGGTGGGGTGTGAGGAAGTGGGTCAGTGGCGGTCTTGCCAGGTGCAGACGCAGGCCTCGTTGCCCTCGGCATCGGCCAGGACCCAGAACGCTCGGGCCCGTTCATCGGAGACGAGGGTGCCGCCGGCGGCCAGCGCGGCCGCAACTCGCTCTTTGGCCACATCGTGGGGGACCGAGACATCGAGATGGAATCGGTTGCGGTCGCTCCGCAGCGTCTCGCCTTCGTCGATGGTCTGGAACCACAGAGGTGGGCCCTCACCTCGTGGGTCGGCAACGGCGTCGTCGTGTTCGAGGCGGTAGTCGAGCACGGCGGCCCAGAACGGCCGGATGGCATCCAGGTCGGCCGTATCGATGGCAAACTCGATCCCCTGGGTGGACAGTGGAACAGCGGGATAGCCGAGTTCCGCGGCACGAGCGGAGACGGCGCCCGCCAGCCGAACGTCGGCTTCGCTCAGGCTTCCCGTGTCGTGCGTGGACATCGAGATACGGACTCGGCCTGGGTAACGCAGGTTGATGTCCGGATGATGATTCTGCTCGTCGGCAAGGGCGGCCACGAACGCTGCGAACTCTGCGCCCTTGGAGAAGGTGTCCGCCTGAAACTCCGAGCGAACCATGTTCAGGCTGAAGCGCCAGTCCCGCATCTCGGGGAGCGCAGCGAACTCAGCAGGTGTGACCTTGGCGGGAAGCATGCACGAACGCTAGCCCGCCTCTCGCTGCTCAGTCAGCGAGGCTCAGTCAGCGGAAGCGAGCACTCGTTGCGCCATGGCCACGTGCAGGTTCTCGATCATCTTGCCGTCGAGAGTGACCACGCCCTTGCCCGCCGCCTGAGCCTCTTCGAACGCAGCGATCACGGCCTTGGCATGCTCCACCTCTTCAGCTGAAGGCGACCAGATCTCGTTGGTGGGCTCGACCTGCGAGGGGTGCACCAGGGTCTTGCCGTCGAAGCCCATTTCGAAGCCCTGCTTCGCCTCAAGAACGAAGCCGTCCGGGTCCCGGACATCGTTGTAGACACCGTCGACGATGACCTTGCCGGCCTCTCGAGCGGCCAACAGAGCGGTGGCGAGATGGGGGAGAACCGGGTGCCGGCTCGCCACCATCGTGGCGTTCAGCTCTCGGTAAAGATCGTTGGTGCCCATCACCAGCACGCTCACCCTTGGGTGCGCAGCGATCGCCCGGCAATCGAGAATCGCTGAGGGCGTCTCGATCATGGCCCAGATGGTCATGTCCGCCGGTGCGCCCGCGGCGTCAAGAGCCGAGCTGATTTGATCCAGCTCTGCAGTGGAACCAACTTTGGGAATCACGATGGCGCTGGCGCCCGATGTGGCTGCTGCCGCAATGTCGTCGGCGCCCCACGGCGTGTCGAGGCCATTGCAACGGATGGTGAGCTCTCGGTCTCCGTAGTCGCCTGAGCTGGCAGCAGCGACGGCCTTGCCCCGAGCTTCCTCTTTGGCGTCGGGCGCCACGGCATCCTCGAGATCGAAGATGATGGCATCGGCAGGGATGGACTTTGCCTTCTCGAGTGCCCGCTCGTTTGCGGCGGGCATGTAGAGCACGGATCGACGGCGAGTCAGGGTGGTCATCTCAGAACCTCAGAATCCGTAGGAGGCAGCGAGCTCGGGATCACGAGCGGCCAACTGCTGAGCGAGTTCAACAACCACGCGGCACTGCTTGACCGAGGCGTCGTCTTCCATCTTTCCGTCGAGCATGATGGCGCCGGTGCCGTCGCCCATGGCTTCGATCACACGCTGGGCCTGAGCCACTGCCGCAGGGTCAGGGCTGAAGACCTTTTTGGCGATATCGATCTGCACGGGGTGGAGCGACCAGGCGCCAACGCAGCCGAGCAAGTACGCATTGCGGAACTGATCTTCGCAGGCGACCGTGTCTTTGATGTCGCCGAAGGGGCCGTAGAACGGGAGGATGCCGTGCATCACACAGGCGTCGACCATGCGAGCGATCGTGTAGTGCCACAGGTCCTGCTGGTACGTGCTTCGCTGGGAGTCGATCTCCGCTCCCTCAGCCGGATCATTGCGAACCAAGTAGTCAGGATGACCGCCGCCCACGCGAGTGGTCTTCATCCGCCGGTTGGCGGCGAGATCGGCTGGGCCGAGCGAAAGACCCTGCATGCGAGGCGAGGCGCCGCAGATCTCTTCCACGTTGGCCACGCCTCGTGCCGTTTCGAGGATGGCATGCACGAGAATCGGCTGGTCGAGCCCTGCCTTCGCTTCGAGCTGAGCAAGGAGACGATCAACGAAGTGGATGTCTTCAGGGCCCTCCACCTTCGGGATCATGATGACATCGAGCTTGTCGCCGATCTCGGTGACGAGGGTGTAGATGTCGTCGAGGAACCAGGGCGAGTCCAGGCTGTTCACCCGAGTCCACAGCTGGGTGTCGCCCATATCCACGGTCTTGCCAACCTGCACCAGGCCGGCCCGAGCTGCGTCCTTGTCGGTGGCCGGAACGCCGTCTTCCAGGTTGCCGAGGAGAATGTCGACCTTCGGGGCGATGTCGGGGACCTTCGCCACCATCTTCTCGTTCGATGGCGGGAAGAAGTGGATCATCCGAGACGGGCGGAAGGGGATCTCCCGCACGGGCTCGGGGGCTCCGACGTTCAGGGGTTTGAAGAAGTCTTTGGCGCTACGCACCGGCACAGGTTAGGGCCGGGCACCCCACCTGACCAAAGGAGAGATGCCCACACCGGCGGTGAGCAAGAGCAGACAAACCACCGTGATCACGATGTTGCTCTGCGGATCGACCGGATCACTGAAGGTGAACCACAGCAACGGCAGGGCAACAAAGGCCTGGAAGGCAGCAACCACAAAGAGAAGGATGCGGCGAGCGGTCGACAGTGTCGCGTTTGGGCGAGACAGGATCCGGGCGCCACGGAGGAGGACGAGGCCGGTCATCACGCCGATCAGAGCGAGAGCCAGATCAACTCGCTCGGTCATCTCAACTTCGCCGAAGCGCTCCAAGAACAGGCCGTCGACAACGAAGCCGAGCCCGATCACCAGAACGAGCGCGCCTTCGATCGCTGTCAGGAGTGCAGCGAAGGGTCGGAGCGAAGAGACCTTCATTCCGAGAGCTATCGGCACAAGTTGGGCCGGTCTTGACGCTCTCCGCCTCTTGGCGCTCGTGAACAGGTGGCGAGGTTGGCGTTGCGTCGAGTGGTCTTCACAAGACGCCGACCTCGACCCGCCGGAGCGAGGGCCGGGCGTCCTCGGCTAGCTGGCGGATCGACCCGTGGGTGGATCGAACAGCGGGTGGAAGGTGAAGGCTTCCGCCGTCGGCCCATGCTCAGCCAGAGAATCGATCCGCTCCTTGGCCTCGGCGAGCGTTGGCTCGTGCCCAGCCGGGATCCACCACATCGTGAGCACGGGCAGATCGTCCATCTTCTTGAACCACTCACCCCGCCGTCGTAGGAACGAGGCGTGATCGGTCCTGAACACGTAGTTCTTCAGGCTTTCGATCGAGTCCCAGACGGTCAGGTTCGGCAAGATCGTCTCATCTTCGAACGCCCGGATCCCGGTGGCGTTGCCGCTCTCGTCCTTCAACCGCCAAACGAATCCAGGGGAACGCTCAGCCAGCGCGTTGATGGGATCCAGGTTGTCCATGAACTCCGCAACTCGTGGATCGTCGACTGGATGTTGGAGACAGCCGATGTTGATCTGGGCGAGGTGCCACGTCTGTTCGGTCATGGACCCCAGTGTGCCTCCGCCGTCCCGAAAGAGGAAGGAACGAGTCGTGCATGAAGCGATAACGTTTCGTGAATGCTTGATCCCGACGACTCGCAGCGCTCGTGGCCATCGCCGATCACGGCACCGTCGCGGCCGCGGCCGCTGCGCTCTCGCTCACGTCACCTGCGGTGTCGCAACAGATCGCCAAGCTCGAGCGGTCGGTGGGAACCACGCTTCTGGAACGGGACCGCGGCCGAGTGTGGGTGAATGACCATGGCCGGGCCCTCGTGGAGGCCAGCCGTCACATCCTCGACTCGCTCGCCGAGGCCGAACGAGTGGCCCGGCGCACCGATCCAGAAACATCGTCGATTCGTCTCGGGCTCTATGCGAGCGCCATGAGCCTGCCCGCTGCCGGGCTGCTTGATCGAGGTGTCGTCACCGAGATCATCGAGGTCGAGCCTCACCTCGGGTTGGAGATGTTGCGTACTCATGAGCTGGACCTGCTCTTCGGGCATGAGCCAGCGATCGACGCGCCGCAGGAACGGAGCGGCGTTACGGTGCGTGGCGTGAGCCGGGAGGCGCTCGTGCTCGTCGGCCCAGCAGGCACGGCGCTGTCGTCGAATCTGGCTGATCATGCGGCGGCCCCGTGGGTGCTGCCGGGCCCAGATGGTCCCTGCCGTGACCTGTCCGACTGGGCGTACCGTTCCGCTGGCTTCGCGCCTCGCAGCGTCGGCCAATGCGCCAGCTTCGAGACCATGCTGCACCTCGTGCGAGCAGGCATGGGCCTGGCGTTGATCGCTGAGTTCGCCCTCGGGCCGGATCGGAACGGTCTCGAAGTGCAGCATCTCACGGCCCCCGTTGCCGAGCGTCGTCTGTTCCTCGCTGCTCGCACCAGTCGGGCGTCCATGCTCGACGCCTTCGTGCCCCGGTTCCAGAACGCTCAGATGGCGGCTGCTGTGCTCGCTCCGCTCCCTGCCCGCTGAACGGCGAGAACACTGCGTGCAGCCCGTTCACAGGGGTGCTTCGTCAGGTCGCGGCGGCGGCCCTCAGCGCGATCACGGAGCCCTCGAGGCTTCCAACCATCGCGTGGTTGAACCAATCGGCCTCGGCGCAGCGAGCGAGGTCGGCTCGAAAGCTTGCGAGCCCATCGTCGCCTCTGCGTTGTTCCCATCGAGCCACGGCGGAGGTCGCACACTCGGAGATCTGTCGGGTCATCTCTGCTGCGGAAGGTCGCTCCCCGCGCAGCGTCGAGGCAATGAAGTGAGCGCAGACCTCGTCCTCGCCTGCGTCATGAGTCGAAACGAGTCGGACGGGCCGATCTGGATGGTGGTTTCGGATCCACCTCGCCGTTGCCGTGGCGTTCGCTGCGGATGCAGCGAGAACGAGCGGTGCGTTGATCCACGCCAGGCCCCGAGTCCCGTTGGAGGTTCGATGAATCACGGTCTTGTCGGCGAGGTCAAGCCGTTCCAACGCAATGGGAGAGTTTCCGAACTCGAAGCCTTCGGGGGCCAGTCCACGTTCTTCACCGATCAAGACCGCCGCCGGATCAGATTTCTTCATCGCCAGCGCTTCGTCCGTTGCTTCGACACACCGGATCTCGGCCGCTCCGGAGGAGAAGGCTTGGGCCGCAGTGGTGAACGCCCGGAAGACATCGATGACAACGAGGACACCGTCGTGGGTGCCGCGCTTCAAACCCGTGATCTCGATCATGCGTCAGTCTCCCTCGGTCCATGCAAGCACACGAGGCAGTATCAGTCGAGAGCGATCGGCATCACCCGCATGGTGTAGGTGCCGTCGTCGGCGGAGCGGAAGACGATGGGTGCCAGGGGACTCTGGATCTCGATGGTCACCTCTCGGCCGATCGTGTGTCGGACCGCGTCCAGGGCGTACGGCCGGGAGATGCCGAAGCGGTGTTCCGCTCCTCGGCCAATCGCAGCAAGTGCGGTGAGATCATCGCCATCCTGAATCCGCAGGTGCTTCGAGTCCGTGGTCATCACGAGTTCGACTGAGTCAGCCCGGTTCAGGTGGTGAACGAATGCCTCCCGGTCGACGCTGAGTGTCGTCACATCATCCGCCGGCACGAGCAAGGCCTCGTAGTCCGGAAACGGGGTGCGCAGCACACTCGCCGTGAGTGGTTCGGCAGGAGCGGCGCCGGTGACGAGAGCGGCGCGCAGCTGGCGAGTGTCGATGCCGAGTTCTACCTCGCCCTCCACCGAAAGTTGCTCAATCCAGACTTCGAGCGTGGCAGCGGGCACCACCACGCGGAATGGCTCGCCTTCGTGCTGGACGACGAGGTCTCGCAGGGCGAGTCGATGACTGTCGGTTGCTGCGATGCGGAGCGAGCCGGTAGCAACCTCGACGAGTACGCCCATGAGATCTGGCCGTTCGGGATCTCGGCTGGCTGCGGGCAGAACCTGGCGTAGCGCCTGGGCGAGATCGTCGGCGCCGAGACGTGTCGTGCTGGAGTCATCGGGCCAGTGGGTGCTGTTGTCTGTCATCGTGCTGTCTTCCGTTGTCGACTCCCGAAGGGAGGCTGAACCTTCGATGGTCCGAGCAATGGAACGAGCACGACGAAGAGATGCATGCAGTTCGCCAATGTGCGAGCGGACGAGCTCCGCCCGCTCGCTCGGCGAACCTTCCAGCGCGGCACGAATCTGCGAGAGCGGCATCTCCATCAATCGGAGATCTCGCACGAGCCGACCGTCTCCGACCTGGGCTTGGGTGAAGAACCGATAGCCGCTCGCCTCATCAACGTCGGCGGGCTCGAGGAGCCCGCGGTCGCAGTAGAAGCGCACCGCACTGACCGAGAGGCCGGTGGCGTTGGCGTATGCACCGATCGTCATGTGTTCCACGACGCCACCTTCAGGCCTCGACATGGTTGAGAGTCAAGCGCGTTCTCAGCGGGCGACCGGAACCTCTGGATGGAGGGCAAGCAGCTCGGGGGGCACGCGGGACCAGTCGTCGGAACACAGTAATGCCTCGCCAGCCGTCGCTCGGCAGCCGAACGTGGCTGGCACTGTGCCCAGGCGGTTCACGTCGAGTGGCGGGATCACCACGGCGAGGATGGCGGCACCCTCGGACTGTGTGTCGACCGATAGCGCACAAGGCGCCTCGGTGTCGGTCCGCCCACCATAGAAACCGTTGATGCGCCGCTGGGCCTGCGAGCTACTGATCACCGCATCTTGCAGAGCTGAGAGTGCCTCGGGCGTCGATGCGCAGTTCCACGCGGGAGCGATGCGGATCTCGTCATGCGCTTCCATGATGCCGATGACCGAGGCCAGCTCGTCCTGCCTCTGCTCTGAGGCGGCGAGCATGTCGGGAACGAAGTTTCGGAATTGGTTCGTGTCCGCGAGCTGGATCAACACGATCGCCGCCATCACCGCTGGCAGCACCTTCGCCCGGGCGAGAGGCGAATCGGTCCGGCGAACGACCAGCCGCTCAAGGAGAATGAGCGATGCCAGCGCCAGGCCGTAGCCGATGATCCAGAACAATCGCCCGGTCGCTCGATATTGGATGATCGCCGAACACAGCGCCGTACCGCCGACAAGGCTCACGGCGAAGAGGCCGAGGCCAACAACGCCGGTGGCAACGGCCCCGGGCGCGGCCAGCTTGGCTCGTGCCGATCGTCGGCCCCAGAACAGCACGGCGCCGCTGAGGATGGCCATGGCCGCTCCGAGCTGCACGTCTCGATTGCCGGCGCAGAAGTCATGGATGGCGTCTTCGCCGAACGGGGTGACGGGCTCGTTGTTCCAGAGATAGATGGTCGGCGTGATCGCCATTGCGGTCAGGCCGAGCAGCGTGAGGACCACAACTTGGCGGCGCACGACGAAGTCGGCGATCGCTCCGCGCGACGAGAACACTGCGACGGCAAGTGCCAGCACCCCACCCGCTCCCAGGTAGTTGATTCCCTCGAACGAATTGTTCGCGTTGGAGAGAATCCACTCATTGCCTGGCCACAGGGTTGACCACTGTGGCCAGATCGGGCTCACGACATGCATGCCGAAACTGCCGTAGCCGCCGGGCGACGCTGCGTCGTTTGGCAAGTAGCCGAGCGTCACCATTGCGGCCAGCAGGAAGGCGCCCGTTCCGGCGGCCCACGCAACGCCTGCTCGAATCGTGATGCGGCGATCGATGATGGCGGCGCCGACTACACCGGTGATCACGATCGAGTTCATCAATAGGAAGTACGGGTGGACCAAGAGGGAGAGCAGCTGGACGGGGCCGGCCCATGCCGCTCGCCTCACTGATGGGGCTCGCCAGAAGGCGCCAACGAAGATCCACGTCGTCAGGATCGTGAAGTGGCCGAAGAGGCCCGGGTGCCAGACCCTCATGATGAGAACCGGTGCGGCCACGGCCCAGGCTGCGGCGGCAGCGATGGTCCATCGGCTGCGCGCGCCAAGCATGCGAACAGCGATGGCGGCCGTTGCGCCCTGAGCCACGAGGCAGCCGTAATACCAAACTCCGATCCAGGTGTCCGCCGACAGACCGAGGAATGACAGCGCCCTCGCGGTCAGTGCCAGTAGCGGCAGGCTGTCGGTGAATGCGATCACCGTGGGCTCGCCGGCCGGATTGGTGAGTTGCTGAGTTTCCAGCAGCGGAAAGTGCCAGGAGTCCTCGATGAAGTAGCGGAAGCCGGCAAAGCTGCTGCCAGCGTCCCCCTGCATGGCCCCTACGAGCGGGCTGTCAGAGAAGAAGAAGCTGAAGTCGAAGATTGCGATCGCCATCACCAGCCCGATGGCGGCGCCGATGAGGCCATCAACCGCCAGAGACTGACGCGTCAGTGGTGCTGCCGTTGCGTCGCTGTCGCCCCTTGCCGAGGACGTCGGGGCATCGGTGATGGAGAGCGTCATCAAGAGTCAGTCTGGCCTGGGGAGAGGCGGTTGAGGTACGCGGAGCTGTCGCCCGTCGGGCGAAGAGTTGAAATTCGCGCTTGATCTCAACATTGCTTGAGATATTAGGTTGTTGTTTGTGACCGAGAACCCGACCTCCGGCATCGACGTCAGCGACCTCCGAGCGGCGTATGCGCGCCGTGGCCTAGGCCAGCTGAGCGATGCAGAGCTTGCCGCTGCCGTCCGTGATGTCGTGGCCGTTCCTCGCCGAGATGAAGCGAACTCATTCGTCCTCCATGCCCCGCTCGAACTGATCGCTCGAGCCCGGCTGTTGCCCATGATCACCGAGTCGGCGCAAGAGCTGGCACGGATGCACCTCGTCGCCATCTCGGCTCAGTACGAGGCGTTTGGGCCACCCAATCCAGCGCACGAGGCAAGCGGACAGACAGCTGAGGTACTCCTTGCAGAGGCGCCCGACGATGTCATCGCTAGAACTGGAGCCGCCGCTCACGCCCCCATCTTCCTGTCCTTCCTGCACGAACTTGGGGCTGAGGCGGAAACGTTTGCGCCCCTACACGCCCCGCTCGATCAGAATCTCAACCGTCGCCCAGACTGGCGCATCCGCTGGTTCGAGCATCGCGACCCAGCCCGCTCAGTCGAGAACACGACCGATCCACAGGCGTTGTTCGACGCCCTCTGCCACGCACCGCTCCTCGGACCCTCGGAGAACAACTTCATTCATCCGCTGCTGATGCGGGTTGACGAGTCCGGCCTTGCGGCAGAGATACTGGATCCGCTTCTCGATCGACCCAACCCGGACGCAACGAACGCGCTGCTCCGGGTCGCGGCGCTGTCGATGGTGCATGACAGCGCTGGAGAGGCGCCGTACGGGTGGACACACTGCCTGACGTTGCCCCAAGCCGTCCTCGGGCTCGGATCACGGCTGACCAATCCGGCCGAAGCGCTGCAGGTCGCAGCCACCCAGGTGCTGGCGTTCCGGGCATCCCTCGGAGAAACTGAACTCACCGACACGTCCTTGATCCGACCAGCCGAAGCTGCCGGTCTTGCCGATCGCATCGAAACACTGGCCACTGCGGCGGCGACCTCACACGACGCGCACGTCGTGAAGTACGCGCTGGCCACAATCACCGCTGCTCGAAACGACCCTGAAGCGGGAGAACTGTTCCTCACGGCAGGAGAGCGGCTGTTGCAGGTGTGGGCCGATGCCGGGGGCGATCCGACCGACCCCCTGGCCTGAAGTGCACCCCGAGAACAGGTCGAGCCGAACGATCAGGTCACTGACCACTCGACCAGTTGGCCGATGACGTTGTCGATCAGCCCGGCAGCCGTGGCCAGCGAGAGGATGGCGAGTGCGCCACCGCCCACGGCCATCATCACCGGGCGAACGGGGAGAAAGGCACCCCTTGGAATCACGTACATGAAGGCGCCGACCACGACCAGTGGTGCCATCACCCCAGCCATGTACACCCACAGCTGAAGGGCTCCCGGCGCTCCGCTACTTGGGAGGTCGACGAGAAGGCTGCCGAACTCGCTTCCCACACAGGGCGTCCAGAGGGCACCGGCGCCGATCCCGGCCGCCAACCCACCGAGTCCGGAGACGACGTTGAGCCTCCTCACCAGAGGGATCAGAAGAAGTACGACCGACACCGCCAGGATCAACGCAATGACAGGATCAGGGAGATCCAATCCCCGGTCCGAGAAACGGATGTAGGCCAACGTCATCGAGCCGATCGTGAACCCCGCCAGTGCTGAGGTCGACTCCTGCCGAGCAGCGAGCGCCGAGGCGAGACCCGGGAGCAGAAGGATGACCGAGCATGGCAGGAACGCCGACTCGAATCCCTCGAGCAGCAGGTCGACAACCGTCACCGCGACATCCACTGCGCTTCGGGCGTGAGCTCGGTCGGAGGATTCTCGATCAGGTAGGCGACGGTCTCGTTCAAGCGCTCGTAGGCGCCCTCACCGATGCGGTCGAACCGAATCTGGCCGAGCTGGTCGACCACGAAGGTGCGGGGCCAGAAGCGGCGACCCGGCTGCCACGCCCGGAAGTTCGTCTTGCGAGTATCCAAAGCGATGGGCCAGCTCACGTTCAGGTCGACCGCAGCGGACGCAATGGAGTCGACGTCCTCCTCGAACGAGAACTCTGGGGCGTGGACGCCGATGATCTCGAACTCGTCGTCCTGGTGGCGCTCGTAGAGGGCCGCCATGTTGTCGAGGGTGCGCTTGCAATTGATGCAGCCGAATGTCCAGAACTGCACCACGTGCACCTGGCCGTCAAAATCCGACAGTTCAGTGTCGGCCGGCGCCTGAAGCCAGCCGTCGAGATCGACCAACTCGCCTTGCATGCCGTAGACACCCGGTGCGTCGGCGAGCACCGGCGCGGGCGCAGCGGTGGTGTCGCTGCTCGTGGCATCGGCTCCAGCGTCACCCGCTGTGTCATCTGCGGTGTCTGTTCTGTCGTTGTCGGCGGCGGCCGGGGCTGCCACTGTCTCGCCCTCATCGCTCCCACGGGTTGCCGTGGCAAAAAGGCCGAAGGCGGCCAGGAGTCCGATGAAGATGGCGATGTATTGTCCGCGGTTCATGTGTGTGGCCTTTGCGTAGGTCGGCGGTGCAAGGACTGCGAGGGAAGGTGAAGGTGTTCGGTGCTACTGAGCGTTTGGCTCTGGAGCGCTGCGTTGCATAGGGCTGCGTTGCATAGGGAAATGGGGGATGCCGTCTTCGACGTACTCGGGGCCGGTCACTTCGTAACCGAAGCCTTCGTAGAACGAGCGGAGGTAGGACTGACCGTCGAGGACGGTGGTGACGGAACCGAACTCGACGAGCGCTGATTCCATCAAGAGCTTCGAGAGCCCTCGCCCTCGGACGTCGGATCGAGTCACGACTCGGCCGAATCGCCAACCGAGCGGATCACTCAGTACACGGAGGCTCGTCGTGATCCCATCGTCGTCGGAATGCCAGAGATGGGTGGTCGTGGGTTCGAGGTCTCGACCATCGATCTCGTGGTACGGACACTCCTGCTCCACCACGAAAACGTCCACTCGAAGGCGGAGCAGATCGTGCAGCTGCCGGGCCGTGAGATCCGGTCCGGCGACCGAGTGGAGGAAGAGCGCTTCGGGCATGGATCGACACTACTGGCGGTCCAAACCGCGACCTGGGCAGCTCACAGGCTGTTCCGAGCTTGTTCAGAGGTGCGAGAATGGCTGGATGCAGGGAACAGCGCGGAACAATCATGGGCCAGAACCGATCGACCTTCTATGGGACCGGACCTCGCCCGAAGGATTGCCTGGCGGCGACGCGGGCGTGCCGCTGTTGTTGATCAACGGGCTCGGTTCACCCCTCGTCGCGTATCAGCAGGGTTTCGTCGACCTCCTCGTCGCCGAAGGCTTCGATGTCGTGCGGTTCGACAACCGGGACATCGGCAAGTCCTCGGCAACGACCGAGAAGTACACGGTCGCAGACATGGCGCTCGATGCCGTTGTGGTGATGGACGCCGTCGGCTGGGAGAGCGCGAACGTCGTCGGTCAGTCAATGGGAGGGATGATCGCTCAGCAGCTCACGATCGACCACCCTGCCCGGGTTCGCTCGTTGATCTCGGTCATGTCATCGACAGGCGAGAGAGGATTCGGACAGCCCACAAAGGAAGCGCTCACCGCGTTGCTCACCGTGCCGCCGGTGGATCCTGAGGGATGGAAGGCCCACCGTCTCGAGAGTGAAAAGGTCTGGGCCTCGCCGCCGCATTGGAATCCGGAGTGGGTACTCGCCAAGGCCCAAGAGATGCTCGAGCATGGCGTGGATCCGAAGGGCACCGCCCGGCAGTACCGGGCGATTCAAGCCAGCGGCAGTCGCGACGAGGCGCTCGCGAAGCTTGATACGCCAACGCTTGTGATCCACGGTTCGGACGACACGCTCATTCAGCCCACGGGCGGCAAGCACACCGCCGATGTCATCCCTGATGCTCGCTACGTGGAGATCGAAGGGATGGGCCACGATCTCGCGCCACCTCTCTGGCCCCGCCTCGTCAAAGAGGTGACTGAGTTCGTGAAGCCAACGGCTGCCTGAAGGATCGGCTCCCGAACTGGCAACCGTCGTCAGAGCTGCGCCGACAGCTCAAGCGTCATATGAACACTGTTGGGGCTGTCCGGGTAGTCGGCAAAGGGACGGCAGTACTCGAAGCCCAATCGCTCATAGAGCCGGCGAGCGGGCTCGAACTCGGGGAAGGATCCTGTCTCGAGACTGACTCGGGTGTTGCCATTCAGACGGGCCAGCTCGATAAGGAACTCGGCAATCGAGCGTCCGATGCCCAGTCCTCGAGCTGCGGCGGCCGTGTGCATTGATTTCAGCTCGGAGTGTTCTGCGTCGAGGCGCTTGAGCGCTCCGATGCCCAGCAGCTGACCGTCTTCGTGCCGGGCGGCGACCATCGTGATGTCCGGCACGGCGAGCCCGTCCAGATCGAGGGCGTGGACGTCTTCGGGCGGGCTCGTGGCCCGCATCAAGGCGAGATGGGCCTCCAACAGTTCAGCAATATCTGGCTCGTGCGGGCTGGCCTGCGAGATGCTCACGCTCATCGCTCCATTGAACCGCCGTGGTCCAGTGCCGGCTGATCACGCGATGCCATTTGTTCGAGGGAAGGTCGGGCCGCAGGACGCAAAGCCCGGTGCCGAACTTGCTGAGCTTGGTCGGACGGACGCCGCGCCGCCACAGCCAGCGGTCCGCCGCACTCGGCCCGCCTTCCGACTTGGTCTCGACGACGTAGCCGTTCAACACTGCGGTTCGGCCCGGCTTCTCGAGCGCGTTGCTGCCGATGGCTTCCCTGGCGACACAGCGCAGTTCGGCGTCGATTGTCAGCCGGCTCGAAGTGGCTACGTCGATGATGGTGGTCCTGGAGTACGTGGTGTCGAGCACGGGCACCAGCGAGAGGGCGAGGAAACTGTCGCCCGATGTCTTGGCGATGAAGGTGTCTGCCTGCTCAGTGATCTCGCCGACGTGGGATCGGCTGTAGCGAATGCGCGCCTTCACATTCGTACCCCGCTGTCCTTTGGTCTTCACCTCGAGGAAGCATGGGCCGGACTCGCCGTACTGGCGGCTGCGAACCTTGCAACGTTGGCGACGGCCTTGCACTGCGGCGTGGAAGAGGAACAGGTCAGGCGTGTCGAAGTAAGTGGACTGGTAGTCGCATGAGCGGCACCGGTCGACCTCGAGTACCCGGGACGTAGGCGAGAGGGCGGCGGCCAGCCCGAGCAGGGTGTTCTCGTCCACGATGTACTTCCGGTCCACCCGCGTTTGGAGCTGAGCAACCTCGTTGGCGTGGGTGAGCGAAATCGGTGCAAGCGGCGCCAACAGATCTTCCAGCAGGGTGCTCATCATCGGGCGTGGATCGGGTTCGCGGTTGCGTTGCTGTGCTCGGGATGACCGATCGGCGGCTCACCGGTGGAGGGCCGCAGCTTGAAGCTCACATCGACGGAGGTGGTGTTCTGCACGAGGTCAACCTTCTTCACTCGCAGACGGGTGACGTCGGCATCGAGCAGCGATTCGATGTGGGCAATGGCTGTGGCGTCGCTGACGTGTGCCTCATCGAGCAGCATCGACTGGCTTCGATGACCGGCATACAGACGCCGGTGGTCCCCGATGAAGAGGGCGGCGAGGATCGCGACCATGAGGGCCGGCGTGAGCCACACAGGGGAGACGCTGATGCCGCCCAACAGACCGAGGGCCAGTGCTGTGAAGTAGTAGGCCACTTCCTCTTGGGCCAGCTCGGACGAGCGGAGGCGGATGATGGACAGCACACCGAAGAGCCCGAGGCCGAGACCCGCACTCACCTCCGCCGTGGAGAGGGCGGTGGCGACGGCCATCACGCCGATGTTGAGACCGAGGATGGCGACGACCATGTCCCGCCGTCGGTAGCGAGGAAAGTAGAGACCGAACACGAGCACGGTGACGGCGAGAAGAT
>CALKTH010000132.1 GCA_937997485.1 uncultured Acidimicrobiales bacterium | reverse complement strand
CGTTCTGGATCGAAGGCCCGGTCACAGATTCGGTGGAGGGCTGAGGCAGCGAGGTTGTCGTCGAGAGCAAGCGTCTTGTTCTCGGCGCTGCGTGCTTGTTGTGCTTCGGTGCGGAGTTCGCGGTCGAGGCTGGCGGCGATGATGCTGCCTCGTTCGGGGTCGAACTGGCCGTGGAGTTGGAGCATGCCGTCTTTGTCGGTCCAGTACTTCAGCCGCGAGTCGCGCCGTTGACGTTCTTTGAGCGGGATGCCCAGCTCAGAGGTGATAGCGAAGATGATCTTCTTCAGCCGAGCGCTGAACTCTCTCGGGCTGAGGCTTGCGGCCAAGTCGGCGAGTTCGGGCATGCGTTTGGCGAAGGCCGCACGCTCGGTCTCGGTCTTGAACTGCTTCTCTGCTCGGCGGATGGCATCAAGGTTCTCTGCGTTGAACGGTGGGCCGGCCGGACGGTCGCCGAAGCCACGGTTGCCAGTCGCTCGCTCATCCCCACCGAAACCAAAACTGCCAGCGTTACCTGCTGTCACTGCCATCGCTCGCATTGTCGTCGTTGCTGCCGCCGCTCGTGTTGCCGTTGGTGCCCGAGTGGTCGGTGTCCTGGTCACTCGGGTGTGCGTCGTCAGCGTCACCAACCAGGGAGTCGGCGACGGTGTCGGTGAGGGAGTTGTTGAGTCCGATGAGGATTCGGGCCCGGCCTGCGGCTGCTCGGGCTTCGTGGGATGAGCAGCCCGAAGCGGCGAAGACTTCTTCGGGGCAGGGACCAGAGCCGTGGTTGGCGTGGCGGTCGAGGATGGCGACCAGGCGTGCTTCGTGCTGGTCGAGAAGGTTGCGCGCGGTGCGTGCAGCGAGGAGGAGTTGTTCAGCAACGGGCGATGGGGCAGCGGCGTCGTGTAGGCCTGCCATTTCTGCCTCGAGTGTTGCCAACGAACTCATGTTCCCCAGTATGACGAAAGAGACGAGGCTCGTGGACGGTGGCGTGCACCCAATCGCCTACCCCGCCAGAGATTTCTTCAGCAAACGTCGATGACCGTTCGCCTCGACTCAGAACTGCTCCTTTCATCGGGGCGCCGAGAGGCGATGAACGCGCGGATCTAGGTTCAGGGAATGTCTCAGCATGAGCAACCGGCGAACCAGCGTGAGTTCCATCACTCGCTACCGAAGAAGCGGATGTCGGCGGGCGCTCTCCTGTTCGACGGCAGCGGCTCGCTCCTGATCGTGAGGCCGTCGTACAAGCAGACGTGGGAGATCCCTGGTGGAGCGGTCGAGGAGGACGAGTCGCCGGCTGCAGCGTGTCGCCGGGAGATTCAAGAAGAGATCGGGCTGGACATCGCACCGAGTCGTCTCCTCTGCGTTGACTACAACTCGTCGACCGGTAGCTACCTCGAGAGCCTCATGTTTCTCTTCGCAGCGCCGGTGATCAGCGAGCAATCAAAGAGATCCATCAGGCTTGATTCGGCTGAACTCATCGACTTTCGTTTCGCAGATCCCGAGGAAGCGACTTCGCTGCTAGGTCCGCGACTCGGCCCCAGGATCTCCACCGTATTGGCCACCGATGCTGGGGGAGGAGCGGTGTACCTTGAGAACCAAGCACCGATTCTCGGATGATCAAGAACGAACGAACGGTGCGGCGAAATCGTTGTTGTCGACGACGATCGCGGCGCGGCTGGCGGGTTCGGTCTCAGAGACATAGCGCTGCCAGCCCTGCCGATAGCGAGGCCACCTGGCTCGTTCGAGTCGCTCGTCGAGCATCGCAGACCGCGCCGATGGATCCTCCGGAAGGTCCGTGAGCAAGAAGCTCAGCCAACGCTCGTCGAGGCGGGCATCGGCAAGAAGGTAGATCGGCAGGTTCCAGGAGGGCGCGAGCTTCGGGCGTTGGAGAAAGAGCCCATCGAAGATCAGCACGGCTGGCCCGTCTACGACAGCGAACTCTCGCACCTCCTTATCGCTCGGCTCATCGAATGCTGCGACGCGCACACTCGGTGCACCGCTGGCGAATGGTTCGAGCAACTCGCTCACGATCGTGTCGAGCTGATGGGAGTCGAGGTAGTACCCATCGGAGGAGTGGGTACCGCGCTGCATGCGCTGGGCGAGGGGTCGGTGGAACGAATCAGTGGTCGACCTGACCGTGTCGAATCCCTCGGATTCGAGTCGTGTCGCGAGCTCGTCGGCAAACGTGGACTTGCCGGCGCCCGGCCGTCCGTCGATGGCGACGACCGTTCGTCCGGAGTCCGACAGAGAACTCAGAACTGCTCGAGCGCAGTGATCGAGCACCTTCGAGCGCGCCCGGGTAACAACGGGCTCCGGGTTCCCATCAAGGCCGGCGGGCATCAGCGCATCCTTCTCACACGTTCACGACGGATTCTCAGGCCCGCCGCCAGCCGACGCCCAGGTGCGCTTCGAGTCGGCCTCGAAGAACTTCCTTTGGACCGCTTGCTCGAGGTCGATGCCGTTCGAGCTGGCCAGCGCGCTGAGAAGCACGAAGACATCGGAGATCTCATTGGCAAGATCCTCAGGAACCAGGTCCGCATAGTTCTTCGACCACGTCTTCTTCAGCTCTCCTGCCACCTCTCCGAGTTCCTCGGTCAGTAGCGTGAGGATGCGGACGGAGTCCGTAGTGAAACCGCGCTCGGATCGGACGTGCGCGATTCGCTGTTGGAGTTCCGAGAGTTCTGACATCACGCAAAGGTACCGAGCTGAGTCTCACCCGGCTGGTGCGCCTCCTAGCCGCCGTCGCTTCCTCGTGTACATTCCGTTGCCGATGACGGCTGAGGGGAGCGTGAAGGAATCGGGCCACCGAATCGATGGCCAAGGGGCGGCGCTTCCATTGGCGAACGGCTCGAGTCCGGGGACTACGAGACATGGTTCGAGTCACGGCCCCGGCAAGCCCAAGCGTTTGGCCGAAACTGCTGCGCTGGACGACTTTGAGGGCGTTCTCGCAGCGCCAGCCCACCGAATCGGTGGGCTGGACACGAAATTTCGGCGAGACGCGGGTGGTTTAGATGGTTCGCCCGAGAGGGAGGTCCCACCCGAAGGTTGCCGGCTCCTTCAGGTCCGGTTGTGGCTGGCTCACCTTGATGGTCTGGTACGCCAACGTGAAGTTGTCCGACGGGGCATCCTCGCCGCCGGATCCACCGACGGAGTACGAGGTCACCACGCAGTTTCCGAGCTCCAGTGATGGGCCCGCAACACGGCTGACGAGCCCGGCGGGCACCATCCTGAGGGTGGCATTGAAGGCTTGGCCAGACCAGTGGAATGCCAGCAGCCTCGGCGTGGCGAGGTCGAATAGCTTGACCAAGGAAAGCTCTTCGAACTGTGGGTTGGCGCCCCTGCGTGGGTCGAGCTGGTCGACCGATGTCTCGGCCGAGGCACCCCAGGACCATGCGAGCACATCGATGGCTCCGTCCGCGCCCTCGCCTGCAATCGCCGGATCTGTCGAGAGAAGTAGTTGCCAGCTCATGATGTGGTCTCCAAGGTCGCGGTGTTGATGCGGTAGTTCCACGCCGCTTTCGACTGAGCGAGACGTCCGCTGTCGGTCAGCGTTGAGTAGTCGAAGGACAGGGCCTCACACACCAGACCAAGCGACTCGGTGAACCGATCTTCGGCGTTTGAACCGCCCGAACTGTGGCTCGTCACCTGCACCTGTCGCATCTCGACCGAGAGCAACGGTTGGCGCAACCTGGGTGACACGAGCGAGAGGACAGCGGTCGGGAAGACCCTGCCCGTCACCATGCCGCTGAGGAGTGCTGTCGTGGACTTGTCCACGTACTTGGTGAACGAGAAGCCCGGGCTCGTGGCGGCGGACACCGCTCTCCCAGCGCCCACCTCTGGGGCCGGTTTCACCGAACTCCATTGCCAGGCCAGGATGTCGATCTGGCCGGCGAAGCCTGGGAGCGTCGAATCACCCGGCACCTCGTCGGCGCCGCTCCCGATCTTCAACACGATCTGCGTTGCTCCCGCCCCGACCTGAGCGCGGGGCGCCGGCGCGAAGATCGCCCCGGCGGCGGGACCCGCGCTTGCGGCGAGTGGGGCGGTGATCCCGACTGCTGCGAGTCCGGTCATCAATTGGCGTCTGGAAACTTCCATCTTTCCCTCCACCGCGCCAGCGCCATCCTCACCAGCTGCCGCTGCCCTGTCAATGTTGGACAAGCACGAACCGGGGACTACC
>CALKTH010000131.1 GCA_937997485.1 uncultured Acidimicrobiales bacterium | reverse complement strand
TCAGCGATGATCAACGGGTTGGGCGGCGGAGGCAGTCGCCTTCCCTTTCACGGCCGCAACCTCGATCCAGACGTGGGCCTCAGTCTCGATGAGCGGAGCGCCCAGGATCCGTCGCGAAGCAACCGAAGCGATGGCAACGGCCGCACCGGCCACCTCGTTGGCCTCGGAGCAATCGTGTTGCTGGTCTCGTTGGTTGGGTTGATCGCGTTCGTCACCGTTCGCAACAGCAACAGTCCGCTGACGGTCTCTGTCGAGAGATGTGAGATCGTCGATGGCGTGGCGTTCTTCAGGGGCGAGGTCGACCACGGCGATCTCAGCCACAGCGCTGCCTCGGCGACAGTTGCGTTCATCGCGGCTGATGGATCCGAGGTGGCCCAAGCCAGTGCCGGGCTCCCCAGTCGCAGCACGCAGCAGCCGCTGATCAACGCTCAGGCTGAGACGGACCACGTGGGCCCGATCAATTGCGTCGCCAACCGCAACTGAAACGGGCAACGGCCGCACCAACTGTGAGCGTTCAAAGCCCGACAGCCACGCTCAACGCTCACAGAACGGAAGGAGGTCAGCGACCCATGATGGGTGCCAGCGGTGGTCGGGCCAGGCGGCCTCCGTCGACGGTGATCACTTGGCCGGTAACGAAGCGCGACTCGTCGCCGGCGAGCCATACGGCCACATCCCCCACATCAGCGGGATCACCAATCCGACCGACCGGGTGGAGGGTGGCGAGCTGCCGACGAACCTCGTCGGCCTCGGGATGGTCGTCGACGTAGGAGGCGTTGAGTTCGGTATCAATCCAGCCCGGAGCAATGGCATTGACTCGGATACCCATCGGGCCAAGGTCCACCGCCAGCGACCGAGTGAGTCCATGCACACCAGACTTGGTCGCGGCGTAGGCCGCGTGCTGAGGGTTGCAACAGTCGCCCTCGATCGAGCCGATGTTCACGATGGCGGTGCCGCCGTCGCGCGACTCGGCGGTCGCCCGCAGCGCGGGAACTGCATGCTTCGCCACGAGGAAGGGACCCGTGAGGTTGACGGCGAGCGCTCGATTCCAGAGCTCGAGCGAGTGATCTTCGACGTCGGCCTCGAACATGATTCCCGCGTTGTTGATCACAACATCGAGCCGGCCGTGGCGTTCGAGAACGGCGGCAACGACGGCCTCGACGGATACCTCAGTCGTGACATCGAGCCGGATCCAGTCATGGCCTGCGCTGAGATCACGAGGTTCGTTGAGGTCGCCGATCACCACATCGAATCCGGCTGCGGCCAGCTTCATTGCGATCGCCGCACCAATGCCTTGCGCACCCCCGGTCACGAGGGCCACTCGCCTCTCCCGTGCCCCGCTCATTGCGCCACGTACCCACCGTCGATCGGCAACGCCGTACCAATGAGGTGAGCTGCCGCCGGCGTGCAAAGGAAGGCGATCACCTGGGCGACCTCTTCGGGAGTAGCCACCCGGCCCTGAGGGATGCTGGCGACGTTCATGTCGATGATCTCCTCATCGGTCATGGGCCTGGCTTCTCGTCCGGAACGCAACATGGGCGTGTCGACTCCACCGGGGCAGACACAGTTGATGCGAATGCCCTCAGCTGCGTGATCAATCGCCATTGCTTTGGTCAACATCACGACGGCACCCTTCGAGGCGCAGTAGCCGGCGAGTCCCGGGGTACCCACGAGCCCGACGTTGGAAGCCACGTTGACGATGGATCGACCAGGCTCGGATTCGCTCCCGCCCGCTTCGCGCCAGTGGCGAACTGCGGCCCGCGAGACAAAGAAGGTGCCGTCGACATTCACCGCCATCTGCCTGCTCCACTGCTCATCGCTGGTGCCTGCGGCGTCTTCGCGAACGATGATGCCTGCTCCGTTGACCACAATGTCGAGACGCCCGAACTCGCGAACAGCCGAGGCCACCAGGGCATCGGCGAAGGACGAGTCGGCCACATCGCCGAGGGCAGCGAGGGCACGCCCACCGGAGGAGGTGATTTCGTCCACCACACCGTCAGCTGCGGCCTGGTTCCGGCCCGACACCACGACGCTCGCTCCTTCGGCGGCAAGAGCGAGAGCGGTCGCGGCTCCGATGCCGCTGGTGCCCCCGGTAACGATTGCCGTCGCTCCTTCGAAGACGCTCACTCCAAACCCTCCGGGATCTCCTGACGGCGACGAGCAACGAACTCGGTGAGTTCTTCTGCCACGTCGTCGGGAAGCTTGGGAGCCTCATACGAAGCGAGCAGTTGCTGAGCTTTGCGGGCGCCACGCTGTTCGGCGTCGAGCGAACCGTCGATCTCCCACTGCTCAAAGTTGTCCGTCGTCATCAGCTCCGGCATGACGAACGCTTCTTCGAAGTTGGCCAACGTGTGTGCCGTTCCCAGATGGTGGCCGCCGTGGGGCACCTCGCGCATGGCGTCGAGGACGCCGTCGATGCCGTCGAAACTCACCCCCCGTCCGAATCGGTGATGCATGCGCAGCTGCTCTCCGTCGAGCGCCACCTTGGCGTAGCTCTGGCAGAGCGCGCCATCGAGATAGCCGGTGGTGGAGAGCACGAAGTTGGCTCCGGCGAGAAGGACGCCGAACATGTTTCGCCCGGCCTCGTAGCCCGCCTGGGCATCCACGATCTTGCTGCTCGACTGCCCGCCGGAGCAGCGCCAGGGCAGCTTGTAGAACCGGGCGAGCTGGCCGACGAGCAGGTTCATGTGGTCGATTTCGGGCGTACCGGCCTGCGGTGCGCCGCTCTGCATGTTGACCGTCGAGAGCCACTGCCCGTACACCGCCGGAGCGCCAGGGCGCACCAACTGGCTGAACGCAACACCGGCCAACGCCTCTGCGCTGAGCTGAATGACTGAGCCGATCGTGGAAGCAGGTGTGCTGGCGCCGCCCAAGACGAAGGGACTGAACAGCATCGCCTGGTTGGCACCGGCGTAGACCTTGACGGCATCGAGCATCGTCGCGTCCCACAGCAGGGGCGAGTTGCAGTTGGCGAGGCAGGTCATCACCGTGGTTTCTCGCACCACGTCTTGCCCAAAAACGATCCCGGCCATGTGGAGTGAGTCTTCCGCTCGCTGACGAGAGGTGACAGCACCCATGAAGGTCTTGTCGCTGTGTTTGAGGAGCGATTCGGTCATCGTGAGATGCCGGTGCGAAACCGACACATCCATCGGCTCGCAGAGCACGCCGCCCGTCATGTGCAGCGCTGGCTCGAGGTAGGCGAGCTTGGCGAAGTTGTCGAAGTCTTCCTGAGTGGCGTTGCGTCGACTGCCGTCGAAGTCGAGCACGAACGGGGCGCCGTAGGAGGGCGTGAAGATCGTGCTGGTCCCGCCAACCTTCACGGATCGCTCCGGGTTCCGAGCTTGCATCGTGTAGGTCTCGGGCGCAGTCGAGATCAGCTCCATGAGATGGTGGCGGTCGACCTTGACGAGGTGGCCGTCGACATCAGCACCCGCCGCTTTCCACATCGCAGCGGATTCGTCGTCCCGGAAGACAATGCCCACCTCTTCGAGCAGTTTCATCGATTCGTCGTGGATCCGATCGACCTCGGCCGGACTCAGCAGATCGACGTAGGGGATGTTCCGTTCGAGTGGCGGAAGCCACGCTGGCCCACCACTACTGGCTTCCCTGGCGGCGCGGCGAGCGCCGCGCCCTCGCCGAGCCGGGGCCGGGTTGGATGAGGCAGGAGCGGTCATGATTCCTCCAGGGCTTGGATCAGTTCATTGCGCAGGAGCTCGAGAAGGTCCTGATCGCCGTGGCTGGCGGTGCGGATGACATGGGAGAGGTGCGGCAGGCGGGCGGATCGCGGAGCGTCGGTCCACTCGATGACGTCGTCGGGGATCGAGCGTTCGTGCATCACGGCGACGCCGAGGCCTGCCCGAACCGCCCCCTGCATGCCGGCGAGCGTGGGGCATTCCAGCGCCGTTCGCCAACGAAGACCGGCGGCTCCGAAGGCCTCCTCCACCTCATCGAGATAGGCACATCCGGCGCCGTAGCTGAGGTGAGGCACTACCTCACGGCGAGGGAACTCGACGTCGGCTCCCTGCACCCAGCGAAGAGGATCTGTCCACAGCAGCACGTCGTCCGGCCTCGGCGCATTGGGGCCCGACGCCGGAATCTGGATGAGTGCCATGTCGACCTCACCCTCATCGAGCCAGTCAGCGACAGTGCCGCTCAGCGCCATTCGGGTCTCGAGCCGCACGTTGGGAAACGCTCGACCGAACCGACCCAACACTTCGGCCAAGTTCGTGCTCGGCAGATCCTCGTTGCTTCCCAAACGCACCACGCCTTCGATGTCGCTCCGGGTGAGGTGCGCGACCGCTTCATCGTGAGCAGTGAGGATGCGTTCGGCGTAGACCAGAAGGTCTCGGCCGTCGGGCGTGGCCTCGACCTCTTGCCCCCGTTTCACGAGATCAACACCCACTCGTTCCTCGAGACGCTTGATCTTCCAGCTCACGGCGCTCTGGGTGACCCCGAGGCGTTCCGCGGCCTCGGTGAAACCGCCAGTCTCCACGACCAAGCGGAGGGCACGCAGGGACTCGACATCGAGCTTCATGCGCGGCAGTATGACA
>CALKTH010000130.1 GCA_937997485.1 uncultured Acidimicrobiales bacterium | reverse complement strand
CCCCGAGACGATGCGTTCTTCGCTCGCGCCGCGGCCGGTGAGCTCGAGCTCGATGTCTCAACGCTCGTCGCGTTCGGATCCACGCGACGGCCAAAGGGCAAGGTCGACGAAGATCAGACGCTGGCCAATCTTGTGGGTGCGCAAACCGAGATCTGCTGCATCGTGGCCAAGTCTTGGGATTACCACGTGCTGGAGGCCCTGCGAGTCTCGCTCGATGAGGGAGTGGCGATGATCGCCGACTCCGTGGCGTACCTCGGCAGTCAGGATCGACGCGTCTTCGTCGACTTCGAACACTTCTTCGACGGCTACAAGCGGAATCCGGAGTTCGCATTGCGGGCGGCCGAGGCCGCCGCGGTGAACGGCGCCGAGGTCTTGGTGTTGTGCGACACGAATGGCGGCTCCCTGCCCCACGAGATCGAGGGCATCACCCGCACGGTCGTTGAGATGTTCCCCGAGCTCACCGTCGGCATGCACACCCAGAACGACACAGGCTGTGCGGTGGCGAACGCCGTGGCCGGTGTTCGCGCCGGCTCTCGTCATGTGCAGGGAACGATCAACGGCTACGGCGAACGCACGGGCAACTGTGATCTCACCACGTTCGTGCCGAACCTCAGCCTGAAGATGGGCATTCGCACGCTCCCGGACGGAGCGATGGATCGGCTCACCTCGGTCAGTCACCACGTGGCGGAGATCGTGAACCTGCCGCCGAATGATGCGTTGCCCTACGTCGGGAAGTCGGCGTTCGCCCACAAGGCCGGACTCCACACGTCGGCGATTGCCCGCCGACCCGATGCCTACGAACACGTCGACCCTGCGCTGGTCGGCAACGGAACTCGCTTCCTTGTCTCCGATCTTTCTGGCCGCTCGACGGTCGAGTTGAAGGCGAAAGAAATGGGGATCGAACTCGAACCCCAGCAGTTCGCTGAAGTGCTCGCCGAACTCAAGGCGCTCGAGAACGTTGGGTACCACTTCGAGGCTGCTGATGCCTCGCTTGAGCTGCTACTGCGACGGGGGAGCGGGTGGCGCAACGACTTCTTCACCCTCGAGTCGTTCCGGGTCACGGTCGATCACCGACCAGGCGAGAAGATGGCCCTGGAGATCAATCCCCTCGGCCACTACGACGGAGTCGAAACACAGGCCACCATCAAGCTCTCGCTGCCAGGTGTTGATGGGGGTGACTCGTCTCGCATCATCGCCACGGGTGAAGGGAACGGTCCGGTCAACGCGCTGGACGCAGCGTTCCGCGCCGCTGTTGGCGATCGGTTCCCGCAGCTCGATGCGGTCAAGCTCACCGACTACAAAGTGCGAATCCTTGACTCGGCCGAAGGCACGGGAGCGATCACGAGAGTGCTCATCGACGCCTCCGACGGCGATCGCCGATGGACCACGATCGGCGTGAGTGAGAACATCATCGAGGCCAGCTGGCAAGCGCTCAGCGACTCGATCGTCTGGGCGCTCGTTCACTAACTCGCCCTCCAGATTTCGTCATTGTCACTGACGACTGATCGAAGTTTTCTCGCTGGCCGAGCGGCGGATCCTGGATTCAGCAACCCTCAACTCTCACGCGCGAGTTGAGGGTTGTCCATGCTTCGAGATTCCTGGGCAATCTTGCGCAAGGAATTGGTCGGTTGTGCCGAAGGGAACGAGGCGTGGGACCAGAATAAGAACCAGAAAGCGGATCATGGGCGACACAGTGATCAGTAAGCGGCAAAGGCGCGGCACGACCGCACCCTGGAGAGCAGTGCTGGCAGCACTTGCACTTGTAGGCACCACGCTCGCGGGTGCCCCTCCGGCCTTCGCCGCGCCCGGCGACGCCCCGGTGACCGGTTCGTTCTTCGTTGATCTCGACCGTGACGGCACGATCGACACAGGTGAGGAGCTGGCCAATACCGACCCGCTCCTCCCGCCGGGCGGGATCACCGTCACCGCGTACGACGCTGCGGGCGGTAGCGCCACCGGCGTTGTTGCCCCAGGCCTCCCGCTTACGTTCTCCATTGATGTCTCCGCACTTGCCGGACAGGACTATCGCCTTGAATTCAGCGTCTCTGCCGCTGACGCAACGGCTGGCTGGACACCGACGGTGTTCGGCGCAGACTCGCCGAGCGATGTGCAGTTCGCCTCGGCCGGCGACGATGTGAGCTTCGGCGTTGTCCCGCCGTCGAGCTGCCGCGATGGCGACGGAGCGCTGTTCCTCGCGTGCTTCACGCTCCGCGACTTGACGGACGCCGTGGTCACCATGGACTACGACACGGCGAACAAGACCGTCAATGGGCTCGAAGGTCAAACCGGCTCGGTGTGGGGAGCGGCCTACGACGAATGGACGGATCGGCTGTGGGTCTCGGCTGTGGGACGTCGAGGCTACGACCTTGGGCCGGAGGGCTATGCGGGCCTGTACCGACAGGACGCTGGAACCGGCGGCTGGACTGGATTCGACCTTGGTGCCGCCGCCTTCATCGGCGCCTTCAACCCCAACACGGCGACACCCGAGGACTTCGCCTCCGTCGTGGGTCGCATCGGCATCGGCGACATTGACGTTTCGCCGAATGGGCGCACGCTGTTCGTGACGAACCTCCTCGCCAAGTCCGTGCACATCTACGACGTGACCACCGGAACCCCGGTTCCCACGATCGTCGTCCCCGTTCCGAATCCGGGTTGCGCCGCCGGCGACGACTACGAGATCTTCGCCACCAAGAGCATCTCGAATGCGGCTGCTTATGTGGGGGCGGTGTGTACGGCCGAGGTGACCAACGACGTCAACAATCTGACAGCCCACGTGTTCGAGGTCGACACGGCCGGTGGGGCGGCGGCCGTGCCCGGCCTGGCCACGATCCCGCTCAACTACGAGCGCGGTTGTACCGCCGTTGCTGCCGGCTGCAATCGCTTCTTCGAGCCGTGGACGGACTCGGCGGCCTATCTCTTGGCGCAGCGAATCGTCGTCGATGGCGCACGAGTGAACAATGTTCGTCAGCCGTTGCTCTCGGACATCGAGATCGGCCCAGAAGGGGATGTCATTCTCGGCTTCACGGACCGGACGGCGCTTCAGCAAACGAGCGGACAGTTGTGGGACGACTCCTCGGCCGGTGCGAACGAGGCTGTGTTCTTCAACATCACCAGTGGCGGCGATCTCCTCCGATACGAAAACACGGGCACCGTGGAGAACCCAACGCTCGTGCCGGACCCGGCCATCTCCACCGGTGGAGGCGCAGAACACTTCGGCTGGGATTCGGCGCCAGGCAATCCCGCTCCCCACGAGGAGATCTCGTCGGGCTCGGCGTATGTGCATCAGTTGTCACCATCACTGGAGATCTCGCTCCCGGTGCTTCGGTCGTGATTCCGATCGTGCTGGATGTGGCTGCTGGTTGGGATGGCACGACGCTGCTCAATACGGCCGAGATCAGCCCCTTCGACAACGACACCGATCCCGGCAACGGTGATTCGGCGGCAACGCCGCTCGACTTCCCTGAGCTGGATTCCACGCCGGACACCGACAACAGCGATGTGTTGGTGGATGATGAGATCGATTCGAACCCGACCGGTGTGCCGGCGGATGAGGATGATCACGATGTGGCTTCGGTGCCGGTCATGGACTTGGCGTTGATCAAGACCCGTTCGGCTGGCCAGACGCTGGTCATCGACCCCACAGCCCCCGTGTTCTTCGACATCACGGTCAAGAATCAGGGCCAGACTGATGCCACCGACATTCAGGTGGCGGACAACATCCCTGCCGGGATGGCCTACGCAGGAGCAACGGTTCCGGCCGGTGTGACCGACAACGCCGACGGCACCTTCGTGATCGACACGCTGGCCGCGGGTGACGACGTCACCTTTACCATCGAGTTCTCGGTGGTTGGCGTGACGGATCGCTACGTCAATGGCGCAGAGATCACGCAATTCGATGACGCCGATCCGAGCACCCCCACCTCCTCCGATCCCGGCGGTCCGGTGGACATCGACTCGGTCGCCGACACCGACCCGACCAATGACGCCATCACGCTGAACGGTTTGCGGGATGGAGAGGACTCGCACAACAACATCGACAACGATCGGGATGCGAGTGGCGCCCCCGTCGCGACACCGGAGAACGAGGACGATCACGACACCGAAGTCGTTCTGTATCCCTTCGACTTGGCGCTTCGCAAGACCGTCGACGTGGGATCGTTCGATGCTCCGCTTCTGCCGGGTGACACCGTCACATTCACTGTCGAGATCTTGAACCAAGGCGTGAAGTCCGTGGATCAGATCGATGTCGTTGACTACATCGACGACTCAATGTGGGACACCTTCGCCGTCGCCGCCAACCCCGACGGGGTTGCCGGTGACGCCATCACGGCCGGCTTCACGAGTCCGACAAACGATGTGACCTTCACATGGACAGCAGCCGACGGATTCGCTCCGCTGGTGACGCTGACCGGACGGATTCGTCCCTCCGAGGCGGTCACCATCCCAGTCACGCTTGCCGTTCGTGGAGATCTCGACACTGCCGGACAACTGTCCAACGTGGCCGAGATTTCCCGCTACGACAACGACGCCGATCCAACCAATGGCGACTCGGCGACCGAAGCGATTCGTTTCGTTGATATCGATTCGACGCCGGACACCGACAACACCGATGTGTTGGTTGATGACGAGATCGACTCCAGTCCGACCGGCGTGCCGGCAGACGAAGACGACCACGACATCGCTCCTGTGGCGCTCGAGATCTTCGACCTTGCGCTCGACAAGCGGATCGTCGATGTTGACATCGTCCCTGTCGTGCCCGGCACGACGAAGGTGACCTTCGAAATCGAAGTGTTCAACCAGGGCACGACGCCAGCGTTCGCCGTCGAGGTGACCGACGATGTGCAAGTAGGCTTCGTCTTCGAGACAGCGGACAACGCGGACTGGGTCGGAGCCGACGGCGCTGATCTCGTCACCACGACCATCGACGGTCCGATCGCTCCCGGTGACTCTGAGATCGTCAGCCTCGTGCTGTTGATCGCAGCGGACGCCGGCCAGGCTCGCGAGCTGTTGAACTTCGCCGAAATCTCGGCGGCGGATGACGACCTCGATCCGGCGAACACTCCACCCATCGACTTCGATTCGGTGCCCGACCAGAACCCCGACGAGCTCGCCGATGGCGAGTACGAGGACGGTGTTCGTGATGAAGGACCGGGTCGTGACACCAACGACAACGGCATCTTCGACGAAGACGATCACGACGGTGCGGTGATCACTCTGCCCGTGTTCGACTTAGATCACCGAGGCTCGGGACACGAACGGCACCGTTCGCGACGACGTCGACTCCACTCCTGACGCCGACCCGACGAACGATCGAGGCGGTGAAGTAGGAGCGGTGACGGACAACGTCATCGACAACACCGAGAGCGACGAGGACGATCAAGACCCCGCCCTCGTCACGGTCCCGTCGGCTGAACTCGGCGACACCGTCTTCGTCGACACCAACCGCGACGGGATCCAGGATCCCGACGAGGCCGGTGTCCCCGACGTGTCGGTGACGCTCCTCGACGGTGAGGGCAACACCGTCGGAGCAGCGACGACCGACGCGCAGGGCATGTACCTGTTCACCGACTTGGCTCCGGGCGACTACCAGGTGCGATTCGAGACGGCCACGATTCCCGAGGGCACTCGGGTGACGCTGACAGACCAAGGAAGCGACGATGCCGCAGACAGCGACGCCGACACCGTCACCGGCCTGACCCCGGTAGTCACGCTGGTTGCTGGCGAGTCGAACCTGACCATCGACATGGGTGTGATCGTGGAAGAGCACGACCTCACCCTTCTGAAGTCGGTCAAGTCCCGCACAGGCAACACCGTGGTCTGGTCGATCGCCGTCGCCAACCAGGGTCCCGATGCAGCGCCAGCACCGCTGACGCTCACCGATGATCTACCAGCGGCGCTCACGTTCGTGAGTGCAGCGAGCACCGATCGGGCCAGCGAAACCAGCTGCACCCAAGCTGGCCAGCTGATCACCTGCATCCTCGGCAGCGACCTCGCCGCCAACGAGAGTTGGACCGTCGAGATCACCACCACCGTCTCGGGAACGGCAGCGGTGACGAACACCGCAGACGTCCGGAGTCGTGACGGTCAACAGGGCGAGCAGATTCTGGGCAACAAGGCGGGCCAGGCCGAGTTGGCAGCAACCTCGACCCCAGGCGTGATCCCGTTCACCGGAAGCAACTCCGGACTGCTGGTGCTCCTCGGGCTCCTGCTCATGGGCGGCGGTGTCGGCATTCTCCTCAACGAGCGCCGACGATCAGCGCTCCGCTGATCGGCTGGCCCGGCTCAGCCGCCGAACTGAAAGATCATCAGGACGAGGGTGATCACGAGGAGCAGTTGCACCAAGCCTTCGCCGGTGGCGAGCTTTTTGGCCAACGTCATGACCTCGGGTGACTCACTCATGATGGCGTCGGGTGCCATGTTGTCGGCGAGTTCCTTGAGCCCACGAGCAGCCTTGCGGACCATGCCGTGGCTCAGGCCGATCATGGCGAACCATGTGACGAACGAGGCCGAGATCCAGGGAGCGCCGAAGCTGATCTCACCCTCGCTCACGGCCACGAGCACGATGCCAAGCGGAAGCACGCCGATCATGGCATTGAAGGCAAGAGAGGCGACCTGGTCCGTGGTCTTGAGGAGAACGGAGGCGTCACCAGCCGTGCCAGCGAACGCTTTGGCGTTGTAGGCGCCATGGGCGATGACGCCACCGAAGCCCACGATGGCGGCGGCGACGTGAAGGAAGAGGACGATGTTGTAGATCGCAGACGGGTCGGTCATGTCGGGCACGGTAGTCTCTCCCCGTGGCTGCACCTGACTATGTCCCCACAGATCCGACCCACAAGGCCCGGGTCTACAGCTCTCCTCCTCGCCGCGCCGGTTCATGGATGGCCGATCGTCCCGGCGACCTTGCGTCTGGCCAACCCTCTGGCGAACGACTCGGCTCTCAAGGGCCGGATCAGGGCTACGCCCTGACGCTCGCCAAGACCTTCGACGACAAGCTCGCACTCGGCGACGTCGCAAAGAGCGACGCGGTCGCGGGTTGCGTGGCGGTGGCCACCAAACGTGCAGCGCTTTACGGACGGGCGCCGGTGATCCACGACCTCACGGTTGCCTTCACGATCTTCGGATTCCTCGACGTCGACCCACCGGCAGATCTCGTTGAACTGCGAGATCGCATCTTCGCCGAGGTGCATTCACACCATCACTATGCGGAGCGTCGTGTGATCCCGGATCTTGTTCCCGACGATGTGCTGCATCAACCGCACAACATCATCGTTGGCAACTACCGATCCGACTGGACACGTAACCTGAACGTGTAGTGCGTGGGGTTCGGCGAGCCCGAAACCCTCGGACTCACTGTCACACCGGGCACGTAGGATTGCGTGCGTGCCCGACTCTGACATTCGCCTCCGTTTCTCTCCGGCTCCCACTGGTTACCTGCATGTGGGAGGCGCCCGTTCGGCGCTGTTCAACTGGATGTATGCCCGCCACACCGGCGGCACGATGGTGTTGCGAGTCGAAGACACCGACGCCGATCGCAGCCGTCCCGAACTGATCGACGCCATTCACGACAGCCTCGGTTGGCTGGGCATCGACTGGGACGAGGAGTACCGCCAGTCAGACCGATTCGATCAGTACCGGGCTGCCGCCGCGAGCTTCCTCGACCAGGGGCTTGCCTACCGCTGCGACTGTTCGCAGGACGATGTCAAGGCCCGCAACGATGCCCGGGCCGATGGCGTCACCGGCTACGACGGTCACTGCCGAGACCGAAATGTTCAGCCTGGCGAGGGCGTGGTGGTTCGCTTCCGGACGCCCGACGAGGGCGTGACCGGCTGGGACGACCTGATCCGAGGCCGTGTCGAGTTCGAGAACGCCGTGCTCGAAGACTTCGTGATCGTGCGCTCGTCCGGCGTTCCGCTCTTCCATGTAGCGAACGCCTACGACGATCTCGACATGAACATCACCCACGTGGTCCGAGGCGAGGACCTCGTGAACACCACCCCTCGAGTGCTGCTCATGCGAGCAGCACTCATCGCCGGTGGGCACGTGCCTGCCGTGGGCGGTGAGCCCGTCGCACAACCGATCTACGCCCACCTGCCGCTCATCGTCAACGAGCAGCGCAAGAAGCTGTCGAAGCGCCGCGACGACGTCGCGGTTGGCGACTACCGAGCCAAGGGCTTCCTCCCAGAGGCCATGCGTAACTACCTCCTCACGCTGGGTTGGGGTCCGAAGGACGGTGAAGAGATCCGTCCGATCGAAGAGTTCGTCGAGGTCTTCGAGCTCAGCGACATCAACAAAGCTCCGGCGTTCTTCGACGTGAAGAAGCTGGAGCACTTCAACAGCGAGTACATCCGGGCTCTGCCTCTCGATGAGTTCATCGCGCTCGCCACTCCGCACCTGGGAGACATCGACACCGAGCTGTTCGCTCGACTCGCCGAGCCGGTGCAGGGGCGGGTGAAACGGATCGAGGAGGCTCCGAACTTCCTGCAGTGGATCGTGGGCGATGCCCCCGAGCCCGAGGCCAAGGACTGGAAGAAGGTCATGGGGAAGGACAAGGTTTCCGAGGTGCTCGATCTCGTGATCGCACGCTTGGCCGATTGCGACTGGAACCCGGAGACACTTGAGGCACTCGTCTTCGGTGTGGGCGAGGAGCTGGAAACGAAGACCCAACTTCCCGTGCGTCTGGCCCTCACAGGCAGCCGGGCCGGTATCCCGCTCTTCGAGCCGATGGCCGAGATGGATCGGGCGGTGGTGATCGGACGGCTCACGGCGGCCCGAGCCAAGCTTGATGCGGCACCGAATGATGCCGATGGCCCGACGAGCTGACGCATCGGAGGGAATGGCCGACGACGAGTACGGCTCCGATGCTGGCCCATCGCGCCCACGCGGTCGGGGAGGTCGTGGCCCAGGCCTGAAGATCCGCTTGCTCGCCCTTCTCGCACTGGTGGCTTCGCTGTACTTCGGCGTGACCTTCACCCAAGTGTGGTGGGCGAGCCAGGCCGAGAACGACGCCTCAGCTCCCGCTGCGATCGTGTTGGGTGCGGCGCAGTACAACGGCACCCCTTCTCCTGTATTGCGGGGCCGCCTGGACCATGCGGCCGAGCTCTATGCCGCCGACGCCGTCGAGATCGTGACGGTGACCGGGGGAGGACAGCCCGGAGACGTCACCACCGAGGCCAAGACGAGCTACGACTACCTCCGAGATCAGGCGGGGATCCCCGACGATCGCCTGCGGCTCGAAGTGGACGGGACGTCCACCTACGAAGAACTCGCCGCGGCGGCTCGCTTTCTCCGCAACGAAGGCATCGTTGAGGTCGTGCTGGTCACCGATCCCTATCACGCTCGCCGAGCTCAACTCGTGGCGAACGAGGTTGGTCTCCGCGCCTCGGTTTCCACCACTGACGCACCCGCCCCCATGGGTCGACTGATCCGAGAGACCGGAGCGGTTGGGGTTGGTCAGATCATCTCGTTCCGGCGCCTCGAGCGGCTGCTCGGCTGAGGCGACGGCGACGCCAAGCCGACCAGGTGGAGCTGCCTGCGATCGTGCTCGAAATCGGGGTTGGCCCGTGTCGGCGTGCCGCTACGCTGTTCGCTCCACCCTTCGGACGTGGTGTAATTGGCAACACATCTGGTTCTGGTCCAGACATTGGGGGTTCAAGTCCTCCCGTCCGAGCAAACGTCGAGAGATCGAGGTGGGTCCCCCGGGGCTCACAGCTATGATCTCCCGCCGCTGCCACTTGCTCGAGCTTGCTCGGCAAAGCGGTATAGGCCCCGTTCGTCTAGCGGCCTAGGACGCTGGCTTCTCATGCCAGTAGCACGGGTTCAAATCCCGTACGGGGTACACAGAGAAAAGATCGGCCCTGTGCCGGTCTTTTCTGCTTTTCCGGTGTCGTTGAGCAAGAGACCACTTCGCATCGGTTCTTCTTGTCTCATCTGAGAGCAATCAATCCTCGGGTGCCGCTACGTTTCTTTCCTGTTCCCCACCCTCCAGGAGACGAAGCACATGTCTGATGTGAGTCCAAATCACATGAATCAAGAAGCAGCTGTTCGCGAGTATTTGATGTGGTTGGAAGATCCCGCGTCGCTTCGTGATGAATCGGCGATCGCCACCGCCGCGGCTGCAGTGGAAAGTGCGACTGACCCCATCGATCGTCTGCATGCCATCACCGCATTGCAGAAAGTCAAGAACGTTGATGGTTCACATCTGCGGGCAGCATTCGTTGAACATGCAAAGTCATGGGCCGAAACCAATGGTGTGTCGGCGGAAGCGTTCCGCGAACTCGGGGTGCCGCCCCAAGACCTTCGCGCCGCAGGGCTGCTTGCCGGCTCCGGTTCGTCAACCGGCCCTCGACGAGGACGGGTGAGCGCCGAGATGATCAAGGGCTCGATTCCCGAGGGCCGCTTCACGATCAGTGCGCTCGAAGCCGCGTCTGGTGCCTCGACCGCAACTGTGCGCAAGGTCGTGAGCGACCTCGTGGATGAAGGCGTGCTCGTCGACCTCGGCCCGGATCAGAATCACACCGGTCGCGGCCGAGCGCCTCTCTTGTTCAGTCGTCGCTAGCTGGCGCCGACCCAGAGGGGGAACCGCCCGCGTGGGCAACCTCAGCTGCCGCCAGTTCGGACTGCAGCCGCTTCTCGTTGTAGCGGAAGAACAGAATTGCGGCGCCGGCGTAGAGCACGACCCCGGCAAGGCCAGACAGGCGAATGCCGAGGTCGTCGCCAACGTCGCGCCCGAACGAGGTGAGCAGGGCGAAGACGATCACGCCAACGGTCTGTGAGATCTTCTGCATGAACGTGCGAGCAGCGAAGAACATTCCGGCCGTGGCATCGCCAGTGGTCTTTGCGGAGTGTTCGGCAATGTCGGACAGAATCCAGCCCGGAATCACGCTCAGGATGGCGAAGGGGATCGAGAAGATGGCGATAATGAGCCCGGCCTGAAGCCACGCGGGAATCGGATAGTTGCCCAAGAAGATCACGGCAAAGAAGTCGATCGACGAGATCGCGAACGCGGCGATCACAAGCTGTTTGCCACTGCGAGCCTTGGCGATCTTATTGACAATGGGATAGAGCCCCATCGCCAGAACCACCATCATCAACAGATACAGCGCGGTGAGACCCTCGTCGAGCTCCAGAAGCACCGTGACGTAGAACAGCATGCCGGTCTGGATGATGGTGAGCCCGCAGAAGTAGGCGAAGTCAGCCGCGAGATAGAAACGAAAGAAGGGATTCGACGACACCTTCTTCAACGAGTCTCGCAACGGAACGGCGCTTGGTTCCGAGCGCGACCAACGCGGTTCGTCGATGGCGAAGATCGGCACGAGCATGGCAAGCAGGGCAAGCGTGCACACCACGGCCACCGAGTACTGCCACGAGCGAATCGGTGTGGCCCCAAAGCTTTGGAACAATGCCGACATCGGCGTGGTCATTGCGGCAACCACGATGCCGCCCGCCCAGAAGACCGATGTCCACGTGGCCAGATCGAGGCGTTCCTCAGGTGTCCGCCCGAGGTCAGCGACCAGCGAGAACGCGGGCGTGGCATACAGCGTGAGCGAGATGAACAGGGGCACTTGCAGGGCAAGAAGCCACACGATGTTCCAGCCGCTCTCTTCACCCACCGGAGGGAAGAACATGAGCATCGTGCCGATGGCCGCGGGAATGGCTCCGACGGCCATGAATGGGATGCGTCGGCCGCGCTTGTGTGTGGACTTGTCGGAGAAGAAGGCAACGAGGGGATCGGTGATTGCGTCGGACAGGCGACCGGCGGCCACGATCAAGGCGATGGCGTTGAGGGCAAACAGGAAGACCGTGTCGGTGACCAGTTGGGGCAGCTCGGCACTCTTTGGCGGGAGGTAGAAGAAGACGAGCAGGATTCCCAGGAGATTGATCAGGACCGAGAGGCCACCGTGACCGAACGACAGACCAAAGATCACCCTTGATGGGAGACGGTTCCTTTCCGCTTCAGGTGTGGGCGCGGTCTCCGCTGAGGGCGATGTCACAGGGGGAAGATAGTCAGGTTCCAGGGGTGGTGAGTAGGGTCGGGCAGTGACTTCGCTGCGCTCTGGACGATTCGCTGCCCGTGTCGGGCGCCGTACCACCGCTCTCGCACTGGGCGTGGCGCTCGCAGCGTCTGCTTGTTCGCAGGAGGCCACGACGCCCTTGGAGTTCGGCACGCCCGGTGGCTCCTCGAGCACGATTCCGTCCGGCACGGCCCCGCCGTCGGCTGAGGATGATCCGAACGCCGAGGCTCGGGCGCAGATTCAGCAACTGGCCGAAGCCGAGTGTGCCAAGGACGATCGAGCCGAAGGTGTGATCCAAATGGCAGATGCGGAAACGGGTGAAGTCGTGAGCGAGTATCGCATCGATTGTGTGACGCTCGAACCCATCACTGGGGCGCGACCCGAAGGCCAATCCACGCAAGGCTGATCCCGCCCACGAGCGAGATCGCCAAGACGGCCCAGGCGTGCCGTCGAGCATCGTTGCGCCACCGCTGATGGATCTCATTGGCCAGGGTCGACCACGTGGACAGCGCGCCCAGAAGCGCCGCGCCGATCACTGCCTGAGCCGTGCCATCAAGACCCTGTGCTGCGCCCAGTGCGAACGACGCCGCGAGGTTGGCGATCAGGGTGCCGAGAGGAAACGCCAGGCGTCCCGGCAGGCGGTCGTCGGCGGTGGGGTCGGCGGCGCGGTCGTCGGCGGTGCGGTCGTCGGCGGTGCGGTCGTTCAGGGAGCCCAGCTGAGCCCGAAGCACGGCGCCCGTCGCTGCGGCAAGCACGAAGAGCAAGCTCGCGGCCGCCGCGCTCATCGCGGTGCCGTTCCGGTGTCCGCCGCCCCGCCGAGGTGAGAGCCCATGCGGCGGCCGAGATTGTGGCCCAACGCAACCGCGCCGATTGCGGCCACAACCGTCGCTGCCATCCACCAGCCGCCGGCTGCTACCTCTCCAGCGTCAAACTGTTGGGCGATGCGAACCGTGAAACTGGAGAACGAGGTGAAGCCCCCGCACCAGCCCACCGCCAGCACCGGGCGAACCCAGTCCGGCGTATCGGTCCTGGCAACGCTTGTGCGGGCCCAGACCACGCCCAGCACGAACGAGCCGAACACGTTGATGGCCAGCAGCACCATGTCGGCTCCGACTCCGGCGTCCACCGCTTCCAGCAGCGCCCACCGCAGAGACGCGCCGAGGGCGCCTCCGATGGCAATCTGGGCGAGGCGGGGGAGCGGCACGACGGACAGTGTGGCCGGAGGCGTTCGCCCGAGCGCGAATCGCTAGCCTTCGATGGATGTCCACGAGCGCCCCATCCTTCGCGTCGACCCGAGACGGTTTCACCCAACTGCGTCGTCACTGGGCGATCGAGAATCCACGAGCGGCGATTCTGCTCGTGCACGGGATCGGTGAGCACTGCGGTCGATACGAGCACGTGGGAGCGTTCCTGAACGACCAGGGCTTCGACGTGCTCGGGTTCGACAACCGAGGGTTCGGGCAGAGCGGCGGCCGCCGGGCGTTCGTGAAGTCCTTCGACCAGTACCTCGATGATGTCGAGGACCTGCTGGTGGAGCGTCGTGAGCTCGGCGTCCCTGTGGTGCTCATGGGCCACTCACTGGGTGGATTGATCGTGTCCGCCTACCTCGTGAGCTCCCGCCCGCAGCCCGACTTCGGTGTTCTCAGTTCGCCCGCATTGGCTGCTGAGGTACCGCAGTGGCAGCGAGTGATGGCACCGATCCTTGGCAAGCGGCTGCCGAAGCTCTTCATCAAGAGCAAGATCGACGGCGAAATTCTCAGCCGGGACAAGGCGGTGCAGGACGCCTACGTCAACGACCCGCTGGTGATTGCTGGCTCAACGGCCGGTCTTGGCGATGCGATCTTCGGTGCCATGGAGGCCACGTCCTCGTCGTTGTCCAACATCTCCGTTCCGACGTACGTGCTCCACGGCGAAGAGGACACGCTCGTCCCACCGACGGCATCGGAGCCGCTGGCCACACTGCCGAATGTGACTCGCAAGACCTGGCCAGGTCTGCGACATGAGTGCATGAATGAGCCCGAGCAAGGCGAGGTGCTGGCCGCACTTGCCGACTGGATCAACCTCCAGCTTGGCTGATCGCTGATCTACGGGGCGGTGTACCTGGTCTGGCTTCAGGCCGACGGTGGCTGCTCGGCGCCGGGAGGGCGAGTGGTTCCTGGTACCGGCGGTGCCTCGTCTTCGGTACCAGCAGTCTCGGGCACGACATAGCCGACACCCTCCACCCACTGTGGTTCTGGAGCCGGTGCGATCGGCGGTACCTGAGATCCCAACGGCGTGTAGGCCGGGGCTTCTGCTGGCACATCGGCGGCTGGCTCCCAAACGCCCGGGAGCGGTTGGGCGGTTGGGCCAGGCGAGACCGAGGGTGCGGGCTGGGTCATCGGAGAGGGTTGAACCACGGTGGCGTCGACGGGCTGGGCCGTCGGCACTGCGGTGTCCATCGGATCGTGCGAGGTCGGTGGACTGATGTTGGACATCTGCCCGATCCGGACTTTGTGCCCGGTGCCTCGTGCGGCCCTGGCCGGTTGCGCCACGTTGGCTGGGCGACGGATGGACAGCGCCCGCCAGAAGTAGGACAGCGCCAGAAGGACACCGCCGACCATGCCCATGATGATGGCGGGTCGGATCATGGCGCCGAAGAACACATCGATCACCGCGGTGACGATGGCCGCTGACGCCGGGCCGATGGCAGCGGCGATCCAAGGAATGCCGAAACCGACGACAAGCCAGAACACTGCTGCACCGAAGGCCCAGAAGGCCACGCGCCGCAGGACGCTGGGACGGTCGCTCGTGATGGCCATCGAGACCAGCGCCCCGAGGAGCGCAATCGCGGCGGTGATCATCGTGGTGCGCTCGACGAACGATCGAATCGTGCCCAGGAAGTTCAGTCCGCTCGTGGGAAGTTCGATCGAGACCGCTGGCGCCGGGGGCACGGTGCCGTCCAACTCAGGTCGAATCTCGATGAGTGAGGACCGGAGAGCGGTGGCCAATGCCTCGCCGTCGATGACGACCGGCTGCACGTTGCCCTCGAGTGCGTTGCGGTGCGTGTCGACGATGGCCTGCTGAACGAGGCCCTGCACAGCCGGATTGTCCAGTGCGAGGTCGGCAGCATCGCGGAGCGAGGAGTCGGGTACCACGACCGACCCGGGCAGTGTGCCGCTGATGCTCGAGGCGAGCCGCGATGCCAGGACGCCCCGGAGCTCCGCGTTCTCGAACAGTTGATCAGCGAGGCGCTCGGAGCGTCCGGGATCCAGCACGGTCCGGGTCATGATGAACCCGGCCCAGCTGACGGATGCGACGACGAGCGCTAGGCCGAGAATGAGTCCTGCGAGGCCCCTCCGCATACAGGTCTACAGAGCCCAGAACGGGTGGATCGAGGTGTCGTCCGGCGTGGTCAGGATCTCCGGACCGTCGTCGGTGATGAGGATGGTGTGCTCGAACTGGGCGGTGCGCAGCCCATCCGCAGTAACAGCCGTCCACCCGTCGGCCCACATGCGGGCACGCCACTGGCCCATGGTGATCATGGGCTCGATGGTGAAGGTCATGCCGGGTTCGATGACGTCGTCGAGGCGAGGGTGGTAGTAGTGGCAGATCTGCAGGTCGGTGTGGAACTGCTCGCCAATGCCGTGCCCGACGAAGTCGCGGACCACGCCGTAGCCATTGGCCTCGGCGTACTGCTGGATGGCTCGGCCGATGTCGTTGAGCTTGTTGCCCGGCTTGGCTGCTTCGATACCTCGCATGGTGCAATCACGGGTAACGGTGGTGAGGCGCTTGGATCCCTCGTCCACGGTGCCAACGAAGAACGTGGCGTTGGTGTCGCCGTGCACGCCTTCCTTGTAGAGCGTGACGTCGAAGTTCACGACGTCGCCATCTTCCATCGGGCGATCGTCGGGGATGCCGTGGCAGATGACCTCGTTGATCGAGGTGCACAGCGACTTGGGGAACGGCTCGACCGATCCCGGGTACATGAGTGGGCTGGGGTAGGCGTTGAGCTCGATGGCCCGCTCGTGGCAGGCCTTGTCGATCTCTTCGGTCGTGACGCCGGGCTGCACAAGCGTGCCCAGGTATGCCAGCGTGTTCGCCGCATCCTTGCCGGTGCGCCGCATGCGCTCGATGACGTCCGGAGACTTGACGTGCGGTTCGTCCCAGCGCTCGTTGTAGCCAGTGTCGGCCCACATGGGCTTGGCGATCGAATCGGGAACGGGTCGCAACGGCGAGATTCGCCCTTGACGGACAGGGTTCGTCGAGTTCTTGTGGCAGCGCTTGAACTTGTTGCCGCTGCCGCACCAGCACGCGTCGTTGGCCTTGGGGAGGACTCGCATTCTCATGAGGATAGGGGCTTTCTTCCATGAGCCCGAAGGCAGCTAGGGTCATCGGTCATGTCGTTGCGTGTGTTGGTCGCCAAAGTGGGTCTCGATGGTCATGACCGCGGTGTGAAGGTTGTGGCCCGAATCCTGCGAGATGCAGGCATGGAAGTGATCTATACCGGGCTCCGTCAGACCCCGCAGATGGTGGCGGCCACAGCGATCGACGAAGACGTCGACGTGATCGGCCTTTCCATGCTCTCGGGCGCCCATCTCACGCTTGCTCCCAAGGTTGTGGCGCTGCTCGCCGAGGAGGACGCACCGATTCCCGTCGTCGTCGGGGGCATTATTCCGGACCAGGACATCCCAAAGCTGATCGAGGCCGGCGTGGCCAAGGTCCTACACCCGGGAGCGTCCTCCGACGAGGTGGCCCAGTCCGTCCGAGACGCCGCTGCCGCCGCCGACCGCTAGCCCCTGGGAAATCACCGCCCTTCCACCACCAGAATTGCCGCGTTTACGTACCTGAGAGGTACATGTTGTGTCGCGGGACATGGCTGACAAGTGTCGCGAGACATTGCTGACAGTTGTTCATGGTTTGGTCCTTGGTCGGCCTCTGGTCGGATAGATG
>CALKTH010000129.1 GCA_937997485.1 uncultured Acidimicrobiales bacterium | reverse complement strand
ACAGAACGAGGCTGCACCGATCGGCACAGCCCCAGAGAAGGAAACACTCTTCTGTTGTCGGGTTGGGGAGATTTGAACTCCCGACCTCCTCGTCCCGAACGAGGCGCGCTACCAAGCTGCGCCACAACCCGTGTTGTGAGCGACTGAGCGTATCTCAGACGGAGGCGGAAACGCCCTCGAAAAGCGTCTCGCCGTCAAGCAGTGTGTTCGCCATTCGGCGAATGCGGAGCGCGTCGAGCGGCTTGACCAGCCAACCCTCGGCTCCAGACTCCTTCGCGAGGAACACATCGGCCGCCCGGTCGAGCAGGAGTGCAATTGGCCGGTGCTCGAGCCGGTCGTAGCCCTCTTCCTGACGAATGGCCAGGCAGGCAGCAACGCCGCCCATATTGCCGATCTGAAGATCGAGCAGCACCAGCTGGGGATCGCCCGCTTCGACAGCGGGAAGCACCTCGGCACCGCTGCGAACTCGCAGCACTTCGGTGTCGTCGCTGGCCAGTGCTGAATCGATTTCGTTGAACACGGCATCGGAATCGGTTGCCAAGAGAACTCGGATCACAGGACGGGAGGTTAGCTGTCATGCCGGGGAACCGGCGGCGGTCGAAGCACGTTGAAGCGCTACCATCTGTGCACCAAGCCGTGCCATTGCCGCTGGGAAGAGGATGCAATCGTGCTCGAAATCCATGTTGAAGAAGTCGAGACCCACACGTTGTGCCGTCCCTCTGGTGAGATCGACGCCTATACCGTCGGCGCGTTCCGTGAGGCCCTGGCGAACCTTGCGTCCTCTGAACGCCTCCTGATCGACCTCGCCGACGTCCCGTTCATGGACTCCGCTGGTTTGGGTGCACTCATCGGAGGCATCCGCAAGGTGCGCGAGGTCGAAGGCGCCGTGGCTGTGAGCTGCCCCCGCCAAACACTGCTTCGCTTGCTCCACACCACGGGTTTCGACCGCATCGTGCCGGTCACCGAGTCACTCGAAGAAGCCCTCGAAGCACTCGACGAGCAGCAGGCCGAAGCCTCCGATTCTTAGAGATAGGTGGCGGTCGCAAGTTCTTCTGCCAGCGCGCCCAAACCGTCGAGATCGGCAACCGGGGATGATTGCTCGGTGAGCATGAGCGCCGTCGCAGCGCCGACATCAGCTGCGAGCGAATCCACGATCGCCTCCTCGGCTGCGCCCAGTTGCTCCAGCTCGGCGGCATTCTGCGCCACCGCTGCACTGGCGTTCTTTGGAGGGGCGTCGAATCGTGGCGTCAGTCGATTCACGATCAGCAGCGCGACATCTCGCTTGCGGTCGGCCAAGCGCTCGCTGATCCAGCGAGCCTCACGGAGCGGCTCCTGTCTGGGGCCACTGACGACGACGTAGGCGGTCTCCGGCGAGACGAGCAGCCGTTCGACCTCGGCGGCCCGATCCCGGAAACCGGTATCGATGCCGTCCATGTCAGCGAACAACTGGACAACATCCTCGAGCAGCGCAGCGCCCACCAATCGGCTCACGCTCTTCACGAACAAGCGCGTCGCAGCGTTCGCCGCCTTCATCACGCCCTTCTTCGGGGCGAGCACGGT
Organism: uncultured Acidimicrobiales bacterium; assembly: GCA_937997485.1. Taxonomy (GTDB): domain Bacteria; phylum Actinomycetota; class Acidimicrobiia; order Acidimicrobiales; family SZUA-35; genus SZUA-35. The sequence goes on along the minus strand of CALKTH010000129.1, from coordinate 14,090 downwards.
CTGGTAGAGCCGGTGATCGAAGAATCGGGCGAGTCGTCCGGGGCTGTCGAGAAAGTCGAACGCATGCCGCGACGGCGGTGTGTCAACGATGACGAGATCGAAGCGGGGGTCGAGATGGAGCGACCGGAGCTGCTCGGCGGCCATGTACTCGTTCGTGCCGGAGAGCGAGGTTGACAGGTTCTTGTAGAGCCGGTTGCTGAGCACCCGGTCGGCCTGCTCGGTCGTGGATGCGTGCTCGATGATCAAATCATCAAAGGTCTGACCCGGATCGAGCATCGACGCCCAGAGTTCGCCCGGCCACGTTCCTTCCACCTGCACAGCGGTGTTGGTCTGCCGCTGAATCTCGGCCCCGCCGTCCTCGGCTTCTTGGGTGAGTCCCATGGCGTCGGCCAGCCGTCGAGCGGGATCGATCGTGAGGACGACCACGCGCTTGCCGGTCTCTGCTGCAGCCACAGCCAGCGCCGCGGCCGACGTGGTCTTGCCCACACCTCCGGAACCGAGGAAGAGGATGACCGGGTGGGTCTCGATCAGCTCGAGTGGCAGTGTCATGACGCTTCGCCGTTCGAGGGGTCGTCGAGTTCGGTGATGGCGGATTCGAGGGCGTCAGCCAGGAGCGCGATGTCCTCTGCGTTCAGCTCACCAGAGAAGATGAATGGCAAGTGCAGTCGGGCCACCGGAAGCTCCCGCGCGAGCCGGTCGATCTCCGCTCGTTGACGTTCCAGCCGAGCAAGCCGGTAGCCCACGGCGCCGTCATCGCCAGCGTCTCCGGCCTGTTCGAGTCGGTTGATGTCGGGCCAAACAGCGTTCACCACAACGGGCCCGAGCTTGACGTCGACGTGATCCTCCAACGTAAACGCCGTCTCCACGAGCTCGGTGACCGGCGTTTCCTCGGGAAGCGTGACGAGGAGGACCTGGCAGCGCGAAGGGTCGGCCAGCATTTCCAGCGCCTGCTCCGCCTGGCTACGGATCGGCCCGCCGGTCGCTGATCCAGCGAGGCCCGCAGGGGAGCGGAGGAACGTGATGGCATGGCCGGCGGCGGGAGCGTCGACGATGATCAGATCAGCGGCGCCTGACTGTTCCAGATTGCGAATCTTGCCGATCGTGACGAGATCTCGGATGCCCGGTGCGGACGTCGTGATCAGGTCAACCGTGCCGGTCCGGGAGAAGCGCCCAGCGAGACGTCCCAGGCCGGTGTCCGTCAGGTAATCGACGAGCGCATCGTCAGGGGTGATCTGCCTGGCTCGGAGCCGTCCTGGGACGTCGGGAGGCTCTGCGAGCGTGATCTCTTCGTAGTCCAAAGCCTCCACGCCGAACGGCGCCGCAAGCTTGCTTCGACCCTCGAGTTCGATGATCAACGTGTCGAGACCCGCCCGAGCAGCCGCGAGACCGATCGATGCCCCTACCGTTGTCTTTCCCACGCCCCCTTTTCCGGCCACGATCAGGACGTTCGATGCAGCTAAGAAGTCAGCGACGATCACTCCGCAAGAGCGTATCTCTGGCGATGGTGGCCTTCGGCATCGCTCTGGCGGTGCTCTCGAGCGCCGCCTCGGCCCAGACCGACGTCGCCCAAGCCGATGAGGCGCAGGATTCATCCGGCCAGATTCGCATTCTGGAGGTCGCTGGCCTCCTCGATCCCGTGCTGGCGGATTTTCTGACCAAGGAGCTCGATTCCGCTGAGGCCGACGGTGTCCTCGCTGTTGTCTTGCAGCTGGACTCTCGCGGGTCGGTTCTCAACGATGAGGACTTCACCGAGCTCGCCCGACGGTTCCAAGCATCGCCGCTCCAAGTCGCGATGTGGGTTGGCCCAAGTGGCTCGCAAGTCAAGGGCGGCACAGCGGAGTTGCTCGGCGTCGCCGATGTTGTCGGTGTCGCAGCCGGATCCCGGATCGGTGACACCGGTCCGGCTCGCCTTCCGGCCGATGAGTTTGAACCGGCGTTCGATGCCGCCACCGAGCGTCTCGAGACCGCAACGATCTCTGCCGAAGACGCAGGCGAGCTCGGCATCTCGGTCACCCCCATCGAGGAAGCATCCGTGTTGCGGGCCTTCGTCGAGAACATCGAGGGCTACCAGTCACCCGCTGTCAGCGACGACGTCGCGCTCCTCACCCAGGCTCAGTTCCGTCAGCTGCCGCTGAGCGGACAGCTCTTCCACACGGTGGCCAGTCCAGAAATCGCCTACCTCTTCTTCGTTGGCGGTCTCATGCTGCTCGTGTTCGAGCTCTACACCGCTGGTGTTGGCGTGGCCGGGGCGATCGGCGTGGGCATGCTCGTGCTTGGCTGCTACGGCTTGGCCGTGCTGCCCGCCCGCAACCTCGCCATCGCACTGTTGATCCTGTCGATGATCGCCTTCGCGATCGACATCCAAACCAACATCCCTCGGCTGTATTCAGGAGTTGGGGTGATGTTGTTCGTGGCTGGAACCTTGCTGTTGTACAGCGGGCTCACCATGTCCTACGTCACCATCGGGTTCGGCATCATCGGCGCCGTCCTCTTCGCCTACTCGGGCATGCCATCCATGGTCCGCACCCGTTTCTCGACGCCGACGATCGGTCGTTCGTGGATCGTCGGAGAGATGGGCTTGGCCACGACGGAGCTCAAGCCTGACGGCATCGTGCACATCGACGACGCGCCGTGGCGAGCCATCACGAACCGAGCGACGCCCATTGAAAAAGGTGAGCGCGTGCGTGTCGTTGCCATCGAGCGTTTGGTGCTCGAAGTCGAGCCGGAAGAGGGCGGAGCGAAGGACTATCGCGACCGCGGTCCGAAGGAAACGATCACCGAGCTCGAGCCGGATACGTCGACGGAGAACGCGAAAGACTGAAAACGATCGCGTTTATTATGAGTTGCGTCCGACTCCTTGTCACGCAACGTGACATGACGAACACGTTTCGGAAGCCTTGCGGATTTGGGTCTTGTGCCGGATGCCACAGTGCGCATAAGTTCTGACTTCGACGAAGGGGACGCATCCGTGGCAACAAAGCAACTCGAAGTCAAATGGCAACACCGGGCAGCGTGCCGAGGCCCGAACCAAATCATCTTCTTCCCTCCGCCCCGCCTCGAGCGACGTTCAGAGAAGCGTCAGCGAGAAGCTCGGGCCAAGGAGATCTGTAACGAGTGTCCGGTCCAGAGCGCATGCTTGGACTACGCCATCCAGATCCGTGAACAACACGGCATTTGGGGTGGGAGCACCGAAAACGAACGGCGTGAGGTTTTCGCCAGCAACAACTGATTCGCTACGCCGAACGTCGCCCGAGCAGCCAGAGCACCCGCGGCATCGAGAAGGCGAGATGAACCAGCACGAGGCCGGCGAGGAGCAGGCCCCACATCGGTCGGCCGGTGGCCACGAGCGCCCAGGCCGCTCCGAACAGGATCGCGAGTTCGATCATCAGCCGCACGACTCCAGGAACTGGCATGGCTGCGTTTCCTGATCGGCTCGAGTCTCCTGGCACGTTGTAGAGGCCCCAGATGGTGCCGACGACAATCGGCGTGGCGATGACGAGTGCGAGGGAGAAGCGCCCGGCGGCGGCCACGGTGAGGCCGACAAGCGCTGCGATCTCTAGCCCGAAGCGCAGCGTCAGGTTCCAGAACGGAACCTCGGGACAGGGAGGCGTGGTGGTCACGACGTCATCAAAGCAGCTGGTGGGCGGTGGCGTCGGTGATGCTCGGCTCAGCCGCTGGCAGTGCGGCCGAGCGGCTACTCCGGATCGGGGAGGCGGGCACCGGGGATTCTGATGTCGTCCCGTCGTCGAGTGATGCCGGATCGGTCGAAGTGGTTCAGGATCGGCAACACGTACTTTCGGGAAGTGCCGAGCAGGTCGCGCACATCAGCGACCGTGACGCCATCGGAGGCGGCGAACATGCCAGCGAGTTTCACCGCCGCCTGATGAAGTGAGCTTGCGGCGAAGAAGACGCCGTCTTGTTCGACGACAGTGCCTCGGCGCACGAGCTCTCGCACTTCGGCTCGATCCACCCCTTCTGGACCGGGCGGGCTGAAGGGGTCCGCTTCAAGCGCCGCGACCCAGGGGTGGCCGGCCAGCGGATCCTCGGGCTCACCAATGGTGGCCCGGCCACTCTCGACCACGAGATCTTCGGTGATCTCCACCGCGGCCCGTTGCTGATCGGTGAGCGAAGCCAAGTCGAGGCCGAGCGCACCTGCCTCTTCCACCTTCTGGCGGACTTCGGCAACCGTGGCTTCCAGGACGTCGGGTGCGACCACCCATCGGCCGACGGTGGCCGGAACCGATTCACCCACCAGCCGGGACAAGTGCTCGGCGTCAACCCAGCCTCGCTCGGCCACCACCCGGTCGATGCTGCGATCGGGCGCAGCCTTCGAGGCCGGCAGCTTCGGTTCGATGTCGAGGATCTGGCCGCCACCGACGGTTTCGTCGCGGCCGCTCTCGCGGAGAATGAACCGATCTCCCGGAAGCAGCGGGAGCAACCGGTCGAGGTAGAAGCGGACGTTGCCGACGGTCCCCGGGGCGAGCGTGTCGGGACCGAGTACCCGCACCTTGGCCGGGAATTCACCACTGCCCAGATACACGGCGTATGCGCCTCGGCGAGACACCTCGTGGTCGAGCGAGGCCAAAACGTTGAGCTCGGCGTCGAACATCTTGGTGGAGTGCCACTGGCCGGACCGCACGACGACGTCGCCTCGAGAGAGATCGCCGTGGCTCACGCCAGTGAGGTTCACCGCAACTCGATTTCCCGGACGGACCGTCTCGGTCGATCGATGGTGCGATTGCAGCCCTCGGACACGAGCGGTGTCGCCGTGCGGCTGGATCAGCAGTTCATCGCCACCGTTGATCTCCCCACCCGTGACTGTTCCGGTGACCACCGTTCCAGCACCCGCCGGAGCGAAGGCTCGATCGACCCACAGCCGGGGCCGAGCTCGATCGGCCGGCTCGCCCATCCGTTCTAACAGGCCATCGAGAGCAACCCGCAGTTCGTCAAGACCCATGCCCTCGGTGGCGGCCACGGGAACGATCGGCGCTCCTTCGAGGAACGTGCCCTCACAGTGTTCCTCCACGTCGAGCATGGCGAGCTCGAGAAGGTCGTCGTCGACCTGATCCACCTTGGTGAGGGCGACCACTCCGTGCTGGATGCCGAGGAGGTCGAGGATGCGGAGGTGTTCTTCGGACTGTGGCTTCCAGCCTTCGGTGGCGGCGACGACGAAGACACACCCCTCAACGGCACCCACGCCAGCAAGCATGTTGCGAAGGAAACGAGTGTGCCCGGGAACGTCGATGAAGCTGAGCTCCGTGCCGGACGGCAGTGTCAGATTCGCAAACCCGAGATCGATGGTGAGGCCACGAGCCTTCTCCTCGTCCCACCGATCAGGATCGGTGCCGGTGAGCGCTCGAACGAGGGTGGACTTGCCGTGATCAACGTGACCGGCCGTGGCGACGACGGTCATGAGGCGACCGAGCCGAGCGCCGTCGCCAGCAACTGGGCCACGATCTCGTCGTCGCCAGGGTCGATCGTGCGCAGGTCAATGATCGTGTGATCGTCCTCGACTCGGGCGATCAACGGCTGTGGTCCAGACCGGAGGGCGTCGACGAGATCGCGCTCGATACGCAAGCCCACGCTCGGAATCGTGACGCCGGGCAGCGTGCCGCCCCCGGGAACCCCCAACACCTCAGCGACCTTGACGTTGGCCTCCCCTCCTGCTGCCGCCAGCGTCTTCACGATGGCTTCGCCACGAGCTCGGAGCGACTCGGGGGAGAGCGCCACCATGCGCCAGAACGGAATGGCGTCTCCATCTCTGCGGAGGTACGCCATCGTTGTGTGCTGGAGCGCAGCCAAGACGAGACCACCCGGGCGAAGGGCGCGGGCGAGGGGATGCTTGCTGCATCGATCCACGAAGTCCTTGCGACCAGCGATGATGCCGGCCTGGGGCCCACCCAAGAGCTTGTCGCCGCTGAAGATCGCGAGAGCTGCGCCAGCTTCCAGGGTTTGCTTCGCCGCCGGTTCGTCGTCCAGCCACGCTGGCGGCGGACCCTCGAGCCAGGGGCATGCCTTGTCGAGGAGTCCGGAGCCGATGTCAGCAATCACCGGGGCATCCAGCGACGCCATCGCTTCGATCGAGACCGATTCGGTGAAGCCCTCGATCGTGTAGTTCGAGCGATGAACGTGAAGGGAGAGCGCCACCTCCTCTTGTTCAGCAGCTCGTTCGTAGTCCGACAATCGAGTGCGATTGGTCGTGCCGACCTCGATGAGCTTGGCGCCGCTCTGCGCCATGACGTCGGGAACGCGGAAGCCTCCGCCGATCTCAACCAGCTCGCCCCGGCTCACCGACACACCCTTGCCGGCGCCCAATGCGGCGAGGGCGAGCAGCAGTGCTCCCGAGCAGTTGTTGACGACCATGGCGGCTTCTGCCCCGGAGGCAGCGGCAAGCAATGAGCCAACTGCCGCCTGGCGGCTGCCTCGTCCACCCGTTTCCAGATCCAGTTCGAGATTCTGGTAGGTGGCGGCCTGGGAATGTTCGAGGGGTGCCCGCCCGAGGTTGGTGTGGAGGAGCACACCGGTTCCGTTGAGCACAGGCATGAGTTGGCGGCGTTGCAGCCGGGCGATGGCGGTCGCGCCCGCCTCGAGCACGAGAGCATCGATCGCTGTCGCTGGCAGCTGACGGTTCGTGGCGTCGCTCATCACGGTCTTGATCGCGGCTCGGGCTGCGTCCACACGGAGCGGGTGGGGGAGGGCCGGATCAAGCGTTCGGGCGAGCTGATCCACCGAGGGCGGGCGGCCGTCGGGGCGGGTGGGCTCGGCGCTGATTGGCGTCGGCTCAGCAGCGTTGTCGGCCGGGGGCGGCGGGCTCGTCACACGGTGAGGATACGCCGAGGTCTGGCCCGGCTGGGTGCCCGGTAGACTCGAAGGCCATGTTCTCTCGGCCTGCATTCGCGATTCTGGGAATCGTCTTGGTCGAGCTCTACGCGCTCGTTCAGGTTGCCTCCGGCCTTGGAGGACTGCTGACGCTGACCCTACTCGTTGCTTGCACGATGGCCGGGTTCTTCGTCTTCCGCTCGGCTGGTGCCGGATTCGTGGCTGCATCGGCCGCCGCTGTGGGCCACCACCTCGGTGGTGCGGCACCCGATCATCGCAAGGGAAGCGTGGCCGATCGGGCCCTGCTGCTCATCGCCGCGGCGCTGCTCATCGTTCCAGGATTCGTGACCGCGGCACTCGGTGTGGCCCTGCTGGTGCCCCCGATTCGCGCCCTCGTCCGCCCGCTCGCCGTGACCCGGCTCGTTCCTCGCATGACAGCGAGCTCACCGTTCGGTGCGAGCGGTGCAACCGGCTTCCCCGGCGGCATCTTCTTCGGCGATGCCAGCGGCCACTTCGGTGGCGCAGGCACGACCAGCTCCGGTTTTCCCGGCGCTGGTGGCCCATTCGGTCGCCGTAGTACTCGCGATGTGGTCGATGTCGACCTCGTCGATGACGTCGTCAACGAAGACGACCAAGGCGATGGCCGCACCCGCGGTCCCCGCTCCAATCCAGAAATCCGCTGATCTCAACCGTTCTTGACCAACTGCATGGTGTGCAGAGGAGAACCACACACGATGAACATCGAAGAACCAACACCGCCACCGCCAATCACGCCTGGCGTGGCGCGGGCGCTCAGCCCGCTGGTGCGCCGTATCGCGAACAAGGGTGAGGAGAACAGCGAGGAGCCTGGACTGAACACGTATCTCATCGGTATTGATGAGATTGTGATCGTCGATCCCGGGCCGGGCGATCCCGATCACCTCGACGTCGTGTGCGGCTGCGGTGGCGACCGCATTCGTTGGATCATCATGACCGACACCCGGCCCGAGTACGCCGCTGGTGCGCTCGCTCTGAAGAAGAAGACGGGCGCCATGTTGGTTGCACCGGCCGGATTCGACGGCGCTGACGACACGCTCGGCGACGGATACAAGATCGACGCCACGGAGTTCCGCGTGTTGGCCATGGCCCTCGACGCCGACGCCGGTCAGTACGTCTACATCCTCGAGCAGGAACGTTCGATGATCTCGGGCGACCACCTTGACGAGGCGATCCCTGAAGGTCTGCCCCAGCGGGTCAAGTCATTCCGCCTCAAGGCGATTGCTCCTGGCCACGGTCAGTACATCGAAGACGCCAAGGCCCACCTCGGACTCTGAGCCTTGATGCCCGCCCCTGAGGTAAGGGGCGGGGGTGAGAGGCGGGCTGAGGCTCCGGCCCCAACCCGCAAGAAGCGCTGACGCAAAACGAAAGAGGCCCGGATGAGTGGTGGTGCACTCATCCGGGCCGTTCGCTTTTCCGACGCCCATCGCCCGATCGACGTCGGAAGGCGATCTCATTCAGCAGCTGATGCGGAGATCAGCTTGCGTTGGTGCTGTCCTCACCGGACAGACGGTCGTACACGTTCGGCCAGAAGCGGTCACGTGCTGCCCAGATACCGCCCACACCGAACTTCAGGATGAGGATGGCGGAGAGCGATCCGACCAGCGCCGTGAAGAGCGTGTCGACGATGTCCTCGGCGAACTCGATCTGATCGATGGCGGCGAAGACACCGATGACCCAGATGGCACCAACGGCAAGGCGGGTGAGAAGCGAGCCGTGCTCGACGGTCTCGAGGCCGGGACCGATGAGACCGCGGACAGCGTTGGCCACGAGTCCGGTGATGATCACGATGACGATGGCGACGATGAGCTTCGGAATGAATGCAATCAGGCCGTCGAGAGCATCGCTGATGTCGTTGTCGCCGAAGGCGCTGAGGGCCAGCTTCAAGACGAGCAGAACGATGAGGTAGTAGATGATCTGTGCGACGAATCGTCCGCTGTCAGCGAAGCCGGCTCGTTCGAGTGGCGCTCCGATTCCGGCCTTGTCGATGTAACTGTCGAAGTTGATCTTCTTGAGGACCGTCGAGATCAGGCGACGGATCCACTTCGCAACGAACATCCCGATCACGAGGATCAGGATGAAGGCGACGAGTTTTGGAATGAAATCAGCCAGATCACCGAACGTGTCGGTCCAGATCTGACTGAAGTTGATATCGACGGCAAGCATGCCCATGTGTATGTCTCCCTAGTTGAACCCGTGGTTTGGGTAACGTCTGTCCTGACGTGGCGCTCGGACAGAAGTCGCGAGAAATCATGACCTACTTGTCGAAGCTTGTCGCTCTTATCCGAAGATTGGTTCTTTCCGCGACTTCTGCTGACACGCGGACGTCGTGACCTTGATCATGCGTTTGCTCCTCCGAATCCTCGGCCAGAAATGGCGGCCTCCGGTGCTTTGGGCGCGCCCGGCCGACGGCGGTCAATCACTTGCTGCCCGGGAGCGGCGTGCGTCACGAGCTGAGCGCAACGGATCTGATCCTGACGCGGAAGGTGCCGACCCGGACGAGCTCCACAAGCTCGTGGTCGAACATGGTGACGCTGTCTTCCGCCTTGCCTTCTCCGTCGTGCGCGACCGGTCGCTCGCGGAGGACGTGGCCCAGGAGACCATGGTCAAGGCCTGGCTTGCGCTTCCCACTTTCCGAGGCGACTCATCGCTTCGAGGCTGGGTCATGCGTATCGCCCACAACACCGCCATCTCGATGCTTCGAAGCCGACGGGCGCTGCCCACGGACCCAGCGGAGATGCCGGAAGCCCACGTGGTGGTGGAGCGTTCTGTCGAACGGCGGGTCGAAGGGGCCCAAGCCGTGGACGCCTTCGTCGAGGCGCTGGATCTCCTCGACGACCTTTCCCGCAGCATCGTGGTGCTCCGCGAGCTCGAGGGAATGTCGTACGAAGAGATTGGGAGCGTGCTCGATGTGCCGCTTCCCACCATCAAGACTCGCTTGCTGCGGGCTCGTCGTCGTCTTGGCACGGCGTTGAAGGAGTGGGAATGATGCGGCGTCATCCCTCGAAGAAGCGCTTGCGTGACTGGCTCGGCGGGACCGAAGAGTCACTCGATGATCATCTGGCCACGTGTGAACGCTGCGCGGTCACCCTCGAAGAGATGGAAGCGGCCGATACGGACGGCTCGCTGCGCACGGCATTGTCAGAAGTTCTGCAGCCACCTGCGGATCTTCTGCCTCGTTTGGAGCAGAATGTCGCAACCCGCTTGGATTCCCGCAAGATGTTCGGCTTCATGGCTGACATGTTCGGGGCGGGATTTGAAACGGCCCGACTCCTGGCCACTGATCCATACCCCGAACCACCGCCCGAGGAACTTCCATGACCACCAATGATTGGATCATCGTCGCCGCTGCCATCGGCGGTGGCCTCGTCGTCGGACTGATCCTGTCGCGTCTCGCCGCCGCCATCTTCGGTGGTGAGCGCCGACCGGCCGCGATCCAACAGGTGGCGGGCCCCGTCGCCAGTCTGGCCTTTGCATTCGGACTCGTTGGCGGCATGGTCGTCGCGCTTGGGCGAATCAAGCCCGAGGCTGTTGATCAGCTCGTCAACGATCTCGTGGCCTTCATCCCGAAGGCCCTCACCGCAGCCATCATCATCATCGGCGCCAATGTGCTGTCCTCGTTCGCCACGACCGCCCTCGGTGCGGCCCTGGGCCGAGTGCCAGAAACGGTTCGCGTGCGCGTGCTCTCGGCGACGCGCACGTTCATCCTCGCAATGGCCGTGCTCCTCGCTGTACCCCAGCTGGGTGTGGACACCACGGTCATCAATCTCGGCGTTGCTGCGATCTTCTTCGGACTGGCGGCGAGCCTCACCCTGCTCGTCGGGCTCGGCGGTCGTGAGGTCGCCAGCGAAGTGGCGTCAACGCGGGCGATGCGCCGCATGGTGAACGCTGGCGACCACATCGAGGTCGGAGCAGGCACCGATCGTGTGGCTGGCGAAGTGAAGGTGCTGCATCCCACTGCCGTTGAACTGGTTGATGGCGAAGGGCGAACGGTGCTTGTCCCGTCGTCCCGCCTCCTCAACGAGACGCTGAACGTCCGTCGCTCGAACGCCAACGCCTGACCAGTCGCTGGCAGCGGTCCAGGATCGGCCCTCAGCCGCAGCCTCCCTCATCGAGGAGATGCTTGGCCAGCTGCTCGATTGGTCCCTGGGCGGTGAGATCCAGAGTCTGAATCTCGGATCCGTTGCGGATGCGAGCTGCCACACGCTCGTCGACTCCATACGAGCCCCCGTTGGAGCTCAGATCGAAGGTCATGGGGAGCTGCTCACAGTCGCTCACCGTCCAGAAGACGACAAGATCGAGTTGTTCGCCCGCGCCGATGACTGCCGGAAGACGCTGGACTTGGTCGAACGGTCGGTCACCCGCGTAGGCCAATGAAGCGCCCGGCCCAAGCCAAGCGTCTTGAAGCTCGAGTCCGGAGATGGGGTCCAGCGCAGTGATGATTGCGTCACGCTCGCCGCTGTTCACGAGGTCGATCGAGAAGCTGGCCTGGGCCCGATCGACTCGGGAGTACGCACTCCAGTCCTCGACCACGTGAACGTCTGCCGGTCCCGATCGAGCGACAGAGGCGAGGAGCAGGAGCGCGATGCCCAGGGTGGCGGAGATCGCCAACGCCACGATGCTGGACTGGCTGACGTCTCGATCAAACACGGCGCTCCGCTCCCGGCTGAGTGATCACGCGGAGGTGTCGGCCTCTGCCTGAGCAGCATCTTCGGCGTCGATGGCCTCGAGCACTCCGGAGGCGTCGAGGGCCGCAACGGCGTGCTCGAGCATGCGGGCTGAGCAGCCCGCCATCTCGATGGGTGGCGAAATTTCTTCGACGATGCGATCAGCGATCGCGGCAAAGACCTGCGCCGCAGGGCCGTCGCCGAGGGCGGCGGGCGAGCCTTCATCGCCGCCGCGTGACACGGAGGGCTCGATCGGCACCGAGCCGATCAGCGGCACGCCGGCCATCGCGGCCAGGGCGGCACCGCCACCGGAGCCGAAGAGTTCGTACTCCTGGCCATCCTCGGCGACAAAGACGGACATGTTCTCGATGGCGCCGGCGACACGGAGGTGCGACTTGCGAGCCATAGACACTGCTCGTGCCGCCACCTTTTGGGCCCCGGTCGCGGGCGTGGTGACCACGATCATTTCGGCCCGAGGCAGCATTCGGGCCAGCCCCATGGCGACGTCGCCGGTGCCTGGTGGCATGTCGATGAGGAGATAGTCGAGGTCGTCGCCCCACGCGACGTCTTCCAGGAAGTGCTGCACGGCCCGATTGAGCATGAGTCCCCGCCAGAGCAGCGCCGACTCCTCGTCGTCGACCAAGAAGCCCATCGACACGACCTCGAGCCGACCCGCCCCAACGGCTCGTACGTGGGGTTTCATTACCTGCTTCTCGCCGTCCATCTCTCCGTCGAGCCGACCTTCGATGTTCAGCATGCGAGGAATCGAGAAGCCGCCGATATCGGCGTCGATGAGACCGACAGCGAATCCCCGCTTGGCCAGCGCCGCCGCCAAGTTCACCGTGACCGACGACTTGCCCACGCCACCCTTGCCACTGGCGATCGCCAGGACACGGGCAGTGAGAGGAATGGCGTTCGGTCCGGCATTGTCGGCTGCGTTCTTGCGCGCCCGAGACATCGTGGCCGCTTTCTCGTCAGCCGTCAGCTCGGACCACTTCACCTTCACCTTCGTGACGCCGGGCAACGATTCGATGCGAGCGACGGCGTCCTTGCGAATCTGGGTTTGGAGGGGGCAACCGAGCGTCGTGAGCGCGATCGTGACGAGCACCTCGCCCTCGTCAGAGATCGTGGCGCCCTTCGCCATTCCGAGGTCAACAATGTCGCTGCCGAGCTCAGGATCGATCACGCCCCGAAGGACTCCCATCACGTCGTCGACGGTCGGAAGCGAGGCAGGCATACCCGCCATTCTATTTCGTGGGTCTGGGTCCCCGACGATTCCTGGCTCTACCTGAAATGCCGAGCGAGCCAGCGGCGTTGTACGATGGGAAGACGCTCCCTTGAGCACGGATCACCAGCGCGAAGAGGTCAAGAACATGATCACCGTCACCGAAGATGCCGCAAGCAAGGTCAAGGAACTCCTCGACCAAGAAGGCGAAGAAGGCTTGGCACTACGTGTCGCTGTGCGCCCTGGCGGCTGCTCGGGCTTCAGCTACGAGATGTTTTTCGACTCCGACATCGCTGTCGACGACGTTGCCGAGCAGGCAGCCAACGGTATTCGCGTCGTGGTGGACCCCACGAGCGCCACGATGCTGACCGGCGCCACGCTCGACTACAAGGACGGCCTCCAGCAGACCGGGTTCTCGATCGACAACCCGAACGCCAGCCGCTCATGTGGTTGCGGTCAGTCCTTCTCCTGATTCACCCGACCGGGAGACCGGTCACAAACACGCACATCGCTGCGCACGATCACCGGCGACGTAGAGGCCGCCCACCCCGGCGGCCTCCGTCGTTTTCCGTTGGTGAACTGATGATCAGGCGATACGAGCGAGCGCAAGCTCGAGCTCGCTCTGATCGAAGACGTTGTCGATGCGTTCGGCCAGCACGCCGTCTCGACCAACGAGGAACAGTGCTGGTTCGAATGTGAGGCCGAGATCGGCGAAGGCCTGCACGGCTCGAATGTCGGGGGAGCGGATATCGCCACCGACTTCGCTCGGGTTTTCGTAGACCTCGAGGTGGATCGGTGTGATCGAGGGGAACTTGCCGGCCGCGGCGATGAGTTCCTCGAGAACGGGGCCGCAATACGACGTGGCGCAGAAGGCGGGAGTGGCGATGAGGAACGCCATGGGCTCGCCAGCGGTGAGGACCTCGCTCACCGATCGATCGTGGAACGGACACGGCCCGTCGAACAGCGTGCACAGCGGGTCCATCGGCGCCGGGGCGGCCGTGGTCGGTGTCTCCAGCAGCGGGAAGGTCTCGCCGGGCAGAATGAGATCGATGTCTTCCACGGCGAAGGCCTGCACCGGGAAGGAGACCTCGGTGCCGTCGATCGTGGCGACGACATCGAAGATGCCGGGCTCGGGCAGTGTCGTCCGCAGCGGGAAGTAGCGAACGATGTCGGCATGCTCGTGCGGAGTGCTGCCGTCGCCGTCGGGGTGGTCATGCAGCACGAGCCGAGACGGCACATCGAGCTCGTCGATGACCTGTCCGTCGAGCAGCACCCGAACGGGTACCGGACCACCGTCTTCGAGCAGAGGCGCTCCATTGTCGACCAGGCCGAACGGAAGCCGT
>CALKTH010000128.1 GCA_937997485.1 uncultured Acidimicrobiales bacterium | reverse complement strand
GCCCTCGCCCTCGCCCTCGCCCTCGCCGGGATTCTCGCCCCCGTCCTCATCACAGGGGTCAACTCCGTCCACGAGCATGCAGTGGACGAACGCATCGATCTCACCCACGTTGACGGGCGGCTCGCCCTCGTCCGGGCACTCAGGAACACCGTCCATGTCGTTGCCGCAGAAGACGAGTTCGTCTGTCGGCGAAACGTGAGCGGGGCCTGGGTCCGGGTCAGGCTCGGGTTCGATGGGTCCGGTTTCGCAGGGCGAGAACTCGGTCGGGATGCACTGCACGAAATCGAGGGCGGGAACCTCGGACTCGGCGCCGGCCAGGCCAGGCAGCGAGCCCACCAATCCGGCGACTGCGATCAATGCAACAGCGAGTCGACGTCCGCTGCGGCGCTGCGGATTCCGCTCGCTCGGTGTGGTCTCGTGCTGGGTGTTCGTTGTGTGGCTCATGATGTCCCTCCGGGATTCGGGCCGGCATCTCCGGCGCTTCACGAGTCCTGACCGCCCACCTCCCCCCGCCTTACACAAAACCCGTCCGAAATTTCGTGCCCAGCCCACCAGAACGGTGCGCTGCCACTGCGAGAACGGCTTGAAGGGCGTCCAGCGCTGCCGTTTCAAGGCCAGACGCCTCGGCTGCAGCCGAGTTCGGAGGGCAGCGGACGCGTGGTCTCGATCACGAACGTGGCCGCCATCAGCGCCGTGGGAATCGGCGGAGCAAGCGATCTTGCAGCGCTGGACGACCTCGGACGTCTTCTCGCAGCGCGAGCCCACCGAAACGGTGGGCGGGGCACGAAATTTCGGCGGGGGGGAGGGATTAGGTGGTGGGGTCGGGGTCGTCGGAGGGAGTGCGGAGGGTCATCGCGGCGAAGCCGAGCAGCGTGAGCCCAACCGCACCAAAGAGCAACCCGATGTAGAGCGGCAGGCGACTCTCACTTGCGGTCGCAAGCTCGTCACGATCGCCGGCTCCAACTTCGTCGTCACCCGCCTCGGAGTCGGTGTCGGCCGCTCCGTCGGCATCAGCCTCGATGTCTTCGTCGGCATCAGCCGGAGGGTCCGTCTCGACTTCTTCTGCGTCAGCATCAGTCTCGCCGGAATCGGCCTGGGGCGCGGGAGCGGTGGTCGTGGTGGGTTCGACTTCGTCCTCCGCCGGCGGCTCCTCGTCCGGAACGGGCTCTGCGCCATCCTCCCCGGGCAGGGGCGGAACCGTTCCCGCCGCAGGGTCAAAGAAGACGCCAACGCCGAACACGCTCGGGTCTTGGAACGAGGTGTCACTGGTATCGGCGGTCGACCAAATGAGCTTCACATCTCGATCCCCGCCGCTCGAACCATTCGCCTGCATCTGAATACCGAAGGCGCTGCCGTGGGACGTGTCGAACCCGGCTGGAATCGCAATCTGCGCTTCCACTCCCCAACCATCATCCGTCGCGAAGACGAAGCCATCGACGTCGAATTCGGTGGCGTCAATCCCAGTCACGAAGAGGTCCCGAGCGTCAGTGTTCCCGATGTCCAGCGGGCTAAATCGCATCTGACCGATGAGCGGTTGGTAGTCCGTGGCATCGAGCGCGCCGGAGAAGTTCAGGTAGAACTCGATCGAGTCTTCGTTCCAGTACTGCTCACCGTGCTCCCCCGCCACGATCGTTGCATCGGGCATCGTGAGAGCGATCAGAATGTTCGCTCCATCGGTAGCTACCGACCAAGAGATCGAGCCGTTCTCGGCTGGATTCGGACTCGGGAAGGGCCCGTCGGTCACGATGATTTGGGGCAGTCCATCCCAGTCGTCGATTAATCCGTCGATGGTGATGGTGTCCACGAGCGGCACGAAAACGGCCTCGCCCTCAGGGGCGCTCGGGATCTCCTGCGCGCCAGCGCCGGCGGCTGGCCCGAGCAGAGTGAGGAGGACGGCGAGAACCCCGACGATCATTCGCCCTGTCGAGTGGTTCCTCATTGTGATGGTGGTGCCCCTGTTGATCGACGGATGGAGAACTTCGCCGGAAGGATGACATCTTCCGGCGGAAGGCTTGGATCGGCAATGAGTTCAGCAAGCCGGTCGACCGCCCGCTGCGACAACAACGCAATATCTTGGCCCACCGTGGTCAATGGCGGTCGAAAGCTCCGAGCATCGGGAAAGTCGTCGAAGCCAACAATAGAGATGTCTGTTGGAACATCGAGCCCAGCCAGCCTGATGGCTTCGGTTGCGCCGAAGGCCATCTGATCGTTTCCGCAGAACACCGCCGTCGGCTTGAGCGGAAGCAAGCGGGCCATCGCGGCCAGCCCGCCGTCGGGGGTGTAGTTACTCTCGCTGATCATGTCGTCGGTGACGGTGAGGCCGTTTTCTTCCATGACGTCTCGATAGGCCTGCAGTCGCTCGACGGCGTCAACCCGGTCGAGCGGCCCCGTGATCGTGACGATTTTCTTGTGACCGAGGGAAACCAAGTGCTCAACCACCAAGCGTGCGCCAGCCAGGTTGTCGACCCGCAAATGGTGGACATCGGGTCGACTTGGGTGTCGCCCGAGCAGAACCGAAGGGATACCACCGTCGAGAATCGGCTCGACCCACCGATGGTTCAAGGCTGTCGCCGATACGACGAGTCCGTCGACGATGCCGCCGCTGAAGATCTCTCGAACCGTCGATCCGGGCTCTTGGTGCGTCAGCCAGAGCATCAGGCCGAGGTCGCGACGCGAAGCTGCGTCAGAGAGCCCATGGATGAGCAAGGCACCGTACGGATCATCGGAGAGCAGAAGGGTGGGCAGCACGAGGCCGATGACGCCGGACTTGCCGCTGGCAAGGCTGCGGGCTGCGCGATTCGGTCGATAGCCGAGAGATTCTGCAACCGCTTTCACTCGCTTCCTGGTCTCGTCCTTGACCTTCGCATCGCCCGTCAGGGCACGGGAAGCGGTAGCCCGCGACACGCCACTGAGTCTCGCGACTTCATCGAGTGTGGGCACTTGCTCCCTCCCGTCGGCAACGAATGAGTTGAAATGGAAGCGCTCTCACGTTAGAAAGTACGGGCGCCAAATGTCAACGCACATTTTGGCGCTGCCGGCGACAAACGACGCTCGAGTGCGGCCCTCTCCCACTCAGTGCGTTGGTGGTCGTCGCCACGTCCCACGAAGAAGCGAATGTACGAGATGACCAACTTTCCAACGGAGTTCCTGTGGGGCGCCGCCACCTCTTCCTTCCAGATCGAAGGAGCAACTGGTGCCGACGGTCGCGGTGAGAGCATCTGGGATCGCTTCTGCGCCACACCGGGAGCGATCCACGACGGCACCGATGGCCAGATCGCATGCGATCACTATCACCGCTTCGAAGAGGACATCGCCCTGATGGCGAGCCTGGGATTGAAGGCGTACCGATTCTCGATCGCCTGGCCGCGCATCGTTCCGGATGCTTCCGGAGCCATCAACGAGGCCGGGCTCGACTTTTACGAGAAGCTTGTCGACACGCTCCTCGCTCACGGCATCGCGCCGTACGCCACGCTCTACCACTGGGATCTGCCGCAGTGGCTGGAAGATCAAGATGGGTGGGTGAACCGCGACATCGTCGAGGCCTTCACCCACTACACCCGAGCCGTCGTTGGACGCTTGGGCGACAAGGTCGCGTCGTACGCAACGCTCAACGAGCCGTTCGTCTCAGCTGATCATGGCTACCGAGAGGGCGAGCACGCACCAGGCCGCACGTCGATACAGGACGCGTTCGCCGCCGCGCATCACCTTCTGCTCGCCCACGGCACCGCCGTTCCGATCATTCGAGAGCTGGCACCGTCGGCGCAGGTTGGCGTCGTGCTCAACTTCACGCCCGCCTTCCCTGCGAGCGACGACCCCGCTGATCTCGACTGGACCGACCAGACGGATGCCTGGGAGAACCGTTGGTATGTCGAGCCCATCGTCGGTCTCGGTTACCCCGAGGGCGCAACCCACAATGTCGTGTGGGCGCAGAGCGAAGTGCTCGACGGGGACCTCGAGACCATCGCTGCTCCCCTCGATTTCCTCGGCGTGAACTACTACAGCCGCCAAGTCTGCAAGGCCGACGGTGAAGTTCCAGCCACGCTCCCCGTCACGGACATGGGTTGGGAGATCTACCCCCAGGGGATTCGCGAGCTTCTCACTCGTCTGCACGGATACGACACGTTCCCGTCCTTCTACATCACCGAGAACGGCTGCGCGATGCCAGACATCGATCTCGATGGCGAGTTCGTCAACGATCAGGACCGAGTGAGTTACTTCCGAGAACACCTGACCGAATTGAACGCAGCGATCACCAACGGCGTGCCGATCCGCGGCTACTTCGCCTGGTCGCTGTTCGACAACTTCGAATGGGCCCATGGCTACGCCAAGCGTTTCGGCCTCGTTCGCGTCAACTACGAAACACTCGAGCGCACACCAAAAGCGAGCGCTCTCTGGTACCGGGATGTGATTGCTGCCAACGCCGTGAGCTAAGCGAAAGATCGTGAGTTCGCTGTGCCCCAGCAGAACTCATCGACTCTGGGTTCCCTCACCCAGAGCTCTCAACTAGAGCGCGTGGGTACGCCCCCGCCCCTTGTTGAGGCCGATAGTTATTGAAGCATCTTGATGAAGGTGCAACCGCCGCCAATGACTGTCGTAGAGGTACCGACAGGTGCCCGCAGGAAGCCGTCGGATGAGTCCGGCGGCTTCCGCCTTTTTCGGGTACATTCTCGCCGCTCCTGGCAAGGCAGACGCTGCCCCGAACATCGAGATTGCCCATGAACCAACCGTTCGTTCTGTCGACGAGTAGCCGTACTCGTCCCTCGCCGTACTACGACGCCACTGTGGCTGCCGGGGTCCAGGGATTTTCGGTCTACAACCACATGCTTCTCCCCACGTTCTACGTGAGTGCCGAAGAGGACTACTGGCCGATCATCAACGGCGTTTCGATGTGGGACGTCGCCGTCGAGCGACAGGTCGAGCTGCGCGGGCCCGACGCCGCGGTCTTGGCCACGATGCTTACACCGCGTGATCTTTCGAAGATGAAGATCGGCCAATGCAAGTACATCCCGATGGTCGATCACAACGGCGGGCTCATCAATGATCCGGTCCTGTTGAAGCTGGCGGAGGATCACTTCTGGATCTCCATCGCAGACAGCGATGTGCGGCTGTGGGCGCTCGGCATCGCCGGGGCGCTCGGGCTGGACGTCACCGTCACTGAGCCCGACGTTTCTCCGCTCGCCATCCAGGGGCCGAAGGCAAACGACGTTGCCGCTTCGCTCTTCGGCGAATGGGTGCGAGAGCTCAAGTTCTTCTGGTTCCGCGAGTTCGACTTCGACGGCATCCCTCTTGTCATCGCCCGCTCCGGCTGGAGCAAGCAGGGCGGTTTCGAGCTCTACCTCCGCGACGGATCCATGGGCACCGAACTCTGGGATCGGGTGGCCGCAGCGGGTGCTCCGTGGGACATCAAGCCGGGGACACCTTCAACCCTCGAACGCATCGAGGGAGGTCTGCTTTCCTACGGCAACGACATGACGCTGGAGAACACGCCCTTCGAAGTCGGCCTCGGCAAGTACTGCGCGATCGATCAAGAGGCCGATTTCATCGGCAAGGCGGCGCTGCAACGAGTGCGAGACGAGGGTGTCACCCGCAACCAGGTGGGCATCTTCATCGAGGGCGACAAGATCGCGAGTAACACTCGTCGCTGGCCCGTGTGGAGTATGGATGACGAGATCATTGGCGAGGTGACGAGCGCAGCGCACTCACCACGCCTCGAGCGCAACATCTCCTTCGCCATCCTCGACATGGCGCACCAAGAACCAGGCACGCCCGTGCGTATCGACATGAGCGATTGCCTCGCCGGCGATGGCAGTCGGGACATTCGCGAAGGATCCGTCGCTCCCCTGCCGTTCATCAGCTGAGCGTCTTCGTCGGTTGAGCTCCGACTAGGAGTCGGCGGACTGCAGGTCCATCTTCACCGGAATCGGGTCCGCCTGTTCCGGCATGATCAGACGCATCGCGGGCGTGGGTCGGTAGTGCGTCCACGTGCCTGGCTTCTGTGCCAGACGGTCGGCAACGACCTGCGCCGCCACCACGTTGAAACCAAGACCGCAGTGGCTCCCGTTCACCTCGATGTTCTCGGACGTCTCGCCCTCGGACTGCAGACAGCTCTGCCAAGAGACGATGCCGTCGGTCCGGGTGTAGATCGAGGTGGAGGGCACCGGTATCTCATCGAGGGCGGTGTCCTCCCGGTCACGGGTGTAGCCATACCGCCGGTCGAGAAGGTCCCACAACAGACCCACGGTGGTGGGTTCGGAGTTCGTGATGTTAAAGGGGCTGCCCAAGGAGATGACTTGGTCCACCCGATCCGGATGTTCCATCGCGAGGTGCCGCGCGTAGATGCCACCGAGCGACCAGCCGATCAGAGGCACCGGACGTTGTGCCCGCTCGGTCTCCTCGAGCAATCGCCGCTCGATGCCGTCCATGATCTCGGCCGACGGTCCGATGTTGCGGCCGAGGCGCCACCCCGATGGCTTATGACCCAGACGCTTCAGGTAGCGACGCAGCGGGAGCGTGCTCAGGTCGGCGGCAACGAACCCGGGCAGCACCATGACACGGCGTCCATCAGGGCGATCACGAAGAAGCGCCAGCGGACTCGCCGCGGCGAACACACTCAACTCAAGCGGGGCGCGCAGCTCCAGGATGGGGTTCGACGGCCGGCGGCGCCGGACGGTGGGAGTGGGGGTGACTGTGGTCACAGCCCATCAGTATCGCTCACTTTCCGTAGTCAGTCGAATACCAACGCTCGGGCTGCATCGTCACCACGATGCTCTCGCCGCTCAATCCCTCGAGGTACTGGCTCGCCAACTCGTCACCCAGATAGCGCACCGCCATGGGCCGAGTTTCCGTCTCCCTGTCGCACGGTTCAGTCGAGATCACCGGGCCCTCGACCATCACGTATTTGTAGGGCAACCGCTCTCGCTGCACGGCGAGGGAGAAGCGGCCGGCCTTCGCCAGCAGCTTGGCCTTTTTCGACTCCGGGTTCATTTGAACTTTGAGCACGCCACCCGGCTCGTAGGAATACCAAATAGGTGTTACGAGAGGTCCTCTGCCTTCATCCTCGATGGCGATCATTCCGACGTGGGGACGAGCGAGGTATTCCTCACGCTCTTCTTTCGACATGGCGGGCATCGCTCCATCATGGCCGACGCCGATCGATCTGGCCGCACGCTCGCTGCCGATCAGGTGTGAGTAGGGCTCCGGCGTTAGCGTCTCGGCATGACCGAGACGCTCACGTATCTCCACGTTGCTGCCCATCCCGACGATCTCGATTTCGGTTGCGCGGGGACTACTGCAACCCTGACGGACGCTGGCCATCGGGTGGTCTACTGCCTCGTGACTGACGGCCAGGCCGGCGGCTCGGACAACACGATCACTCGAGAACGCATGGCCGAGATCCGCCGCGAAGAGCAGACGGCAGCGGCCAAGGTCGTTGGCGTGGATGAGCTGATCTGGCTCGGCTTTCCCGACGGAGCGGTTGAGGTGACCCTCGATCTACGCAAGGAGATCGCAGGCGCCATTCGCCAGGTCAAGCCAAACATCGTGGTGACGCAGACACCGATCCGGAATCTCGATCGGGTGTACAGCGCCCATCCCGACCACCTGAACACCGCGGAGGCGTGCCTGCAGGCGGTGTATCCGGACAGCCGCAACGAGTTCGCGTTTCCCGATCTGCTGAGTGATCGCGGGCTCGAGCCCCACACCGTGCCGGAGGTGTGGCTCATGGGTGGGCCCAAGGCCGACCACTTTGTCGACATCACCGACACCTATGAGCGCAAGATCGAAGCGCTGCTCTGCCACGAAAGCCAGATGCCGGACCCCAGCCGCATTCCAGGCCTGATCAAAGAATGGGGTGAGCGGGTTGCCGAAGA
>CALKTH010000127.1 GCA_937997485.1 uncultured Acidimicrobiales bacterium | reverse complement strand
AGCCTGGCGGATGCGATCGAGGCGCGCCGCTTGCTGTTTCCTGCTCGTGGTGCGGGTGAGGCGGCCGTGGTTCGGCCTGGCGAGGTACTGGTCGCTGACTCGTTCCGGGAGCTGATTCTGGGTCTCCGGGAGGGGATGCTCGATCACGCCTCGGCGGAAGAGCATCTGCGCACGCCCGTAGAGCCTCACGTCCACGAGTTTGCTGATGTCCGCGGCCAGCCGATGGCTCGCAAGACGATCGAAATCGCGGCTGCAGGTGGGCATCACGTGCTGATGGTCGGGCCGCCGGGTGCAGGAAAGACGATGCTGGCTAGCCGGCTTGCCGGGCTTCTGCCGCCCCTGGAACCGGAGGACGCATTGACCGTCACTCGAATCCATTCCGTGGGTGGCTTGCGTGATCCCAACGATGGGCTGCTGTCCGGCCCTCCGTACCGAGCTCCGCACCACGGAGCCTCGAGCGCGGCGATGGTGGGCGGCGGGGGCTCGTTCCTCCGCCCAGGCGAGATCTCCGCCGCCCACTGTGGTGTGTTGTTCATGGACGAACTGCCCGAATTCGCCAGGCCGGTGATCGATGCTCTCCGGCAGCCACTGGAGGAAGGCGTGGTTCGGGTTGCCCGGGCTTCCGGGGCGGCCACGTTCCCCGCTCGCTTCCAGCTTGTCGGGGCAATGAACCCCTGTCCGTGCGGGGCGGGTGGACCGCGACGGCAGTGTCAGTGCTCGCCGTTGCAGCGGCACCGCTACGTCCAGCGAGTCTCGGGGCCGATCATGGATCGGTTCGACCTGCGCATCGAGGTGGAGCCACCCGACCCTGCGCTTCTACTCGGCACCTCGTCGGAAGAGACCACGGCAGAGGTGGCTGAGCGGGTGGCCCGAGTCCGGAGGTTGGCCCACGAGCGAGGCGTTCGATCGAACGCTGAGATCCCTCCGCATCTCATCGACGAGTTGGCGCCCCTTCACCCTGACGCTGAACGAGTCCTGTTCGATGCGCTGGTGGAGGGGGAACTCACAGGCAGAGGCCTACGTCGAGTCCGCACCGTGGCTCGCACGATCGCTGACCTCTCAGGCGACGAACTCGAGATCGGCCCGGCAACCGTGCACATGGCCATGATGATGCGGGCTCGCAGCTTCTCGATGCAGGACCTCGTCACATGAGCGGCGCACGAGATGCCGATCTCGCGGCTCGACTGATCCTCCTGCGGCTGAGCAAGGTGGGCCCTGCTCGTCTTCGATGGCTCACCTCACAGGTGTCACCATCGGAAGCAGTGGTGGCGCTCCGCGCGGGGCGTCTACCTGAGGGTTGCGATCGCCGACCTCGTCAGCTGAGTGAGAGCGATGTGAGGGTGTGGTTCGATGAAGTCCGGGCCGCGGACGCAAGCGCTGAGGTCGAATTGCACATCGATGCCGGCATCGAGATTCTGCATCCAAACGATCCTGACTGGCCGTTCGTCGATGACCCCGATCCGCCCGCGCTCCTGTTCACGAGGGGAAATCGAGCGCTCCTCGGTCGCCAGCCTGCGGTCGGAATGGTCGGGACCCGTCGCTGCACGAGCCTTGGGCGCAGCATGGCCGACCGGATCTCGAGAGGGCTCGTGGAGGCGGACGTCGCCATCATCTCCGGACTGGCACTCGGTATCGATGGAGCAGCCCATCGGGCCTGCCTTGATGCTGGGGGAGTAGCGGTCGGCGTGGTCGCCGGTGGTCTTGACGTCGTCTACCCGCCTCGCCACGCAGATCTCTGGGCTCAGATGGCAAGTGAGGGACTCATCGTGAGTGAGTGGCCGCTGGGTTCGGAGACCTCACCGTGGAAGTTTCCGGCCCGCAACCGGATCATCGCTGCTCTCAGCGACCTGGTCGTGGTGGTCGAGAGCCACGCTCACGGCGGCGCGCTGAGCACCGCAGACGAGGCCGCACTCCGAGGCGTGACCGTCGGGGCGATGCCGGGGTCGCCGATTTCTGAGGCTTCGTGGGGCACCAATGCGCTGCTGTTCGATGGTTGCCCGCTCATTCGTCATGCGGCCGACGTGCTGGAGCTGCTCGGTGTTGACGTGCCGGCGACTGTGCGAGAGGCAGCGGAGCCGCCGAAGCGTGCGCCCCGAAAAGGCCGGTCAGTCTCGAAACGTCCGCCGAGGCGCCGGAACGGCGAGGCTGCGCCGACAATCTTCGCCACGCAGAGTGACCGACGTCTGGTTCGGCCTCCGCCGCTTGCCGGCCTCGGTCTTGGTGATCTTCCGCTCGGTGAGCGGATCGTGACCGAGGTCGCGGCAGGCGACCTCCATATCGACCGCCTGGTCCTGGCCGTAGGCGATGAGTTGGCCTCGGTGTTGAGTTGTCTTCACGAGTTGTCGGTCCGCCGGATCGTGCGCTTCGAGTCTGGCATCGTCAGTCTCGAGGCGCGCTAGCGTGCGTTGCTGTGACCCCTGCCGCCAAGAAGAAGTATCTGCACGCCCTTGGCTTTGAGTCACCTCGAGCGCGTCAAAAGGACGAAAACACTCACGAGACCGACAATCGGGTCGATGGACCTATTGCACTGGTTCGTACGCCCCGAATCCTCCCCGCTGCCCGAAAAGCTGCTGCAAACTCTCACTTTGAGTGGTCACACTCCGACGGAGAGTGGGTACGGCAGATGCAGGGTTCTCCCTCGTCATGCGCCGACACCCAAGCCGGTGGAGCAGAAGACATGGCGGGATCAGTGGCAGATATCGACAACAACACAGAACTTGATGACGTTTGGTCTCGGTTCAAGGACAACCCAACACAGAGCGATCGTGATCAGCTCATCGTGTACTACGCACCTTTGGTGAAGTACGTGGCGAGCCGCATCGCAGCGGGGCTTCCTCAGAACGTGGACCAGGCCGATTTGGTGAGTTACGGCATGTTCGGGCTGATCGACGCGATCACCAAGTTCGACCCCAGCCGTGGCTTCAAATTCGAGACCTATGCGATCTCCCGCATCAAGGGCGCCGTGCTCGACGAGCTCCGGTCCATCGACTGGGTCCCCCGGTCCGTGCGAGCCAAAGCGAAGTCCGTGGAACGTGCGATGTCGAAGCTGGAATCCCAGCTGCACCGGGCACCCACCGACGAAGAAATCGCCGATGAACTCGACATGAGCGGCGAACAATTGAACACGGTCTACAACCAGATCAGCTCGCTCGGCCTCGTCGCCCTCGACGAAATGCTCTCCTACAACGGAGGCGACAACCTCACGCTGGGTGACACTCTGCCCGACCGTCAAGATGGCCCCGGTGGTCAATACGAACGGGTCGAGATGCGCCAGATGCTGGCCGATGCGATCAACCGCATGGGTGAGCGCGAGAAGATCGTCCTGACGCTCTACTACTACGAGAACCTGACGCTGGCCGAGATTGGCAAGGTCCTCGGCGTCACCGAGAGCCGGGTCTGTCAGATCCACACCAAGGCCGTTCTGCACTTGCGTTCCCGGCTCAGTGCCGCCGAACGCGAAGCTGTCTAGGAACTCCCTTTGCCGGCCGAGCCGGCCTTCCTCAACGCTCTTCCCCCACACAACGGTTCTGTTCTGTGAGGTGAAGTCATGCGCTCCGAGCGCTGCGTCCGTATCCCTCGTCTTGCCCTGTTGGCATTGGCGATCGTCGGTGCCGTCATCGGGCTCACACCCCGTCCGGCCAACGCCGAGACGTGGCGTCCGCCTGTCGACGCTCCCGTGGTCGATCCGTTTCGACCGCCAGCCACGCGCTTCGGCGCCGGTAACCGCGGGCTCGAGTACGGAACCAACGGCGGCGAAGCCGTGCGAGCTGTGGATGGTGGCCGGGTCACGTTCGCAGGCAAGGTCGGACGCCACTCGTTCGTGACGATCGAACACGGCAACGGGCTTCGATCGACCGTGGGCTTTCTCGAGCGAGTGCTCGTCGTGCGCGGTCAGCAGATCCAGGCGGGCCAGCGCATTGCCGTGGCCGGCCCCGGCTTCCATCTCACAGCTCGGCTCGGCGGCGTGTATGTCGATCCTGCGCTGCTGTTCGCCGGCGCCGACGTCAGCGTTCATCTGATCGACAATCCGTCGCCAACGCGTCAAACACGTTCCTACGGTGGCGGGCTCCGCCACGTCGACTCTTCGTTGTGGGACTCGTTCCGGGCGATTGTCGATGCCGGGCTCGATCTGCGGCCGAGCGAGCAGTTCGCCGCCCTCGCTGACGCCGTGGCGGCCTGGCATCACCAGGAATGCACGCCGGACGGAGGAGGGGGCGCTGGTCCACCTGCTCATGGCCGCAACCTGATTCAGGTGGGTGGCCTCGGCACGAACAGCGAGGGTGCCTCGATCGGAGCGCTTGACGTGGAATCCCTGGGATATGACGTATGCGACATCGTTGGCTTCAGCTACGAAGGCGGAGTAACACCCCATCCATTCGGGGCCGCGCCGGTGGGTGGTGCCGCAGCGGCCCAGGTGGAACCCGACTCGCTGACAGCGATAGCCGCCGCCACCGTCGGCGCGACGACCTACGGGCCTGAAGCCACGTTCGTCGATCTGAACACCTCCGCCCAGCGCCTGGCCGACCTCATCGAAGCGGTCGCCGACGCTCGACCGGGAGAGTCAATCGACATCGCCGCTCACAGCCTCGGCGGAGTTGTCACCAGGCTGGCGCTCGAAGAACTGGCCCGTCGCCGACCGGCGGGGGTGCCCATCAACGTCGTGATCACCATCGGGTCGCCGCACGGCGGCGCAGATCTCGCCACGGCGGCAGAAGCGACGGCGGGTTCGATCGTGGCCGATGTCTTCCTCGATCCGCACCTGCCGGAAGAAGGATTGCGGGAGGCGGTGTCCGTCCAGCAGGTCGCCGAAACAGGGCCCCACGCCCTTGCCCCACCTTCGGCAGTCCCCGAGGGCATTCGGGTCGTCGCCGTGGCCGGCAGTAACGATCTGGTCGTTCCCGGCGAGAAGGCGGTGTGGCCCGGAGCCGTCAACGTTGTCGTTGACGGCGATCTCCGGGGAGCGGGAAGCGCTCATGGAGGGCTGCCAGGAGTTGCCGAGGTCACGCGAGAATTCGGGCTCGCTCTCCGAGGATTGCCGCCTCGATGCCAGGATCTGCGCTCGGTGCTGGGCTCAGCGATCGAGGCCCGAGGGGTCACGGCAGGAGAAGATCTGGTCACCGTTGTGGCCGGTTTCATCCCGTGATCCCCATAGGCTTGTCGGCTGGCTCGGAACCCCGAGCCTCATCAACCAATCCTGGTCGTGGGAATCCACGGTCTCTGCGCTCGTCGAGCAGCAGAGCTCCACGATCAGTCAAACCGAAGGAAACAAGATGACTGCAGTCGTCACCATGAAGCAGCTGCTGGACGCTGGCGTCCACTTCGGGCACCAGACCCGTCGCTGGAACCCGAAGATGAAGCGATTCATCCACGGCGAGCGCTCCGGTATCTACGTCCTCGACCTCGTCGAGACCCTGAACCGCATCGAGAAGGCGTACATCTTCGTGCGCGACGAGGTCGCCAACGGCGGCACCGTGCTCTTCGTCGGAACGAAGAAGCAGGCGCAGGAGCCCATCCGTCGCTACGCCAACTCCGTGGGCATGCCCTACGTCGACCAGCGCTGGCTCGGTGGCATGCTCACCAACTACCAGACCATCTCCAAGCGAGTGGCCAAGCTCATCGAGTACGAGCGCATGCGCGCCGCCGGTGACTTCGAGCAGATGCCGAAGAAGGAAGCCCTCCGCTACACGCGTGAGCTCGAGAAGCTCGACCGCAACATCGGCGGTATCAAGACCATGGCGAAGCAGCCCACGGTCGTGTTCGTCATGGACACCATCAAGGAGCACATCGCCGTCACCGAGGCTCGCAAGCTGAACATCCCGATCGTCGCCGTGGTGGACACCAACTGCGACCCCGATCTCATCACCTTCCCGATCCCGGGCAACGACGATGCGATCCGCTCTGCCGACCTCATGACCCGCGTCATTGCCGAGGCCATCGCTGAAGGCAAGCTCATGAACGCCCAGAAGACTGGCGCCCCCGCCGCTCCGGCTGAGCGCACCCACGAGCAAGAGGCCGAGATCGCCGCTCAGCAGGCCGAGGCTCGCAAGCAAGCAGCCGCTGCCGCTGCTGAGCGCGAAGCCCGTGTCGCCGCTGCTGCCGCTGCCGCCGCCGAAGAAGCAGAGGCCGCCAAGGCTGCTGCTGCCGAGGCTCCGGCCGAAGAGGCACCCGCGGCAGAGGCACCCGCCGAGGAAGCTGCGGCTCCCGAAGCCGACGCCCCCGCCGCCGAAGACTGATCGACCCTTTCGAGACAACAGGAACACACTGATGGCTGACTTCACCGCGAAAGACGTCCAGAGCCTTCGCCAGTCCACTGGCGCCGGCATGATGGACTCCAAGAAGGCACTCACCGAGGCAGACGGCGACATGGAAGCCGCCGTCCAGATCCTCCGTGAGAAGGGCCTGGCCAAAGCGCTCACCCGCTCTGACCGAGACAACACCGAAGGCGTTGTCGCCGTCGTCCAGGGCGACGCCGGCGCTGCACTCGTGCACGTCAAGTCCGAGACGGACTTCTCCGCCAAGAGCGACGACTTCCAGGCGATGGTTGCCGAAATGGCCGCCAACGTGCTCGCCGACGGCCCCGACGCCGCCGCTGCGAGCCAAGAGAAGATCGAAGAGCTCAAGCTCACGCTCAAGGAGAACATCGAAGTCGGCACCGCCGTTCGCTACGAAGCGAGCGAAGGCAAGACCATCGATGCCTACCTCCACGGTGGCGGCCGCGCCGGCGTGCTCGTCGAGGGTGAAGGCATCGACGCCGAACTCCTCCACGAGATTGCACTGCACATCGCCTTCGCCAAGCCCAGCTTCCTCAGCCGAGACGACGTCCCGGCTGAAGAGATCGAGAAGGAGCGCAACGCACTCCTCGAGATCACCAAGAACGAAGGCAAGCCCGAAGCAGCCTGGGACAAGATCGTTACCGGTCGCGTCAACAGCTGGCTCGGCGAGCGTGTGCTCCTCGAGCAGGGTCT
>CALKTH010000126.1 GCA_937997485.1 uncultured Acidimicrobiales bacterium | reverse complement strand
TGAACCCCACACGTCGTCAAAGCCCGCACCGCCTCGCACGTTGTCATCGCCGTCCATACCGAACACGCCATCGTTGCCGGCCCAGCCGAGGAGCAGGTCATTCCCCTCCCCTCCTCCAATCCAGTCGTCGCCGGGGCTGCCGTTGATGATGTCGTTTCCCTCGTCGCCGTGAGCGATGAGTCCGCTCGAGCCTGCGCCGTTGATCACGTCATTGCCGGGGCCGCCAAACACCTCGTTCAATCCGCCATTCGCCAAGATCACGTCGTCGCCGTTGTTGCCGTAGAGCACGTGCGAACCCGAAGCGACGATGACGTCGTTGCCGTCTCCGCCGGAAACACTGGAACCGTCGGCGCCGTCGGCAAACACGCAGATGAGATCGTCGCCACCGGCACCGGTTACTTCAGCGCCGGGCCCGGCCACGTAGATCACCTCGTCGTGGGGAGATCCGACGTACTCCTCGCCAGCGAGCACGAGGATGGCGACCTCTCCTCGACAGGTGGCGTGGTAGCGAGAAGACGGCTGTGCCAGCACGAGCGGCTCGTCAGCCTGATGCGGCTTTTCGTCGGAACGAAGCTCGGTCGCAGCAGCGGGCCCCGCCGCGACAGGAGCGAGAGCGAGAGCAGCCATGGCGGCGGCCCCGAGAGCGGATGAGATGAACATTGCAGTGTCTCCTTGGTTGGTGTCATCCGACCTGACCGCTCAGCGGCCGTCCCCTTACGCATCTGGGGCAGGAACCTCGGAAGTCGCACCTCGAGCTCGAGCCTGCGAACCTGTCAGGATGGCCGTGACCGACAAGCCCGAGAAGAAGCTCCCGTTCCACCTGCGAGGCAACTACGCCCCGGTGATGGATGAGATCGATGCCACCGACCTGGCGGTGATCGGCACGCTTCCGCCCGAGCTCGACGGTCGCTACTTCCGCAACGGTGCCAACCCTCAGAGCGGCTTCTCACCTCACTGGTTCGCCGGTGACGGCATGATCCATGGCATTCGGCTGCGAGAGGGCAAGGCCGAGTGGTACCGCAACCGATGGGTGCAGACGCGAGCACTCAACGAGGGTGCTCGATCGATCGGCAAGGATGGCTCGGTCGATCGAACGGTCGGTGTGGCCAACACGCACGTCGTGGAGCACGCTGGCAAGATCCTCGCCGTGGTGGAGTCGAGCTTCCCTCACGAGCTCTCGCCCGAACTTGAAACGATCGGCGTCTACGACTTCGACGGCAAGCTCGAATCGGCGATGACCGCCCACCCGAAGATGTGTCCGGTCACCGGCGAGATGCACTTCTTTGGCTATGCCTTCACGGCCCCGTACCTCACGTACAACCGCGTGGATGCCAATGGTGTGCTCGTGCAGAGCGAGGCCATCGACGTGCCCGGACCCACCATGATCCACGACTTCTCGATCACCGAGTCACACGTGATCTTCATGGATCTGCCAGTGATCTTCGACTTCGAGCTCGCGATGAAGGGCAGCATGCCCTACCGTTGGGATGACGACTACGGCGCTCGTGTCGGTGTGATGCCTCGCGGCGTCGCCGGCGTGCAGCCCACATGGTTCGACGTCGAGCCTTGCTACGTGTTCCATCCGATGAACAGCTTCGATGTCAAAGGCGACGACGGTTCCGTGAACCAGATCGTGATCGATACCGCTCGCTATCCCGAGTTGTGGCGGCAAGAGTCCACCACGTTCAAGAATGACTCCAAGCTCCATCGCTGGACGCTTGATCTCGCCAAGGGCACCGCTTCGGAGCGGGCGCTCGACGATCGGACGATCGAGTTCCCCCGCGTGGCTGACGACCGGGTCGGCCTCCACAACGACGTCGGCTACGCCGTGGCCACCTTCGAGGACCAGAATTCGATCGTTCGCTACGACGTAAACTCTGGCGCCTCTGCCGAGCACGACTTCGGGAACACTCGTATCCCCGGCGAAGCGGTTTTCGTCCCTCGCGACGGTGCGACCACCGAAGACGACGGCTACCTGCTCATGTACGTCTACGACAAGACCGACGAGACCAGCGAATTCGTTGTGCTCGACGCTCAGAACATCGCTGCTCAGCCCGTGGCCCGAGTTCCGCTCCCCCAGCGCATTCCGTTCGGATTCCACGGCTCTTGGATCGCCGACTAGTCGAGCCCGCACGCCTCGAACGCGAGGCGGAGTGGCGGCCAGCCACGGTCGCGTCGCCACACCCTTGTACCCGCCCTCCAAGCCAACCACTTGGTGGCACCGTTACTTGTCGCTCCAGCGTCACTTCACGGTGCCACGGGGCGGTTGTGGGTTAGGAGAGGGGGCGGGCGGCGACGGCGTAGGGAAAGGTGCGGGTCTCGCCCAACGCCAGGTCGACGAGGAGCGGGCCGAGCACGTTGCCCTCAGCGATCGTGGCGTCCCAGTTCTGCTCACCAGTGCGGGAGATCACGGCCACGCCGTCCTGGACGAAGATGTGCGATGGGTACCACCAGCCGTTGTCCCATGGAACGGCGGCAACAACTTCATCCACCAGACCCACCTCATCGAGCCAAGCAACTTCCTGCGTGCCCTCGTCACCGTTTGAGACGACGCCGAGCAATCGGCCATCCACCACCGTCACGACGTTCGCGATGTTCAGATCGAAGAAGGGCTCGTCGAGCTCGGGTACGAGCCGATTGCCGGTCTGCAACTCCAACCGCTCGATTCCGACGTAGCCCTCCGCTCCCCAAAAGCCCACGGCCTCAGTCGCCGTCACGCTGGTGAAGCTCGTGCCGTATTCCCAGCCGCCGGTGCCGGCCAGCTCGTTCACTGAACCGTCGGCGAAGCGGTAGGAGCGCAGCGTCGTCTCGGTATTTTCCGGGCCACCGCCGCGAAGGTTCCGCTGGTACAAGATCTCGGGCCCATCTTCGTTTCGCCAGAATCCGGTGAGCTCGAGCGAGTTGTTCTCGCCGTCGACAACGAGGAGTTCTTGGGCACCCGTGCTCCCGGCTGGTTGCCACCACACTCGACGCTCGAGGCTCTCGCGCTGGAAAACAACACCGCCTGATCCGTCAGTCACAACTTCCACGAAGGGCCCGTCAGCCAGTGCGAGCGCTTGCCCGTTTTCGAACCGGTAGGCCGTGTCGTTGTCGAACAGAAGGAGGTCGTCGATCGTGGCTTCAGGCGGATCGAAGGCCTGCAACGTATAGACCGGCAGATCGACCGGCTCGGGAGGAGGAGGTGTCGGCGTCGTGGTTTCCGACGTCTCCACTGTCTCCTCGGTCCCGGTCGACGGGGTCGTGGTCTCGGCGCTCTCACCGCCGTCTGTCTCGCCGGACGTGGTCGAGGTGGAGTCGCTCGAACTCTCGCCATCTCCCGATGCGATCGTCACCGTGGTCGGCGGCTCCTCCAGCGTTCCTTCGCCCCCGCCATCCCCGCCGGAGCAGGCCGCGGCAAGCATCGAGGCCACGACGACAGTAGCGAGACGGCCAGATGTGCGATTGGTGCGCGTGCGCATTGTGGCAACCCTCCATCGCCCCGAACGTGAATGACTACCTTGGCACATGTGCCCGCACCACATCGTTCATCGCCGCCTCACCGCCGGCCGGTCCGCTCGACGCATCAAGCGCGGCGCCTCCGCTTCGCCAGCGCGGGGCTCGTTCTCGTTCTCGGCACCCTGGTGTCTGCGCTCGCAGCGACGGCCCAGGCGCCTGCTCCCGTCCATCGATGTGACCGATCGCCGACTGTCAGTGTCTCGATAGATCACGAGGCCCGCCTCTACCGGCTCTACTGTGCCGCCTTCGGACGCGAACCTGATGCCGAGGGCCTGGCGTTCTGGTCCGAGCGCTTCACCCAACGGTTCACCCTTCGCTCAGCCGCGGCCTTCTTCGCCGACTCGACGGAATTCGTCGAGCGTTACGGCGAGACGACGGACCAGCAGTTCCTCGACGTTCTCTACAACAACGTCTTCCTCCGCGAGCCCGACGCAGGCGGCCTCGCGTTCTGGCTTGGTGAACTCTCGACTGGAACGACTCGGAGCGAAGTGCTGCTCTTCTTTTCTGACTCCCCGGAGATGCGGGACCAAACCCAACTCGACGGCAGCTACGACGCCCATCAGTTTCCTGACTACCAAGTCCACCGAAACTGGCGTGATGGTTCCGTGGACGCCATCGTGCTCATCACGCCCGTCTACGGCGAAGGCGAGCGTGTGCCGCTGATTCGCGGACGGGCGGGAGCGTTCTTCGAACAGGGTGTGGTCGAGTACTGGAACGACCTCTACGACGCCGCACAGGCTGACGGCATCCGCCTCGTCTCGAACGGGACCTACCGCAGCTACGACGCGCAGCTCGAGACACGTCGACGAAACGGCTGCGCCGACATCTATCTCACGCCGCCCGAGGACTGCAGCGTTCCGACGTCCATCCCCGGCAACTCTCAGCACAACCACGGCCGAGCGATCGACTTCAATCTGGGCCAGTCTTCGCCCGGTGCCGTGCAGTGGATGGTCGACAACGCCCACCGCTACGGCTTCTACGGCTTCAAGAGCAAGCAGGTTTCCTTCGGCGGCCTCCGGCACGAATCCGACTACCGCAATCATGTAGGCATCGAGCCGTGGCATTGGGACACGACTGGCGCGCTCCATCGCCATCCGCCTTCCCACGCCACCCCCTACTTCGACGAGCCCATTTGGACAGACTGAGCTCGGTCAACCACGTGAACGCCGGTCGGCTCAGCCTTGTCGACCGCCTCACGTGCACCCAAGTCGGCACTGCACCAGAATCAACGCCGTGACCGACGCTGATCTCTTCCTCACCGCCCGTGACCTCCTCCAGACCCACCGAACGGACCATGCAGCAGCTATGGCCGACTTCAGCTGGCCGGAGCTGACCGACTTCAACTGGGCGCTCGATTACTTCGACCGCATCGCCGAGGGCAACAACGCGCTGGCACTCCACATCATCGAAGAAGGCGGAGAGGAAAACCGGCGCACCTACGCCGAGCTCGCAACCCGCTCGAACCATGTGGCCAACTTTCTCGCTGCAAACGGAGCGACGAAGGGTGACCGCATCCTCGTGATGCTCGGCAACGAGGTCGCCCTGTGGGAAACGATGCTTGCGGCTATCAAGCTCGGCGTCGTCGTGATTCCGGCGACCACGTTGTTGGCCGGAGCCGATCTGGCCGATCGGATTCAGCGAGGCAACACCTCGATGATCGTCACGAACGCAACGGGAGCAGCGTCGGTCGACCGACTCGATGCCACCACGATCGATTCCGACACCATGGACGGCATCACCAAGATCGGTGTGTTACTGGGTACTGCCGGCACCGACGGTTGGGTGGACTTCGCCGATGCGTTCGACACCCCCGAGTCGCTGCAGGTCACCAACCCGACGAGCCCGTCGGATCCACTGCTCGAGTACTTCACCTCTGGCACCACCTCGAAGCCCAAGCTCGTGCAGCACACGCACGTGAGCTATCCGGTTGGGCATCTCAGCACCATGTACTGGCTCGGCCTCCAGCAGGGCGATGTGCACTGGACGATCAGCAGTCCGGGCTGGGCCAAGCACGCATGGAGCTGCTTCTTCGCTCCGTTCAACGCTCAAGCGACGGTCTTCCTCTACAACTACACCCGCTTCGACGGGCCGGCTGTGTTGAACGTGTTGGTGGAGAATGGTGTGAACACGCTCTGTGCTCCGCCGACGGTGTGGCGTTTCCTCATCCAGGAAGACCTGGCGTCCTACCCGGTTGCGCTCCGCGAGCTCATCTCCGCTGGCGAGCCGCTCAACCCCGAAGTCATCGAGCAAGTTCGGTCGGCCTGGGGCATGACGATTCGAGACGGCTACGGCCAGACCGAAACCACCGCTCAGATTGGCAACACGCCCGGGCAGGACCTCGTTCCCGGTTCGATGGGACGACCGCTGCCGGGCTACACGATTCACTTGCTCGATCCGGACGGACAGCCAGCCGACGAGGGCGAGATCGCCATCAAACTTGGCGACGACCGGCCCGTCGGCTTGATGGTCGGGTATGCCGATGACGGCGAGAAAACCGCCGAGGCAATGTCGGACGGCTACTACCGCACGGGTGACGTCGCCTCTCGAGACGAGAATGGCTACATCACATACGTGGGCCGTGCTGACGACGTGTTCAAGGCTTCGGGCTACCGGATCAGCCCGTTCGAGTTGGAGAGTGCACTCATCGAGCACCCGGCCGTCGCCGAGGCCGCGGTCGTGCCCTCGCCGGACCCCCTCCGAGGATTCGTACCAAAGGCCTACGTGATCCTCGCCCCCGACCATGAACCAACAGCCGAGAC
The DNA here is from genome assembly GCA_937997485.1 of uncultured Acidimicrobiales bacterium. Classification (GTDB taxonomy): domain Bacteria; phylum Actinomycetota; class Acidimicrobiia; order Acidimicrobiales; family SZUA-35; genus SZUA-35. The sequence continues at coordinate 15,015 of CALKTH010000126.1, read as the reverse complement.
GGCGAAGGACATCTTCGGCTTCCTCCGAGAGCGAGTGAGCGGCTACAAGCTGGTTCGACGGATCGAGTTCAGCGATCTGCCGAAGACCATTTCGGGCAAGATTCGCCGGGTCGAGTTGCGAGGTCAAGAGACGGGGCGGCCAGAAGAAGGCCCTCGCACATCGGTGGAGTTCCTCGAGTCCGAGAGCCGCTGACCTGAGGCGCAGAGCACGGATCGCGGAGCAAAGAAACAAGTGCTGAACTCAGCCGCGCCGCAAGAGGCGTGGCCTGCATCTTCGACGAGACTGGCCGAGTGATCCGTCGAGTCCTCGTTGTCCTCATTGCCGGCGCCCTGTTCGCCTCGGCATGCGCCTCCGACGATGCCTCCTCCTCCGAATCGGTTCTCACCAATGACGGTGTCCTCGTCGAGCGTTCGCCGCTGGACGAGGAGGGAGACGAGCCTCAGACCGACAGCGCCGACGAAGACGGCCCCTCGTCCGGTGAGGCACCGGAGGCCGACGTCTCCCAGCGAATCGATGAGCCCGACTCCAGGCTCCGAGACGCTATCGGCCGCACGAACACCTCTCCATCGGGGAACCGCATCGTCGATGCGTCCGTCGATCTTGCCAGCGAGCCCATCGTGATCGACCTCGGCTTCACACCCATCTGGGTGCTCTCGATTGATGCGAACAGCGCGGTCTCTCCGGTTGATGGCGCCCCGCTCCTCTGGGTCGCCATCGCGGAGGACGGACAGTCGGCTGCGGTGCGCAACGATGGCGGGATTGAGAGGCTGTCCCCAACAGGGCCGTTCCTTCAACCGGTCGCGTTCGCCGGGGCCGATGGCGGGATCGAGCTCGTCGCACTCCACGATCTCACCGACTCGGATCTCCCTGCTGCGACGGTTGTCGACAACGGTCAAGGCTTGCGTGCGTGGCTCGACGGCGCCACGGATCGATACCGGCACGGCGCCCTTGGCGACGATCTCGAGGCATCGAAGCTCGTGATTGAGCGCCGAGTCATCAGCGATCCAATGGATGACACCGGACAGCCTCTTCAGCGATCGGAGCGGGTCACGATCACGCTCACCAACACGGTGGCCGAAGGTCTCGCTCCCCTGCTCGCCGACATCGACGGTGACGGCGCTGATGAGATCGTGATCACGGAGAGCAACGCCGAGGTCGGCGCCCAGCTCGTGGTGTACGAGGCCGATGGGTCCGTTCTGGCGCGGAGTGAGGCGATCGGGCGGGGCAACCGCTGGCGGCATCAGATTGGTGCCGGTTCCACGGGGCCGAACGGCGAATTCGAACTCGTCGATGTGCAGACTCCACACATTGGCGGGATCGTTCAGTTCCATCGCCTCGACGGTCATCAGCTCGTCACGAGCTCACGACTGGATGAGTTCCGCTCGCATCGATTGGGCAGCACGAACCTCGACATGGCGGTTCTCCTCGATGGGGACGGAGATGGGCGGACGGATGTCGTGGTTCCCAGGCAGAATCTCAGCTCGCTCGTCGTGATCAGCCACCGGCCGGATGGGGCAACGATCACCGTCGAACAAGCCGTCGCTGGCGGCGTGAGCTCCAACATCGCTGCTGCTGGGGGCTCTGATGGGGCAGGCCGCCTCGCGGTGGGAACGGGCGATGGAGCACTGCTGATCTGGGGCGCTTTCTAACAAATCATCAGCTCATTTGACGATTGTTCCCCAATGGACTCAATTGGCGGTTCGGCACATCAAGGGACGGGTGATGGACGAGAGGGAAATCGAGCGTCGAGCGCGCGCTCTTGATGTCGGCGTACGACGCCTGCACGCTCGGATGGGCGAGGCACTACGTGCCGTCCCCGCCAATCAGGCATCCTCCAGCGCCCGGTTCCTCTTTGCTGCGGCAGAGCTTGGAGAGGCCGCCACCATCACTGAGGCCGACGTCCAACGTCTGGCTGCCGCTTCCATGGACGCCAACGCGCTGGCCGATGCTCGCGATCGCATCGCGGCACGGGTCGCATCGCTCGCGGCCCTGCCGCCGTCCGAGCGACAACAGGCCCTCCGCCGACTCTTCGCTCGCGCCGCAGAGTTCGAGCGAGGGTCAGAAGCGGCAGAGTCCCGTGTGCGGCGAAATCTCCTCGCCACGTACACCCTCGCGTTCGGTCGCACCCCTTCCGCTGCCCGACACGTGGTCGATGCCAGCCTCGAGGATCACTATGTTGCGAGTCGGCTCCGATTCAACGACATCGTGATCCACCCGATCATGAGGGCCGCTCGACAACAGCCCGACCCCACCATCTTCGGGCCCAACGACCGGTTCCTTGCGTCAGATCTCCTCACCACACTTCTCGGGGCGCTCACCGAAGGGCTCCACCTCCGACGAGCAGTCGATCCCTTGAACGCTGACATCAGCCTTGCGGTTGACCTCGACGGGTCATGGCAGCCAAAGAGCTTGCTCGGGGTCGGGTTGGAGGCCGTGCGTCGAGCCACGTTCGTCGACGCAGCGATTGAGAACATCGACTCGGCGGAGGATCAGCGGCGACCGGTCGGCGAGCCGGTCGAGGTTGACGAAGAGCAAAGCGCTGACTTGCAACTCATCATGCGAAACGCTCGGGAGCGTGTCCGCAAGGCCATCGAGCAGGGCGTGTCGCGATCCGAGGTCAGAAACGAACACCAGGGGCTCGCGGACGTGCTCGATCAGTGGCCCTCGGAGCAAGCGTTCCATCGTGATCTTCTGCAGCACGCCGTGCGCAAGGCCACCCCGATCCTGAGCGAGTCGGCGCGGGCCGCCTTTGTCCGCGCCTACCGATCCGCTCCGGACCATCTCGTGGGTCTGCAGCGGGCAGCCAGAGCACAGGCACAGGCAGTGGAGGGCAATCCACTGTTGGCCGCCGAGTTCCTTCGTCGGCTGCCAATCTTCATCACCATGCCCCCCATCTCTGATGCCGGAGCAGCCCCAGTCAACCTCACCACGATTGTTGAAGACCAGCTCACCAACGATCGCCGGACATTCGCGGTCCGCGGACAGATCTTGATGGACGAACTTCAGCTGGTCCTCAACCCGGAGCTCTTCGAGACCGAAGACGCTCGGGAGATCGGCCTCGAGATCTTGGGCGCCCTGGTATTCGCACTTCACGACGGGCTCCGACTCCGAGAAAAGTTCGATCCCGTCTGCAACCCGTTCACCCTGGCTGAACGGCCCGGTGGCGAGCGACAGGCGTGGACGCCGTTCGGCTTTGGCCTGTACGCCCTCTTGCGGCTCTTTCTCGTACCGAAGCCGAACGCAGGCTGAGTCTCAGCTCGCGGGGACGAGCGCCGAGTGCGCGGCGAGCGTCGCCAGGCAAGCCTCAGCCACCTCACGACCCTTGCCGATCATGTGCTTCGCGAAGAAGGTCATGTGGGTCTCGTGCTCATGGAACATCTGCGGCGTGAGCACACAAGAGAACACGGGGACCGACGCGTCGAGCTGCACCCGCATCAGACCGCCGATGACTGCGTCGGCAACGAATTCGTGGCGGTAGATCCCTCCGTCGACGACAAGGCCAACAGCGATCACCGCGTCGAATGACCCCGACGCGGCAAGCGAGCGAGCGAACAGTGGAATCTCGAAGGCTCCGGGCACTTCGAAGAACTCGGTCTCCGCCCGGCCGTCCATCACAGTGTCGTATCCCACACGGGCGTTGTCGACGATGTCTCGGTGCCAGCAGGACTGGACATAGGCAATGCGAGGGCGGCTGGCGTCGTTCATTTCCGAGAACATAGAACTTCAAGTTAGGTTGAAGTCAAATGCTTCCCGCAGACGATTCCCTCGACGAGCTCCTCACCATCGGTCAAGCCGCAGAGCGGCTCGGTATCGCCACCTCTGCGCTTCGGTTCTACGAGGACAAACAACTGATTACGTCGATCAGGACTGCCGGCGGCCAGCGCCGTTTCGGGCGCGATGTGCTCCGTCGCGTCTCGTTCATCCGAGCAGCCCAACAGGTGGGGTTGCCACTGCGAGAGATCGCCGAAACGATCGCCACGCTGCCGCCAGACCGAGCGCCAACCAAGGAAGAGTGGGAGGGGTTCGCCGACCGGTGGCGACCCAGGCTCGATGAGCAGATCCACACGCTCGAATCCATCCGTGATCGCCTCACACAGTGCATCGGATGCGGCTGTCAGACGCTGGCGAGCTGCGCGATCTTCAATCCAGGTGACCGCGCAGCAGCTCAAGGACCGGGTGCTCAGTTTCTTGAAGCTTCGCCAGTACCCAACGAAGCTGTTGAACCTGCGTAGTCTTTCAACAAGGACGGTATGCATCAGGACCAGGCGAGCGAACGAGAACGTGCCCTCGAGGCAGGACAAGAGATGTGGCGCGCCCGGATGGGGGGCGTCATCGTCGAGGTTGCGACTGAGATCGTGGAGCGACGCAGCGCAGGCGCCGAGCGGTCTGGCGCGACTGCAGACGACTGGCCAGACGCCCACCAATTGGCGGCCGATGCCGTGCGCTACATGGCCCGACCGGTCAGGCTTGAAGCCATTCTGTCGGACGCACAAAGCGCGGTCGCGTTTGTCTCGAGCCACGACGCTCCTCGCGAACGCGAGACCGCACTACGCGAGGTGTATCGCCTGGCAGGCGCCGCCTTGAGTCGGTCTGAGATCAGCACCGCCACCGTTCAGCGCCACATGCTCACGTCGTTGGCGCTACATCCAGCGGAAGCGGAGCCGTGGCTTGCCGAACTCGCGGCGATCGCCCTCGAGGAGCACGTTGTTGTCAACCGTGGTCTCTATTTCGAGCTCGTGACGCGCCCGCTCATGTCCGCGGCGCAGCAACAGCCGAGCCCGGACTTCTTCGCACCAGACCAGGCCGACCTCGCCTGCGACCTGCTCTACCTGCTCTCGTCTGCCCTGCGGGAGGGTCTCCAGCATCGATCCCGGATCGACCCGTTCACGATGCCAGTCGAGCTCCCGACCGGACCCGATGGCGTGCACAAGCGCTGGAGCCCGTTGGCGCTCGGCCTGGAGGCGATTCGATCCGCGCTGTTCGTTCCGCTCGACGCCACGATGGACATTCCCCCACCGCAAGCGCCCTCCGAGAGTCCCTCTCTGCATCTCGCCGGCGATGTGCCCCGCGACTCGGATGCCCAACGACGAGTGCAGGCCATCGTGACCCAGGCCCAGCGGAGGCTCGCCCATCACGCCGACCGAGCGGTCTCGCTCAACGAGGTTGCCGCCGCCCACCCGTCGCTCCAGAACGCCCTTGCCACGTGGCCCGATGAGGTGGCATATCGATCAGATCTGCAGCAACGGGCCGTCCGCAAGTCGTTCGAGGTCTACGAGGCCGGCTTGGCTCTCGATCTCCACACACTGTGGGATCCAGACGATCCCGAGGCCAGCGCTCGTCGATCGTCTCGCGCCTTCGGCGAACTGCTTGCGACGAGCGAGACGCGCCACGACGAGTTCCTTCGTCGCCTCCCCTTCTTCACGCTTCTGGGAGATCACGAGTTCGCCCATCAGTCCCCGGAGATCGCCACGCTCATGGAAGACGAGATGATCATGGGTCGGCAGGAAGCGATCGCTGCCTACCGGGCCTACTTCGAGCTGATCCATCACACCCCTGACCAAGAGTGGTTCGGGGGCGTGGCAGACGACACCGTCTTCGATGTCTACGCCGGCCTACTCACGGCGATGATCGACGGGCTGAAGCTGCGGCAATCCTTCGACCCGAAGGACTACTCGATCGAGGTCGCTGTAGGCGACAGCACCGAGACGTGGGGTCCGCTCAGTCTCGGCATCTACGCACTAGCGAATCTGTTCTTCAGTCCGACGGGCTGACTCAGGCCACCATCGCCCCGTCGACGACGAACTCGTGACCGGTGCAGTAGGACGACTCGTCCGAAGCCAGGAAAAGCACGAGGTTCGCGACTTCGTCAGGCGACGCCGTGCGCCCCATCGGGATGGACTCCTTGACCCGAGCGATGTTGCCTCCGAACTCGAACAGCATGTCCGTCTCGATGATCCCCGGATGGACGGAGTTCACTCGAACCCCTTCGGCCGCGAATTCCTTCGCCGCTGACTTCGACATCCCTCGCACTGCCCACTTCGTTGCGGCGTAGGCATGTGCGCCAGCAACGCCGGTGAGCCCGGCGATCGAGGAGATGTTGATGATCGAGCCTGCACCGTGGTCCCGCATGCGAGTGCCGACCTCGCGAATCCCGAGAAAGACTCCGGTCTGATTGATAGCGACCATCCGGTTCCAGTCCTCCATCGTCGTCTCGGAAGCAGGCTTCGTTTGGAAGATGCCCGCGTTGTTCACGAGGACGTCGATTCGCCCGTGCTCTTCGACGATGCCAGTGGCAACACCGATCCACTCGTCCTCACTCGTCACGTCGTGATGCAGAAACGTCACGGCGTCGCCCAGGCGCTCGGCCGTGGCCCGACCGACGTCGTCGAGCACATCCGTGATGTAGACGGTCGCTCCCTCGGCGGCGAAGCGCTCGGCTTCTGAGGCGCCCTGGCCCCGAGCTCCGCCGGTGATCAGTGCAACTTTGTTCTCGAGACGTCCCATGGCCGGAGACTACGGAGCCTGTTCGAACAGCACCAGTCGAGGAAGGACGACGGCAATCGACGCCGAGTCGGACATCCGCAAGAATGCGCCGATGTCTGTGCTGCCCGATTCGTTCATGCCTGATGATTCTGCGACCGAGATCGGACCAGCCGGCCAAGTTGGTCATCGCGATTTGATCGCTCACACTCCGCGCTTCGAGCGAACGCTCTACGCGGTTCGAGAGGGCGTGTGGTGCATGGTTGGCAATGGCTTGTCCAACCAGACCTTCATCGAGGCACCGGACGGTCTCATCGTGATCGACACGGGCGAATCGGTGCAGGAGATGCAAGCGGCGCTCGACGACGTTCGTCAGCACACCCAGCTGCCAATCGTCGCCGTCATCTATACCCACTTCCACTACGTGGCCGGGACGCAAGCACTGGTCGATGCGGCAGGCGGCGAGCTGCCCATCTGGGGTCACGCCGACATCGTGGCCAACAGACAGCGAGTCTCGTCGGAAGTGAGCGCCGCGGCGGGGAGAGGCCTGATCCACCAGTTCGGCATGCTCCTGCCGACCGAGGGTCCGGATGGGCTGATCAACGTGGGACTTGGGACAGAGTTTCGCCTCGCCGATCACGCACCGTTTACCCCAGGCTTCGTGCCCCCAACGCACACGCTCACCGAGAAGACGTCGGTCCGAATCGCCGGGCTTGACGTCGAGTTCACGCCGGCTCCCTCCGATGCCGACGACTCGCTCACGATCTGGTTCCCCGAGCTCTCGCTTTGTGTCCACAACATCGTGTGGCCGACGCTGTTCAACGTGTTCCCGATTCGGGGCGAGGAGTACCGAGATCCTCGCGTGCTGCTCACCGGGCTCGATCACGTGGCGGCACTGGGTGCGGAGCATCTCGTGGGGACTCACGGCCCGCCACTGAGCGGGGCGCCACACATCGCCCACGAGGTCGAGGTGTATCGGGACTCCATACAGTTCATGTGGGATCAGACCGTCCGCGGGATCAACCGGGGACTCACTACCGATGAGATCGCGACGTCCGTTCAGTTGCCTGACGAATTCGGACAGTCCTACCTGACGCAGCAGTTCTACGGCATCGTTGAGCACCACGTTCGACAGATTCACGCCGGTCTTCGAGGTTGGTTCGACGGAGATGAATCTCGACTGGTTGCCGTTCCTCCCGTAGAACGAGCGCAGAAGATGATCGACGGATTCGGTGGCCCGGACGCCGTGCGCGCCCAAGCCCAAGCCGCTCTCGACGGCGATGATCCGCGCTGGGCGATTGAATTGGCGTCCTGGCTTGTGCACGTGGACATCGACGAGCACGGCCGGGCAGACGCGGGCTCACCGGAAGACCGGGGGCTCCTGGCCAGCGGTCTCCGCATGGTCGGTCAGCGCACCACTTCGTCCAACCTCAGGAACTGGTGCCTCACCCGAGCACTCGAGCTCGAAGGCTCGCTAGACCTGAGCCGCTTTCGCGTGCATCGGTTCAATCGACACGACGTGCTCAACAGTCCTTCGCCGGTCTTCGTCCACACGCTGCGCGTGCTCCTCGACCCCAGCCGGGCTGCTGGCCTCGATCACCATCTCCGTTTCGAATTCGCCGATGGCTCAGCGGCAGGACTCCACGTTCGACGCGGCGTGGCGGCGCCGACCGACGGCGCTGGGGCGGAACACTCCCTTCATCTCGACATCGAGACGTGGGCCGCGATCCTCGGCAACAAACTGACGCTGAACGAGGCGATTGAGCAGGACCGCGTCGCCCTCGAAGGCGACGCGGCATCGATCCTCCAGGTCTTGAGCTGCTTCGATCTTGCGAGCTTGGCCCAGCGATGACCAACGACGAGGCCGTCTCGGGCACCACCGCCATTCCCCAGCCCACGCCCCCGTTCGAAGGGTCCATCGGACGGTTCATGCCAGATTCCGAGCCCGTCGAGCTTCGGGCACCAGCTCTTCCGAAAGATGCACCGAACGTCGTGCTCGTCATGCTCGACGACGTCGGCTTTGGCACCTGCAGCACCTTCGGCGGACCAGTGCCGACACCGACCGTTGATCGTGTTGCCGATGCTGGCCTCCGATTCAACCAGTTCCACACAACCGCACTGTGCAGCCCAACTCGCGCGGCGCTGCTCACCGGCCGCAACCATCACTCGGTACACATGGGCGGCATCACGGAGATCGCCAACAGCTTTCCCGGCTACGACAGTGCCATCCCTCGAGAGTCGGCCACGATCGCCGAGATCCTCCGCCAGCACGGCTACTCAACGGGAGCGTTCGGCAAGTGGCACCTGACCCCATCGTGGGAGCAGAGCCCAGCCGGGCCGTTCCATCGCTGGCCGACGGGCATGGGCTTCGACCGCTTCTACGGCATCATCGGCGCCGAAGCATCCCACTGGGAGCCAGCGGTCTATGACCAGACAACGCCGATCGAGCCCCACCTCACTCCCCGCTCCGATGGCCGGGACTACCACCTCACCGAAGACCTGGCCGACAAGGCGATCGAGTGGATCCGCCGACAGAAGGCGTCGGCTCCGGGACGCCCCTTCTTCTGCTACTTCTCGACGGCCGCCGTGCATGCACCGCATCACGTGGCTCCAGAGTGGATCGAGAAGTTCAAGGGCCAGTTCGACGACGGTTGGGACGTGCTGCGAGAGCAGATCTATGAGCGGCAGCTGAAGCTCGGTGTCATCCCGCCGGACACTGCCCTCACTCCAAGGCCGGATCAAGTCCCATCCTGGGAGGACTATCCAGACCGCTACAAACCGGTGGCCAGTCGGCTCATGGAAGTGTTTGCTGCGTTCATGGCTCACACCGATGCGCAGGTGGGCCGTGTGCTTGACGCGGTGGACGAACTCGGGGTCGGCGACAACACACTGGTGATCTATCTCACCGGCGACAACGGAGCATCTGCCGAGGGCACCGTCCATGGGGCGTGGAGCGCCCCGTCCTTCCAGAACGGCGTTCCGGAAGAACCGGAGTGGTTGCTCGAACACATGGATGACTTCGGTACGGCCCGGTGCGAGAACCACTTCAACGTGGCGTGGGCGTGGGCGCTCGACTCTCCCTTCCAGTGGATGAAGCAGGTGGCCTCCCACTTCGGTGGAACGAGGAACGCCCTCGCCGTGTCGTGGCCACAGGGCATCGCCGATCGTGGTGGCCTGCGAAGTCAGTTCCACCACGTGATCGATGTGGCACCCACCATTCTCGAAGCGGCGGGGATCCCATGGCCGAGTCATGTCGATGGCATCGAGCAGATGGAGGTCGCCGGAACGGCGATGAACTACACCTTCAGCAACGCTGAGGCCGGCAGCCGGCGAACCACGCAGTACTTCGAGATCCTCGGTAACCGGGCCATCTATCACGACGGGTGGATGGCCTCCTGCTTCCATGGCCGAGTCCCGTGGATCCGTCTCGCCGCCTTCGAGTTCGAGGGCGAGCAGGAACGGTGGGAGCTGTACAACATCGCCGAGGACTTCTCGCAGAGCCGAGACCTCGCCGAGGAGTTTCCAGACAAGCTGGTTGAGCTTCGGTCCCTCTTTGATCGGGAGGCGGGAGCGAATGGCGTCTTCCCGTTGCGCGATGCGGGTTCGCCGCGTGGCGGCCAGTTCCGGGTGCCCCACAGCCTCGATGGTCTCCGGAAGATGACCTACACATCGGCCCACGTACGCATGCCCGAGGACTCCATCGTCAACCTGAAGAACGCGTCGTATGAGATCAGCGCCGAGATCGTCGTGCCCGAAGGCGGAGCCCAGGGCGTCGTTGCGTGCCAGGGCGGCAACATGGCGGGCTGGACGCTCTACCTCGATGAGAGCGGACGAGCGCACTACCTCTACAACTGGTTCGGGCATGTGATCACGACCGTCTGCGGCGGCGAGCCGTTGGGAGCGGGACCGCACGCTCTCCTCGTGCACTACGACCACGACGGAGGGTTCGGTGCGGGAGGCGAGATCTCCTTTTTCGTCGACGGTGAGGAAGCTGGCCGGGCGCGTATCGAACGGACGGTGCCGATCCGATTCTCCATGAGCGGCGAAACGTTCGATGTCGGCGTGGATACCGGTGCCGCCGTCGGCCCCTATCCACACGGCTTTCCGTGCACCGCTCAGATCGTTGGCGTCACGCTCGAGCGCCTCGTTGAACCCAGCGCCGAGGTGCGAAAGAAGATGACCGACGGCGAGTTCAAGGCCAGTCTCAGCACCCAGTAGCGACAGCAACTCGTACGAACAAGGCCGGTGGATTCTTGTGAGGTTTCTGCCGGACCCGGGGTTCGCAGAAACCTCACGAGAATGCTGGCCGTCAGCGCTTGCGGCGATACTCCTCAGCGGCATCAGGAGTCATGGCGGCGTACACCGACTCGACGTGCTCTTCACGGGCTCGGGCTCGTGGATGAACAAAGCCCGCCCCGACAACATCGACACCGGGGTCAGCAACGACGTAGCGACTGATGCGCTGGCCGTGCGGCGAAAGCTCCTGCCAACGCTCGTGAGGCATGCAGCGCAGGATGTAGTCGCTTCGGAACCAGGGGGCGAAGTACTCGACATTGGGCATCGGCCGAACATCGTTGGACAGGTTGGGCGTACCGCCGTGCCAGCAGCGCACGTCCCGGAAGATCGCCGTTCCGGCCGGCACCGGGCAGATCGTGCTCAGCTTCATCCAATCCGGCTCTTCATTCAGAGACGGGATGGGATCGTTCGAGCGATGAGAGCCCGCGATCTGACGAATCGGACCGTTCTCCGGAGTGAGATCGATGAGGGGAAAGTTGATGGTGACCACGGGCGTTGGCAGATCCCGAATGGTCACTCGCTGTTCGGGATCGTGGAAGGTGCTCCACATGTTGTCCGAGTGCAAGCCCTGATATTCGATGGCGCCCGGCATGGCCAGATCGCCACCGGCGCCGCCCACGAGATAGTCGTTTGAGCCGAAGATCGATTCGAGGATTGGCGTGGTCGTCTCCATATCGAGCAGGGCACACCACGCCGGCTCGTGGAGGGTGTGTCGGGACGCCGAGCTCGCTCCGAACGAATACCGGTGGGGCAGGCCACCCGCTCCTCCACCAGCACCGCAATCAGGATCGACGTCCACGATCTGCTCGATGATCCGAGCAGCGGCCTCCCGAAGGTCGTGCAAACGTTCTGGGTCGAGCGCGTCCCGCACAGCCACGAAGCCGTTGCAGTGGAAGAGCTCGGTCGCCCGCTCCACTTGATCCGGCGTGACGGTCTCGAGAGTGGAAAGCCCGTTCTCACGGCGCAACCGATCTCGGAGCGCAGACACTCCGGGGTCGTCGTATGCCCGAGTCCACCCGGTCACGGTCGGGTCGCCGGCGACGAGGTTTCGATGCTCGGGCGTCGTTTCGATCTCGACATCGGGCTCGGGCGTGGCCAGGCCAAGTGAGTTGTTGTTGTCCGTCTGCGCCGGCACCTTCGGACGGTTCGCGAATCCGTTCGGAGGCACGGAGGCGTTCCAGCCGAGCCCGGCCAGGCGATCGAGTGGTGAGGCGTTCGGGGACATACGCAATCATCGCCGCAACATCGATCGAGGCTCAAGCGAGCGAAGAACCACGTCGAGACAGACAGCGTGAAGAGCATTCTTGACGACTCGATCGATCAGTACCGTGTTGTCGCGTCTCGGCTTGGCCGCGCCGAGCCTCGTGCGCGACGAGAGACCAGCGACGAGTGGAAAACAGGCCTCGCCAACCTGCGGGAGCGAATCGCTCCTCTGACGCTCCCCGATGAGCTGCTCGAATTCTGGGAGCGATGGGAACCAGGAAGCTTCGAACTGCTCGGCGAGTCTCTGATTACGTTCTATGAACCAACCCAGGCGCTTGAGGGCTACGAGGAAACCGTCGGGCTTCAGTATCCACGAATCTTGCTACCCGTCCTCAGCGAAGCGAGTCACAGTCATGTGTTCGCTATTGAGCTGTGCTCGCCCAACCATCCGGGATCCCGCACGTTCGCGATCGACTTTCACCTTGGAACGACCCGGATGATCGGCGTCGGCATCGCCGACCCGCTTGACCTCTTCCGTTGCGCCATCGAGTCGACGGAGGCGATGCAAGAACAGTCTCCCTATCCCGGTCCGATTGACGTCGACCGCTACTCCCATCTGTTGCAGCTCGCGTTCGGCGAGATCGGTCACCTGCAGGTCGAAGACTTGGTGTTGGCGACATGGCCCCAGCATTGGAGGGATGTCGAGGGATACACCGTCGACTGGCTGCAGCCCCGAGGAGCAACTCATACGGTCGCCGAGTTCGACACTCTTCGCGAATCGGACGGCGAGTTCAGTGGTGTGCTTCACGGCCAGTACCGAACCAGCGTCGCTGGTGGCTTGCTGTTCGGCGCAGTCGGCCAGCTCAGGGACTCGACCGGGTCGATCCAGGTATTCATTCCAGATGGTTGCCGAAGCGGCGGCTCCGGGCCCGACGGCTGGTGTGAGATGGAAGTTGAAGCCGTTCGCAAAGGAGGAACGCCCTCGTCAGCGCTCCCGAGGAGTTCCGACGATCTGGCGGATGCGACGTCGGTCGACGAGCAAGCTCGCGTCGCCTTCGTTCAACGGATGCTCGACGCGACGAAGGAACTGGACATCTCTGTCCGTGTGAAGGCCATCCGGCCGATTCCTCATCTTCGCTAGGCGGACTCCATCGCACCACCGCACCGCTGGGGAGAAAGCTCTCGAGTCCGTCTTGGATCGCGGGCGAAGGAGAGGCATCATCGTGGCCATGAAGATCCTCGCCTGGACCGTCTCGAACAGCCACACCTCGATCAACGGGCAGCTCATCGCCCACGCAGCACGGCTGATCGAAGAAGGGTTGCTCGGTGATGCCACCGTGGAGGTGCTCGACGTCAACGACTTCGAGATGCCCTTCTACCGACCAGATCGCGACGAGGCTGGCATTCCCGCTGAGGCTCACCAATTCTTCGAAGCGATCGGCGCCGCCGATGCGCTCGTCATTTCCTTCGCCGAGCACAACGGGCACTATCCAGCCATTTACAAGAACCTCTTCGACTGGATGAGCCGGATCGAGACCCAGGTGTACCAGGGCAAGCCTGCCGTCTTCTTCTCCTCCTCACCCGGATCCAAGGGTGGCGGCAGTGTGATGAAGGCTGCGCTGGACTCCAGCCAGTGGTTCGGAAGCGACGTGAAGGCCAGCCTCTCCGTGCCGAAGTTCTACGAGAACTTCGACAGCGACAAGGGCGAGTTCCGCAACGCTGAGATGGGTGCGGAGTTCCGCACCGCGCTCAGTTCCCTCGCCGTGAACTGAGCCGCTGGCTCACGGAGTCACTGATCCTCGGAGTCAGTGACCGGTGGGAACGAGCGACATCGGCTCAGGCGCCGACCGTTGATCGGAGCAGCACGGTGTTGTCCACCTCGAGATCCGTCCCCCAGATCAGCATCGCTGTTTCGTCCCAGCTGATCTGGTCGTAGCCGTCTTTCGGGCTGACGGCGGACTCTGACCACTCGGTCGCAGATGTCCATCCGCTGTCGTCAAAGTCGGCGGCGACCCAGTTCGCTGGCGCTTCGGTGATCTCGGACTGGCACGTGGCGTCCGGATCGCTATCGCCTTCGCACTCCGTGTTGAGCGGGGCTCGATGGATCACTAGCGCTCGCCACGACTCGTCGGTTGCACCGACCAAGGCTCCCGTGGCCGTGTCGGTGATCTGGGCGATGACGCCGCCGTCGCCCATTTGTTGGTTCCGCTCGCCGATGTACTCGAGGCCCGAGTCAGTCTCCTTGAAGTCCTTCGCCTCGATGGCCACCGTGAAGGGAGTGGTGGCGTTGAACGTGAAGGCCTCGGCGTTGAAGGATCGTTCCGTCGTGATCGGGACGGAATCCTCCCCGACCAACTCGCCGTTCACGTACACGGCCATCCAATTGTCGGCCCAGACCTCGATCTCATAGGTCGATTCGTCTCCGTTCTGGGTTTCGGCGGTCGCCGGTTCCTCCGCTGCGTTTGAGGATTCGTCGGCTGCCTCGTCTTGGGATGAGGCGGACGTCTCGGTCGTCGCCTCGGGCGCAACCGTCGACTGTTGCCCCGCTCCAACGACGTCGTCGTTTGAGTCGGCCGCGCAGGAAGCCGACAACACCGCCAGTCCAACGATGAGAGCGACCACACGATTGAGCTTCGGTTCCTTCATGTCGGGATCTTGTCTGCCCAAGATGAGGGCTATGTGAAGACCTTCGTCTGGCTATTGAACGGCCCGCAGCGCTGACAGAGTGGAGGTCTCGATGTCCGATCGGAATGGCTCCAGCTGGGCCATCACTCTTTCGCCGGCATCACGTTCGCCGCTCTGAACAAGAACCAGATCGCCGAGACGCCCACGAGCGCAGCGTTGGCGCCGATCGCGGCAGGAATGGAGACAGCGTCCGCCAACAAACCGCTCAATACGGGTGAACCGACCACGCCGATGTCGCCGAAGGTTCGGTACAAGCCCATGGCCGAGCCTCGCTGCTCCTCGCCGACGATGGCAGCGACATAGGCCGCTGGTGCGGGGCCAGTAATGCTCGTGCCAATCGCAGAGATGGC
>CALKTH010000125.1 GCA_937997485.1 uncultured Acidimicrobiales bacterium | reverse complement strand
ATCACGTTCTCCAATGTGGCCAATCAAGACGACGGCTCAGGCTCGGCCGTGACGCTTTCGGAGTACATCAACTCCCAGTTCGATCCCGCACTCTCGTGGGACGATGTGGAGTGGTTGGCATCGATCTGGGATGGCCCAATCATGCTGAAGGGCGTGCAGTCGGTGGCTGACGCCAAGCAGGCGGTCGCCTCCGGCGTGGCCGGCATCAAGCTGTCCAACCATGGCGGCCGTCAGCTGGACGACGCTCCGAACAGCGTCGAGATGATCGAACCGGTCGTCCAAGAGGTTGGGGGCCAGATTGCCGTGATATGCGAGGGCGGCGCCCGTCGAGGCAGCGACATTGTGAAGGCGCTGGCGCTCGGTGCCGATGCCGTCGCCATTGGTCGGCCCTACCTCTACGCGTTGGGCGCGGCGGGAGAGCGGGGAGTCGACCACCTTCTTGACCTGTTCGATGACGGCTTGCGACGCACGATGGCGTTGACGGGATGCAAGACGATCGACGACATCACCCGGGATCTGGTGCGCTGGAAGTAGCAGCGCCACGCCTTGCTACGGCTGAGCCGCCGGTTACTTGTTCACAGGAAGCGGGCGAAGATCTCGAGTGGTTCCCGCTCGGAGCGGACGGTGTTGATCGGAGCGTCGGTGTCTTCATGCCCGATCGCCATGCCACAGAAGAGCCGTTGTTCCCCGGGTGCCCCAACGAACTCGGTGATCGCGCCCTCCCACATCGCCCAGGCCTCCTGCGGACAGGTGTCGATCCCGGCTTCCTGGGCAAGGAGCATGAAGGTCTGCAAGAACATGCCGAGGTCGCTCCACTGGGGCGGGCCCATCTGCCGATCGATGAAGCAAAAGAAGGCTGCGGGGGCGCCGAAGAAGTCGTAGTTCTTCGCCATCTGCGCGAATCGCCCCGCCTTGTCCTCGCGCTCGATCCCGATCGTGGCGTACATCTGCTCGCCGATCGCGAAGCGGGACGAGCGGTAGGGCTCGGTGAGTCCCTTGGGATAGATGTCGTAGGCCGGGGCTTCGATCTCCCGGCCCTCGAGGAACGTGCGGAAGCTGGCCATGGATTCGCCGTTGATGACGTAGACCCGCCACGGCTGAACATTGCCGCCCGAAGGGGAGCGGGCCGCTTTGGTGAGCAGCTCACCGATGATGTCGTTTGGTACGGGCGTATCGAGAAACGAACGAACGGACTTTCGGCGATCAACGGCGGTGCTCACATCCATGCGGCGGACGCTAGGTGCCCGGCGGGTCCCAGCTCAAACGGGGACGGCGAGCGTGGTCACGTGTAGAGCTGGGCAGTGGCGAGGGCGAGGTCGGCCACTCGCTGTCGGAGCGCTTCGGGGCGGATGACTTCGACGTCGGCTCCCAACGACAGAACTTCTCGTGCTGTTCGTTCGAGCGGCCCGAGCCGAAACGTGCCCTCGAGCCAGCCGTACTCCTCGGCACCAATGGCGGATCGGACGCGCAGCGGTTGCAGTACACCGAGTACCGCAGCCATTCGACGCCCCTCCGGAGAGATCCGAACAGCACCACGCCGAGGGCGGCCCGGCGGAGACGCCGTAAGTGGCGACCACGCCTCCGGCCCGGCCAGCTCGCTCCGGTAGCCCTCCAAGAGCCGGAACCCTCCGTTGGCCCCCCGCTCGGCATACACCGGAACGCCGGCGCCGGAGAGCGCTTCGATGTCCCGCAGGACGGTGCGAACCGATACCTCGAGCTCCTGGGCCAGCGCCGGTGCCGTCATCTTTCCCCTTCGCTCGAGCAGCAACATGAGTTCGACGAGACGTCCAGCACGCACGAGTCCGAGCTTCACAGAATTATCGATACACGACAAGAGATGGCATGAATGGGCGACCAAGATGCATCGCATGAACAACGAAGCAGAGTTCGAAGGCGCCGGCACCGAGGACGACCCGTGGATCCTCACGACCCCGCCGGGCAAGTCGGAGTTCGAGGCGTATCGAGCGCCCGAGGCTGATCCACCAGCTCTCGTGGTGCAGGTCGGTTCCACCGAGCTTCGCTATCATCTCTCGTGCATCGAAGATCTCCACATGATGTTGACCGAGCACGGCGACTGGATGCTGCTCGGCAACGCCGACGAGCAGAAGGAAGCAAAGCCTGACACGGTCGAGTTCTGGGGGCGCTCGGAAGACAATCCGGTGAGTGGCTGGTACGGCTTCAAGAAGGGCCTGCGTGGGCGCTTCGGGAACTATGTTCCGCCCGTCCTCGAAGCTATGGGGCTGGCCGAGGTCGAGCACAACGCCCGTAACAACCGCATGCGCGCCATCTGACCGTCCCAGCAGGACCACCAGTGATGGTGGGGGTCAGGCACCCACAGGTTGGTGGTGGTGGGGGTCAGGCACCCACAGGCGTGATGAGCCACTCGACGCCGTCGGGGGTGTCGCGAACCTCGATGCCGGCCTCGTTGAGTCCGTCACGCAGGGCATCAGCGACTGCCCATGCTTTCTCCGTTCGAGCGACCGAGCGGGCCTCGAGCACCACGTTCATGAGTGGGCCGAGCACCTCTCTTGGGTCGCGCACGCCGTCGGTCGCCGCCGCACCGAGCTTCACGATCATCGATCGAAGTGCGGCGCGTGCCCGATCCACATCGTCGGACTGCAGCGTGTCTCGGGACCACTCGACGATGCCCGCCTCCAGCTCGAGCACCGCGCTGATCGCAGCGTCGGCATCGCGGGCCTCGATGGCGGCGTCGAAGCGTTCCTCGGTCGCTGCTGCCAGGCCGGCGAGGGAAAGCTCGGCCGCGGGCGTAGCGGCTGGCGATTCGCTAGTGGCCCCGGGTGCCACGGCTTGTGACGCCGCAACCCCTGCACTGGCGGCACCGTCGCCTCCGTTGCGGAGAAGATCGATGGGCACGGTGTCGCCGCTCTCGATCCCGACAGATTCGCCATTGCGTCGCAGGGTCAGCACACCCTTGCCAACGATCTCCGCAGTGTCGGCGTCGAGATCCATGATCACACCGGTGTGTTCATCGAGCCCGAGTACAAACGCCCCATCTGGCAACTCGGGTTCGAGCATGGCGAGACGTCGTTCGCCGAGGTAGCAGAAGTTCGTGTCGTGGTTTCCGCCCTCGGTGTTGTTGTAGTGAGGAATCACGGCCACGTTGAGGCCGAGCGGCGAGAGAAGGTCGAGCCCCTCAGCCCAGAATGGGTCCATGCCCACCTTGTAAATCTCGTAGACCGGCACGGTGGCGACACCGAGGGTCAAGGCGGCCGCCGAGGAGAAGACGACGGCGCCGCCGGTGCGAAGCTTCTCGGCCAGCGCATCGGCAACAGGAGTGCCTCGCCACTGATCGAGCGTGTAGGTCGGACTGCCGGGGCCGGCGAACACCCATTGTGCGTCTCGGATTCGAGTGACGGCCTGTTCGAGGCCGACGACGTCGTTGGGATCGTTGCGGGTGAGCCCGGCGACGTCGACGGTTCGGCCGATCGTGTCTCGGAAGTACTCCAACGACTTCTCGGCGAGGATCGGAGCGTTCTCTTGGAAGCCGAACGGCGTATCGAGCATCAGGGCGCGGACGTCTCCGTCGAATCGATCGAAGATCTCACGGTGCGGGTTCTTCATGGTCGGCGCGGTTTCGCCGGAGCCCATGATCACGAGAAGTCGGGGGTCAGACACGGGGAGGTCCTTGGGTCGAAGGGGTCACTCGAAGAAGTCGTTCAGTGTGATGGCATCGCGCAGCAGAGCGGCCACTTCCCCGGGCATCTGCGCATGCACATCGTGATGGGCCGGAGCGAACCAAACGGCTCGAGCCGTTGGAATGGCGTCGGCTGCGGCGCTGATGGCGGCGAACTTGTCCGGGTCATCAGCGGGCTCGTTGGTCCCGACCGCACCGATCAATACTGTTGGGGCGGCGACGTCGGCGTATCGGCTGACTGGGTCGTGCTCCCACAGTCCCTGCAAGACCGTGAGGTGGTCATCGAAGGCCAACCACGGAGCGATGGTCTCCGTTCCGTCGGCATCGAGCTGCAATTCGAAGTTGTGCAGCGTTCCCTGCCTGCCGCTCTCCGGCCAGTCCGCAGCCGAGTCAGCGATCCATGACTGGATCTGGCTCAGCGGCATGCCGGCGAGCGGAGGCGGGGCGAGTGCCTCCCGACAGTCGTCCCACTGTGGCCAGCGTTCGGCCAAGCGGATCGTTCCGCCGTCCACGCATACCAGCGTGTCGACCTGCTCCGGGTGCAAAGCTGCGAGCTCGAGCACGACGTTGCCGCCCCACGACTGGCCTGCAACCGCCGCTTGATCCCAGCCCAGGGCCGAGAGCAGCAGCGAGAGATCCTCGGCGACTGACGCGACGTCGAAGGAACCGGCTGGCGTGCTTGATTGCCCGTGGCCCCGAAGGTCAACGGCCACGACGGGGTGACCGGCCAGCGCCAAAAGTTCCGCAACTCCGTCCCAAAGCCGAGCGTTGGACGCCAACCCGTGCACCAAGAGCCAGGGGATGCCCGGCGCCGATGCGCTGGCTTCCGCCGTCCGGTCGGCGACGGGGTCCCAGTGAACGAGATGGAGAGCCAGTGAACCGTCGACCGGATGCAGGTTGATGGTCTCGTGCCGGGGCGCGATCTCGCTCGCTCGTTCGGCGATGCGCTCCAGGAGCTCGAGGAGGCCAACGGCATCGCTCGGCGGTCTCGGCCAAGGCTCGGCGGAGGTGAGCGATGTTGCGAACTGCTCGAGCATGCGGCGGTACGGATCGCCGGGCTCGACAGTGACGGTCCAGCTCGGCGCTTCGTTGGGTTGAACCTCGATGAGCGACGCATTCGTACCGCCCGTGTGGGCGTTGTCCGGGAGCGTGAGCGTGCCGGTGCTGCCTTCGACGTGCAGCAACTGCTGTTCGTCGTCGATGAAGGAGACCGTGGCGTGCAGTCGACGATTGCCCGGCCACTCCAGCTCGATCTTCATCCGAGCATCAACCCCCGACGGGTGCCGAACCATCGTGGCGTCGATCCGCACGGGATCCGCTCCCCACAGCTCGATCGCAGGCCCGAGGCAATAGATGCCCACGTCGAGAAGCGCACCGCCCCCTTGCTCGGGATCCCAGCGATAGTTCGACGTCGCCTCGGGCCCAATGGTGAAGGTGAACGCCGTCGTGATGGTGTGAACCTCGCCGACCGTTCCCGCTCGGGCGAGTCTGATGACCTCAGCCCACCGAGGATCGAAGGGCGTCATCCAGGCTTCCGCCAGCTGGACTCCGTTTGCTTCGCAGATCTCGACCATGCGCTGCGCCTCGGCCGACGTCGACGCCAACGGCTTCTCGCACAAGACATGTTTGCCCGCCTCGGCCGCCTTCTGGACCCATTCCAGATGCATGCCATTGGGAAGCGGCACGTAGACAGCATCAACGTCGTCGCTGTTGACGACGTCGTCGTAGGACGCCACGGTGGCGTCCGCCCAGCGGGGATCAATCGGTCCCCCGAGCGAACACGCAGCACTCAGCTCAACCTTGTCTGACGCATCGAGGGCGGGGAGAACTGCCCGAGTCGCCACCATTGAGCGAGCGCCGATCACGCCAAAACGCACGGACTCTGGAGAGCCGTTCGGGAGCTCTGTCACCCGAGCTCGATCAGTTCGCCACCATTGGCGCCCGACCGGTGTCCGGCTTCGAGAACAGCAACGACATCCCGCGACTGTTCCGGGCGAACGGCAAGCGGCTCACCAAGAAGCAGATGGTCAGCCAGATTCTTGTGGAACCCCCAACCGGGATGGGGCGCTGGTGGAATCGTGCTCTCGATGATGCCGTACCCACCCTCGAACCGAGCGAGGCGCAGATCTACCGGCGCTTCCGCGTGGTGAGAGACGTGATCGACGAATCCTCGGCCGGGCTCGACGGTCTCGGTGACCATGGGGCGGTAGTGGCCTTCGAGCGTTCCCGTGGTGCCCTCGATGTGGAACTTGGGGCGACGAATGGCGCAGACATCGCTCTGGCGGAAGGTTGCCTCGCGACCGTTCGCCCACTGCATCCACAGTGAGAGCTGGTCGACGTTGGTGGTGTCCTTCCACACGCGGGTGTGCGTCGTGCACAACACCTTCGCAGGACGGTCGCCGTAGAGCTGAATGATCCAGTCGATGTGATGCGAACCCCAGTCGTATGCGGCCCCGCCGGAGATCGCTTCCTCCGAGTGCCACGCTCGGCATGGATGCTCGAAGCCGCCGACAAAGGTCTCGATGTTGAAGACTTCGCCGAGATCCCCTCGGTCCATCAAGCGCTTCACGGCCAGATAGTCACGGTCCCAACGACGGCTTTGGTGGACCGAGATGATGCGATCGTTGGCTTTGGCTGTCGCAATGAGCAAGTCGGCATCGGCGACCGTCAGACACATGGGCTTTTCGACCACGACGTGCTTGCCGGCACGAAGCAGCTCGAGAGCCAGTTCGGCGTGGAACTTCGGCGGAGTCGCGATGATGGCGATGTCGACGTCGTCATCGGCGGCAAGCGACGCTCCGGACGCGTGACTCGTGAGCTCCGGGAAGTCGGCCCGTGCCGCTTCAATGCGTTCCGGCGCATTGTCAGCAGCAGCAACGAGGGCCAGGCCGTCGGTTTCGGTGGCTGCGAGTCCGTGCAGATAGCCCATGCCTCCGAAGGGGCCGTACCCAACAACACCAACGCCCAGAACCCGAGTGTCCACCGTGTCCAGACCGCGAAGCAGGCGATCTACGAACCGGCCGAGCGTGCCGTGGGCCATGAGTGCTTCAAGGTCGGCAATGCCGCTTGCCACGACTCGACCCTCGCCCAACGACCGAACCGTGATGGTGGGGGAGTGTTCGAATCGAACGCTCGTCGTCGCCGCAACGGTGGCGCCGACCGACGTCGCTGGACTGAGCGTGCGAAGTGCGCTCGTGACGGGAACTTCGCCGTCGAGGCGCACCGCTTCTGCTCGGTCGGCCAGCGTGACGAACCACTCGGTCCTCGGAAGGTCATGCGCTACAGCAGCCCCGGCAAGCTCGGCTCCACAGCTGTCGTTTGGCTCTAGAGCGATGAGGACCTCACCCCCAGAGCGAGCGAATCCCTCCAGCTCCGTGTACTGAGCAGCGTCGATGCGTCCACTGACGACACGACGAGTGGCCGTTGACGGGGAGCCAGTGCTCGGGCTTTCCTTGCGAAGAACAGCAGGATCGGCGGCGAGACTCATGAAAACCTCCGGGCGCGACAGAGTCGGCAGGTTGGTCGGAATCCGTCACCGTAGTGCCATCCAGGGGGTGGTCTGCGAGGTCGGAGCGGGTCACCGGGGGACTTCTCGGGGAACGCTCACGCTCGCTCTCCGCCGCAAACCATCTCGATTGTTCCCAGCGGGGGACAAACCGCCGCCCGACCCGCTGTTGCGAACAGGTCGCAATTAGGGTGAGCGTCATGGCCCGCCCCTTTCTTGCTCTCCTTCTGGTGTTCGCACTCGTGGCCGCTGCGTGCGGTGGTTCTGACAGTGACGCCTCTGCTTCCTCGGCAACTGACATCACCGACGACGAGTTGGTGGTGGTGACGACCGTTGCTCCGATCACCTCGATCGCCGCCAACATCATCGGCGATCGAGCCCGCATCGTCGGCATCGTGCCGGAAGGCACGAACTCCCACACGTTTGAACCACCGCCCTCCGCAGCCGAGCTGCTCGCTCGGGCCGACGTGATCTTCATCAACGGCTTGCAACTCGAAGAACCGACCAAGGAGCTTGCCTTCGCCAACATGGCCGAGGGTGTGCAGTTGGTCGAACTCGGTGATCGCACGATCGATCCATCGCAGTACCGATACGACTTCTCCTTCCCCGAATCCGACGGCAAGCCGAACCCCCACCTCTGGACGGACCCGACCCTCGTCAAGGTCTACGCCGACATCATCCTCGAAACGATGGTCGAGACGAATCCCGACGAAGCGCAGATCTATCGCAACAACCACGCAGCCTTCGTGGCCCTGGTGGATGAGTTCGACGTCGCTGTCCGGCAGGCGCTCGACACGGTGCCTCCGGAACAACGCAAGCTCGTCACCTACCACGACGCCTATGCCTACTTCGCAGAGACCTACGGATGGACAGTGATCGGCGCGATCCAGCCTGCCGACTTCGGCGAGCCAACACCTCGTGAGGTCATCGAACTGATCGAACAGGTGGAGGCCGAGAACGTGTCTGCGATCTTCGGGTCTGAAGTGTTCCCTTCGCCTGTTCTCGAGCAGATCGGCAACGAGACCGGCGCCACCTACATCGACGAACTCCGAGATGACGACCTTCCCGGCGAACCCGGGGAGGAGTTGCACTCGTGGCTCGGTCTGATGAAGTTCAACTTCGTGACAATGACGAACGCTCTGGGCGGCGACGCCTCCGAGCTTGAGACCTTCGAAGTTCGGAACGTCGTTCCCGACCAAGCCGAGTATCCCCAGTGAGCATTCACCGCTCGCACCCTGACCGAGAGTCGATCTGACCCATGCCTGAGATCACGAGCCTGCTCGCCGCAGACAACCTGACCGTCAGCTACGACGGTGGGCATCCCGTGCTCGTGGACGTCGACCTCTCCATCGACGCCGGCGATCTCATCGGCATCGTTGGCCCCTCCGGCTCGGGGAAGTCCACCCTGCTGAAGGCGTTGCTTGGCAACGTTCCTGCCACGAACGGAGCCGTGCGGCGCCGGGCCGGGCTGTCTGTGGGGTTTGTGCCACAGGTCGAACGCATCGATTGGAACTTCCCCGTCACCGTGGCCGAGTGCGTCAGCATGGCTCGAGCCAAGGGGCTTCGGATGCCGTGGATCGGCAAGGCCGAGCGCCGAGAGGTCGAGGACGTACTCGGACGCCTCGGCCTCGATGGGCTGGGCAGCCGCCACATTCGTGACTTGTCGGGTGGGCAGCAGCAGCGTGTGTTTCTCGCTCGAGCCCTGTTCACCGAGGCGGAAGTCATCTTCCTCGACGAGCCGACCTCCGGTCTCGATGTGAAAACTCGTCACGAAGTCCTCCACCTGCTTGGTGACCTCAACGAGGCGGGCCTCACCATCGTGCTCACGACGCACGACCTGAACGGGATTGCGACCCACCTCCCCACCGTGCTCTGCCTCAACCGTGAGGTCATCGGAGCTGGGGCGCCGGAGGATGTCCTGGTCCCCGAGGTGCTGGAACGTACCTTCGGCTCGCCGATGGAGGTCCTCGAACACGGCGGCATGCGTGTGGTCGTCGACGCTCCGACCGACGGCGATGTCATTGACCTTCGCCGCCAGACGAAGGAACCGGCATGATCGCTGCTGCGGCGACCGGTTTCGTGAGCTCGACGCTGGCGGTCTCGTTTCCCAACTGGGCTGAGATCACCAAGCCGTTCGAGTTCGCGTTCTTCCGCAACGGTGTCTACGTGGCAACGATCGCTGGAGCGCTCTGCGGCCTCGTGGGCTGCTACGTGGTGCTCCGCAACATGAGCTACATCGGCCACGGGCTCTCGCACGCCATCTTCGGGGGCTACGTGCTGGCCGGCCTCGTCGGAGTGAATCTGTTCCTCGGAGCCGGACTCTGGGGTGTCTTCACCGCTCTGGCGATCAGCAGCATCGTTCGCCGGCGACCGATCGGTTCTGACGCTGCCATCGGTGTGATCACCACGGCATCGTTCGCGCTCGGACTCGCGCTCGTACAGCTGTATGGCACCGACGGGCCGAACGCCGACGCGCTGCTGTTCGGCAACGTGCTCGGGGTGACCACGGCCGATCTCTGGCTCATCATCGCCGTGTCGATCTTCGCTCTCACGGTCATCTTCTTCGGCTACCGCCAACTCCTCTTCACCACGTTCGATGAGGAAGTCGCCAGCGCAGTCGGGGTTCGCACGGTCTGGGTTGACGCCGTGCTCATGGTGGTCTTGTCCTTCACTGTTCTGGCCGCCATGAACGTCATGGGTGTCACGCTTGTCGCTGCCAATCTCGTGGTGCCAGCGGTGGTGGCTCGCATGCTCACCGATCGGTTCGCCACGATGTTGTGGCTCTCCGCCGTGATCGGAGCACTCAGTGGCTTCTTCGGCATGAACGCCAGCTACCACCTCGACGTCGCGTCGGGCCCGACGATCGTGCTCGTGTCGTCGCTCTTCTTCATCGCCGCCTTCGCCGGCGGTGGTCGCTTCCGCCGCCGGGCTAGCACGATGGCGCACGCTCACTGAGGCACGTCCCCTTCCCGGCTTGTGTGGTTCCGTTAGGGTCCTGGCATGGATCGAATCGAACGCATCCTTCCCTCGCTGTTGGCCGTGGTCATGCTCATGTCAGCGCTGAACAAGATCGTGAGCTCGGAGTTCCGCTCGACTCTGTCAGAGACGATCGGCGTGTCCGGCTCGTTTCTGATCGTTGTCGCCGTCTTCGAGATCGTCCTCGCCGCCATGTTCATGACTCCCCGCCTGCAACTCTTCGCTGGGCTTGGCCTGGTGTGGGTCATGATCGGCGCCGCCTTCTATCACTGGACTGGCGTCGAAGTCGACGGACAGAACCCTCGAGCCCCGATTCCCGTCAACGTCGTGCTTGGCTTGCTCGGACTCTTCGTCGCGTGGCTCGCGGCCGGCCGCCCATCAACCGCGAAACAGATGGCTGAGGCAGTCGTCGCCCGGGCGAAGGCCGTGCTGCCGGCTCGCTGAGAACGCACTGCAGCGATGGCAGCGTCCCGGAACCGACGGAAACGTGGCAACGTTGAGATCGCTATGCGCCCCTTTCAGATACTCCGCGACGCCGTGACCGCAAGGCTTGAGAAGCGGCGGAAGCGTCGCGAGCTCTCCTTTCATGCGGGCAGCGGTGGTCACCGTCGGAATCGCTCGAGCGGCAAGAGTGCCGGAGCGGAGGGAGCCGCCGGCCTTGGACGATCTCATCGCGATGCCGGCGGATTCTGACCTGACGACGGCGACACGTGCCTTGACGGGGAGTGTCAGTTTCGACGTCCAGCAAGATGGGCAAGCCACGTGCACAGGCCGTAGCCCAGGTAGGCAGCGACGAGTGGCGTCACTGTGTTGGTGATCTGGGTATCGACCACACCGGCGAGGAGCGCTCCACCGCCCAGAGCGATGGTGCCGATCACGCCGGATGCCGTGCCCGCCAGCTCCCCCATGGGCTCCATCGCGGTCGCCATGAACAGGGGAGTGAGCATGGTGCGGAGCGAGTTCACGATCGTGACCAAGCCGAACCAGAGCCAGAAGTTCGGCTGACCATCGGCGGCCAACGCAAGCGCCAACAGCGCGGCGGACAGCACGATGCTCACCGGCATGAACATCGAGATCAAGCGGTCCGAGCCGAAACGTTCGACCCAACGGCTGCCCTGCCAAACGAACAAGCCCATCACCAGACTCATTCCGCCGAACGCATAGGCGAACTGCGACGATCGGTCATAGGCCGCGCCGAAGATGAGCTCGCCGGAGCCGAGGAAGACGGCGAAGGAACCGAGGTCGAACATGGCCGCCGCGGCGTAGGCCATCGATCGACGGTTTGAGATCACGGCTCCGGCAGCAACCCTCGTGCGGGCCAAGGTGAGTGGGCGTCGAGCGTCGTCCGGAAGCGTCTCGTTCAAGCGGCGGAGCCAGAGCATGAGCGCGATGGTCAGCAGGAGCGGAGCGCCAAGATTGAACCGCCATCCGGCAACCGCGAGCACGCCCTCGCCAAGCAGCGGAGCGAAGGCAGGCACGACCATGAAGACGGCCTGGACGAGTTGGAGGATGCGAGCCAGCGGGTCGCCGGTGTGGAGGTCTCGGGCAACCGCCAGGCTGAGCGAGCGCGGTCCGGCGGCACCCAAGCCCCAAAGGAATCGGAAGGCGATGAGCACGCCGAAGTTCGGGGCCAACGCCGAACCGACGGCGCCGAGGCCGTAGATGGCCAAGCCGGCATACAGCACCGGCTTGCGGCCGAAGCGGTCGGCGAACGGGCCGTAGGGAATCTGTCCGAACGCCAGGCCGAGGAAGTAGAGCGTGACCGTAAGTGCGACTCGGTTCGAGTCGACAGGCAGTCCGAGTCCAGCACGGATCTCGCCGAACGCCGGCAACACCATGTCGATGCCCAGCGCCGTCGTGGCGCTGATAGCGGCAAGCAGCGCGATGAACTCGCGCTCGCCGATCCGTTGGTTGGCTTGTCCACTCGATGGAGGGGATCCGTCGGCGGCGGGCGAGGTCACTCGGTTGCGCTCGTCTTCGAGGGATCAGTCGTCCAGCGTGCTCTTGTAGTGCTGGGCACCGGGGCCGCCGGGAGCGCGAATGCCGCGGAACTCCCAATCTCCGCCCATCGCAGTGGAGATCACTTCTTCTGAGGTTGAGGGCTGGGCGCCGACGTCGTCCCGTATCGGGGTGGGGCCGTGGACGATGGTGTTGCTGAGCGTGCCGAGTCCTTCGACCGCTACCTCCACCACATCGCCGACTTGAACGGGCCGACTGTTGGCCGGCGTGCCGGAGAGCAGGACGTCGCCCGGCTCGAGGGTGATGTTCCGGGCGATGTCGGCCACGAGGTAGTGCATGTCCCACTCCATCTCGTCGGTGTTGCCGTCCTGCACGACCGTGCCATTCACGATGGTCTGGATCTGCTTGCCTCGGAAGTCCCAATCGGTGACCAGCGCAGGGCCGACAGGGCAGAGTGTGTCCGAGCCCTTCACCCGCAGCATCGATCCGGCGTCGGTGTCTCGGAAGTCATGGAGGCCGTAGTCGTTGGCTGAGGCATAGCCGGCGATGTAGTCGCCGGCGTCAGCGGGGGAGATGTTTCGAGCTCGCCGCCCGATGATGATGGCGATCTCACCTTCGTAGTTCAGATACTGGCATCGCTCGGGACGAACGATGCCGGCGTTGTGGCTGTTGAGCGCGCTGACCGGTTTGTGGAAGTAGGTCGGAGCCACCGGGAGTTTGGTCATGAACTCATCGACCCGGCTCTTGTAGTTGAGGTGGACGCAGACGATCTTGGACGGGGTGCACGGAGCGAGATGCACGGCCTCGGCGATGCCGATTGATCGACCGTCGTTGGCAACCAGCTCGTCGCCGTGACGCTCGGTGATCGTGGGGTAGCCGTTCAACAAGATGCGTCGATACTCGGTCATGTTGGTCCTTACCTCTGGCAAACGTTTGGATCCGAACGATACTCTCAGGTCATGGCTACCGTGCAAGGCTTCATGTTCCCGCGAACCTCGACGGGACAATCGTCCCTGGTTCCGCCACCACCGTGGCACTACTCGGGTTCGATGCTCACGCTTGAATATCGCACGGATCCGGCGGAGGTCGCGGCGATGTTGCCCGACCCCCTCGAACCAGCGGATGAAGACCCGGGCGCGGTGGCCGTGATCTGGGCCGATTGGCAGAGCTGCTCCGACACCGGCGGCGAACTCCTCGACCCGATCCGAAGTCAGTACATGGAGGTCTTCCTTGTCGCCCGCTGCAAGTATCAGGGCCAGCACTACAGCCGCTGTCTGGCCATCTGGGTCGACCGTGACTACGCCATGGTTCGCGGCCATCATCAGGGCTATCCGAAGAAGCTCGGGTCTGCGTATCTCACCCGCCCGGTCACCGTCGGGAAGGCGGGACCCAGGCTCCAGACCGGTGGTCAGTTCGGAGCCACGCTTGCCGCCTACGACCGTCGACTGATCGAAGCGACGTTCACGATCACCGACACCTCAGATGACGCCGGCTTCGTGAACGCACTGCCGATGATCCACAACCGATGGATGCCAGCCATCGAGTCCGACGGCAGCGACTCGCTTGATGAGCTCGTGACCATGAGCGGTTTCGATGCGGAGATCGGACGAACCTTCACGGGTGACTGCACCATCTCCTTCGGCGACTCACCCGTCGAGGAACTCCAGCGACTGGCCCCCAAGGAAATGATCGGCGGCTACTGGCGTGAAGTCGGTGTCTCCTGGCGCCAAGGAACCACACTCGAACGTGTGGTGCCATCCGTTGTGGCCTCGAGCGGCGAGGCTGACTGAGGTGTCGGGCGGGTTCTCCTCGAGTGATGACGAAGATCTGATTCAGGCCGAGCTCGATGTCCGGGCCAGAGTTGGCGACCTGGGGATCGACTACGAATCGCTCGGCGCTGTCTCGAATATCTTTCGGGTGGCGAACCGGGCGAGGGCGCACCTCGAGCGTTCCGCACTCGCGCCGCACGATCTTTCGTTCACTGCCTTCACGGTCCTGTGGGTGCTTTGGATTTGGGGCGAGCGGGAAGCGCGTCATCTCGCCGCCGAAGCTGGCATCTCGAAGGGCACGCTGACGGGTGTGATGACCACGCTTGAGCGCGGCGGCCTTGCTACCCGGCGCACGCATCCTGTGGATCGGAGGCTGGTCCTCATGCAGATCACCGACGACGGTGAGCGAACCATGGAGAAGGTGTTTCCCCTCGTCAACAGCGAAGAGACACGGCTGACGAGCGGCATGTCATCGAAGGAGAAGCAGGCGTTGGCGAGCAGTCTCCGATCCATGCTTCGTGCACTGGAGAATCTCGAATGAACGATGTGAACCAAACGCCAGCTGGCTTCGCTGATGAGCGGGTGGAGATCGAAGGCATCAGCGTCTCGACCAGACACCTGATCGGCAATGAGCGCGTCGGCTCCTCGGCCACGTTCGAGTCGCGCTCACCCATCGACTGGAACTGGAAACTGGCCGACGTCGCCGCTGGTGATGCGGAGACAGCGGATCTTGCTGTGTCATCCGCGGTTGAGGGGTTCGCAGCGTGGTCGGCCTTCAGCCCTGCAGAACGCGCCGCCGTGCTTCGACGCCTTGCTGATCTGATCGATGAACACAACGACGACATCGCACTCATCGAGACCCTCGACATGGGTTTCCGACATCAATCGATGCGAGAGCGTCTGGTCGCCCGAGGGGCCGTCAACTTTCGGACCTACGCCGATCTCGTCGAAGGATGGGAGCAGGAAGAGTGGGATGCGAAGAACACCCACCACATCGTGCAGCGCATGCCTGCCGGCCCGGCCGTGGTCATCACGCCGTGGAACGCCCCGTTCATGCTGAGCACGTGGAAGGTGGCTCCAGCTCTGGCCGCCGGCAACTCAGTGATTCTCAAGCCAGCCGAATGGTCACCGCTTTCGGCCTCGCTACTGGCCGACCTCGTGGTGGAAGCTGGCTTCCCGCCCGGGACCTTCAACATCGTGCAGGGAATCGGGGAAGAGGTCGGCGCTGCCCTCGTCTCCGACCCACGTGTCCGGCGGCTCTCGTTCACTGGTTCCCCGGCGACGGCCCGTCACATCGGACGAGCTGCGGCCGAAAACATCGTGCCCTTCACCGCGGAGCTCGGGGGCAAGGGAGCGTTGGTCGTCTTCGCGGATGCTGATCTTGAGGCCGCTGCAGCCAAAGCCGCGGAGCAGTACGAGGACTCGGGACAGGTCTGTCTCGCCGGGAGTCGGATCATGGTCGATCAGGCGATTGCCGAGGAGTTCCTCGCGGCGTTCCAGCGCCACACCGAAGCTCATGTGATGGGTGATCCGCGGGACGACACGACCAGCATCGCTCCGGTCGCCCACGCCGACCATCTCGAAAACATTGCGGCGTTCGTCGATCGAGCGAGAACAGCCGGCGATCGGATCGTGTGGGGCGGGCAGCGTGTCGACGGGTCGATGCACTACGAACCAACGCTCATCGAGCCGGCTTCGAATGACTCGGAGATCGTGCAGAACGAAGTCTTCGGGCCGGTGTTGACATTCCAGACATTCGCCTCTGAAGACGAAGCGGTTGAGCTGGCCAACTCCACGAAGTACGGGCTCTCCAGCATCGTGTACACCACCGACCGGGAGCGGGCGAAGCGTGTTGGGCAGCAGATCCGGGCGGGCATCGTGTGGGCCAACACGTTCCTCGTTCGAGATCTCACCGCACCGTTCGGCGGTTGCGGCATCAGCGGCATCGGCCGGGAGGGCGGGCAGTACGCGTTGGAGTTCCACTCTGACCTTCAGACGCTTGTCATCGCTGACTGATCTGCCCGTTCTGTGCGCGATGTTCGTGCCGAGCGCACGCTGAACGCGCACAGAAGGGTCGCGGAGCGGTGCGTCAATCGGTGAGCGTGCGAGCGGTGGGGGAGAGGGCGACGTCGGTCTTCTCTGCCGGGTAGGAGCGGAGCACTCGGTCGCCGAGGTTTGACGTGACGCCGAGCCAATAGCGCTCGTTGCGATAGTGGTGCAATCGATGGTTGCGGGCCAGGCGGCGGTAGTAGCGAGTCTTCGGGCGATACCGGGTGTGCACGAGCAGGTGCGTCCACTCGTAGTGGCCGAGCAGAAGGTACGCCGCCACCACTCCGGTCGCGATCACCGCCGGGACCGACGGCGCTCCAGCGAGGAGTGCCAGTGGGATCGTCCACAGCACCGTGAAGGCAGCGATCAGCACCGAGAACAGTGCAGCGTCGACCCAACACAACAGCAGCCAGCGCAGCTCCGGAGGGTCGAGGTGGTGTTGTTGGTGCCCGGTGCCGGTCTTGAGCACTCGCATCCGAAACGAGGTGGGGCTGGCGTGCAACAGAAGCAGGTGGATCGCCCACTCCACGAGTCCGACCAGGCCGAGCGACACGAGCACGACCGCGGCATCAGCGATGGACCAGTTGCCGAGGGCCAGCCGCACCACGACGGCAAGGGCAAAGACGAAACAGATCGTCCGTGGTGAGCCAGCGGCGAAGAACGCCGCGGCCACCTCGCGTTTGGTGCGCAACTCATCGGCTCTGACCTTGGGTAGGCCCAGTTCTGACGCCTCTGTCGATCGGTCGTCGGTCAACACGGCATCGATTGTCGTCGATGGACGGAGCGCCGCCCAGTCAGAGCCCCAAACATCTGGTTCTCGAGTTCGAGGCTCAGGCCAAGACGCGTAACGCCTTTGGGCCCCGGAACTCGAAGCCGTGGAGCTCGACCTCATGGGCAGGATCGAGTCGGAGGCTTGGGAAGCGTGCGAACAACTGCTCGACGCCGACACGCACCTCTTGGCGGCCGAGCCATTCCCCGAGGCAACGGTGAGCCCCGAGAGCAAAGGCCGCGTGCGCTCCTTCTCGGCGGTCGAGATCGATGCGGGAGGGGTCGGACCAGTGGTCTTCGTCCAGGTTCACCGATCGCAGCACGCCGGCCACAAGGTCGCCACGGGCGATCGCTACGCCTCGCAACTCGAGATCGACCGTGGCCTGGCGGGTCACCGTGCCGACGGGAGAGAACACGCGGAACACTTCTTCGATGAGGCGCCGCAGGGCGGCCGAGTCGGCGAGGGCTCGTTCACGCAACGCGTCGTCGGTGAGCATCACCCACGTGACCAATCCAATGCCGTCTCGGGGCTCGTTGATGCCGCCGGAGATCATGAGGCGAACGTTGTTCACGATCTCCTCTGGTGTTGCTCCGTCTCTCACGAACGCTCCGATGGCTGATCCATCCATCTCGTCGGCGTCGACAATGCGAGCGCTGATTGCGGCCCCGAGCTCGGCCTTGGTGGTCTCGCCGAGCGCTGTCAATGCGGGGTCGTTCTCGAAGTTCGCGATGTCGGCGCAGAGCCCTTCACACCATGCCCACATGGTGTCGAAGCCGTGAGCGTCCAGGCCGAGCACGGTGGCGAGGGCGCCGGCGGAGAGCGGCTGGGCGTAGTCAGTCATCACGTCGAATCCGGGCCCGTTGATCGCAGCCGCGATCCCGGCCGCCATTGCCGGTAGCTCATCGGCTGCGAACGGGCCGCTTCGCCCGCCCGGACGGAAGGGAGGTTTCATGATCGACTGGAGGCGGGTGTGCTCCGGCGGATCTGTCGTCAGCATGTTTTGCCCAAGCGCACGGGCCAAGAACGACGGCTCGGTGGCGGCGGAGAACAGGTCAGGTCGCTCCTCCATGAACGCGACGTCGTCCCACTTGGTGACGAGCCACATCTCCAACGCAGGTACCCAGGCGACCGGCTCGTTCGCACGCAGCCGAGCGAGGATTGGGTCTGGGTTCCGGTCGAGGTCGGCGAGCGTGATCTCGGCAGCGTTCATCGACTGAGGCTGGTGACTGTGGTGAGGTTCGTCAAGCTGCTCTCAGACGGAGCGAGCGTGGACACGTACTGGCAGGCGCTTGATGCCGGCAATGAAGTTGCTCCGAAGGTAGGCCTCGTCACCTGTTTGCTCGATCGAGTCGATGCGCTTGATGAGTTCTTGCAGCGTGACTCGGATCTCCATTCGGGCCAACCACGCTCCGAGGCACAGGTGCGGCCCGCCCCGGCCGAACGCCATGTGATCGTTGGGGTCTCGGGTGATGTCGAACGTGAATGGATCGTCGAACTGGTCTTCGTCGAAGTTGCCGGAGATGAAATAGATCACCATCTTGTCGCCGGCCTTGATCTGTTGGCCCCCGAGCTCGGCGTCCACGCGGGCCGTTCGGCGGAAGTGCATCGTCACCGAGGTCCACCGAAGAATCTCATCGACCGCGAGGTTCCACTCGTCGTCGGAGGCGCCCCGGAGCTGCTCGATGAGCTCCGGCCGTTCCATGAGCGCCTTGAGTCCGCCGGTCATCGTGTAGCGGGTGGTGTCGTTGCCGGCCGCCACGAGCAGAGTGAAGAAGTTGTTGAACTCGTGCTCGGTCAGCTCGGAACCGTCAGTGGTGGTGGCCAGGAGCTGGCTGATGATGTCTTCGGTCGGATCGGTGCGGCGGAGCGCGGCTTGCTGGCGGGCGTAGTCGAAGAGGCGGAAGCCGGCAGGGGAGCGGAACGGCATCAACCGAAACTCGTCGGTGTCAGCTTGGTCGATCACATGATCGGTGAAGTCGGGATCTGAGTTGCCGAGGAGTGCATCGCCCTGCTCCACCAGGAACGGGCCGTCTTCGTCGGGAGTGCCGAGCAGACGACCCAACATGCGCATCGGCAGTTGCGTGGCGATCGCTTCAACGAAGTCGAACTCAGAAACCGCTCCATCACCGCCGGTCACGGCGTGCTCGGCCAGCGCGGCCTCCACAACCTGCACAGCGAGCTCCCGGATCTGCGGTTCGTAGGACTCAACTTTGCGCCGCGTGAACCCTCGGCTCACGAGCCGCCGGAGGCGGGTATGCGTGGGAGGGTCGTGTTCCATCATGGTGCGACGGGCCGCCGTCTCTTCGGCGTCCATCTCCTCCAGGCGAATGCCTTCCTCCGAGGTGAAGAGGTCCACCCGTCGGCTGGCCTCCATGATGTCGGCGTAGCGGAGCACTGCCCAGAAGCCGCTGCCCTCCGTCTCGTCGATCCAGACCACGCCGCCGTCTTGGCGTAGACGAGTCAGCTCTTCGTGCGGCACGCCTGAGGTGTACGTGTCATGCGACGTGAGATCGACCGTGGTGGAGTCCATCCACCGATAATAGTTTGGGTCCAAACGATCTGTCGATCAGAAAGTCCGCGCTCATGTACCTCTCAGGTACATGAGCGCGGCAATTCTGGGGGTTTCACGGTCGAGTTGTGGTGGTGAGGAACCAGTCGACGAGTCGGTCGCATTGCTCGGCATTGCGGGCCTCGTGGGCTCGGATCTCGGCGAGGATCGTTTCCCGGTCTCGTCCGTACTCGGCCAGGTAGTCGTCGTCGGCCACGGTGAGCCACTCGGTGATGTGCGGAACGTCGACCTCGGGGTGGAACTGGGTCGCCACCAGCGAGCCCATCGTGAACAGCTGCACCGCTCGCTCGGACGAGGCCAAGACCTCGGCTTCAGCTGGAGGCGTGAAGCGGTCGTGGTGCCACTCCATCCACGGTCCCCGGCCAACGGGATTCTCCGCACCGTCGGGAGCTTCGATCTCGTACCAACCAAGCTCGGTCTCGGGTGCCACTTCCACCGAACCGCCCATGGCCTCGGCGATCAGCTGCCCACCGAAGCACACTCCCAACAGCGGCTGCTGCCGCTCGTGGGCCTCGCGGATGAGACGCATCTCCTCGTGAACCCAGGCATCGATCTCGTCCTTGCGGGTGAGCGAGCGAATGGAGCCCATGACCGCCACGACGTCAAACTCGGCAAAGTCGGGGAATGGTGTGGCGTCGTTCGGACTCTCGTACGTGGAAGTGACGACGTGCGTGTGCACCTCAAAACCTCGCTTCTCAAGCGCAACCGAAACTTGTCCGCCCGGGCCGTCGGGCTCGTGCGCAATCACCAACGCTCGTTTGCCGGTCATGTGCGTTCCTCTGTTTGGCGTTCTTCGCGGGTCGTTCGCATCCGAACGATTTGTTTACTAGCTTCTCACCGAAACGCAACAGCGGGCGCGATCGAGTCCGCTGACAAGGGGAGAACCAAAGATGAGTATGAAACGACTTCTCGCACTCTTGGCCGCGCTGGCATTGCTGGCGGCCGCGTGCGGAGGATCCGACGACGCTGATGACGCCGGCTCCGATGACGCCGACGCTGCGGCGGAAGCATCTGATGATGGTGGTTCCGATGATGGTGATGCGGCTCCGGCTGCAGCGCCGTTTGATATCGACGCGGTGTTGAACGCTGATCTCGATAATTGTGCAGCGGCGCCGAGTGGTGATCCGGTTCGTGTTGGTATGGCCATGGAC
>CALKTH010000124.1 GCA_937997485.1 uncultured Acidimicrobiales bacterium | reverse complement strand
CGTTTGGGGTCTAGTACCCCACAGGCAGCCCGTCGTACGGTTCGTCCATGGCCCACTTCACTGTCACCCTCGCCGACCAGACCAGCGAAACCATCGCCACCGCCGACGCCTATCAGCAGGAAGGACCGCTCACGACCTTCTTCCGCTTTGCCGAGGGTCGCGAGGTCATCGATTCCTGGAGCTCTCGGCTCGCCAGCTTCCGCACCGCGGACATCGCGACCATTCGCCGTGACGAACAAGCGGTTGAACTTGACGACGAGGTCGTGACTCCCCTACGACGCACGGCATGAACAGCGGCGCTTCCAGCAACAATCCCGTCCTTCTTGTCCACGGTTTCGCCACGAGTGCGCGCCGCACGTGGCAGGAACCGGGTTGGATGGATCTGCTGGCCGACGCCGGCCGCGAGGTCATCGCCCCTGATCTGCTGGGTCATGGCGATGCGCCCAAGCCACATGATGTCGAGGCGTATCGAGACGTGGAAGCGCTGATCGCCGCTGAGCTGCCCGAGGGACGACCCGTTGATGCTGTGGGCTACAGCGCAGGGGCCCGGATCCTTCTCTCCTTGGCGGCCGAGGATCCGTCCCGCTTTGGCAAGATCGTGATTGGCGGGATGGGCGGTCGGCTGTTTGTGCACCGAGAGGGAAATCCGATTCTGGACTCGCTCGAAGGCCGTGGGGCCGAGGGTGACGTTGTCGGTGGCCACTTCAAAGCCATGTCGGAGAGCGACGGTAACGATCCGGAGGCGCTCAAGGCGTTCATTCAGCGAGAGCAACCTCGCCTCGACCGAGAGCACTGCGCGGCGATCACGTGCCCTGTCCTTGTGATCATCGGCGATCAGGACTTTGCCGGGCCCGGCGAACCGCTGGCTGAGGCACTCCCTCATGGAGAGCTCGTCACGCTGCGGAACGTGGACCACTTCGGTCTGCCGAAGTCGTTCGACTTCGTGGAGAAGGGTCTCGACTTCCTCGGAGCGGCACCGTTCTAGAGCCGCGAGGCCTCGGAAGCTAGTTCAGAACGGGTCGGATCCGGGCGAGAAGAGCCTCGATCCGCTTCTTGTTCGCGCCGAGGTCGGAGTGACCGACTCGGGAGGCGCTCCGGAAGTGCAATTCGTTGGACTCCGGATCGACGGCGAAGGTCACGTCATCCTTGAAGCGGAAGAAGCGCGTGGTGAACACCGCAGTGACCTGGGACTCGGATCGGTCCGTGATCTGAGCCCCGGAGGAGCCTTCGATGGCCTTCGCGACCTCGGCGATGACGTCTGCGGGGGCTGCGCTGAACTTCACGGCGGGCAGGAAGTGCGTCGCATCGTCGGGATCCGCTTGGGACGAGATGCAGTTGGGGCTGTCGGGACACGGTTCGAAGTTCACCGGATCGACCGTACCCAATCCTCGACGATCAGAACGAGCCGGTGTGTTGTGAGCCTGCCGGCTCGATGATCCACTCAGCCGTCGCATCCCATGCGTCGTCGAAGACCAACTCATCGAGCGGCCGGCGTCGAACGGGGCCGTGATTCCCCTGAGGTGCGCCGAGCGGAATGGTCGCCGCGATGTCGTAGTCGGCGGGAATCCCGCAGATCGCTCGAAGCTCGTCCTCCACGAAGGCGTGCCATCCGGTAAGCACACCGCCGTAGCCGAGTGCCCGCGCTGCAAGCAGGAGGTTCTGACAGGCGGGATAGATCGAGGCGCCGTCCATCAGTCCGCCATGGCGGGTTCGGATGCAGGCCAGGACCACGACTGGCGTTTCCTCGAAGTGATCGACGAAGTGCTGCATGGTGCGGGCGGTACGAGCCTTGGGCGAGTTGTCCTCGACGCCGCTCCCTGAGTCGTAGCCATCACCGGCTCGCTTCTCCGCCCAGCCCGCCCGGAAGCTCTCCCCCAGCACGGCCTTGGCCTGCACCGCTCGAGGCCCATCCTTGAGCACGAGGAAGCGAAAGCCCTGGCGATTGGAACCGGTTGGGGCCCGTGTGGCCGAGAACATGATGGTGGCCAAGTCCTCGTCGACAATCGCTTCGTCCGTGTAGCGACGGATGGCTCGCGTCGTCCGGAGAGCTTCGAGGAGCGACGGATCGGAACGATGGGCGGCAGGATCGGGCATCCGCCGATTCTCGCGCACACCCGGCAATCCCATTAGGTTCGGACTCGTGCTCGATCCACTCGATGACTTCCCAATCCATCAGTCCGCCGTCTCGCTTGCCGTGAACCCCATGGGCCTCAACGCCTATGACCGTTACTTCTTCAACGGCTACAGCGAAGACGGCTCGGTCTTCTTTGCCGTCGCCATGGGGTTCTATCCCAACCGTGGTGTGGCTGACGCTGCCTTCAGCGTCGTTCACGAAGGGCGACAGCACTCCGTCTTCACCTCGGGCCGCATGCCAACGGACCGAAGGAACACGCGGGTGGGTGACATCGAGATCTCGATCGACGAGCCCATGCACACGTTCACGATCCGGGTGGCGCACGAACTGATCTCCGGCGAGATCGTTTTCGAGCGGCGGAGCCAGCCTCTCGAAGAACCTCGATTCAGCAACACCACGAGCGGTTTCGGTCTGTTCGACTACACCCGCTACACCCAGTTCGGTTCTTGGACTGGCTCTTACACCGTGGACGGAGAAGCGGTCGCTGTGGACGGGGCGGTCGGTTGCCGAGATCGGTCCTGGGGTCACCGGCCGGTTGGCCACCCGCCTGGCTCGGCTCCCGTCATGCCGCAGTTCTTCTGGTTGTGGGCTCCGTTGAACTTCGCCGACGGGTCCGCTCACTTCGATGTGAACGACTTCGCCGACGGCTCTCGTTGGCACGACGCAGGCTTCTTGACCACCGGCCTCGAAGCCCCGGAGCAGGTGCAATCCGTCGACTACGAAATGCCCGTCGCTCCCGGTACTCGGTGGGCCGAGCGTGCCACTGTCGTCCTCCGCCCGTGGAAGGGTGAGGCTCGCACGATCGAGCTGGAGCCGATGCTCCGCTTCCAGATGAAGGGCCTCGGCTACGGCCATCCTCAGTACAGGCACGGCAGCTGGCAGGCCGACGACTTCGTGGACTCCGAATCGATCACGCTGTCCGAGGTCGATCCCGGTCCTCGCGAGAACCACCACGTGCAGCAGCTGGTGCGGGCGACCGAGGGCAACCGCGTGGGTATCGGGGTGCTCGAGGTCCTCGTCATCGGTCCGCACGAACCCACCGGTCTCACCGGCCTCTTCGACGTCAAGGCCTAGCGCCACCTCCGACCCTCACCCTCAAGCCCCACGACCTGCTGGTGGCACCGTTACTTGTCGCTGTGGCGTTACTTAACGGTGCCACGAGGGACGGTGCCACGAGGGGTGAGGGGAAGCGGTCAGACGTTTTGGGCGGTCATGCCGCCGTCGACGACCAGCACGTTGCCGTTGATGTAGGAGGCGGCGGGGAGGACGAGAGAGAGCACACCGTGCGCGACCTCTTCTGGAATGCCGTACCGACCTACGGGGACTCGACGGCGGGCGAACTTCGCCTTGTTCTCGTCATCAATGCCGGCGGTCATCCCGGTGTTGATTGGCCCAGGGCAGACGGCATTCACGGTGATCCCCCGACGGCCGAGTTCGACGGCGAGCCCTCTGGTCAATCCGATCACGCCGTGCTTGGAGGCGGTGTACGCGGTGATGTAGGGCGTCGCTCCGAGACCTTCGGTGCTGGCGATGTTCACGATGCGGCCATCGGCGTTCCGAGCGAGATCGGCAAGGGCTGCTCGGATCAGCACGGTGTGGGCCTCGAGGTTGACGCCGAGCGTGAGCTCCCACGCCTCGTCATAGTTGTCGCCGTCGATCGGCGCCGCCACGCTGACGCCAGCGTTGTTGACAAGAATGTCGATTGACCCGAGCGAGGAGCGGATCTCTTCGATCGCGGCTCGAGCGGCGCCGTGATCCGTCACATCCACACCGATCGCCACCACGTTGTCGGCGTGCCCGGCATCGACCAGTTCCCGGCGTACGCCCTCCAGCGCCTCTGCGCTTCGATCAATGATGCCCAGCCGGGCGCCCTCATCAGCAAAGAGGTGAGCCATCGCACGGCCCATGCCTGATGCGGCGCCGGTAATGATGGCCACTCGGCCATCGATGGAACGGGAAAGGGCGGAGAGTCGAGTCACGCGACGCACGCTACTCCCCCGCTCCAAAACGAAAAAGCGGACCTGATGAACCTCAGAGGTACATCAGATCCGCAATTCGGGAAGTATGAGTGTGCTGATTAGGCGGAAGCGGTGGCGACCGTCATGGCGTGGCGCACGAGGCCCACGAGCGTGTCTCGGACGGCTGCACGGTGGCGGGCGTCGGTGACGAGTACGGGGATGTGTGCTGGCACATCGAGTGCTTCACGAACATCGTCGGGGTGATGGCGAAGCACGCCGTCGAAGGCGTTGATGGCCACGACGAAGGGGACGCCGGCACGTTCCATGTAGTCGACGGCCGGGAAGCACTGATCGAGACGGCCGGTGTCGACCAGGACGACGGCGCCAATGGCGCCACGAATGAGTTCGTCCCACATGAAGTGGAAGCGGTCCTGGCCGGGCGTGCCGAACAGGTAGAGCACGAGCTCCGCACCGAGACCGACACGACCGAAGTCCATCGCGACCGTGGTGCCCTTCTTGGTGGTGGCGTCGCCGAGGTCATCAATGCCCTCGGAGGCCTTTGTCATGGCTGCTTCAGTGGTCAGCGGATCGATGTCCGAGACAGCACCCACGAACGTGCTCTTGCCGACGGCGAATCCGCCAGCAACGACGATCTTGACTGGAATGGGGTTTGCGGTGGTCATCAGAATCCTCAGAGGGCCTGGAGTCCGTCGAGCACACGCTCGAGGAGGGCGAGATCAGGACGATCGGCGGGCTGGGCGTTGGCGGCTTGGAGTGCCACGTGCCCTTCGGTGATGAGGTCGCCCAACAAGACACGAGCGACCTGGAGATGAATGCGGAGGTGAGCTGACACCTCGGCGAGCGATTGCGGCTCGGCGCAAAGACTGACGATCTGCTTGCGTTCCATGCCGAGGGATTCCAGAGCGGAGTGTCCCTGTGGCGTGGAGCGCACGATGGTTTCGAGGGCAAGTTCGACCGCACTGCGGGTACGGCCCCCTGTCAGAAGGTACGGCCGAACCCGGAACGATGAAGCCCCGGTGTCGGTGGAGGTCATCGAGGAAGCGCCGCCTGAAGTTCTGCTCGCAGCTCGGGAGTCAGGACAGCGCCGGTCTTTTCGACCAGCACAGCCATTTCGTAGGCAACGAGACCAACGTCGGCTCCGGACTGGGCAACCGTGGCGAGGAGCGAACCGTCGCTGATGCCGGTGACGAACAGGAAGGCGTTCTCCATCTCGACGATCACTTCGGTGACCGCACCGCCGCCGAAACGGCCAGCGGCGCCGTATGCCAGGCCGATGAGGCCCGAGGAAACGGCAGAGAAGCGATCAACAGCGTCTCGATCGAGGCCGCTGGATGCGGCGATGGGAAGGCCGTCAGACGAGACCACAACGGCCTCAGTCACGCCGGGCACGCGCTCGACGAAGCTGTTGACGAGCCAGCTGACGTTGGTGGCTTGGGTGCTCATGACGCTCATGATTGTTCTCCGTTGAAGTCGAAATCGAAGCCGTTGTTGCCGTTGGATTCGCCGAAGGCGTCGGCGTCGAACGAGTCGAAGGTCTCGTCGGCGAAAGCGCCGAGGTTTTGGTTGGGATCAGGCGCCGGAGCGGCTGCAGGCGGTGCGGCGACCGAGAACGCATCTTGGGTGTTCATCGGTGCGGGAGTGGTACCGGCAATGTCCTCGAGAGGCTTGCCCTTCAGGCCGCTGCGGTAGCGGGCCAGCATGGACCGAATCTCGTCGGGACTGCGGACGCTGGATGCGACCGCACGGCCCGCGGGTTCCGGAATGGCTCGGCCTTCGCTGACCGGCGCGCTCGACTTGGAACGGTCTCGCTTGACGAGACCGCTGGACGTGCGAACGGGCTGCTCTTCGAGGAGCGAGTTCACGCCCGCATCGAAGTTCTCACCACTCGGGATGGCCTGTTCGAGTTGGGTGGTGGGCTCGTCGAAGGAGACGGGCTCAGGCGACACCGTGAGTGCGGCCGGGTCGAAGACCGGCTCACTCCATGGCGTCTCAGGCTCGGCCGGTTCTTGCGGGACAGGACGCCCGAAGATCATCGAGCTTGGTTCGCTCGCAACCGGAGCGGCCGGGGCCGGGGCCGGAGCAGGTGCGGGTGGTGGCGTGGTGCTGTCGAGGCTGGTCGGTGCAATGCCGAGCAGCTTCGCCAAGGCGTCCGACGGTGCGTTCTCCGACACCGGCTGACCGGCGTCCATGGCCGCAGGTGCGGGCATCGGCGCAGCTTCGGGCATCGGGGCGGGAGCCGGAGCTGGCATCACTGCTTGCACAGGCTCGGGCATCTCGGTCGGTGCGGGCGGCGCTGGCATTGGAACCGGCTCGCTCGGCACGGGCGAGGAGGCGTCTCCGTTGCGTGAACCGAAGGAGTTGGCACCACGCTCGGGCAGCGCCGGCGGCGTCCAGCTCTCTTCTTCGGCGTCGAGACCGAACGGGTTCGAGTCGAGCGCAGGAGCCGGAGCTTCTTCGAATGGTGCGGCGGGAGCCGCTGGATGGGCCGGTGCCTCGGGTGTGGCGAGAGCAGCGGCGGAAGCCTCGAGCGGCGGCGCCGGGATCGGAGCCGGGGCATCGAGTACGCCGGAGGGCATGCCGCCAAGCACGGAGGTAGGGACCTCGGCGATGGCGGTGATGCCACCACTGGGCGTGTGGGTCAGTTCGACGAGCACGCCGAGACGCTGGGCAAGGCGGCCAACAACGATGAAGCCGAGGGACCGGGTCAGGCCAAGACCGAGTTCTGGCGGGTTGACCAGCACTTCGTTGGCCATGGCCAACTGCTCGGCAGTCATGCCGATGCCGTGATCAACACACGAGATCATGTACGAGCCACTCGGGTGGAACGTTCCGGTGAGCTCAACCGGGCTGTCCGGCGGCGAGAACTGTGTGGCGTTCTCGAGAAGCTCGGAGAACAAGTGAGCGAGATCGACCGCAGCTTGCGGGGAAATCTCGGCCTCTTCGATCGACGTGAGCTGCACGTGTCGGTAGTCCTCGATCTCGCTCATCGCGACGCGGAGGACGTCGGCGACCGCAACGGGTCCACCCTTGCGGCGAGCGGGCTCGGCACCGGCGACAACGAGAAGGCTCTCGGCGTTGCGGCGCATCCGAGTAGCGAGGTGATCGAGTCCG
This sequence comes from uncultured Acidimicrobiales bacterium, assembly GCA_937997485.1. Classification (GTDB taxonomy): domain Bacteria; phylum Actinomycetota; class Acidimicrobiia; order Acidimicrobiales; family SZUA-35; genus SZUA-35. Next base: position 25,292 of record CALKTH010000124.1, on the reverse strand, counting down.
AAGAGCTCTTCGAGTCGATCAGGATCCTCTTCTGCTGCCTCGAGCTGATCGATAACCTCGATCTGGCGGTCGAGGAGGCTCTGGTTTCGACGAGCGAGGTTGACCACAAGCTCACTCAGGCCCTGGCGGACGATGGTCCGCTGCTCATTCGACAGCTCGATGATGCCGGACTGAACGGCGTTCAGGGATTCGACCAGCTCTGCCATCTCGTCGTTCTTGCCACCGGTGAGGGGCATGAACTCCGTGGAGGCGGACGCCGGGTTTCGGAGCGTCTCGAGCAGCGCAGGTAGGCGGACATCCGCCAGCTCGCGGGCTGCGGCGGACGCATCCTCGATCGGGTCGCTGATTGAACGGCCGATGACGATGATCGTCAGGGCGCTGATCAGGAACGCTGCCAGGGACACCGCACCGAGGGTTTCGATGTCGCCGGTCAGTTCATCAATACTGCTGGCACCACGGCGGGACAGGATCACGCTGTAGGCAGCGATCAGTCCAAGGATGACCAGCGGTGGGACGGCAATCGCCACCAACTTGGTACGCAACTTCAGGTTCTGGAACATAAGCCTCTCGCTCAGAAGAGTTCGACCCCTTCCACATCGGCCGCTCAAACGCGACCTTGAGCTACCGTTCCCAAGTGATGTCAGAAGATCTCAGCGCAGCACTGCTGCGCATCGAAGCGGACCAGCAGACCGGTGTTCTCAATGTGGGGGCCAGCGAGGTCTGGATTGAAGCGGGCCGACTCGCCCTCATCACCAGCCCGAACGGCGCAGACCCAGCGTCGGTCTTGTTTGCGGGCGGTGAAGGTTCGCTCGACGAAATCGCATCCTTACTGTCCACGAGCAGCAACGTTGCGGGCACGTTGGCCGGGCGCAATCCCGAGGCGGGCACGGTGATCGGGCGGTTGCTGCACGAGCACAATCTCAACGCCCTCTTCGAGTTGCTGGTCCCGTCCGACGCCCAGCCGAGCTTTGTCGAAGGTTCGCAGCACGCTGTCGGGGGACACTTCTCCGAACCAATCGGGCAGTTGCTCGACCAGGCGAAGCGTCGGCTCGGGATCTGGGGAGAGATCGCCTCTCGCATCCCATCGACCTCGGCCACCTTCAAGTTGGCCACCGAGCTTCCCGATGGAGCCGAGGAGCGAGCGATCACCGCCGACGAGTGGCGCTATCTGTCGTTGTTGGATGGCCGGCGCACGGTCGCCGACGTCATCACTGTCACACAAGACAGCGCGTTCCGCGTGTGCTCGTCGCTCTATCGCATGCTTCTCGAGGGAATCATCGAAGAGGACGCTTGATGCGATTGCCGATCTCACTCCGAAGGTTCGTGGTGAGATCGATTCGCGGTCGTTGCTTGGCCACCCGCTGAACCTTGTCTCGCACGTCGAGATGAATGCTCGGCTTGGTAGAGGTTTCGGACTGGTGGTCTGCTTCGTCGACGGGGCCTTGGTCGGGCGCATTGGTCACAGTTGACGAATCCTCAGCAACGGATGTCTGCCGGAGATCCAATCTGACCTCGGCTGCAGGAGCGATGTCCGTGTCCGACTCGGAGGGCCAGAAGGCCGAACCGGCGGCCGCCCGACCGCGCGAGTTCTTCGCCGTGTTTGCCACCGAGATGTCCAGCGCCGGTGGGCCGGACGATGCTTCCGGGGCGATGTCGACTCGCTCTCGGTTGCCCCAGAGGGACGTTGACAGGCTGGGAGTCTCCCCGTGTCCTCCCGTTTCACTTGGAGTCCGAGCGACGGTGCGGACCACCGTTCTCGGCGGGGCCTGCTCGCCTCCGGCACCTTCGGCCACATTGACGCTGGGGAGCGACGCCGCGTCGTTCTCATCACCATGCATCTTTTCCAGAACGTCGTTGACTTCATTGAGGGTCAAACGGAACCAGTGCATGATGAGCGTCGGAAGGTCTTCATCGTCGAGATCCAGAAGGCTGCCGATCATCGGCAGCTCCTTCTCCCGGAGATACAGCGGCTCGGTCTCTCCGAGGTTGCGCATCGAGCGCAGCGCCGACGCGATCGATCGAATCAAGTGGCGATTCTTGGCGGTGCCAGTCTCGAGAGCAATCGGTGTCCAACCGAGCCACAAGGTCTGTTCCTCGGGATCGATGTGCGGTTCGAGGCGGGGCACGAGCAGCCGAGACCCGAACATCTCGCTCTTGACACCGTAGAGCGCTGCCATGTCGGTGATGAGCGAGGGCGGTGCCGTCCGAAGGCCGGACTCGAAGTTGGCGAGTTCCCGTTCGGAAATGTGCAGCGACTCGGCCGCTGTCGCTGTGCTGTAGCCGACGCGCCGTCGAGCCTGCTCCAACGCTCGTCCGACTGGCACCTGGGAAGCGGAGCGGCGCTCCTCGATGTAGTCCGAGTATCGACTGACGTCGACCGTCTGATCTGAAGAGGTCACGCTGCATCCTTCGTTCACCCAATGGAGCCCGCATGTTGCTGCACCGAACAACAAGTGCAACAACATGCTTTGTGAAGATGCAATCGGCAGAACGGCCCGAACTCTTGAGGCGAATGGCCCAGTTCCTACATGAGTGGACGGTCCGTGGGGCGCACTGGTCGAGGCAGCAACGTGTGTCCCATGAGGGCCTCGTCGATCGATGCCGCACAGGCCCGGCCTTCTGCAATGGCCCAGACAATGAGGCTTTGGCCACGACCCATGTCGCCGCATGCGAACACGCCGTCCTCGGAGGTCTTCCACTCCTTGTCCCGCACAACATTGCCCCGGCCGTCGAGTTCGACGCCGAGTTGATCGAGCAGCGTGCCCTTCTCTGGCCCCATGAAGCCCATGGCGAGGAAGACGAGGTCGGCCGGCAGCTCGAACGAGCTGTCCGGAACCTCGACGAAGCCGGGTCGGCCCTCGACTTCGCCCATCTCGACCTCGTGGCCCCGCAGTGTGGTCAGCACCCCGTCTTCGCCCGCGAATTCGGTGGTGCTCACTGAATAGACGCGCTCTCCGCCTTCTTCGTGGGCCGAGGTGACCTTGTACTGCAGCGGAAACAGCGGCCACGGCGTGCGCTCACTGCGAGTCTCCGGCGGACGGGGCATGATCTCGAACTGGTGGATCGAGGCCGCGCCCTGACGGTGAGCGGTGCCGAGACAGTCCGCGCCGGTGTCGCCACCGCCGATGATGATGACGTGCTTGTCCTTGGCTGAGATCGGCGAGTCGTCGAGATCGCCCTCTTGCACCTTGTTGGCCAGCGGCAGGTATTCCATCGCCTGGTGAACGCCCGAGAGCTCGCGGCCGGGAATCGGCAGGTCGCGCCAGTCCGTGGCTCCACCAGCGAGGGCAACGGCGTCGAACTCGTCTCGGAGCTGCGCAACGGGGATGTTGCGATCGTCGTCGTCGGGGCCGCCGATGTACGCGTTGGTGCGGAACTCCGTTCCCTCGGCCTCCATCTGTGCCAGGCGACGGTCGAGGACCGCCTTCTCCATCTTGAACTCGGGGATGCCGTAGCGAAGCAGGCCACCAATGCGGTCGGCGCGTTCGAAGACCACAACATCGTGCCCAGCTCGCGTCAGCTGCTGCGCGGCGGCGAGACCCGCTGGGCCTGAGCCCACAACAGCAACACGCTTGCCGGTCTTCTTCGAAGCAAGAACCGGGCGCACCCAGCCTTCCTCCCATCCCTTGTCGATGATGGTGACTTCGATGTTCTTGATGGTGACGGGGTCGGTGTTGATGCCTGCCACGCACGATCCCTCGCACGGTGCCGGACAAAGCCGCCCGGTGAACTCGGGGAAGTTGTTGGTCGCGTGGAGGCGTTCGAGCGCCTCCTCCCAGTTGCCGCGGTACACGAGATCGTTCCAGTCGGGACTGATGTTGCCCAGCGGGCAGCCGTGATTGCAGAACGGGATGCCGCAGTCCATGCAGCGCGAGGCCTGATCCTTGAGGTCCTGTTCGGGGAACTCTTCGTAGACCTCCTTCCAGTCCTTCAGCCTGACGGGAACGGGGCGACGCGTGAAGACCTGACGGTCGTGAACGAGAAAACCTCGGGGATCACCCACGGGATGCCTCCATGATTGCGGCGATGGGATCGGTGCCGTCTGCCTCGGCGGCAGCTTGAGCGATCAACACACGCTTGTAGTCGGACGGGAAGACCTTGACGAAGTTCGACCGGGCAGTGTCCCAGTCGGCAAGCAGCCGCTCGGCGACGGTCGAGCCGGTCTCGAGCTGGTGCATGGTGACGAGGGCGTGGAGTTCAGAACTGTCGGCGTCATCCAACGGATCGAGTTCCACCATCTCGCGATTGACGCGGCTGGCAAATGTGCCGTCCTCGTCGAGAACGTACGCAAGTCCGCCACTCATTCCGGCACCGAAATTGCGCCCCGTCATACCCAGGATGACGGCGCGTCCGCCGGTCATGTACTCACAGCCGTGGTCGCCCACACCTTCGACGACGGCGGTGGCGCCGGAGTTTCGAACGCAGAAGCGCTCCCCCACCTTGCCTCGAAGGAAGGCTTGGCCAGAGGTCGCTCCGTAGAGGATGACGTTGCCGGCAATGACATTTTCTTCGGCCGCAAACGGTGAGTCCCGATGCGGGAACAGAGCGATACGCCCGCCGGAGAGTCCCTTGCCGACGTAGTCGTTGCTGTCGCCTTCGAGACGCAGCGTGATGCCCTTCGGCACGAAGGCACCGAAAGAGTTGCCAGCCGAGCCGGTGAAGTCGAGCTGGATCGTGTCGTCGGGGAGGCCTGCTCCCCCATTGGCCTTGGTCAGCTCGTGGCCGAGCATGGTGCCAACGGTGCGATTCACGTTGCGAATGTCGTAGCTGCCCCGGAATGGTGTGCCGTTGTCGAGGGCGTCGCGTGCATCCACGATCAACTGCTGGTCCAACGCAGCATCGAGGCCGTGATCTTGCCTCTGAACAGCTCGCAACGAGGCTCCCTCGGGGAGTTCGGGAACATACAGAATCGGTGCGAGGTCCAGCCCTGAAGCCTTCCAATGGTCGACCGCGGCCTGGGTGTCGAGCAGCTCCGCACGACCCACGGCCTCATCAATGGAACGGAGACCCAGGAGCGACAGGTACTCCCGCACTTCCTCGGCGATGTACTCGAAGAACGTTTCCACGAACTCCGGCTTGCCACTGAAGCGTGAGCGGAGCTCAGGGTTCTGCGTCGCAACGCCCACCGGGCACGTATCGAGGTGGCACACCCGCATCATCACGCAACCGCTAACGACGAGCGGCGCTGTGGCGAACCCGAACTCTTCACCGCCGAGCAACGCAGCAATGATCACGTCGCGACCCGTCTTGATCTGGCCATCGACCTGCACGACGATCCGATCACGGAGGTCGTTGAGCAACAGGGTCTGCTGAGTTTCGGCCAGGCCGAGCTCCCACGGACCGCCCGCATGCTTCAGCGAGGTCAGCGGTGAGGCTCCCGTTCCGCCGTCGTTTCCGGAGATAAGGACGACATCAGACTTCGCTTTGGATACTCCGGCAGCGACGGTGCCGACGCCGACCTCCGCTACGAGCTTCACGTGAATGCGGGCCGAAGGATTGGCGTTCTTGAGGTCGTGGATCAGCTGAGCCAGATCTTCGATCGAGTAGATGTCGTGGTGCGGCGGCGGCGAGATCAGGCCGACGCCGGGGGTTGAGTAGCGAACCTCAGCGATCCAGGGCCACACCTTCTTGCCCGGTAGTTGCCCGCCTTCGCCGGGCTTGGCGCCCTGGGCCATCTTGATCTGGATGTCGTCAGCGTTGGTCAGGTAGTCGGAGGTAACGCCGAATCGGCCCGAGGCCACCTGCTTGATGGAGCTTCGCTTTGAATCGCCGTTCTCCATCGTGAGGAAGCGTTCGGGGCTTTCGCCGCCCTCACCGGTGTTGGACTTGCCGCCCAATCGGTTCATGGCGATGGCGAGCGTCTCGTGCGCCTCAGCGGAGATGGAGCCGTAGCTCATCGCTCCGGTGGCGAAGCGCTTCACGATCTCGGAGATCGGCTCGACCTCGTCGATCGGCACTGGCTCGGCAGCCGGCTTGAGCTTGAAGAGGCCGCGGAGCGTGGCCAGCTGCTCGGATTGTTCGTCGACGAGAGCGGTGTACTCCTTGTACGTGTCGTAGCGCTTCTGTCGAGTGGCGTGCTGGAGCTTGAACACGGTTTCAGGGTTGAAGAGGTGGAACTCACCCTCTCGGCGCCATTGGTACTCGCCGCCGAATTCGAGCTCCCTGTGTGCCACTTGTTCGGGACGCTCGGGGAACGCACGACGGTGGCGAATGAGGCACTCCGCCGCGATCTCGTCGAGGCCGATGCCGCCGAGCTTGGAGGTCGTGCCGGTGAAGTACTCGTCGACGAGCTCGTGGCCGAGCCCGACCGCCTCGAAGATCTGAGCGCCGGTGTAGGACGCCACGGTGCTGATGCCCATCTTGGACATGACCTTGACCACGCCCTTGGATGCGGCTCGGACGTAGTTGTACATCGCCGTGTGCGGGTCAGCGCTCGACTGGTCCCACGCGATGCGGTCCTCGATGGCCTCGAACGTGACCGAGGGACAGATCGCCGCGGCGCCGTATCCGAGCAGCAGAGCGAAGTGATGGACCTCGCGGGCGTCGGCCGCATCCACAATGAGACCCACGTGTGTGCGCGTCTTCTCCCGGACCAGGTGGTGGTGCACGGCGCCAGTCAGGAGTAGCGACGGAATCGGGGCGAGATCGGCCGTGGCGTCGCGGTTCGACAGCACGATGACGGTCGCCCCGTCGGCAACGGCCTTGGTGGCTTGTTCTTGCACGACCGCGAGTGCGGCTCGAAGACCCTGGCCGCCCTCGGCGACGTTGTAGCGGCCCCGGATGAGGGCCACCTTCAGCTGTGGGAACTTGCCCTCGTCGTTGGCGTGGATAATTTGGGTGAGCTCATCACGAGTGATGACCGGGTACGGCAGTCCAAGCTGCTGGCACGAGTCGGGACCTGGCTCCAGGATGTTGCTTTCGGGCCCGAGCGTGGTTCGAGCTGAGGTCACCACTTCCTCTCGAATGGAATCGAGTGGTGGGTTCGTGACCTGGGCGAACAATTGCTTGAAGTAGTCGAAGAGCTGCCGCGGCCGGTTGGACAGGACGGCGAGCGGCGTGTCCGTGCCCATCGAGCCGATCGCTTCACCGCCGCTGCGCACCATCGGTTCCACGAGAAGCTCGAGCTCCTCCTGGGTGTAGCCATTGGCAACGAGCTGGGGAACGATCTCGTCGTGCACGGGGTGGGCAATGTCGCGCTCGGGAAGATCGCCAAGGCGAAGGAAGTTCTTGTTCCACTCGCCGTACGGCTGGGCCGCAGCGAGTGTCGACTTGATTTCGTCGTCGGCGATGATGCGGCCTTCGGTGGTGTCGACCAGGAACATGCGGCCCGGCTCGAGGCGCCCCTTCTTCACGACCTTGGCCGGGTCGACGTCGAGAACGCCGACCTCTGAGGCCATCGCGACAATGCCGTCGTCGGTGACCCAGTATCTGCTGGGTCGAAGGCCATTGCGATCGAGCACGGCGCCGATCACGGTGCCATCGGTGAATGCGACCGAGGCAGGACCGTCCCACGGCTCCATCAGGGCGGAGTGGAAGCGGTAGAACTCCTTCTCCTGAGCCGACATGGTGGCGTTCTTTTCCCACGCCTCCGGAATCATCATGAGCACCGCGTGGGGCAAGGAGTAGCCGCCAAGATGCAGCAATTCGAGCGCCTCATCGAAGCTCGCAGTGTCGGAGGCGTCTGGGGTACAGATCGGGAACAGCTTTTCGACACGCTCGCCCCAGTGCGGCGAGGCCAACATTGCTTCCCGAGCTCGCATCCAGTTCCGGTTCCCCATCACGGTGTTGATCTCGCCGTTGTGGGCGACGAATCGGTAGGGGTGAGCGAGCGGCCAGGAAGGGAACGTGTTGGTCGAGAAGCGGCTATGCACCAGTGCCACGGCACTCTCGACGCGCTCGTCGGTGAGATCGGGGAAGAACTCGGACAGCTGCGGGGTGGTCAGCATGCCCTTGTAGACGATCGTGCGAGCACTGAGGCTGGCGAAGTAGGTGTGCAGGCCGGCCTCTGGCAGCTCGTGCTCGATGCGCTTGCGCACGAGATAGGCCTCACGGTCGAGTTCGATCCCGGACAGACCCTCCGGCGAAGAAATGAACAGTTGAACGAAGGAGGGCATGACGTCGAGTGCTTGATTGCCCAGTGTCGCGGGCTCCACGGGTACGTCGCGCCACGCCACGGTCCGAAGACCCTCCTCGGCCACGATTGCTTCGACAGCAGAGCGGGCCGCCTGATTCTGTGCCGCATCAGCCGGCAGGAACCCGATACCGACGGCGTAGGCGCCGGCCTCGGGCAGGCCCTCGACTTCGTCAGCGAACAATCGGTGAGGAATCTGCAGAAGAATGCCGGCGCCGTCGCCGGTGTTCGGTTCGGCGTTCGTGGCGCCACGGTGCTGCAGACAGGTGAGCGCTCGCAGCCCTCGTTGCACCACGTCATGGCTGGCTCGACCGTGCAGGTCGGCAATGAAACTGAGGCCGCAGGCATCGTGCTCGTTGCGAGGGTCGTATAGACCCTGCGCAGGCGGGAAGTCGCGCATCGGTGTTCTCCACGTGTTGGCAGGCGTGTTCGGAAGCTCGGGGCGAGGCGGGACGGGCACGTCGATGTCCCTGAGGACTGCGGGGCCGACCGGCGGGTGAACGAGCTTGGAGCGGGGACAACACTGGCCCGGCGAATTCCTGATCCTATCTCCGGAAGTGGGTCTGAACCCCAACCGGATCTGTCATTCAGATGGCAGAGCCAATGCGATGGCGAGAGGAGTGATGCCGGCGGAGTAGTTTCGGCGAATGAGCCAGTGGATGATCAACGACCTCGATGCCTCACCGACGCCCTATCACGCCGTGGAGCGCGCCAGGGAACGCTTGACCGCAGACGGCTTCGTCGAGGCTCCGCATGACCAGAGCTTGCCGGGCGAGCCTGGCCGTTATCTCACTGCGCGGGGCGGGACCCTTGTGGCGTGGATCGTTGAAGCCGATCACCATCCCTCCTTCACTGTGGTGGGCGCTCACACGGATTCGCCCAACCTTCGTGTTCGCCGCAACGCGGACATTCACAAGGCGGGCTGGCATCAGATCGGCGTGGAGATCTACGGCGGTGTGTTGCTGAACTCCTGGTTGGACCGAGACCTGGGCGTCGCTGGCCGCGTTGAACTTCGAGTCGACGGCCAGGTTGTGGAGTGTCTTGTGCGCGACGACCGTGCGGTCCTTCGCGTGCCGCAACTTGCGATTCACCTTGATCGCGAGATCCGGGAGAAGGGGCTGAAACTCGATCCGCAACAGCACATGGTGCCGATCTGGCATCTGCCGGGCGCAGGGGCGGGAGCTGACGAGACGGACACCTTTGCCGCCTATGTAGCGGAGTTGGCGAGCGTTGGGAAGGAGCCGGTCTTGCCCGACGACATCGTTTCGTGGGACCTCATGGCCTTCGACACGCAGGGTGCGGCACTTGTTGGTCGGAACGAGGAGTTCCTGGCCTCGGCCCGTATCGACAATCTGTTCTCCACCTTTTGTGGCGTTCAGGCGATGATCGATGTGGCCACCGGAGACGAGGCTGACCCGTCAGCGGGTCTGCCGGTACTGGTGTTGTTCGACCACGAAGAAGTCGGCTCGGAATCCTCGAGCGGAGCAGCGGGTAGCTTCCTTTCGCATCTCTTGGAGCGAATCTCGGCCTCCCAGGGACGCGATCGGGTCGCCCACTTGGAAGCCCTTGCCTCGTCTCACGTGGTGTCAGCGGACGGCGCCCACGCCACGCACCCCAACTACATCGACAAGCATGATCCGGACCATCACATCTCGCTGAACGGAGGTGTCGTCGTGAAGCGGAACGCCAACCAGCGGTACGCATCCGATGCGGCGAGTGAAGCCCCAATACGCGAGGCCTGCCGCGAGGTCGGAGTGCCGGTGCAAACCTATATCCACCGGAATGACCTGCCCTGCGGTTCCACGATCGGCCCGATCACGGCGGCTCGCCTTGGAGCGCCAACCGTCGACATCGGTGCGCCTCAATTCGCCATGCACAGCGTCCGAGAGATGGCGGGCGTAGCAGACATCGATCATCTTCGACGTGCGTTGGCCGCCGTCTGGAGTCGATTGTTGCCGCACGTTTCCTAGAGCACTAGCGTGCCACGGTCGTCATGGTCGGCTCCTAGCCCTGTGGCGCGCTCGCATACCGATACTCGAGGAGTACCAGCGTGGACATCGTCCCTATTCTGGCCCTGATCTCAGCCGTCGCCGGCTTGGGTCTGGCCGCCTTCTTCTTCCAGGACGTGAAGAAGGCAAGTCCCGGCAATGACCGCATGGTCTTCCTGATGACGGAGATTCAGAAGGGTGCCAAGGCCTTCCTGAAGCAGGAATACACCTGGGTCGCTGGTTTTGCCGTCGTCATGGCCGTGCTGATCGCCGTAGTGATTGCTCCGCTCGGCGCTGTCGCTTACCTGCTCGGAGCCGTGCTCTCGGCTGGGGCTGGCTACGCCGGCATGACCGTGGCCACCATGGCCAACGCCCGCACCACCGAGGCGGCGAAGGACGGGCCGGGCAAGGCTCTCCCCATCGCCTTCCGCGGCGGCGCCGTGATGGGCTTCTCCGTCGCCGGCTTGGCGCTCGGTGGCCTCATGGTTGTCTACATCCTCTTCGTCACGGTGCTCGAGAGCGCCGATGCCTTCGAGATCGTCACGGCCTACGGCCTCGGCGCATCGACGATCGCCCTCTTCTCCCGTGTTGGCGGCGGTATCTACACCAAGGCTGCTGACGTCGGCGCCGACCTCGTCGGCAAGGTCGAAGCCGGCATCCCCGAAGATGATCCTCGCAACCCCGCCACGATCGCCGACAACGTGGGCGACAACGTTGGCGACGTTGCCGGCATGGGTGCCGACCTCTTCGAGTCCTACGCCGGCTCGATCATCGCCCCGATCTCCCTCGTGGCGTTCGCCGTCGGACTGCAAGCCGAGGCGATCGGCGACAACGCCACCTCGCTTCTCATGTTCCCGATCGTCGTCGCCTTCATCGGCATGATCGCCTCGATCATTGGCTCGTTCCTCGTCAAGAGCGGCGACTCCACCGATTCCAAGGCGCTCTCCAAGGCGCTGCACCGAGGCACCAACGTTGCCATGGGTATCACCGTGGTCGGCGTCATCGCCGCCTCGTTCGTGGTGTTCGACGACAGCACGATCTTTGAGAACCCGATTGGTCTTGCCATCTCCGTGGTCGGCGGCCTCCTCGTCGGCTGGGCGCTCGGCAAGACCGCTGAGTACTACACCTCAGACCACTACGGCCCGGTGAAGAAGATCGCTCAGCAGTCCGAGACCGGTCCGGCCACCACGATCCTTGGCGGCATCTCCGCTGGCATGATCTCGGTCGCTGCCTCCGTTGCGCTCATCCTCATTGGCATCGGTGTGGCTTGGTGGGGTGGCGACTTCGCCTTCGCCGACGGTGCCGCAGTTGACGGTGTTGCCGCCGGCGATCTCGGCGGCCTCTACGGCATCGCCATCGCCGCCATCGGCATGCTTGCCACGACCGGCGTCGTGGTTTCTGTTGACGCCTACGGCCCGATCGCTGACAACGCTGGCGGCATCGCCGAAATGGCGGAGCTCGATCCGTCCGTCCGCGAGGTCACTGACGCACTTGACTCCCTCGGCAACACCACCGCTGCGGTGGCCAAGGGCTTCGCTGTTGGCTCGGCTGCGCTCACCGCACTGGCCCTGTTCAAGAGCTTTGAATTCGCCATCCTCACGGCCTCTGAGGGCGAGACGGTGCTCAACCTGAACATCGGCGAGATCGACGTGTTCATCGGTCTGTTCATCGGTGCTGCGCTTCCGTTCCTCTTCGCTGCTCTCACAATCGACGCCGTCGGTCGTGCAGCTCAGGAGATGATCGAGGAAGTTCGTCGGCAGTTCCGTGAGATTCCTGGCCTGCGTGAAGGCAAAGAGGGCGTCATTCCCGACTCCGCTCGTTGCGTGGCCATCTCGACCGCAGCTTCCCTCAAGGAAATGGTCATCCCCGGCGCCCTCGCCGTTGTGGTGCCCCTCGTGGTCGGGTTCGTCAGCGTCGATGCCCTCGGTGGCCTTCTCGCTGGCGCCCTCGTCACCGGCTTCGCACTCGCCATCTTCATGGCGAATGCCGGTGGTGCCTGGGACAACGCCAAGAAGTACATCGAGGCTGGCGCCCATGGTGGCAAGGGTTCCGACCCGCACAAGGCTGCCGTTGTCGGTGACACCGTTGGCGATCCGTTCAAGGACACCTCCGGTCCGGCGATGAACATCCTGCTCAAGGTCATGACCATCGTCAGCCTGGTCTTCGCCAGCGCCTTCGTTTGATTCATCCTTGATCACACGCATGTGATCGAAACCCCGTTTGGGGCCGCTCTTGGCGGTCACAGGCGGGGTTTCGGCGTTTTGGTGGCAGGGCGCGTATGTTGGCCGGGTGCCACTGATGAAACTCACGTCGACCGACGCCTTCGTTGTCACCGATCTTCCGCCGGTAGACGGGACACCCGTTCCCGCGGCGGGTGTGGTGCGAACAGGCCGCAAGATCCTGCAGAGCAGCGCCAAGGACCTCGCCCGCTCGGCCACCTACACGATGGCCACCTTCGAGCAACAGCGGGGCGGAGCGTCGGCAGGAATCAACGCCGAGGGCGATGCGGTCGCCGAAGCGACGCAGGCCTTCGTGCAAGAGCTTGAGCCACTGGCTGCAGCCAACAACTGGTTTCTCGATGCCGGCAAGGGCACCGACCGTAGTGATCTCGCACCACTCCTCAGCGCCGCGGCGGTCGAGCCGTTGGCCGGAGACCCGAAAGTTCTCGTGGCCGGTGTTGTCGCTGCGACCTCGGCCGCGCTCGGTGGGCTGCACGGCCGCACCTTCGCGATCGAAGGAGCAGGGCTTGATGGGTTGACCGAAGCTTTGGTGGCAGCTGGCGCCAGCGAAGTGAAGGTCCCAGCGGCCGCCGACAAGCCGTGGATGATTTGGGGAGCCGAAGCCGATGCGGTGCTGTGCGGCTCGAAGCCGGGCACCCTCTCTCACCAAGGTGCGCCAATGGTCAAGGCAAAGGCGGTGGTGCCCTGGGGCCCGCTGGCCTTCACAACCAAGGCGTTCGCCATGCTCCAGCGCGAGAACGTCACCATGGTCCCCGACTTCATCAGCACCGCAGGTGGTCTCATCGCCTCGTTTACCGCCGGTGATGAATCGGCCGTTCTGGCCGCCGTGTCAGAGAGCGTGCAAGGCGCCATGAACGAAGTCGCCGAGCACGAACTCGGCCTGTTTCTTGGAGCGTGCCTGCGGGCCGAAGCGTTCCTTGCCAGTTGGTCGACACCCCCGTTCGGCCGTCCCCTGGCCGCCTGAGGAACCCGTCAGCCCAAGCGGAGCCGGAACGCCTCGCTGGCCAGCAGCTGTGCCGCCAGGTCCAAGCCATCGAGCGAGGCCTCGTCCGCGGTGGCCGAGCGATCCAGAAGGGCGACGGTCAGTTGGTGGGCGTCGACCTGTCGGACCACGAGCTCTCGATGCTCAGGCGCTTCGGTGAGCACGAGCGTGAACCGGCCCGGGTGGAGACCCTGCTCCAACTCGTTGATCCAGAACGCTCGGCCATCCTCATCGGGAAGCCGACCGAAGACTCGTTCGTACACGTCCTCGACGAACGTTCCCTCCGGGTTTCGAGCTGCGGCTCGGTATTCGTCACTGGCCGTGAAGCGCTCGGCAACGTCTTCCATCGACATGCCATCGCCCAGGCGTTCGAGCCAAAACTGCTCGCCTCCGATATCGGGCGCTCGACCCAGCACGCCGAGATACAGGCGGGTGAGTTGTCGCCGGGGCTGATCGTCTGGGTTCGTCAGACTCTGATGGACGGTGGCCGCAAGACCTTGCGCATCGAGAGACGACACCAGGGCCTCGAACGTCACCCGCTCGCTGGGGTCGATCTCGCTCATGAACTTGCGTAGCTGATCAAGCGACTCGAAGGGTGCGAGCGCCGGTCCAAGATCCTCCGGCACGTTGATCGCCGGCCTTGTCTGGTCTTGCAGCCGCCAGCCCATGCGCTCCATCACATCAAGAGTGCGAGCGTCGAGCGTTCGCACTGCTTGACCAGGCTCGACGAACGGCGTCATCAGCGGGTCGGTACCGCCATGGCGCTCCTCGTCGAAGTGCACGAGCGAGCTGCCGTTGTTCCATCTGAGGGGAGTGAACAACTCGGTGCTCGATGTGCCGCCCATGTCGAGCCACGCTGCGCCGCTTGTGAGCACCGACGTGTCGCCGAATGCAACCGAGCGGGTCGATCGGCAGCCAATGGGCTGTTCGACGTCGCATCTGGTCACCAACGCGTCGTAGATGTTGCCTGGCATCTGACCGCCATCTTGATCAACGCCCGGCCATCGCAGCCCGAGCACCTGTTCGTCGCCGTCAGGGTCGGCGATCTGGGCGGATGTCACCATGCCGAAGCCGTGTGCCAGCTCGTGGAGCAGCACCGTGGTGAGGTCGACCGCACCGGCGGGGGGATCCCCTTCTCCCAGGTGCCACAGCGGGTTTGCTCCCCCGGCGGCGCTATTCAGTAGCACGAGGATGTCCCCGTCGCGGCGGAGGTCGCACGGCAGTCTCTCGGTGAGTTCTTGATCGAGCAGATGACTGGCCAGAGCAACCGGATAGTCATGGTTGGTGGGCAGACGAGCGTCGGCGACGAAGGTGGTAGGGCCGGCCGCACCGAGCGAAGCCGGCGACTGGAACGGCAGCCAGTAGATGTCGATCTCTAGTTCTGGGCCGGTGAGGTCGAGCGCGTCGCTCCATTGTGTGGCCGCCTCGACCGCGCTGCGGCGCACCACATCCGGGACTCGACGGCTGAAGCACAATCGCAGGCCGGAGGATTGCTCGGGGCCTCCTCCCACAACGAGACCCGCCTGGCGTTCGGCGACAACCGGTTCCTCCGCCCGCGCCGCCCGGAGAAGATCGTGCAGATCCTCGGCGGGCGGCGCCAACGCCGGATGGCCGAGGTGGTCGACCACGAGTTGTGGCGAACGAGCGTCGGACGAGTCCGGATCCTGCTGAGCCGCTGCTGGTGCAATGCTCGACACGGCAAGGAAAAACGCAGCGGCCATCAACCAACGCGATTTCCCAGGAACCGAACCCACCTGCGCACGTTAGCTAGGGTGTTCCCTCGATGGTCAGATTTGATGAGAAGGCAAACCAAGCGGGCCGGCAATATGTGGAGGATCGCCGCGGTCGCTCCAGCCGTTCCGGTGGGCGACGAGCCTCGGGCTCGATGGGCGGAGGCGGTGGTCTCCCGATCGGCAAGGGTGGGCTCGGTGGCATCATCATGGCGATTCTCATCGCCGTACTCGGTGGCGGTTCGCTTCTGAACGGCGGCAGCGCTCCGAGCGCCCAAGCCGTGGATGTCGGTAATCCCCTGCCCGCTCCGAGCGATGCGCAGGCTGACGAGCAAGTGATCTTCATCGGTGCGCTGATGGCCGACATCCAAGACACCTGGGATCGCAAGTTCGAAGCCAGCGGCCTGCAATTCCAATACACGACGATCGTGCCATTCACCGGCTCGGTGTCCACCGGCTGTGGCAACGCCACCTCCGCCGTCGGGCCCTTCTACTGCCCGGCTCCGGGTGATCAGCGTGTCTATCTCGACCTGTCATTCTGGGACGAGCTCGCTACGAAGTTCGGTGCTCCTGGCGACTTCGCTCAGGCATACGTGGTGGCGCACGAGGTTGGACACCACATTCAGTCGGTCACCGGCATCAGCGACAACGTGCGCCGAGTGCAGTCTCAGAACCCCAGCGTGAAGAATGAGTTGTCGGTGCGCCAGGAACTCCAGGCCGATTGCCTGGCCGGTGTGTGGGCCAACGACGCCTCGCAGCGGCGCAACTCCGACGGCACTCGCATCATCGAGACCGGCGACATCGAAGAGGGTCTCCGGGCAGCAGCTGCGGTGGGTGACGACCGGATTCAGCAGCAGGCCGGCGTCGGAGTTGATCCCCACACCTGGACGCACGGCTCCGCTGCGGCCCGCCAGGCCTGGTTCATGGAAGGCTTCAACACCGGGAACCCCGAGGCATGCGACACCTTCGGCGCCGACGTGAGCCGGGCCGACGTCGGTCTGTGATCGACCAACTCGTCAGTTCTGCTTGACGACCCGCGCTGGAGCGCCGACCGCGACGCAGTGATCAGGCAAGTCGTGGGTGACAACGGAGCCGGCACCGACCGCCACGTGAGCGCCGATGTTGACGCCCGGAGTCACCACAACGTTCGCCCCGAGCCACGACCCGGCGCCAATGAACACCGGTTTCTCCGGCAGTGACTGACGGCCAATTGGCACATCGCGATCTGTCGTGGCGTGGTTCTGATCGGTGACATACACATTGGGTCCGAAGAACACGTCGTCGTCGATCACGATCTCGAAGTGAGCGGCGATGCTCGAGTGTCGACCGATCAGACACCGATCGCCGATGACGACCATGCGATCGTTGATGAGTTCTTGCCCGGGGGTCATGCCCGCGGTGATCGAAACGTGCGGACCGATCATCGTGTCCCGCCCAATGTGGATGGCATGCTCGCCGTAGAGCGCCGTTGGCGGAAAGCAGATGATCGTTCCCTCGCCGTAGGTACCGAAGCGGTTGGCCCGGCGACTCGTGGGCATGATGGCCGCTCTCCGTGTCAGCCACTCATGTGCGCCGAGGAAGGCGTCGGCCCGCCAGAGCTTGGGGTTGCCCCAATCCACCACGTTCAGTCTTCGGCCAGTGCGACGGCAATCGCAGCGGCGATGCGGGCGTTGTTCTCGGCCAGCGCCAGGTTGGTCGGCACGGACTCGCCATCGGTTGCGTCGGCAAGCGCCCCGAGGACGGCTGGCGTGATGGCAGGGCCCGCCACGCCGGATGCCTCAGCTGCATCGAGCGCAGCGTCAACCGCCATCTCTAGCTGGACCAGATCCAGCGCAGCGTCTTCAGGCACCGGTGCGGCCACGAGAACGCCGCCGCCGCCCAGTGCCCAGTGAGCCCGGGCGATGCGAGCAACTTCGTCGGCGGAGTCCACACGGTGTGGGACAGGAAGCCCACTTGAGCGAGCGTGGAAGGCGGGGAACTCGTCGGTCTGCCAGCCCAGCACCACCACGCTGTCGGTTTCCATGCGTTCGAGCGTGGCTGCCAGATCGAGGAAGATCTTGGCTCCAGCAGAGACAGTGACGAGCGGGAGCGACGCCAGAGCGCCGAGGTCGGCGGAGATGTCGGCCGTGTCGGTCCAACCTCGATGCACGCCGCCGATGCCACCGGTGGCGAACACTTCGATGCCCTCGCTCGCAGCCAGTGTCAGCGAAGCTGAGACGGTGGTGGCCCCGTAGGCCCAACGCTGGCCAATGGCCACGCCGAGATCTCTGGCCGCAACCTTCCGTGCCGGCCCGCAGATCTGCTCGTGCCGGTCCTCATCGACTCCCACATGGGCGACGCCGTCGAGAATGGCGGTGATCCGGGGATCCGCTCCCCCGGCGCGAACGGCGGAGAGGCAGCGATCAAGCGCTTCGAGGTTGTGTGGAGACGGCAGACCCAGATGGGAGAAGATCGTCGACTCGAGTGCCACACATGCGGTCATGCGGCGAGGTTACCGTGGGCTCATGCTTCGTCATCGAACGACTCGACGCCGTCTCTCGCTCACCCTCGTCACCACGCTCGCGCTCGCCGCGAGCGCCTGCACGAGCAGCGGAGAAGACGCCGCGGACTCCTCTGACACACCGACCACAGCCTCTGCTGCAGAAGAAACCACAACAACAACCGAAGCTGCGGCGGACACCACAACCGTTCCGCCGACGACGGAAGCACCAGCACCGGTCTCGACATTGGAGTGGAGCGATTGTGGTGAGCTCGAGTGCGCCACTCTCGAGGTGCCGCTCGATCACGGCGACCCTGATGGGGAACAGATTGAGATCGCCGTTGCCCGCGTCGCCGCCGGTGCGCCTGACAGCAAGATCGGTTCGCTCGTCTTCAACCCCGGGGGCCCAGGCGGGTCTGGTATCGACTTCTTGAAGACAGCGCTGTTCACCCTGCCCGGTGAAGTGCAGGACCGATTCGATCTTGTCGGCTTCGATCCCCGCGGCGTGGGAGAGAGCACATCGGTGGTGTGTGAGCCAGAGATCGACGATGCCGTGACACTGCTCGAGGCCGACGACGATGCCGGCTGGGACGCTCTGCTCGAAGAGGCCGAGGCCGAGCTCGAGACATGCTCGGCCGAGGAGCTCGAAGTGGCTCGATTCGTTGGCACGAACAATGCGGCCCGAGATTTGGATCTTCTGCGAGCCGCCCTCGGCGACGAGCAACTCTCGTACGTGGGCTACAGCTACGGCACACGCCTGGGGGCCACCTACGCCGAACTGTTCCCGGAACGGGTTCGGGCTCTCGTGCTCGACGCCGGCGTGAAGCCAGTCACCGAGCTTTCCGAGCTGGGCAAGGGACAGGGTGAAGGGTTCGATCGAGCGTTCGCGAATTTCGCCGAGGCCTGCGATGCCGATCCCGACTGTCCCCTCGCCGAGCTGGGCACGACCGATGAGGTGTTTGCCTCGATCGAGTCTGAGATTCGTGAGCTTGGCAGTTTCCCGACCGATACCGATGGTCGGGTGCTCACCGCAGGCGAGTTCTACTTGGGTGTCATCGCCTCGCTGTACAGCGTCGACGCCTGGCCCATCCTGGCCGAAGGCCTCTTCGTCGCCGAGGCGGTGCAGGACGGGTCGATCCTGCAAGCCCTTGGCGACAGCCTTCAGGGCCGCAACCCGGACGGGACGTACGACAACAGCAACGTCGCCAACTTCTTCATCAACTGTGCCGATGACGCATCCCGGCTGTCCGGTGATGACGCCCGAGCGGCCGCACTCGAACAGGCTGCCTCATCGGTCCGCTTCGACGACGCGTTGAGAGGCGATCCGGGTTGCCAGTTCGCTCCGGATCCGATCGATCCCCTCATCCTCGGCCCGGCCACCGAGGCCGCACCGATCCTCGTGCTGGGCAACACGGGCGACCCGGCCACTCCCTACGAATGGTCCGTCGAGCTTGCTGACTTCCTCGACACCGGCGTGCTCTACACCGTCGAGGCCGAGGGGCACACTGCCTACGGTTCGTTCGACTGCGTGGCCCCGGTGGTCAACTCCTACCTCATCGATCTGGAGGTCCCCGACGAAGGTGGCTCGTGTTCGGAGAACGCGACGGCGGACTTCTTCCCCGCACCGGGTGCCAGCGCCGAACCCACGCTCGATCAGCTTGTGTCCTTCTTCGCCTGTCTGAACGAGGGCGAACTCGACGTCGAAGCGTTCACGATCTCCCAGCTGATCGCGGCCGACGCCGACTTCGATCCCTTCGCCAACCTCGATCTCAATGACCCCGACGTGGCGGGCGTCTTCCTCGATTGCCAGTCCCAGTTGTGATCGGCCAATCGTGAGGGACCGACGGTGATCAAGCTCATTGCTAGCGATCTTGACGGAACACTCTTGGGCTCGGACAAAGCGATTTCGAGCCGCACCGCGGCTGCGCTCTCCGCTGCGAGCGAGGCGGGAGCGATCGTCGTTGCCGCTACCGGCCGAGGCCGACTCTCGGCCCTGCCGATGCTGCGCCCCCATGCCGCGATCACGTGGGCGGTGTGCTCAAACGGGGCGACCTTGTGGGACCTGAAGGCTGACGAGCTCGTGAGCAACGAGTTGATCGATCGCTCCAAAGCGCTCTCGATCGTTGGTGAGGTGCAAGAACGCCACCCCGAGATCGGTCTGGCGTGGGAAACCGAGATCGGCTTCTTCTGGGACGCCGCGTACATGCAGCATCGCGTCGCAAGGCTTGGTGAGAGTGCGAAACAGCTCGGCAAGCTCTCCGAACGGGGTGGCGAGCGTCCTGATCCCACCTCGCTCGAGCACGGCGACGTCCTGAAGGTGCTCATCACACATCCGGACATGGGCTACGACTCCTGGATGGATGCGGTGGCTCCCCTGCTCCCAACCGACGTCGTGGCCTCGAACTCGGGAACCGACTTTGTGGAGATCACCGCCGACGGCGTGCACAAGGGCGCCGCGTTGGCCTCGCTCTGTGGCGACCTTGGCATTGGATCGGAGGAAGTCGTGGCCTTCGGAGATCAGGACAATGACCGGTCAATGCTGGCCTGGGCCGGGCGAGGCGTTGCCATGGCTTCGGGTCATCCGGCAGTGATCGCGGCCGCTGATGCAGTGACCGCAAGTAACGACGAAGACGGCGTGGCGCTGGTGATTGAATCGCTTCTCGCCGAGGGGCTGATCTAGCCTTTGCCGTCATGGCAACCTCGATGGTTCCCACAGAGGAACAGCTGCCCGACGTTCTTCCCACCGATCGGCTGAACGAACGAGGCATGGCAACGCGCCCTCTGCGCGATGAGCTCCGCACGATCGACGACGCCCGCAACATCGGCACGGTGATCGGAGCGGTGGCTCTTTCCTTCGGCGTTGTGGGCCTCGCCGGCTACCTCCACACCTGGTGGGCCTATCTTGCGGCGTTCGTGCTCATGGCTCGTGGCCATGTCGGGCTCAACATTCTCGGACACGAGGCGGCCCACCGGCTTCTCTTCAGCCGCCAACCCGTGAACGACTTCGTCGGCCGTTGGATTCTCGCCTACCCCACCTACCAGGCACTGCTCGCCTACCGCCGCTCGCACTTCGCTCACCATCGAGACGAGATGGGCCCGGAAGAGCCGGACCTCTCGCTCTACAGCGGGTACCCCGTCCCGCCAGACTCCTGGCGACGCAAACTCAAGCGCGACGCCACCGGCATCAGTGCCTACAAGAACTTCCGCGGGCTCTACCGGGCCGCTCGCAAGGGAGCGGCGGAAGCAAAGCAGATCCTCATGGTGCAAGGCGTCATGATCGGCGTGTCGATCGCCGTGATGCGGCCGCTCATGTATGTGGTGTGGATTCTCTCCTGGTCGACCCTGTGGCGGGTCTCGAACCGCCTGCGGTCCATCGCTGAACACGGCGGCCTCGTGCGCTCGAAGGATCGTCGACTGACCACTCACGTCATTCGTCAATCGTTGCTCGCACGATTCTGGATGGTTCCGTACCACACGGGTTGGCACTTGGCGCACCACGTGGACATGGGTGTGCCGTGGCGGAACCTGCCACGGCTACACGAGGAACTCGTCCGTTCGGGCTGGGTTGTCGAGGAGCTCGAGTACCCGAGCTATCGAGCGTTCTGGAAGGTGGCCAGCTCTGGCACCGTGAAGCAGCCCGATGTGGCAGGAGCCGGATCCGGGCGCTCATCGATGCTCGATTTCTGACCGGTCCGCGGTTCGAATCGTGGCACGCTGGTTCTGATGAGCAATCAAGCGGATCTCGAACCCACATCTCTGCGAGTCGGCGGCGTCCCCGAACACTTCAACCTTCCGTGGCGCCGAGGCGTCGAGCGGGGCGTGTTCGCTGACGCAGGCCTCGACGTGACGTGGGTTGATGAGCCGAGCGGCACCGGCGCACTCACCGCGGCGGTCGGCAACGGCGACCTCGACGTAGCATTGGTGCTGACCGAGGGTGCAGTCTCGGCGATCGGCAATGGCCTGGACGCTCGCATCGTCGGCACGTGGGTGGCGTCAGCGCTGCACTGGGGCGTGCACGTCGCAGCCTCATCAGCCATCACCTCATGGGGCGATCTCGGAGGCGAGGGGCAGCGATTCGCCATCTCTCGTTTCGGCTCTGGCTCGCACCTGATGGCGCACGTTCTGGCCAGCGAGCGTGGCTTCGAGTTGAGCGACGATGACTTCGTGATCGTCAACAACATCGACGGAGCGGAGCGAGCGCTGCTGGCAGGAGAGGCTGACGTGTTCCTCTGGGAACGAGCGATGACCGCTCCCCTCGTGCGGGCGGGGAGCTTCCGTCGCATCGGAATCCAGCCCACTCCGTGGCCTTGTTTTGTCGCTATCGCCAAGCCCGAACTTGCGGAGCGGGCAGGCGCAGGAGTCCGCACCGCCCTCCGCTTGGCCTCCGCCGAGGCAGCGGCGCTGCTGGATTTGCCCGACGTGGCGACGCGGATCGAGGAGCGCTACGAGCTGCACGCAGAAGACGTGGCCGGTTGGCTCGAGGGCGTTCGATGGGCTGCCGATCCGCTCTACGTCAGCGACGACATGCTCATGACCGTGCAAGACCGTGTGGCCCGCCTCGATCTTGTGCCGGCGAGGCTCTCGCTCACGGAGTTGCGAGCGCCCCTGCTCTGAGAGCTCAGAGCAGGCTCAGGCGGTTTCGAGTGCTCCGACCAAACGGTCGACGAACTCGACGGCGCCTTCTTCGAGCTTGCTTCGTTTGATGGCCATGCCACCGATCACGTCGCCGCCACGACGCTCGACCATGTCGGAGAACTGCTGGAGCGCCGAGCCCTTGTCCAGGGCATAGGTGAGGTACACGGCGGTCTTCTTGCCGTCGATCACCGGCATGTTCACGAGACGACGAACACCGGCCGGCTTCTGACCGACGAAGAACAAGCCGTCGACCCAGGAGCCGACGATCACCAGGTCCGCCTCAGCCAGCTGCGGCAGGGCGATCTGGCGCATCGAGCAGGACACGGTCTCGATCCCGGACGCATTCAGTTCGGCGGCGATCATCTCGCCTGCCTTGCGCGTGTTGCCGGTGAGTGACTCGTAGATGACGATGGCCTTCATGGGCCGAGAGGATAGCCGCGCCTGACTCGGGCGGAGAGCTTCAGCGCAGCCAGCACGAACTGTTCACTGGGCTAGCGTGGCGGCATGTCTGATCAGCGCTATCGCATCTCCATCACGTACTGCGTTCCTTGAAACTATTCGCCCCGCGCCGTGAGCGCGGTCTCAGATCTGCTGTCGAACTATCAGCACGTCATCGATGACCTCACACTGGTCACTGGCACCGCAGGTGTGTTCGATGTCGTCGTCAACGACGAACTGATCTATTCGAAGGCGGAAACCGGCCGGCACGCCGAGGACGGCGAAGTGCTTCGTCTGTTCCAAGAGGTCGTTGGGCCGGACGTGCCGTTGTATGGCACCTGAGCCCAAACCAGGGCTGGCCCTGTGAGCTTGCCCGGTTCGATTGCCATCGATGATCCGGCCGATCCCCGCATCGATGTGTTCCAGGGCTTGCGTGATCACGTCCTGCGTCAGGTTCGGGAACGGCCGAACGGTGACATGGCCGGCGTGTTCATCGCCGAGGGGGATGTGGTCGTTGAGCGCGCTCTGAAGGCGGGCTACGAGCTGGAGTCCGTCCTTGTTGATGGGAAACGGTCGCGCCCGATGCCGGAAGAGATCGGGCCAGAGGTTCCGATTTACGCCGCCAGCCCAACGGTTCTGGAGACCATCACGGGTTATCACCTGCATCGAGGAGCGCTGGCCTGCTTCCGTCGACGAGAGGTGCCAACCGCAGCCGAGCTACTCGCTGACCCCAGTCTTCGCACGATCGTCGTGCTCGAGGCCATCAACAATCCCACCAACATGGGCGTCATCTTGCGGTGCGCTGCTGGTCTCGGCGTCGACGCGTTCTTCTGCGACCCCACCTGTTGTGACCCGCTCTACCGGCGCAGCGGCCGCGTCTCCATGGGCGAGGCCTTCGCTCTCCCCTATGCCCGGCTCGAGGCATTCCCCGACGGGCTCGGTCAGCTCGTCGACGCCGGATTCCGAGTGATCGGGCTCACCCCAGCTGACGATGCCGTCGCCCTGAATGAACTCACCCTGGGCGAGAGCGAGCGCGTCGCGCTCCTCCTCGGGGCTGAGGGCCCAGGCCTCGCCGCCAGCACTTTGGAGACTGTCGAACAGCGCGTGCGAATCCCCATGAGCGGGAGCGTCGATTCCATCAACGTCGGGAGCGCCGCCGCCGTCGCCTTCTATGGCGTCCAGCAGGCTCGCCGCTGACGGCTGGTTTCGCCGGGCAGCTTCAACTTCGGGATCGACTTCCACCAAGTCATCGCGAGCAGCGCCAGCTCGAGCGGCCGCGACGAGGGCGCCGATCGCGGCATGAATGTCATCGGCATCTTCGATGCGCTCGGGGAACGGCACTCGGGAGTCTCGGGTACCCGCTGGCTCGGTGGCGCTGAAGACCACCCCGTATCGGTCGAGGTCCACCACCGAGGCTTCGCTGGCGAGCCACCGACCTCCGAGGACCTTTACGATCAGGAGCGCTTCGTCGGCCAGGCGAGCACGAACTTCCTCAGGAAAGTCGAGCCCGTGCTCGATGAGTGGATCCGGTTCGGCTCCAGCAAGATCTTCGGCCCGCAGCCACTGCTCGGTGCCATCGGCGTCGATCCATCGCACGCGCTCGGGCGCGAGGCGGAACCAGGAGAAGTCGAGTGACTCAACTTGGGGCCGCTGGTCGGGGTGGCGTTCCACGAACGCATCGGTGAGTGCCACTTGCTGAAGCCCAGGCACGGGTTCCAGGTCGCCCTGGATCAGCAGACGATCGCCCAGGCTGATGGCCGCCCTGCGGTCTTGGTGCGCACGAATGGTGTGCTGCGAGAGATTGGAGAGAACGATGACCGGGGCGCCGCTGGCATCGGGTACGAACGGCACGGTGGCAACGTAGGGACGGCCATCGAGATCAACGGTGGCGAGGCTCCCCTCGAACCGGGTGAGCAGAAGGGTGCGAGCGCGTTCGGCCCAGGTCGGTTCCACACTTCTTGATCGACCGAACGTTGCCGCTCCTTGAGAACCGACCGAGTCTCTATGCGCCCCGTGTTGCGATTGGCTTCGTTGGCGGGCCACCCTTCCTCCTCATGAGCGACGATCCCCGCTACGAGGCGTTCCCCGCCCACTTCTTCGCTCGTCAAGATGAGACGAGCGATCGCTCGTTCTATGCCGAGCCTCGCCTGGTGACCCACATCGACGACGGCGCCATCGAGGCAGCGGGAGCGCTCTACTCCGAGCTGTCGGTGGAGGGGCGCGTGCTCGACCTCATGAGTTCATGGATCTCCCACTTTCGGACCGCTCCCGAGACACTCATCACTCTTGGCATGAACGGCCCCGAGCTGACGAGGAACGAAGCGGCAAGCGGGGGCGTGCTGAGCGACCTCAATGCCCTCCCGTCGTTGCCCTTCGCAGATGCCAGCTTCGATCACGTGGTGTGTGCCGTGTCAGTCGACTACCTGGCTCGGCCGCTCGAAGTGTTCGATGAGGTTCGCCGAGTTCTCCGGCCCGGCGGCCATTTCATCAACGTCTTCTCCAATCGGCTGTTTCCCACGAAGGCAATTCTCGGCTGGCTCCAAGCGACCGAGCATCAGCGGGTCAGCATTTGTGAGGAGTACTACCGGCAGTCCTCTGGATGGTCGACGCCGCTCTCCCTGCTCGTGGATCCGGAACACCGCGGTGACCCGCTCTACGGCGTGTGGGCC
>CALKTH010000123.1 GCA_937997485.1 uncultured Acidimicrobiales bacterium | reverse complement strand
ATCGGTACACTGTACGGCCCGTGTAGGGTTTCGCAACTCATGGCCTCCACCGCACGTCCTCCGCTCACCAGAGGAGCCATCATCGAGGCCGCGATTCGCGTGGCGGAACGAGATGGGTTGGCCAAGCTCTCGATGCGCAAGATTGCGGCCGAGCTGGGGTTCGAGGTCATGTCCCTCTACACGCACGTGAAGAACAAGGCTGATCTGCACACAGGCATGGTTGAGCGCCTCGTTGATCAACTCGTGCTGCCAGACATCGACGAAGCCTTTGAGTGGCAGCCCGCGCTCCGCCAGCACTCGCTGGACCTCAAGGCCATGTTCGAGCAGCACCCCTGGTCCGTCGATCTCTGGGTCCGCTCCGTGCCCGGAACTCGCCGATTCGATCTCATGGAGTGGCAGCTGGCGGCGTTCGCCAGTTCGGGGCTCAATGAACGAGACGCTCACACGGCGTTCCACGCGCTCTTCAACCACACCGTGGGCTACATGCTCCAGCGGCAGGCAATGGCGAACGCCGGAAGTGATGACTCGGCCGCGATCGAGGCAATGTTGGAAGTTGTCGAACCTCAACGGCACGCCCACGTGCTCCACCATGTCGACCAGCACCGCAACGGTGAGACCGGCGACGCGTTCGAGTTCACGCTCGACCTGCTGCTCCAGAGCTTTCCGCCCGATCGCTAGCTGCCGCTAGTGCTCCGGCTCGAAGATGTCTTCGATCTTCTGGCTGAAGACTTCAGCGATCTTGAAGGCAAGAGGAAGGCCGGGGTCGTACTTGCCGACCTCGAGCGCGTTCACCGTTTGGCGGGAGACGCCAAGCCGTTGAGCGAGCGCCGCCTGAGTGAGATCGTGTTCGGCGCGCAGCACCCGGAGGTTGTTCTTCACGACATCACGTCACTGATAGCGGCGCGTGGCGAGGAGCACTCCGACGACGTAGCCAACGATCATGATCGTCACCGCTTCGCCCACGTCGAGAACGGGAGCTCCGACGAATTCGAACAGCTGGTAGGAGAGCGCGATGAGGAGGCCCACGCCGAAGCCGAAGGCCAGGCCCTCGAGTTGAATGCGTCGGACAAGTTCGTCAGCCTCGAGAAGGAACCGTCGGAAGGCGAGAAGACCGCCAGCGCCAAGGGCGAGGCAACCCACGGCGAGCATCCACGACGCCGGTTCGTTCGTGACCGTTTCTGATCTCAGTAGCCACGTTGAGGCGACGAAGGCGAGCGCCCACGCCATGCTCCAGGCGGCGATACGCCGGCCGTTCTTGCGATCGACAGCGGTTGCACAGTCTTCCGGCAGGGTCAGTTGGTCGAACACGGGCTGCTCCTTCTGTCGTGTTTCCTTGACATTAAGACAAGGAAGCTTGACACGCAACCCAAGCTGTCACGAGCCGGTGACGGAGACGTTGACGCCGTCGAACCCTGCGGCGACGACGCTGAGCCGCTGACCGGCCCGTACGTCGAAGGGTGCGGTGAGGCCGCCAGTGAAGACAAGGCGTCCAGGTTCGAGTGAGGCGCCCTCGGCGGCGAGGCTCCGGATCAGCCAAGCCACGGCTTCATTCGGATCCCCCATCGCCTGTACGCCGCGGCCATGCCTCGAGTCGCCATCGGCAGCGAAGGTCACTTCCACCTCGCCTGGGGCCTCAACGGTTCGAAACTTCCCGACGGCGATGGCGGCGGCGGATGAGTTGTCGGCCGTGTTGTCGAGCCACTTGAAGTCGAAGGTCGGGAACGTTGGGTCGACGAACTCAAGACCGATCGCCCACTGGCCGCCGGCGTCGATCACGTCCGCCGCCGTCACGTCTTTGCCAGCGAGCGCCGTAGTGGATCGGAACACCAGCTCCGGTTCCACCTTTGGGTGGCGGTGGTGGTCTCGCTGAATTTCGTCGCCCACATGCATGGAAGCCCACAGCGTGCCCCAGTTGGGCTGATCAATCCCGAGCGCCTGGCGCATCGCCGTCGATGTCCATCCGAGCTTGTAGCCAACGTGTTCATCACCCATCGTCGCCCGAAGCGCGTCACGTGACCGTGCGACCGACCGAGCTTCGTCCCAGGTGAAGTCGAGGAATCGCTGGGTGAACAGGGGAACTGAATCCTGGCTGCGTTGAGCCTCAGCGAGTTCAGCGGCGAGGGACTCCGGATCGAACTCATCTCTCATCGGAGAGCGATCACAATCCGAGCCGGGACGCGACACCCGCCCACGCGGTGGCTGCGTTGCCCACGTCGAACCACACCGAATCGAGCCCGGCGTCGATACCGCCCTGCACGTTGATGGGCTGATCGTCGACAAACAGCATGCGATCGAGCGGCACACCGATCAGCTCAGCCGCCCGAGTGAACGCCCGCGGATCTGGCTTCAAAATGCCGGTATCGGAACAGTCCACGAGGTGATCGATCATCCTGAGCATGGCGACTCCCTGTTCCCACTCAGTGCCGTGGAAGGCACGAAGGTCGTTGGTCAGAACCGACACGCCGAACCCAGCGGCCAGTGCTTGACGAACGACCTCAACGCATTCGGGGCGGATCAGGCCATCATGGGCCGGTTCGTAGACGAGACGCATGTAGTCCCGAGTCTCCATAGGGCGGCCAGCGAGTTCTCCGACCTCCGTGGCTCGTAGCGCCCAATACTCCCGCTCGGTGAGATCATCTGCGGCCACCATCCGACGCCAGAGGGAATCCGTCGAGGGGTCGAGCGGACCCATCCAGTCAAGCGTCCCCGGCTCGAGTCCGAGCGCCGCTTCGGTTTGCGCGTGAAGCTCTACCGGATTCAGCAAGCACACTCCGCCGAAGTCCAGGAGCAGCACGTCGTGCTCGCGGCTGGCCCGGTCATGTTCGATCATCGGCGGCATCCTCTCGGGACCACGTGCGTGCGTGATCCAACATCACTTCTCGAACCGAGCGGATGTCTCGATCCGGTACCTCAACCCACACCTCGCCATCGGTGATTGTCACCGGGCGGGCGACCAACGCCGCGACCGAGCCAACCAACTGCCCGTCGGCCACGTGGTATCGCCAAAAATGGAAGGGGCAGGCAACGATCCCATCGGTGATCCAGCCGCCGGCAAGAGGGGCGTCTTGGTGCAGGCAGTTGTTGGCGAAGGCCTTCGCCTCAGAGCCGACTCGGAACACGATGGTGCTGCCGTCCTCGGTCGCGCGGCACCGGTCGGTTGGTAGGTCTGCGAGGCGACCAACGTTGAGCTTCATGCCACACCCCTGTTCATGCCACAGCGCTGTTCATGCCACACCGCGATGCCCGAGGCGGCGTGAGGCTGAGGTTGCCGCTTCGATCACGTTCTGGACGAGCCGCTGGTTGTGGCGATCCACGTTCTCCGAGGAGCCCACCAAGCTGAGTGCGGCGATCACTCGACCGCTCGAATCGCGAATCGGCGCGCCGATGCTCGAGACTCCGCCTTCAGCCTCGCCGTCGTTGATGGCGAAGCCGGCATGGCGAACCTCCTCGAGCTCTCGGCTCAGGGCATCACGATCCGTGATCGAGTCCTCCGTCAAGGCAACGGGGTCCCAATTGCGGAGGAGCCAATCCAGACGACTGCGAGAGAGAGCGGCCAGGAGCACCTTGCCGGTGGAAGAACAGTGGGCCCAGTTTCGCCGCCCGATCTGCAGAAACATTCGCGTTGTGCCCGGTGCGTCGAGACGCTCGATGTAGACCACCTCAAGCCCATCGAGAACCGCCACCTGCACGGTTTCGCCGGTCCGGCTCCGAAGCTCGGTCATGGGAGTCAGCACGGCCTCGTGCAGATCGAACTGGGTGGGGACGGCGGCGGCGAGATCGAAGACAGCCAACCCCAACCGGTAGCGGCCGGTGCTCTCGCTCTGGTCGAGCATTCCCTCCTCGGCCAGGGTGGCCAGCAGCCGATGCGTCGTTGACTTGGAGAGACCGAGGTGACGAGCCATGTCGCTCACGCCCCACTCTTGATGTTTGGTCGAGAACGACTTCAGCACTCGCACGGCGTTGGTCACCGAGTTCAGCGTCGAGTTGCGAACGATTTCGTCAGCCACAGAGCGACCGTATCGGATCTGTTCCGGAGAGCGGGACATCTTCCCGGCATGTGAAACATGAGATGTAACGTCGGTCACACATGGGAGTTCTTCGCCTCAGTCACGTCGATATCACGGTTCCCGATCTCGACCTCGCCGCCGCCTACTACACGCAAGTTCTGGGCCTCGAGCTGGTCGAACGCGAGGCCAGTGCCGACGGGGATCGTCTCTTCTTCAAGTGTTGGGATGAGCGTGATCACCACAGCCTCGCTGTTCGTTATCACCCACGGGTTGGGCTCGATCGGTTCGCTTTCAAGGTCGAGCACGAAGCCGACCTGGACGAGTTGGAGGCTCGGATCGAAGCCGCGGGGATCGTGGTCCATCGCATCGCCGATGGGGAGGAGATCGGCCAGGGCGAGTCGATCCGGTTCGAGCTCCCGTCAGGTCATGAGATGGAGTTGGTGCACAACGTCCACAAGGTTGGCGGTCGGCTCCCACTCCTCAACCCCAAACCCATCGCCGAGGGCCTGATCGGGATCGCCCCTCCCCGCATGGATCACCTCCTGGTGCAGGCTGAGGAAGTCGGTGAGGTCTCCACCTTCTTTCGGGAGGTACTCGACTTTCGTCTGACCGAACAGATCGTGAGCGGAGCCGGGCATCAGATCGGTGCGTTTCTTGAGCGCTCCCATCGTCCACACGACATTGCGTTCGTGCAGGGCCCGAACGGCACGCTGCATCACTTCAGCTTCTGGCTCGACGATTGGGATCACGTCCGTCGGGCCGCCGACATCTTGGCCTTCAACGGGATTGCCGTGGATATCGGGCCCACCCGTCACGGCATCACACGTGGCGAGACGATCTACTTCTTCGACCCAATGGGGACTCGCAACGAAGTCTTCACCGGCGGCTATCGGCCCGATCCCGATTTCCCCACGATCACGTGGACCGAGGATCAGATCGGTCGAGCGATCTTCTACTACGAGGGCGACGTCAATCAGCGTTTCGTCGGGGTCCACACATGAGCGGCATCCTTCGCCTGTCTCACGCCGTGATTCGAGTGCCCGACCTCGAGCTCGCCCACGCCTACTACACCGAGGTCGTCGGACTGATCGAGACGGCCCGAATCGCAGACGGCGACGGCTCCGTGGAGCGGGTGTATCTCAAGGCGTGGGATGAGCATCAGCATCACTCGATCGTGCTCCAACAAGCGGCCACATATGGCTTGGACTCTCTCGGTTTCAAGGTCGAGAACCTGCAAGACCTGGATCGGCTCGGCGAGGCCGCCGCGGCGGCTGGCCTCGAAATCGAGCGTTTCGATCCCGGGGCGCTCGGGCCGGGCAGCGGGCACGTTGCCCGGTTCACCGCCCCCAGCGGCCACGTGATCGACCTGGTGTGGGGCATGGCCCAGGTTGGCAACGGGCTACCGCTCAACAACCCGCCACCAGCGCCGGACCAACTCAAGGGCATTCACCCGCCGCGCATCGATCACATCTTCTTGATGTGTGAAGACGTTGACGGAATCACCGCCTTCTTCCAAGAGGTGCTCGGATTCCGTCTGACCGAGCAGATCATGGCCGACGACGGCCACCAGCTCGTCACGTTCCTCGAACGCACGCACACGCCCCACGACATTGCCTTCATCACCGGGCCGAACGGGGGCTTCCATCACGTGGCGTTCTGGGTCGATGAGTGGAGCGATCTGCGGCGAGCTGCCGACACCTGCGCCTATCACGGCGTCCACATCGACGCCGGGCCAACTCGGCACGGGGCGACCCGCGGCTGCGGGCTGTACTTCTTCGACCCGGCGGGCAACCGCAATGAGGTCTACACGGGCGGGTACTGGTTCGATCCCGACGACGAGCCGACCACCTGGACCGAAGCCGAGATGGGTCGAGCGATCTTCACCTACGAGGGTCAGGTCAAGCCGAGTTTCATGACGGTCCACTCATGAGCAGCAACGGCAGCAACCCGCCTCCCACGCCGTCAGAGCGAGTGGATCCTCCCCTGTACCTGGCCCGCTATTTGGAGGCCGAGCGCGCCAACGGAGAGGCCACCCCTCCGGCCGACGACGGCACGCCGCTCTATCTTCGCCGGTTCCGTGACGCCGGCTCGGGCGCCCCGGTTACGGCTCCGGTCGAGTTCAAAGACCGCAGCCTGCCAATGCAGCAGGCACTCACCGAAGACAACCGGAACAAGGAAATCTCGGCTCCGGCTGACGCCGCGAACACGAAGGTCGTCAACGACGTCTACCTGATTCGCCATGGCGAGACGCAGGGCTACTCCACCGATTCGGGCCTGACTCCCCAAGGTGCGTGGCAAGCCCACACCTACGGCCACACCATGGCCAAGCGTGTCAAGAGCGGCGAGACCGTGGTGTTGCGCCACGCCCACACGAATCGTGCTCGCGAGACGGCGGAGCAAATCCACCGCGGGCTGCTGGATGGCCTGGAGATGTTCGGCAAGGAGGTCACCATCGTCGAGCCCGACGGCATGGACGAGTTCCGCAACTTCGGCTTCGCTGCGCCGGACGGCATCAAGGACGTGACCGCAGCCTTCCGGCAGTACCACGCGATCCTCGAAGACTTCGAGCGCTCGAACAAGGGCGAGCGCCCGTTGTGGCTCGTCGAGATGGACCGGTTCTGGCGGACCCAACAGGGTGGCGCCGACCCCATCCAGCATTGGCTCAGCATCCCGATGATCCACTTCGAACCGCCAGCCATGTGCGTTCGTCGGTTCTGGGCTGGCATCGGTCGCCTGGCTGACGAGTTTCCCGGCGCCCGCCTCGCTATCGCCACGCACTCCGGCCCCATTCGGGCCTTCGCCGTTGTGGCAATGGGGTACGACCCGGGCGAGCCGTACAACACCGAGCACGTGCGAGCCAAGCTGCTCGAAGGCCGCACCAGTGCCCTGATCGCCTATCGCAATCGGGTGCAGGACGTCCGCATCCCCGATCCGTTCGCGCTGCCCGCCTGGTCGGTGTCAGAGAACTGGGGAGGGCTGTGAAATGTGCGAGGCATGTCCCGTCATCGACTGGGCGGAGAACCTGCCCACGATCCGATCTTTCACCGCGAGGAGAGTGAACGCAGACATGAACGACTTGATCGTTTGGTTCGATCGCTATGAGCGAAGCCAAAAGGAACTCGTGGGTGGGAAGAACGCCAGTCTCGGCGAGATGATGGTGGCCAAGCTGCCCGTTCCGCCCGGCTTCGCTCTCACGATTGACGGCTACCAGCAAATCTGGCGAGACAAAGCCCTGGTCGATGAGGTCAACGTCTTGCTGCAAGGCATCGACCACGCCGATTTCGCGGCCAACATGAGGACGTCAGACCAGATCCGGGCCGCCATCGAGTCCGTCGCCGTTCCGGAGGCCGTTGTTGCTGCGGTGAGTGAGGCGTATGCCAGCCTCTGTGCGCATTGCGACGTCGACGATGTGCCCGTTGCCGTTCGCTCTTCCGCGACGGCGGAGGACCAGCCCGACGCCAGCTTCGCTGGCCAGCAAGACACGTTCTTGTGGGTTCGGGGTGCGGACGCCGTCGTTGAACATGTTCGTAAGTGTTGGTCGTCGCTCTTTACCGATCGAGCCATCGCCTACCGCCATCAGATGGGCTACCTGCACCAGGGCATCTCCATGTCGGTCGGGATCCAGAAGATGGTCGACCCGGTTGCCTCTGGCGTGGCCTTCACGATCAACCCCACCAACGGCGACCGCACTCAAGTCGCCATCGATGCCTCGTGGGGTCTCGGCGAAGCCGTTGTGTCTGGCGAAGTCACCCCGGACAACTTCCTCATCGACAAGGTCTTGCAGGAGATCGCCGTTCGAGAGATTTCGAGCAAGGAAGTGGAATACCGCCTCACCGAATCGGGTGTTGTCAAGAAGCTCCCTGTTCCCGACGATCGCAAGAGCGAGCCCTGCCTCACCGACAACGAAGTGAAGGCGGTGGCCCAGCTGGCCCGTCGGGCGGAGAAACACTACGGCTGCCCCCAAGACGTTGAATGGGCCATTGATCGCCATCTGCCCGAAGGCGAGAACGTCGTGATGCTTCAGAGCCGACCAGAAACCGTCTGGTCCCAGAAGCCTCGAGCCTCGGTGAGCAAGGGGGGTGGAGACTTCATGTCGTCGATCGTGACGACCCTCGTCTCGCCACTGCACACCAGGAATCAGCAAGCCGCAGCAGCGGAAACCACAAGCAGTACCTGAACTAGGGGAGTAGCAAGAAATGGCGAACGACAGGTTCCCAAGCCCATTCGAGATCGAGGGTCCGGAAGGGGTCGACGGCTGGGAAGAGCTGTATCCGTACTCGGTCCCCTTCGGGGAAGGGCGGCGCGACTACGAAGAGAATCGCTTCTGGTTCTGGGACTCGATGCACTGGGGCCATGCAATGACCCCGTTCGACTCCACCTTCATGGAGCTGGCCATCGCCTCGTTGAGTCAGATGAACAGTCGTCACTACCGGATCCCGCCGGCCGACGGTGTGGACTTCCGTGTGCTCTACGGATACCCGTACCTGTCGCCCGTTGCTGTCGACCCGGAGAAGATCGAAGCTCGGGTGCCGCAGTTCATGGAGCGTGCCGGTCACTACTTCATGAACTGGGACGAGCTCTACGACGCCTGGCTGGGCAAGGTGAAGACCACGATCGACGAGATCGAGTCACTCGACTTCAGCCCGCTGCCCGAAATGGAAGAGCTCTCCGTCATCACCGACGGGGTCGGGCTCGGATCCGGCTATGCGCTCCAAAAGGAGTACCACCGGTTCAAAGACTTGATCCTGCAGACCTGGAACTACCACTTCGAGTTCTTGAACCTCGGCTACGCCGCCTACCTCGACTTCTTCGGCTTCTGCAAGGAAGCGTTCCCCAGCATCCCCGATCTCGGCATCGCCAAGATGGTGGCAGGCGTCGAGGTGGATCTCTTCCGGCCCAACGAAGAGCTGAAGGTGCTCGCTCAGCTGGCCGTGGATCTTGGTATCGCGGAGGCGT
Organism: uncultured Acidimicrobiales bacterium; assembly: GCA_937997485.1. Lineage (GTDB taxonomy): Bacteria > Actinomycetota > Acidimicrobiia > Acidimicrobiales > SZUA-35 > SZUA-35. Next base: position 10,264 of record CALKTH010000123.1, on the reverse strand, counting down.
TTGCCGATCCGCAGACCGCACTCGCCAACCTCGGAACGGATGCCGGTGGGCAGTGGCTTGCCGCGTACGAAGAAGCCAAGGATCCGTGGTTCAACTTCACATCGGGCAATGGCTTCTACCACTTTGACAAGACGTGGCGTGACTATCCCGAGATCCCGCTCGCCTACGTCCGTGACTACATCCAGAAGATCGAGGCTGGCGAAGACATCACCCGCCCGATCGAGGCCATCCGGGCCGAGCGTGACCGGATCGTCGAGGAGTACTCCGAGTTCCTCGCCACCGATGAAGACCGAGAGGCGTTCAACGGCAAGCTCGGCTTGGCGCGAGTGGTCTTCCCCTACGTGGAGAACCACAACTTCTACATCGAACACTGGACGATGTCCGTCGTCTGGCGAAAGATCAAGCAGCTCGGAGCGGTGTTCGCCAAGGAGGGGATGATGTCGGCCGACGACGACGTCATGTATCTCAAGCGAGACGAGATCGACGAGGTTCTCTGGGACTACTACTCCAACTGGGCCGTGAATGCCCCGACCGCTGCAGCCAGCCACTGGGGGCCGAAGATCGCTCGTCGTCGAGAGATCGTGGCGAAGATGAGCGAGTGGAGCCCGCCCAAGGCGCTGGGCGAGCCACCGGAAGTCATCACCGAGCCGTTCACCATCATGCTGTGGGGCATCACCTCGGACTCAGTCAAGACATGGCTCGGATCTGAAGATGACGACAGCGGTGGGCTCACCGGAATGGCCGCCTCGCCCGGACGTGTGACCGGCAAAGCCCGGGTCGTGTTCACTCCCGAGGATGTGAACGACGTCGAGGACGGCGAGATCCTCGTCGCCCCGATCACGGCTCCGAGCTGGGCTCCGGTGTTCCCCCGCATTCAGGCCTGCGTCACCGACATCGGCGGAATGATGAGCCACGCCGCGATTGTCTGTCGGGAGTACGCGGTGCCCGCGGTGACGGGTACGGGCTTTGCCACCCAGCAAATCGAGACCGGCATGACCATCACTGTGGATGGTTCCGCTGGAACGGTCACCATCGACGACTGACGGTCGATGGCCCTGGCGGCTCGCCAGCGATGCCGAGCTGCCGGGGCCAATCACGATTCATCCACCCAAGCAAGAAGCCATCCCACTGCGGACCCTCCGGTCCCCGACGAAGGAGCTGCGATGCTCACCAAGGAACAGAACGACGAACTCACCCAGGTAGGCCCCGGCACGCCGATGGGCGATGTGCTCCGGCACTACTGGTATCCGGTGGCGATCACCCGTGAGCTCGAGGACTTTCCAGTGAAGAAGGCTCGTCTGCTTGGCGAAGACTGGGCGGTGTTCCGGGAGCCGAACGGCGCCTACGGCATCGTTGCTGAGCGCTGCCCCCACCGCGGCGCGTCTCTGGTCTACGGCATGGTCGAAGACGGCGGGCTGCGGTGCGGCTACCACGGTTGGAAATTCGACGGTGGTGGCACGTTGGTCGAGATTCTCGCCGAGCCCGATTCCTCGCCGACCTTCCGGGAAAAGGCCTGCGTGAAGGCAGGCAAGGCCCAAGAGCTGGGCGGCCTGATCTGGGCGTATGTCGGCGACGGGCCAGCGCCGGAGCTCCCGCGGTACTCCGGCTATGTGATGGACGGCGTGCGCGACATCGGGCACGCGATGCTTCCCTGCAACTGGTTGCAGATCATGGAGAACGCAGTCGACCCGTACCACGTCGAAGCCCTGCACGGCATGTACTTCGAGTTTCTTGCCCATCACAAGAACTTCGAGATGCCGAGCGCGTTCAAGTCGAACAAGCACGCGGAGATCGGCTTCGACGTGTTCGAGCACGGGATCATCAAACGCCGACTGCTCGTCGGTCAGGACGAGAACTCCGACGATTGGAAGATCGGCCATCCGCTCGTCTTCCCCTACAAGATGTGGGTCGGTGGCAACGGCGTGTACCAGATGCAGATTCGCGTGCCCGTCGACGACACAACAACGTGGGTTCTCTTCTACACCGTGCATGCACCGGAGGGCATCGAGCTTCCTGAGCAAGCGCACGCAGTGGACTATGAGTACGAGTGGCTCGACAGCAACGGCGAGCACATCGTCGACTACATCGAAGGCCAAGACATCATGGCCTGGGTGACCCAGGGCGCCATCGTGGATCGCACCAAGGAACACATCACCAAGAGCGATATTGGTGTGGTCACGATGCGGAAGATGTTCCGAGAATCGATCCAAGCAGTCAAGGACGGCAACGATCCGGTCGCCGTCATTCGTGAGCCGCACGATCAGATCGTGCTGCCCCTGGAACGGGACAAGTTCGGTCGTGGGGCCGAGTTCGCCACGCAGTGGATCGATCGCGGGTCGATGCGCTACTCGCCGCAGGCCGACGACCTGAAGAAGTTGCACCTCGAGGCGGCGGCGAATCGTGGCGACGACAGTGAGCGGTTCGCTTGATGGCAGCTTCGGAGATTGATCATGCCGATTGGGCGGCCTACCTGCTTGCTGGAGCGGACGAACGTCGCGAAGTGCAGGCCATCACGAAACAAATTGACGCGCTACCGATCGACGATGCGTATGCCATCCAGGCCGCGCTTCTGGAGCTGATGCTTGGTCGGGGAGACACGCTGGCCGGGGCCAAACTCGGCCTCACCTCGGCCGCCAAGCAGGAACAGATGGGTGTCGATGAACCGGTCTACGGGTGGGTTCCGGCCGCGTCGGTGTTGCCGGCCACCGGAGACGTCGCTCTCGACGGGCTCATTCATCCGCGAGTGGAACCCGAGCTCGTGTTTCGGTTGGGGTCTGACCTTGCTGGACCTGGCGTGACGGTGGCTGATGTCTTCGACGCCACGGCCGAGATCGTCGGCGGCATCGAAGTGATCGACAGCCGCTATGAAGCGTTCTCGTTCACATTGCCGGATGTGATCGCTGACAACACCTCGGCTGCCCGCGTGGCGATCGGGACCGACGGCATCGCCCCCGGCGAGGCAGACCTCACGACTCTGGGCTGCGTGTTCGAGATCGACGGTGCCGTTACCGGCACCGCTACGGGGGCTGCGCTCCTGGGAGACCCGGCGGCGTGTGTTGCCATGTTGGCCAACCACTTGGGCAAGCACGGACAGAAGCTCGAAGCCGGATGGATCGTGATGGCCGGGGCCGCCACTGATGCTCGACCCCTTGGTGTCGGGACCGTAGCCACCGCACGTTATTCACACCTCGGTTCTGTCACCGTCCAAGGAGTCTGACCATGCCGCTCGTCAACGTTCACATGGCTGAAGGCCGAAGCCCGGAACAGAAGAAGGCGCTGATGGATGCCATTACCGATGCGATGCACGAGCACATCGGCGCACCTCGCACCGCAGTGCGGGTGTGGATTAGTGAGTTCCCGAACACGGACTTCATGGCCGGCGGTGAGCTCCTGGCCGACAAGCAGGCTCGCCTCGCAGCCGAGCACGCTTCCGCCGAAGGCGGGACGCAGGCGTGACTTCTCATGAGCTGATCGCCCAAGCCGCCGCTCAACTTCGGGCTGCGGCGGAAAACTCCACACCTTGTGGCCCCGTTCGAGACCTGCTCGGAACCGCCACTGATATCGACACTGGTTACGCCGTGCAGGAGGTCAACACTTCGCTCGACATCGCCGCTGGCCGCCGCGTGAGCGGACGCAAGATCGGCGTGACCTCCAAGGCCGTGCAAGCTCAGATCGGGGTTGATCAGCCGGACTTCGGCACGCTGTTCGTCGACATGGAGGTGGGCGATGGCGTGGAGATGGAGGCGGCACGTCTGCTCCAACCTCGAGCCGAAGCTGAGGTGGCGCTGGTTCTCGAGCATGATCTCGACAAGGGCGAGCATTCGTTCAACGACATCATTCGTGCCACGGCCTATGCGCTGCCTTCGATCGAAGTGGTGGACAGCCGAATCGCCGGCTGGGACATCCGCATCGTGGACACGGTCGCCGACAACGCGAGCTGCGGCCTCTATGTGCTTGGAGGGCGACCCATCCCTCTTCGTTCGGTCGACTTGCGGACGATTCCGATGTCCATGCGGATCAACGGTGGCGAGGTGTCGACCGGATCCGGCGCCGCTTGCCTCGGACATCCGCTGCACGCCGCTCGCTGGTTGGCCGACACCATGTCGCAACGCGGAACCCCTCTTCGAGCCGGGGATGTCGTGATGACCGGAGCACTTGGCCCGATGCAGCCGCTGTCGCCTGGCGACGAAGTGGATGCCGACTTCGGTGACCTCGGCACCGTGACCACACGTTTGGGAGAGATTGCGTGAAGAAGATCAAGACGGCAGTCATCGGTTCCGGGAATATCGGTACGGATCTGCTCATCAAGTCCAAGCGCGTCTCCGAAATTGTCGACGTCATTGCGATGTGCGGCATCGATCCCGAATCCGACGGACTTGCCCGTGCTGGCCGGTTGGGCGTCGCAACGACATCGGACGGGATCGACGGCCTGGTTGGCCTACCCGAGTTCTCGGATGTCGAACTCGTGTTCGATGCCACCAGCGCCGGTGCTCACGCCCGCCACAACGAGGTGCTCCAGGCGCATGGCAAACGCATCCTCGATCTCACGCCCGCAGCGATCGGGCCCTACGTGATTCCGCCCGTCAATCTCGAGGCGCACCTCGATTCGCCCAACATCAACATGGTGACATGCGGCGGTCAAGCCACAGTCCCGATCGTCGCCGCAGTGAATCAGGTTGCCCAGGTGGAGTACGGCGAGATTGTCTCGTCCGTCTCCTCTCGTTCGGCTGGGCCAGGCACCAGGGCAAACATCGACGAGTTCACCGAGACGACGTCGAAGGCCATCGAGGTGGTCGGCGGAGCGCAACGCGGCAAGGCCATCATCGTGCTCAACCCGGCGGAGCCGCCGCTCATCATGCGGAACACGGTCTTCTGCCTGATTCAGAGCGGGGAGCCGGAAGAGATCCGGGAGTCGATCCGAGCCATGGTCGAGCGAGTGCAGGCGTACGTGCCCGGCTACCGACTCAAGCAGGATGTGCAGGTCGATCGGATCGACGAGGGGGCGCCGGTACGGATTCCGGAGCTCGACCGCAAGTTCACAGGCTGGAAGGTGAGCGTGTTCCTCGAAGTGGAGGGGGCAGGCCACTACTTGCCGCCCTACGCGGGGAACCTCGACATCATGACCTCAGCTGCGATTCAGACTGCGGAGGCACTGGCGCATGGCTGACTCGAATGAATCCACTGCCCCCGCTGCTGCGGCCGAACCGCCGAAGCTCTACATCCAAGATGTGACGTTGCGCGACGGTATGCACGCCATTCGGCATCAGTACGGGATCGAGCACGTTCGCAAGATCTGTCAGGCGCTTGATGCCGCTGGCGTTGATGCGATCGAGGTCACCCATGGTGACGGGCTCGGTGGTTCGTCCTTCAACTACGGCTTCGGAGCCCATACTGATTGGGAGTGGATCGAGGAGGCGGCGTCCGTTCTCGACACGGCGCTGCTCACGGTTTTGCTCGTTCCGGGAATCGGCACCATCGACGACCTTGTGCGGGCACACAGCCTGGGCGTGCAGTCGGTCCGCGTTGCGACGCACTGCACCGAGGCCGATGTGGCCGATCAGCACATCGCCAAGGCTCGAGATCTCGGGATGGACGTTTCGGGCTTTCTCATGATGAGCCACATGAACGAGCCAGATGCGCTGGCCAAGCAGGCACTCATCATGGAGGCCGCCGGTGCCGAGTGCGTGTACATCACCGACTCCGGTGGTCGTCTCACGATGGGTGATGTGCGGGACCGGATGCGGGCCTATCGGGACGTGCTCCGGCCGGAAACGCAGATCGGTATTCATGCGCACCACAACCTGACGTTCGGTGTGGCGAACTCTGTCGTCGCAGTGGAGGAAGGCTGCTACCGGGTGGATGCCTCTCTCGCCGGTATGGGAGCCGGCGCCGGCAACTGCCCGATCGAGGCGTTCATCGCCGTCGCCAACCTCGAAGGATGGGAGCACCGCTGTGATGTGTTCGCATTGATGGATGCGGCGGAAGATCTCGTGCGCCCGATCCAGGATCGGCCGGTTCGCGTGGATCGAGAGACGCTTTCGCTCGGCTATGCCGGGGTGTATTCCAGCTTCCTTCGCCACGCCGAGGCAGCAGCGGAGCAGTACGACCTCGATACCCGAGACATTCTGCTCGAGCTCGGTGAGCGCCGGATGGTCGGCGGACAAGAGGACATGATCATCGACGTGGCACTCGATCTCATCAAGAACCGCTGACTGGCTCGGAGGGCCGCTGGGCAGCACGCCCGATTTAAAACACCATAGAGTAGAAATATGGTCTCACTCTCCGCCGCCCTCGCACGCATCGAGGTTGGCTCGTGATGCCCGTCGCCCGACCCGGACCCTCGCTCGGTGATCTGTCGAACGAGGCGGACGTCGAAGAACTCGTTCGCTGCTTCTACGGCGATGTCGCCCAGGACGCGCTTCTCGGACCGATGTTCAACGACGTCGCCGGCGTTGACTGGTCGGCACATATCCCCAAGCTTGCGGGCTTCTGGAAGCGGGCGATCTTCGGGACCCCGGGCTACGCCGGCAACCCATTCCAGAAACACCTCGAGATCCACTCGATCAGTCCCTTCACCGACGCGCACTTTGCCCGCTGGCTCGAATTGTTCGTCGAGACCATCGATCTTCGCTGGTCTGGCCCGAACGTCGAGCAAGCCAAGACGCTGGCTCGCAACGTGGCTCGAGTCCACGCCGAGCAACTTCCGCTTCGCACGCCCAACGTCGACGATCCGCCCCAGGTCGAACGGTGATGGATCTCTCCGATGACATGCAGGCACAGGCCAAGGCGCTGGCCGATCCGAGCCGGTTCAAGCTGTTTCGCCACATTGCCAACGCGGCGGCGTCAGTCACCGTCGCAGAGCTCACGGATCTGCTCGGGTTCAACCACAACGCCGTTCGGCAGCACCTTGCGGTGCTCACACATGCCGGTCTCATCGCTGAAGACACCGAGAAGCGGACGTCGCGGGGCCGTCCCCGGAAGCTGTACACCTTGCGGGCGGATGCGCTCCGCGCGTTCGGCTCGGTCTCGGGGTCCTACCAATCGTTGGCCGAGCTGCTGTTGGAGCTCACGTCCAGCGGCGATGATCCGTATGACGTCGGCTACCGCGTGGCACAGGGCCGTGCGATCCGCTCGGTGGACGATCCCGCCGATGCCATCAGCGAGCTCGCCCAACAGCTCGGCGCTGAGGGCTTCGAGCCAACGATGAGGGCAAACGGTGTCATCACGCTCCAACACTGCCCCTTTGCCGATGTGGCGGCGAAGAATCCGAGCGTGATCTGCGAGCTGCACCGGGGTTTGATCGACGGGTACCTCTCGGCTCAGGAACCGGCGGTCGTCGGTGAACTCACGCTTCGGGATCCCCACCGCGGTGGCTGCACGGTCGTCCTGCACTCGACATCGACCGGAGCATCCGCATGACGAAATGGTTCATCGCGAGCTGGACGATCTCCATCGCCTGTTTCGTTGCCGGCTTCTATGTCGGCATGAACATCGACGCACCCATCGGAGCTGGCCTTTGGCTCACGTCCGCTCTCTTTGCTCTTGCACCGTTCGCCAGCCACCGCGATCACCCGCCTCGCCCACTTCGTGAGCCCGACTCGCTACGAGAGCGGCGGGTGGACGAGCAGCGAGCGAGCGAAGAAAGTGAGTGAGGTCGGGGTCGGGGTGGCGGTGCTAGGTGTTGGTTGGAGGTGACCATTCGAGATCGGGCTCGAGGGGCCACAGCGGACGATTCGCACTGGGATGCTCGAACACGGTCACCTCTCGCGTGGTGAGCCCCGGACTGTCGGCGGCGATCATGGCAGTGGCCAGGTCTCGAAACCCTGCTCGGAAGTGCTGGCTGCTCTTCAGCCCGATGAAGCTGCGCGTGTTCACATCGATCCCGTGGAGAAGGAACACCTCCCGGTCGAACGTCTGACTCCGCCTCGAGGTGACGATCACGTCGAAGCCGTTCTCCCCTCGGCGATCGCCACCGATGACCAGCCGGGCGGACGGGCCGTAGCTCGCTCGCACGCCAGCCAACATCTGGTTCGTATAGATGAAGCGTCCATCGGTCAGGGTCTTCACGTAGGCACTGGCCTCCACCGGCGCGCCGTGAAGATCGTCGTGTCTGCCGCCGAGGCGGACCTGGATGGTTGCTCCCGTTCCTGCTTCGTGCGCTTGGGTTGCCACGGCCGGATCGAACACGAAGCCGAAGCAGGCGTTCTCGAGCTCAGCGTCGAGCATGGCTAGGAGCAGGTGGGTGCCGTCGCCCGGCGTGCCGCCTCCCGGATTGTCGGCCGTGTCGTTCATGACGACGGGGCCACCCTGTTCCGATAGCACGCGGCGGGCCAGATCGATGGCAACGTTCGGAGGAGTGGCCTCGCTCAGGAATTCCTGCCGTGATGCCCACACCTCGGCGGCGATCTCCGCCGCGACCTGCTGAGCGAGAGCGGGGTCGTTGTTCGTCGTGACCACGATGGACGCACCGGTGGCGGCCACGTCGGTGTAGGGGAAGCCGTGGAAGAAGGTGGCGTCGATGACCCTCTCATCAGCCGCTTCTGCGGCGAGGCAACGGTCGCGGATCCCGGCAGCGGGCTGGATGTCAGTGGTCGATGTCGGCAGAAGGAGCGGCATCTGCACGACAGCGGTCGTTGGGCGGGTTGCTCCGCTGGCCAGATCTGGAAGCAACTCGATGCACTCGACGCCCCGGTCGTAGCTGTCGGTGTGTGGGTACTCGTGCACACCGAGCATCAGATCAATCACCTCACCCATCTCCGGCGTGATGTTGCCGTGCAGGTCCAGCGGCACCACGAGGGGGATGTCGCCAACGACTTCCTTGACCGCAGCCGCCAGGTCAGACTCCAGGTCTTCGATGCCCTCGACAACACCGGCTCCGTGCATCGAAAGGGCGACCCCGTCGAGCGGCCCGGCGGCGGCGAGGCGTTCGAGCAGTTCCTGTTTCATCTCGGCGTAGGCACCAGCTTCGATGATCCCGGAAGGACCGGCCATGGCCCAGAAGGTCGGCACGATCTCGTGTCCCGCAGCCTCCGCTGCGTCCACGAAGCCGCCAAGGAATGTGCGCTGCCCGCGTGCGTTCAACAGCTCCTCGCCGCTCCCGCTCTGGAAATGGCTTCGACCCGTTGTGCCCATCGGCTCGGTGGCGTAGGTGTTCGTTTCGTGCTCGAGTCCGCCAATGGCAATGCGCATTCGCCGAACCTAGACGTTCAGAGCTGGCAGACCGAACGTAAGAGCGCTGTGACGATCCCACTTTCATCACAGACTCATCACATTGCCTGCCGATCATGGAACCATGAGACAACGCCTTGCCTTTGCGGCAACAGCTCTGCTACTTCTCGTGGCCTCGTGTTCGAGTGATGACACACCGACGATCTCGGCCGCCGAAACAACCGCCGCCAACGAGTCCGAGACCGACAACGAACCCACCACATCGGGAGGCGAGACAGCTACCGAGAGCCCCGCAGACGACGCTGCCGACGATGCCGCGGGCGAGGCTGATTTGATCGAGCCCGCCGGCTCATGCGATGACATCGCCGCACGCTTCACCACGAGGGGTTCGGCGAACGCTGATCTTGCCGATCCGGAGTCGAGCGCGGTCTGTGATGGTGACACGATCGTGATCAGCTCGAACGGCATTCCGGACTACACCTACATCGAGACGTCTCCCGGCACCCCAGCTCCGAACGACTACACGTTCACCATCCCGGCGACCCCGGCCATGGCCGACACGACGACTGACGTGCCCGCCCTCGGCACGGCGGCGATCGCACTCAACGGCGTGCCGATCTACGGACCGACCGAAGGGACCGGGGGCGATGTGCTCTCACTGGTGGGAGCGACCAGCGAATGCGGATCCCACAACGGACCCACTGGCTTCCACATCCACATCGTGCTCCAAAGCCCGAACACCGACTGCCTCTTTACCCCTGAAGCAGTCGCTGCTGCGCCCCAGCTCGTGGGTTACGCCTTCGATGGTTATCCGATCTATACCGGCAACGACCAATACACGTCCTCCTGGCAGCTCACTGACGAGAGCCTCTTCGCCACCGACACGTGGGCGGCCCACTCCTACGTCGAGGGCTCCGGCGACCTCGATCAATGCAACGGCCTGACCGATGCCGACGGCAACTACGCCTACTGCACCACCGACACGTTCCCCTATGTGCTCGGTTGCTACTCCGGCGGGGTTGATCTCGATGCCGGTGGCGCTGGCGGGGGTGGCGGCCTCGGTGGCGATCGTCCGGAGCGCCCGGCCGAAGGCGAG
>CALKTH010000122.1 GCA_937997485.1 uncultured Acidimicrobiales bacterium | reverse complement strand
GGCGCGGTCCGATGCCGGTGAGCTGATCGGTCGGCGTGCGCTCGTGGATCTCGACGACGTCGTCCTGACCGCAGCTTCGAGCCTGGTGAAGCCCGACCGCATCAGCCTGGAGACGTCGGCTGTGTCTGCCGGCCTCGTGTCGGGTGATGCCGATCAGCTGCAGCAGGTGGTGGCCAATCTTCTGAACAATGCCGTGCGGCACGCCTCCGGCGCCGTGGCGGTTGGTGTCCGGCAGACGGAGGCTGGCGTGGCGATCTGGGTCGATGATGATGGCGCTGGCGTGCCCGTCGCTGACCGCGACTCAGTTTTCGAGCGCTTCGTGCGCCTTGATGAGGCTCGAAGCCGAGATGCAGGCGGCTCTGGCCTCGGCCTTGCCATTTCGGCCGAGATCGTTCGGGCCCACGGGGGCGTCATCACCATCGATGACGCCCCACTTGGTGGCGCTCGATTCGTGGTGAGTCTGCCCGGCGCCTGACGGTCGGCTGACCATTCCTGAACGCGAGGTTCAGGGTCGTTCAGGAAGGCGAAAGTTCGCTCCTCGATCCTTTGGAGCATGAACACACAGACCAACAACACGAACAGCAAACGAGCTCGCTTGGCGGCGAAAGTGGCAGCAATTGGTGTCCTCGCCGTTGGTGGCCTCACGACCTTCGGCATCGGTGGCGCCGGCGCCATCGTGAACGGCCAGCAGGCCGACATCGCCAACCATCCTTGGCAGGTCTCCCTCCAGGACAGCCAAGGCCACATGTGCGGCGGCTCGATCATCGACGCCAACACCATCGTCACCGCCGCTCACTGCACCGAGGGCTTGAGCGCCAACCAGCTCAGCATCGTGGCCGGTGCCTCGAACCTCGATTCCGGCAACGGCCAGAAGGTAGAGGTGTCGACGGTGAAGAACCACCCGGACTACGCCGCCAGGGAGATCGGTGACGTGGCCGTCATCAAGCTCAGCTCCCCGCTGACCTTCAATGACCGGGTGCAGCCGATCCAGCTCGCCACGGCCGACGAGTTGCAGGCTGCAACAACGGCCACAGTCTCTGGCTGGGGCGCCACCTCCGAGACAAGCGAGGCTGACCAGCCCGACCTGCTTGCGGTCGACGTGCCTCTTGTCGGCGACGACGCCTGCCAGACCGCACTCGGCAATGTCGACGCTGCGGCCGAGACGTGTGCCGGCGGTACTGGAACCGACTCGTGCTACGGCGACAGCGGCGGCCCGCTCGTCATTCGCAACGCAGACGGCACTCCCAAGTTGGCCGGCGTGGTCAGCTGGGGCGACGAGTGTGGTGGCAGCACCCCCGGCGTCTATGCCGAGGTGCCGAACTACACCGACTTCATCACCAGCGGCGGCGAAGGCGGGACCACACCCGCTCCGGAAGCTCCGGGAGCCGATGATGCTGCGGACGAAGACGGCATCGATGGCGAGACCTTCGACGGCAATGACGAGGACTTCAGTGATGAGGACTTCGGTGACGAGCATTTCGACGGTGAGTTCGATCAGGACAGCTACGACGCTGGCTATGACGACGGCTACGACGATGCCTACGACGAGCTCATGGGTGACGATTCCGACTGGGACGACTCGGACTGGGATGACTCGGACTGGGATGACTCGGACTTCTGAGTCCGAAGCCCATCTCCCGCCACAACTGACGAGGCGCCGGGCTCGACGCCCGGCGCCTCGCCGCGTCCCATCTCGTGGCACCGTTAGTTGTCGCTCTGGCGTCACTGAACGGTGCCACGCGGGCCATGTGGCACGAGCGGGGTGCGAGCTTGGGGCGCTGGGTCAGTGCGAGCGTGCGCCTGTGGTGTCTCGGCCGTAGAAGGTCTCGAGCGCGGAGGCCGAGAGTGCGACGCCGGGCTGGTCGTTGTAGGCGAACACCACCAGCATCCGAGTGATTACTCCCTCGGTCGGGGTGACCCGGTGCATGGCGTCGCGGCCTCGGAACAGCACAAGGTCGCCAGGCGAGAAGTCGAGCGTCTGCACGGGATGCTCGCCGTCAAGAATCGCCGCCACCTTGCTGTAGGCCATGTCGCCAACGTCGGCGTTCCGAACCGCCGGCACGTGCTCGAACTGTGCCCCACCCTCGGGGGCCTGAAGCAGCATCGTCACGGCGAACGACGAGTTGTCGAAGTGCCAGCCGAGCTCCATGCCCTCGGCCGCGAAGTGCACGTTGATAGAGGAGAGATCATCGGCGTAAGGGTGGATGTTGGGGATCCCGAGAACGCCGCAGAGAAAGCGGCGGAAGTCCGCATCGTCGTAGATCACGCGCAACGGTGAGTCGGCGGGAATCTCGTCGTCTGCGATCAACCCCTTCGAGCTCACGATCTGGCGGTTGTGCGGGTGGTCGTCGCTGAAGCGCGGGTCCGCGGGTGTGAGGTACACGTTGTGTGTTTTGTTGGCGTAGAACGCGTCGGCTTCGCGAGGAGTTGATTCCTCGACGATCTGGGCCACTGTTGCAGGAAGAGCAAACCCAGGCAGTACAAGGGCCCCAGCGGCATCGAGCTCGGTTCGGCAGCTTTCGATGTACGCCGGGCTCGTGATCGGGTGGCGTTCGGTGTCGAGATAGTTGGTCGTCACGAGGAGATGGTCACCAGCCCTGGAGCGTGCGCTTGGTCAGCGCGCCATGGGTCGACGATGAGACGGCCGGCGGACCATTGAATCAGCGATACAACACCGTCGACCTCGCCGAAGCCCTTGGCCCGAACCAGCCCGTTGATCGAAGTGAGATGCTGCTCGAGTTCCACCAAGGTCATCCCGGTCACCGGGTAAGAACGGACGTTCAGCGCCGTGGCGGACGTCGTGCCTGGGTTGATCTCCAGAAGGTCAGGTTCTCCCGAGGGCAGCACGGCGCCGAGGTCATCGGGGCGTCCCAAGATCACGGCTCCTCTCGTCTCCTTGCGGAGCCATTCCGCTGCGCCGTGCCCTCCATCCTCAACGAGATCTCCCTTGGTCACCGCGATGAGATCGGCGCTGCTGAGTTGCGCTCGAACCAAGGCAGCGAAGCGGGCATCCTCGGCTCGTCGCTGAACGTCGGTGGCATCTGCGGTCACCACGATCGTGGGCTCGGCCAGCACCTTCCGGCTTCCGTAGGCCGCGACCGGGCCGGGTTCGGCCGCGCCGCTGCACTCGAGCACGATGCGCTCTGGCGGCACCTCCCTGAGGCAGAGATCTCGCAGGGTCGTGGCGAGACTGTCGCCGATGGAGCAGCAGACGCACCCGTTGGTGAGCTCCACCGTGTCGTCGGTGGCCTGGGCGATGAGCGCAGCGTCAATGTTGATCTCGCCGAGATCGTTGACGATCACGGCGATGCGCTCGCCGCCCTCTGGATTGGTGGCCGCGTTGGCCAGGATGCTGTTGATGAGCGTCGTCTTCCCTGACCCCAGAAACCCGCCAACGATGGTGTAGCCAATCACGCTCGGCTCACTTGCCCGCACTGATGCTGGCTGTACGCGCCTCGGCAGCAGGAGCGCTTGGCGTGACGATGCCCCGGGAGACCGTGCCAACGATCTCGATGTCAGGCCAGTCGCCAGGGTCGACCTCGAGGGGGTTCTTGGCGAGGGCCACGAAGTCGGCATCCTTGCCTGCGCAGAGGCTGCCGATGCGGTGATCGAGGCGCATCTGGAATGCCGCATCGATCGTGATGGTCCTCAACGCCTGTTCCGGCGTCAGCGCCTCTCCCGCGCCGCGCACGTTCCCGGCAGATGTGCGGCGAGTCGCCATGGTCGAGGCAGCGAGAAGGGGAGCGAGCGGACCCATCGGCACATCCGAATGGACCGACGCTGTTGATCCGGCCGCCACCACTGAACCCAGGCGAGTCATCTCGGACGCTCGCTCGGTTCCCAGCCACTGCTCAGCGAACGTGTCAGCGAAGAGGTTGAGGTAGTAGCCGTTGGCCGAGACGTGCACGCCGAGCGAGCCCATCGCCCGGGTTTGTGCGGTGGTCGATACGCCGAAGTGATGGAGCGTGGTGCGGTGATCGAATCGGGGCGACTCGGTCAGTAGGGCGCGGGTCATGTCGAGGCACGACTCGACGCCCATGTCGCCGTTTGTGTGGATGTGAATGTCCCAGCCCCGCTCCCACCACGGGCGAGCAAGACGGAGAAGCTGAGCGGGCTCGATCATCCAGGCACCCTCGTGCCCATCGATGTAGCCGAGCCCGCCCACCTTCATGAGCTGGGCGATGAAGGCGCCGTCGCTGAACAGCTTGGCCGCCTTGAGGATCCCGAGACGCTTTCGGGTCGAGGCCGACGGCTGCTCGTTCAGCATCGTCTCGGCGATCTCGAACAGTTCGTCCTTCCACTTTTGTCGGACTCGCCCTGCACTCAACATCATGTGGGTCGAGAAGCCGATCGCCTCGTCTTCCAGCACGTCACGGTACGCGCCGAGCTCAATGTCGATGTCGAGGTTGCCGAGGCCGGCATCCACGATCGTCGTGATCCCACCAGCCCGAACCAGAGCGGCGAACTCGCCGAGGTTCTTCCGCAGCAAAGTGGGCTCGAGAACGATCGGCATCAGCGTGTTGAGGCCCCACGTCATGCCGGACTCGTACAGGCGTCCCGTGTCGAGCTCGATGTGTGGGTCCCACTCGGCCCCTTCCTCGGCGTCGAGGAAGGTCAGGCCCGCCGAGTTGCAACGCAGCTCGTGGAACGAGCGCTGCCACACGATCACTGGGCGTTCCGATTCGATGCTGTCGAGTAGCTCCCGGTCGATCCGTCCGTGGAACTGCTCATGCCAGCCGAAGACGATGAGCGGGGTGTCTGCAGAAACACCGCTCTGCTCTTCTCGCTCCAGCAGCCCTCGCAGCTGGCGGACCCAATCCTCGTGGGAGAGCGTGGCCGGGATAGGCCCCGAGGGCAGGTCCCAGGCTTCGGGCGTGATCCAGTCCGTCGCCAAGAGTGCGGCCATGAGGGAGGGATGTACGTGGGGGTCGATGAGGCCGGGCATCAGCACCGAATCGGCGTAGCGATCGTCAATGACGTGCTCGTGGTGACGGAGCCAGGGCTGGAGCGAATCGAGCGTGCCGACCTCAGCGATCAGACCATCCCGCACCGCAATGGCCGTGGCCGGTGAGGCCGTCGGCTCCATCGTGATCACCGAGCGAGCCGTGAAGATGGTGAGCTGGCTGTTCGTCGCTGAGACCACCTCCGGAACTTAGTGCGCTCAGCCAGAGTGCCCGACTTCCGGACATCGGGGGTCCTTCCCCCACGGGCCTCGCCTGGCCCGTGGCTTGCGTGGACTTCCTTTGCTTCAAGCCTTTCGATTCCGCGCCCGATACGAAAACATGCCCCGGATCCTCTCCCTCTTCGCCGGCCTCATCCTCCTCACCAGCGCGTGTGCGTCGGAGCAGGACCAACGCATTGCCAACTCGTTGGACCAGATCTCCCAGATCACCCCGGATGCCGGCGAAACGCCGGTCGCACCCCAAGAGGTTGATTGTCTGGAGGACTCCGGGGTCGACATGCGGGAGGTCTTCGGCAACGCCGACGATGCGACGGAGCGAGTCCGTCTCGTCGGAGCGATCATCGAATGC
This sequence comes from uncultured Acidimicrobiales bacterium, assembly GCA_937997485.1. GTDB lineage: Bacteria > Actinomycetota > Acidimicrobiia > Acidimicrobiales > SZUA-35 > SZUA-35. The sequence goes on along the minus strand of CALKTH010000122.1, from coordinate 5,097 downwards.
GATCTGCACCTCGGTGACCAGTTTCTGCGCGGTTTTGAGTCCTCGTTCGAGGTTGGCATCGGAAACGGTGTCAACATCTCCCGGACCGAGTCTCGATGTGTTGTGGAAGATCTCGTGGCGAAGTCGGATGAGCCAGAGCGGATCTTGGCCGGGGACTTTGGCGAGGATGTCGACGGCGACCTGGAGATCTTGCTAGCCGCAATCGACTTGTGCTTCTCCGAAGACAACCGCAACGTCGTGTACGGCCTCGACGGGTTCCAGAACTATGGCGAAGACGATCGGCTCGATCGGTTGTACAACGCCTGCTCGTCGGGGGACATGCAGCAGTGCGACATCCTGTTCTATGTCTCGGCCGAAGGATCGGAGTATCGGGATCTGGCCTTCAGCTGCGCTGATCGAGAGGCAGCCACGGACTCTTCCTGTTCGGTCGAAGGTGAGATCGATCCACTCACTGGCTTCGCTGACCCGTCGAGCTCAGCGCTTCCCGGATTGGTCGAAAGCTGCGAACTGGGGGACATGGTGAGTTGCGACCTCCTGTACGTCATCGCCCCGTTGGGTAGCAGCTTTGAGAACGCAGGGTTTACGTGTGGTGGCCGCATCCCGATCGGTGGGCTTCCTGATTGTCAGACGGCGCTCAAAGACGCCTGAGGCCACGTTCGGTTCTTCAGGTCACTTCTTGCCTGGAGCTTCGCGAGCCCTGCTCTGGCGCGCCCGGTGGTCAGCGGTGTGTGTTCGACTGGCGCATTTCGGGTCGTCGCAGAAGCGGCGGGCCCGATTGCGCGTGCCGTCGTAGAAGAGGTCGTCGCAATCGTCGGCGCCGCAGCGGCCGAAACGGATGGTGCCGTTGTCACAGAGCTCTTGGGCGAGCGCCATGAGCATGTCGGTCATGACTTGGTCGTCGAACGTGGCCGTGGCGGGCGTCCAATGAATATGCGGCCCGACGCCACCGTGTTCGACGATCGACGGCCGGACGTCCAGCTCGTTCAGCTCCTCGTTCACCCGCGCCATCGCCGCGACATCTTCCATCTCCGAGAGGGTTTCGACGAGTGGGCGCAGCCCTTCGAGCCGGCTGGTGAGCCGACTGATCGCCGCCGCTGATGCATCCGGAGCGCGGCTGAACCCTCGATCGTCGAGTGTGGATCGCAAGTCGATTCCGGACTGGCGGATGCCATTGGTGAGCACCATCAGTGCATCGAGGGTGAGACGAATTTCGGACTGCGTTGTGGAACTGAGCTCCATGAGTGACGACGTTATCAGCTCGAGGGGGTTGCGTAAGGTTCTCAAATCGAATAGAACCTTACGTGTCGCAAGGACTCTCATGGAGTTTGGTCCTTACATGGAAGGTGTTGGTCATGCTGGATCTCGTTGTATCGCTGGTGCTCGTCGTGGCGACGGCTACGGGCGTGGGGATGATCGTGCCTCAGGTCGTACGACTACATCGCACCCGCAATGCCGCTGGTGTTTCGGCTGGCTGGATCGGGGTTTCCTTTGTTCTGAACGTGTCGTGGCTGACGTACGGGTGGGCGGTGGGTCTGTTCGGCCTGCTCCCGGTCTCCGCCGGTGGGACGCTGCTCTACGGCGTCATGGCGGTGCAGGTCACTCGCATCAACGGCTCAAGTCAGCTGGTTCGATTCGCCTTGGCTGCCGCTGCCGGCGCCCTCATCCCGACCTCCGGCTTCATCCTCGGTGGGTGGGCGGGCGCCGGACTGGCGACAGGTCTCGCCTACGGCGGTCAGTTCACCCCGGCCGCCGTCTCAGCGCTTCGCTCTGCCGATCTTTCGGGCGTCTCGGTGCTCACATGGCAGCTCGCCTTCATTGAGGCTGTTTGCTGGGTGGTCTATGCACTCGCAGCGAGCGACGTGCCGCTGCTCGTTGGAGGTGGCGGGGGTCTTGTCGTCTCGGCGGTGATCCTTGGGGCGCTGAGCCGGTACCGACGTGGCCCTGCTCTCGCTCGCCCCGCACTTGCTCCAACAGCTGTTTGAGGAAGGCCATCGGCCACCGTCGGCTCACGCCTCTTGGCGATTCGCTCGCTGCCATTCGCCCGGCGTCTCGCTGGTGTGGCGCTTGAAGAATTTCGCGAAGTTCGTCGATTCGCTGAACCCGAGTTCGCTCGCCACGGTCGCAGCTGTGTGTCCGGACAAGCTCAAGAGCCGCTTGGCTTGAAGGATCACTCGTTCGTCGACAAGCCGCTTTGCGGTTTTGCCTTCTGCGTCGAGGCTCACCCTGGTCAGCGTCCGGGCGGAGCAGCCGAGTTGGGTGGCGAAGTGCTGAACGGATCGACTGTGGGAGGCGTCATGCTCCATGGCCTGCACGAAGTCGGCGAAGATCGGCGAGTGCGCAGCATTCAACGTTCGGTGGCGCTCGGGTACCAGCGCATGGCGGAGCAATGTGTGCATCGCCTCCTGGACTGGAATGGGTGCGGGACCCGTCTGTCGGCGGCGACGAGCGAGCGTGACGATAGGGCGGAGGTCAGCCCACTCTTCTGTCGCCAGGTCGATCGCAGTGGCGCTTCGGGGGCCCAACGCGTCGTGGGTGGCGCTGAGGAGCAGCCATCCGTCAAAGCCCGCATCGGCAAGACCCCACCGATGAACCTGGCCAGCCCGAATCGAGACAACGCGATTCGGTCGGAGTTCGATTCTGTTGAAATCAACCTCGTGCCAGCTCAGTCCAGCTGTGCACACGATCGTCAGGTCGAAGTCTGCTCGCTGATGCTGGTGAAGCTCTGCGTTGGCCACTCTGCGCTGGAGTTCGGCCACACTCATGAGTTCGAACTGCGCCTTGTCCGCTGGGGGAACGTAGGCAACGTTGCGAATCTCGCGAGCGGTGTCGAACGTCATGTGTCCGATTTTGACCATGGCGTTCGCTGATTTCAACCTCGACGGTGACCGAACTCGAGCTCAGAGTGGGTGGCACACCTTCAATCACAGGAGATCGGCAATGACTGCAAAGCTCGACAACGCAACGGCGCTCTACATGGAGGGGATTCGAGACGGAAACGCTCGAGCGGCGATCGAGGCGTACACCGGCGATCGCTACACCCAACACAGCACGGGCGTGCGCGATGGGGTGGAGGGATTCGTCGAGTTCTTCGAGGGCTTCCTTGCCCGGACCCCGGAGCGCGATATTCAAGTGGTGCGCTCTATCGAAGACGGCGACTTCGTCTTCATGCAGGTCTCGCAGAGCCTCAACGGCGGTGAGAGTAAGTGGATCACCATGGACATGTTTGACACCGATGCGAACGACAAGATCATCGAGCATTGGGATGTGATCACCGAGTGGGTCGATGAATCGGTGTCGGGCCACTCACAGATCGACGGGTCCACGGAGGTGACCGACCTCGACAAGACCGAGGCCAACAAGGCCGTCGTTGCCAGCTTCGTGGACGATGTGCTCGTGAACGGGCGAGGCGAGACGATGACGAAGTACGTGTCCACCGAGACCTACATCCAACACAATCCGTTGGTCGGTGATGGCATCGAAGGCGTGGGCGCGTTCATGACGCAGATGGCAGAGGCCGGCACCCCGATGGTCTACAAGTACGTACACAAGATCCTTGGCCAGGGGAACTTCGTCGTTTCGTACTGCCTCGCTCAGATGGGGGACGACGACCTCGCCGTCTTCGACCTCTTCCGACTCGAGGATGGCCTCATCGTAGAGCACTGGGATGCCATGGAACCGCTGCCTCGAGGCGACATGCTCGTCAACCAAGGCAAGTTCTGAACCTTCGAGTGCCAGCCGATCTCTGGCCTGGTTGAACCCGACCTGGTTGAAATCGCCGTGCGAGACGACCCCGAGCGCCTTCTCGCAGCGTCAGCCCACCGAAACGGTGGGCTGGACACGAAATTTCGGCGCAAGTGCGGGGCAACTCTGGGGCGGGGTGGGTCAGGTGCCGGGGGTGCGGCGGGCGGAGATGTTGACCTCTCGGGCTTCCTGGTTGGCGAGGGCGTCGGCTACTTGTTCGATGGCGGCCACCACGCGGGTTGCCGGATCCCGCTCGTCGCCGCCCATGCGCTGCTGGCGCTGGAAGGTGGAACGAATGTCGTCCCAACGAGCTCGCTCCTCGTCAGTCATCACCTCACGAAGCTCAGCGAGCTTGAGGAGGTTGGCCTCGGCTGCACCGGTAAGCGCCTGTGACTCCGCCACGTAGTGCTCATCAATCAAGCGGTCGACTTCTTCCGCCGTCATGGCCGGAATGAGCTTGGAGCTCATGCGAGCCATGTTGCGGTATGAGCCCTGGAGCAGGAACGGCGGCTCGGTTCGGTACGCATCGTCCGTCGCGGCAGATGCGATGTACTGCCGATTCACCTTCAAGACCGTCTCCTGCACGCGGCGCAAGTGTCCGAGGACGGACACGATCTCGTTCGCCTCGGCGGATGAGTAGCCGTGTGCCAGCGCCGACTCCTGCAGTGGCTCGCCACCTGCCGCCCGGAAGAACACTTCGAAGTCCTCCGGGCCACGGCCCGAGAGGGGAGCGAGCACAGGGTTCGCCGTGAGCGCGTTTTCGATGTAGCTCCGAGCGAACACCGGCTCGTTGCCGGCAAGCACATCACCCAAGTTGTAGGTGTCGGCCCGGTTGGCCAGCATGTCCGGAATACGGAACCGCTCACCGCTCTCGGTGTAGGGGTTGCCAGCCATGACCACCGCAAAGCGCTTGCCTCGCAGGTCGAACGTCTTGCTCTCTCCGTTCCACACGCCCTCGATGCGGCGCTGCGCGTCGCACAACGAGATGAAGCGCTGGAGGAACTCGGCGTTCGTGTGCTGGATGTCGTCGAGGTAGAGGATCACGTTCGTGCCCACAGCGAAGGCGAGGTTGATCCGCTCGATCTCGCGGGCGGCGGTGGCACTCGGTGCCTGCGCCGGATCGAGCGAAGTCACGTCGTGCCCAAGCCCAGGACCGGACACCTTGACCAACGCCATGCCCATGCGCTGTGCCACGTACTCGACGAGGGTGGTCTTGCCGTAACCGGGAGGTGACAGCAGCATCAGCAGGCCGGACCGTGCACCGGTCTGATCGTCGACCGTGCCGATCTGGCGGGCCAGGTTGTCGCCGATGAGCGGCAGGTAGACCTTGTCGATCAACTGGTTGCGGACAAAGCC
>CALKTH010000121.1 GCA_937997485.1 uncultured Acidimicrobiales bacterium | reverse complement strand
GATTTCGGGCTGCTTCAGAATCGCTCGTTTCGCGTCGTGACCGGCGCGAGCGCGCTGTTGTCGACGTCAACGTCGGCGACGTGGTTCCTCTATCCCCTCTTCCTCAACGACGTGTGGGACTACTCCAACATCCAGATCGGCTTGGCAATGACGCCGGGCCCACTCGCCCTTGTGCTCTTCGCTCCGATCGCCGGGCGACTCGTCGACAAACACGGATACCGAGAGCTTCTCGTCCTCGGTGGGACGCTTGCCACCCTCGGGACGGCGTGGATGGCGTGGCGGCTGCGGGCCGACGAGATCTATGTGCGGGCCTTCCTTCCCGGCACGCTCTCGATCGGCACCGGCATGGCATTCATGCTGGGGCCGGCCAACGCTGCTGCGCTTCGAGACATTGGCGAGCATCAATTGGGCGCCGCCAACGCCGCCTACAACACCGCCCGAATCGCCTGCTCGGCATTCGGCGTGGCTATCACAACTGCGATCATCGGTGGAGCCGTTGTGGGCGATCGCATCGAGGAGTTCCGGGCCGGCTGGTGGACCATGACGGCCGTCATGGCGATCAGCCCGGTTTGGCTCTGGCTGTCGTACCCGAGGGACGACCAGCCTGCGGTCTAGCCGCCGACGCTGAAAGGCGGAATGGGATTGGGGCCGGTGTCCATCGTGCCGCTGACCGAGAGCGCCTGATACCGGATGAATGCCTTCTCGTGGTGGAACGTCTTCGCCCGATCGATCGTGACCGCCTCGCTGTGTTCGGGTTGCGCTTCGCCGTATGCGTAGTCGGCAACAGCCTGGGCAGACTCCCAAAGGGAGATCGTGGCGGCGAAGGGCGGCGACCCGAAACCGGTAGCCCAGACGAGGCCGGGCGACTTCACGACGCGTGCCTCAGCCTTGGCGCTGGTCTTCAAGAATCGGTAGGCATGGTTCAGTTTGAGCTTGGCCAGCGTGGTGACCACCACCGGGCCGTCCGTCGTCACAGCCCGAGACTTCGGGGTGTCAGCTGGCAAGCCCGGCCATGAGCCGTAGGCCCGCAACGGGGTGAGCCGAGCTTGCCAGCCTTCGGCAAGACGACGCCCGGTCGAGTCCGACGTAAGAAACTCGTCGAGCGCATCCTCATGCTCCCAGAAGGCAACCATGCCGACCCGTGTGATGTCGGGCCGCGGCCAGACGCTCGGACCGAGCCCAGAAAGAGCGCCGCCGTCGGCGCTCAGCAAGCCAGGAACTTTCGAGGGCCTCACACCCCGGAAGATCGCTCCCGAGGGGCCGAGCTTGGCGACGTGTACCGACGTGATCATTTGTGAAGACTTTCACAAAGTCTTCAGAGAGAACAGAGATGTGACGGATTTCCTTCGACAAGCACTCCCGCTTTCGGGACTTCTCAGACCAAGGATCGGGCGAGAAGGCCAGCGCCGATCAAGCCGGCCTCAGCACCAAGCCCAGCGGTGGCGACAAGCTGAGCGTTGTCTGAGTGACTCACTGAGTAACCCGCGATGTCCGCCTTCGCCGCCTTCTGCACCCGGGCGGCCAGATCCGGTCGTGTGCCAACGCCGCCTCCGAACAAGACGATGTCTGGGGCGAAGGAGAGCGAGTACACCCGCACGAGCTGCGCCAGATACTGCGCCTCCAGATCCCACACGTCTTCCCGGTCGCCAAGGGTGACTGGGTCTGCCTGCCAGCGGTCAGCGATCGCTGGTCCGCTTGCCATGCCTTCGAGACAATCAGAATGGAACGGGCAGCGTCCGGGGAACGCATCGCCGTCTACTCGCCGGACCGGGATGTGCCCGAGTTCGGTGTGATCGCGGCCGCGGAACGGCGTTCCGTCGATGGCTACCGCCGCGCCAATCCCCGTGCCCACCGTGACGTAGGCGACGCTCTGATGCCCCTTGCCCGCTCCCAGCTCGTACTCGGCGACGGCGGCTGCCTCGACGTCGGTCTGGAGGTCGGCGGGGACGCCCAGAAAAGAGGCAAGACGCTCGAGCAGTGGAGCGCCCGTCCACGTCGGTTTCGGCGTTGGCGCCACGGACCCGTAGATCGGCGACTCGCGATCCACGATCAATGGACCGAACGATGCGATCCCCAGCGCTTCTGTCGGTGGCTCGCCTGCGAAGAACGCCTCGACTGCGCCCAACGTCTCGTCCGGCGTGGTCGTCGGAATCCAGGCTTCGCTGATCACCGCCATGGACTCATCGATCGTGGCGGCACGGAACTTCGTTCCACCTGCTTCGACCGCTGCAAAGGTCATCGTCGAGTGTCTCGCTTCCATCGTGGGTGGCCGGTCAGACTGTAGGTTCCCAAGGCTGGAGAACCTGCCACGGCGGTTACGACCAGCGGTCGAACCGGACAATCTCCTCGACCGGGCGGCGCGTGACGGGCCCGAAGTTGCCCAACGGGTAGCCGATCGGGATCAAGGCATAGGCAGCCATCGATTCCGGCAAGTCGAGGATGCGCTCGAACTCGTCGCGCCGGTTGATGGCGTAGCTCGTAGGGACGGCACCGAGCCCCAATGCTCGGGCCGCGAGCAGAAGGTTCTGCACTCCAGGCCAAATCGAGCCGCCACTGGCGTCGAGATTCGCCGGGCGCTCGTCGAAGTCGAGACAGGCAACGATCAGCGCCGGGTAGGAGTGCATGTGCTCGGCAAGGTAGAGGACGGCGTCGAGCATGCGAGCACGAGCGGCTTGGTCGTGGTGAGGAAGCTCCTCGCCGCGATCGATGCGGGCCTGCACGAAGTCGTGGCTGACCTGATGATTCAGGTCGGCGATGGCCTTCTTCTGGGCCGCGTCGCGAACGATGATCCAACGCCCGCGCTGTTGATTGCCGCCGCTCGCCGCCTGATTCGCCGCGTCGACCAGCTTCAGCAGGTCAGACTCGGGCACCTCACGCGTGTCGAGCCGGCGCATCGCTCGACAGTTGTACATGACATCGAACAACGAGCTGGCTTCAGACATGGGTCGAAGCTAGTCGGGACCCAACGAGCAACGGGAGAAGCACGGTCTCCGGCGAACCGCTCGACGCAAGGAACGCGTCCTCGCGAGCTTTGTGCTCAGCCAACTCCTCCCCTACCTTCGACAAATCGCCAAGTGAGAAAACAGATGCCGTGATGCAAACGCAAACCGTCCCGCAGGAGTTCGACCCGGAGAACGTGCGTGCCCGATCCGCACCTGAGTCTCGGATGTACCACGAGGCGGTCACGACCCGTGAGCCGATGGCTTCCGCCCTGGCCAACAACCCGGAGATCTACTTCGTCCCGCCGAAGCGAAGCTCCGAATGGGGCCAATGGGAGTACCGACCTGGTTCGTACTATGACACCACGATCGGAGCGAAGCATCCGGCATGGAAGGACGTGGATCTTCCCGTCGCCACACGAGACATCGACCGGTTGCGCCGTGACTTCGTCGAGTGGGGCTACTGCAAGATCGATGGAGCGATCGTTCCCGAACAGGTTGAAGTGCTCCGCCAACGGGTGCTCGATCAAGCCGAGGGCGAGCGACTCGCCGGCATCGCCCAGAGAACACAGAGCGGGCAGAACATCAACTGCTGCGTGAACAAGGGACGTTGTTTCGAAGCCCTGATCGAGCAAGACCCGAGCGTCGTGCAAGGCGGGCCCCTCGTTGAGCAGCTCGTGGACGAGGCACTGGGTCCTGGCTGGATCTGCGCCTCGCTCATCGGAGCGATCTCACTGGAGGGCGGGGTGCCTCAGGCGCTCCACCAGGATCAGGGCTTCGCTCCCGAGTCGAGCCACCCACTGACGATCAACCTGCTGACGCCCCTGACCGACATCGATGAACGCAACGGCGGAACGCTCGTGATTCCGGGAAGTCATCGAGTGTTGACTGACGCGGCACGAACGGGCGATCCAGTCGGGGTACTCCCACCAGCGATCAACGTCGATGCCGAAGCCGGCACGATCGTGATGATCGATGGCCGCCTTCTTCACGGCACGGGGATCAATCGAACCTCGACACCCCGCATCGTGATGTTGAACGGCATGCAGATCAGCCACATGCGCCAGCAGGAGAATTGGATGCTCTCCGTCCGCCCCGACGTGCTCCAACGCGCGAGCCCGAAGCTGCTCCACCGCATGGGCTTCCAGGGAGCGACGTACGGACAAACGAACGAGGGCCACGGCTTCGGAGCGGCCGGGCGTATCGGAGAGGCCGCTGGTGCCCTGGTCGGCTTCCGGCTTGCTGCCGATCGCGGTGAGTACATCCGAGTGGGCGAGCTCGGGCCAGACTCGTCGCCGGAAGAACTACACACTCCGTTCACGCTCCGCGACGTCGTTGGCAAGGCCCGAGCCGGAGGCAAGAGCGCTCCGCTCGGCATCGGCGGACCCGCCGAGTAGCCGCTCGGTCCCCACCTCACGTTCCGAACTGCCACCTCAGAGTCCGGGCGTGACCGGACTCTGAGGTGGCAGTTGACAGGTTGCAGAAGGAGTCACCCCTTCAGAGTGTCCCTTCGTAGGCGAAGGCGCCGGCTTGGCCCCCGGTATGCAGGAAGATCACTCGCTCGTTGGCGCCGAAGCGACCCGACCGGCAGCCGGCGATCAAGCCAGCCGCTGCCTTCCCGGTATAGACGGGGTCGAGAATGATCCCCTCGGTGCGAGCGAACAACTCGATCGCTTCGATCGTCTGACCGTCAGGCTGCCCGTAACCCGGACCGAGGGTGTCGTCCTCGACGAGCACCAACGACGGGTCGGGGGCGGGGATGCCAAGGCGGACGCTGCACTCGCCGATCACCCCAATCACCTTCTCTGCCTGCACTCCCGCTCGGTCCGAGACACTGAAGCCAAGCGTGGACATTGAACGCTGCGCAGCCGCAAGGCCGATCACCATCCCGGCCTGGGTGCCACCGCTCCCCGTTGCGAGTATCACGTGCTGCGCATCGAGCCCGAGATCGGTGAGTTGCGCATCCAGCTCGATCCCGCACGCGGCATAGCCGATCGAGCCAACGGCATCGGAGCCGCCAACGGGAACGAAGTATGGCAGTGCGCCGCCCGCCCTCAGCTCCGCGAGGTACGCGTCGGTGAATGCAGGGGTCCGCTCGCCGGGTGCGAGCTCGACGATCTCCGCTCCGAGCAGTCGGTTCAGCAGGGCGTTGCCGTTGCGGGCATACAGGTCGGTGTCGTTCACGGCGAGACGCTCGAGCAGCAGCACACACGACATCCCGACCTTCGCCGCAGCAGCCGCTGTCTGTCGGGCATGATTCGACTGCAGCTTGCCAACGGTTACCAGCGTGTCGCATCCACTGGCCAGCGCGTCCGCCACGAGGAACTCGAGCTTTCGAGTCTTGTTCCCTCCGGTCGCAAGGCCGGTGCAATCGTCACGCTTGATCCAGATCTCCGGGCCGCCGAGCTCTCGGGTCAGCCGATCGAGACGCTCGAGCGGCGTGGGTGTGTGGCCGAGCTTGATTCGGCGAATACCGGAGAGGATCGAGGACGCTGCAGGCATCCCGGCACAGTAGGCGGCCTCGTGGCCGACGCTCAGCCGTCAATCCCGTCGTCGTTGCACGCTTGCGGGCGATCACCGAGACCCAAGGCCTGAACCTCACGGTCTCGAAGTCCGCGACCGGCTTGCTCACACGCCCGCTCGATCCACGATTCGGTGGACGTGTCGACAATGACCCAACGAGCACCCTCACCTGCTCGTGCAGGGATCAGCAAGGCGACTAGGTTCAG
>CALKTH010000120.1 GCA_937997485.1 uncultured Acidimicrobiales bacterium | reverse complement strand
GCAGACTCCACATACGACAGTGCTGAGTCCCAAAACGCCATCACCGATGGTTCCGTTCGATCAATGCGCCTCGCCAGCACAACTTCGATCGGAGGCACACCGCCGATCACGACGGCCGAGGCGCGGCCGTGGGCGAACCCGTTGAACGAGGAGGTCGGAATGACCCCGACTCCGAGACCACAGAGAACGGCGGGGAGGACGAGCTCGGGCCCTTCAACGGTGTGGGCCGCCTGAGCGTTGAAGTCGGCGGCATGGCACGCGGCGACGATGCTGTCGAACAGCCGTTGGTCGGAGTTTCGGGCCGCCATGATCAACGGTTCCTCACGCAGATCAGCCGGCTCGATGAATCGGCGTCGAGCGAAAGGATGGTCGTCCATCACGACTGCGGCGATCGGCGACGCAGCGACGACGATCGACTCGAGCCCCGCTCGACTCACAGGACCCGTCGTGAGTGCAAGGTCGACGTCGCCCCGAAAAATTGCCTCCTCCAACCCAGCGGGGTTGTCGGCCGAGAGCTGCACTGAAAGATCATCCGTCGACTCGAGAAATCGCTGAACCAAGCCTGGTGCAATCGAGGCTGACATCGCCGGGTAGTACCCGATATTCAAAGTGCCTGTGATGCCGTCGCTCGCCCGACGTGCGACAGACGCCGCGCGCTCACTCTGTTCGACGACACGACGGGCTTCGTCGACGAAGGCCTTACCAGCCGCAGTGAGGCGGACGTTGCGCCCCCGACGGTCGAACAGTTCGACGCCCAGTTCTCGTTCGAGACGTCGTACGTGCTGACTGAGCGCCGGCTGCGCGATGTACATCCTCTCCGCAGCTCGACCGAAGTGCAGGTCTTCTGCAACGGCGAGAAAGAAGTTGAGCTGTTTCAGTTCCACGAGGGACTCCATCGTTGGTGGTGTGTTCACCCTGGCCGCGAAATGAGCGTCGATCGATAGCGAGATCGATCCCGATTGGAAGCGACACGTTCTCAGATGAGCACGTCACGGCGGACCGCAAAGATGCGGGAGGTGTTGCATCCTCCAAACGAGCCCCAGCGCCACTACTTGATCGACTTTCGATCTCGATCGATAGCGACCGGACCGTCTCGGATGAGACCGAAAGGACTCTTGGTCCCACGATGCGAACCACTCAAGCTGGGAGCACCGGCACATGCCCGGCGTGTTCAAAACCCAGGAGACGGAACGATGGCGCATCCCGCCACGACGACACTGCCACAGCCCTCAGAGAACGTTCAACCATTCGAGGAAATGCTGACCGAGCACCTGCCTGGTCTTCGCGTTCGATGCCGTGCCCTCACCCGCAATCACGCTGATGCCGAGGATCTCGTTCAGGATGTGTTGCTTCGGGCGTTCCGTGCGTACGACCGATTCGATGGCCGCTTCCCGAGAGCGTGGCTCTACACCATCGCTCGAAACACGCATCTATCGACGATTCATTCGCAACGCCACGTCGAGCCTCATGACCCGACCACCTTGGTGGAACGTGAGGAGGGTGAGGACGGGCGCGAGACGTCGATTGAGGGTCTGGTTCGAGCCGACACCGCTCGCGAACTGCGCCGGGCTATCGACTCACTGGACCCGGCATTCCGAGAGGTTGCCCAGCTGGCGATGATCGAGCGCCGGCCCGTGCAGAGTGTGGCGGAGATCCTGGGCGTTCCCTACGGCACGGTTCTCAGCCGCCTGTACCGGGCTCGCCAGCGGCTGCGAGTGCTTCTCAAGACGCAGCGCATGATTGAAGAGGCTCGCTTCTAGAAGTGGAAGCCAGAGCGACGGGTTGCGTCGACGCACTTCGATGACGCCACTGCACGAGGGCGGCTCCCGGCAGGGAGCCGCCCTTCTCGCGAACGCTCCAACACGGGACGCTCCAACGCTCGAGCGTCGCTATCTCAGTTCAGCAAGGCCGAACGAAACCCCGAAACGAACGCACCAGATGACAACGGTGGAGTACCTCTCCAGGTCGACTTCTGGCGGAATCTCGTAGTTCTGGTTGCCGATGTTGCCCTTCAAGTCACCAAGGTCGACGTAGTCCGACGCGATGACCTCATCGCTCGCCGATCCTGGAGCGCTGACCAGGTAGACGTTGAGGTCAGGCCCGTTGTCGGTTGCGAAATCTTCCAGCCGCAAGACGCGCTCTTCGCCGAACCCCAGGACAGAAGCGCTGCCGCTGGTTGCATGTCCTCGACCGACGAACTGGCCGATCGGATTGGCGAGCGTTGCGATGTTCTCACCCGAGGGAGCATCCGACACGAGATTGGGCGCAGCCTCGTCAACGGTGGAGTCGACGAAGAGCGTGTGCACCCCGAAGAAGCCGAAGGCCAACCAGCAGGCGGCCCCGATCGCTCCAGCGCCACCTGCCACCATCAGTGCGCGCCGACGGCCGCTCCTCGGAGCGTCGGCTCGGTCATGCGCGGTCGTGACTTCATCCATGGTCTGTCCTCTCGTTGTGGTGTCTGACCGAACTCGACATCCAGGGCGAGATTCAGCCCAGATGTGTCTCACACGAGCGCGGGAGACAACGCGAGAAGGTCGACCGCGTCACAACTGGGACACAACTCGTGAATTCGCTCCGGCCGTGTGTGGGTCGGCGTCCTCGATGTCGATCACTCGAGCAGCGATCACGTCCTCAACGAAGTTCCAGAAGTCGAGCACGGTGGACTCGGACCGGTCGACGCGCCGAGCAAGAACCACGTCCGTTGCTGGGCCCTCTTTGATCGGGCGCGACGTGACCGAACCGGTGGCCCAGCTCTCGATCACGCTCGCCGGCACGATCCCGAGCCCGAGCCCACAAACGACTGCCGGGAGCACGAGCTCTGGACTCTTGACGACGTGGGCCGTGCGGGCGCTGAAGCCAGCGGCGTGACAAGCAGACACGACGGAGTCGAAGAGTTGCGGATCTGCGGTGCGGGCCGTGGTGACTAACGGGAGATCCTCCAGTTGCGTCAGATCGATCTCGTACTGCTCCGTGAGCGGATGTTCGACGGGCATGACGACGGCGAGGTGTGAGTGTTGCAATACCTGCGTTGCCATACCCGGTCGAAGAATCGGTCCAGAGGTCACGGCGAGATCCAAGTCCCCTCGAACCAGCCCGTCGTTCAATGCCTGCGGTCCGTCCGCGATGAGATGGATCGACATTCCTGGTGCGTGGTCGAGGAATGGCTGGACGATTTCTGGCACGACAGAAGCTGCGACGGCTGGGTAGTACCCAAGCGTCAACACACCCTCACTTCCATCGCCAGCACGACGAGCGACGGTCGCCGCTCGTTCGCTCTGAGCCACCACACGACGCGCTTCGCCGAGAAAGGCGCGTCCCGGTGCGGTGAGCTTCACGTTTCGACCGCGGCGATCGAACAGCTCGACACCCAGCTCGCGTTCAAGTCGACGAATGTGCTGACTGAGGGCAGGTTGCGCGATGTACATACGTTCAGCTGCCCGACCGAAATGAAGATCTTCCGCTACGGCTACGAAGAGTTGAAGTTGCTTGAGTTCCATCGTCCACTGCTTCTTTCGGGGGGCTTCATCTGGCGACGCTTTCCACTATGGCCATCTGCACCGGCGAGATCGAGGGGGTCTCTCTGAACAACCGTTCACCGCGAACGAACGTTGTCGACGAATGGTCAGAAATCCCGCTGTTCTAGCGGAAAAGCCCCGACTCGACCGGGGGGGATGTCCCTTGGGGACAGAGGGACGATTCGATCTCATACCGCTCTCGTTCAAGAACGAAAACATGGATTGAACGACTCCCTGGTGGGCTTTATCAATGGAGGACCAACGGCGGGCGACCGACCTGCTGCCGACCAAACAAAGGAAATATCCGTGCAAATCGTGAAACCCGCCGCCCCTATCGAGCCTCGTTTTTCAACCGGAGGAATGCGGCTTGCGCACGCACCAATGCCCGGCGTGCGGAGGGTGTTGTGCGATGTGCTCGGCGCGCAACTCACGAACGCCGCCAGCTTTGTTCCGATGGCAGCACACCGGATCCCCGAGGCCCTCGCCGAGCGAGAGGCAGACGCCGGCGTGTGGTGGGACGCCGAACCGCCCACGGAGCTTGCGGGCTCTGTGATTGCGATGGCCTCCCTGATCGTCGTTTCCAACCAGGCCGCCAACTTGCCGAGTCGAGCACTCACGCCATCTGACCTCTCGGACATTGCCATGGTGGGATTCAGTGGACTGGGCCAGCACCTCATGACGGAGTTTCTCCACCGCATGGCCGTCGCCGATGCAAAGCTTCGACTCGGTAAGCCGCATGAGTTGGCTCACGAATCGGATCAACCGATGTTCAGCCTTGTTCCCGGTAGCCGGGAGACGGGCGACCTCGGGCACGCCATGTCGATTCTGCCGCTTGCCGAACCGTTGAAGGCGCAACTGGTGCTCGCACATGCGTTGGACGGACCGACCGAAACTGAGGGGCGGCCGTTCGCCGCTGCGTGATTGCAGCGGGCAAGGGTTCCGAGAGACGTTCCAGACTCGCTCAGCGGACCGTCGCGTCGCGAGCGGATCGACGAACCCAACGAGCTGCCGCTTCGAGCACGGAGCGGCGGCTCGTGTGGGCGCGACTGACTTCCACCGACACATCCACGTGGCGGCCTGTCTTGAGCACGCCCCCGAGCTGATGCCGAACCAACCCGAGGGATCCTTCGTCCAGTCCAGCGAGAACCAGTGCATCGGGACCGTGCTGTTCAACCACGGACATCGCCGCTTCTGAGGCGAAGTGCATTCTGTCTCGGACGACGGCATCTGATCCAGATCCAATGCTCCGATCGGGTCCTGATCGAAGCTGGCGACAGGGTCGAGCACTCTGCACCAAGGTGCCGTTGGCGACAAGTGCGTAGCGGGGCGAACCTGCGAGCCAACAAAAGGCCGTCAACGGTTGGTTCTCCGCTGGCGAGGCACCAATGCTCGCAACGGCGAGCGCATCAACTTTGCCGACGAGCGTGACTGGTCGGCCAAGCGCCTCTGCGATTCGATCGGCCGGCAGGACTCGCCTCTCAACTCCGCCACGCAGGGACTCGATTCGGTTGTTGACGACCTGGTCGGCGATGACGATTGCGTGCGTGTCGCCGGGCAATCCAGTCTTCAGCAACGCCGACTTGACCCAGTCGAGCTGGTCGATTTGCGATGAAACACCAACGACTTCCGTCAGCGAACCTCTGATTCCCTCCGAGTCGATCACGGCGGATCTGACGACGAGGTCTCCTAACTCAACAGCGAGTACGTGTTCCATATGACTCTCCTGGCAGGACGGCTACGCAGGAGGAAGTCGGCCGCACCATCACACATTGCGGCCGGTTCGATCTCAAGCCATAGCTCTCAACGAGGAGGACAAGCCGGGGTCGAACGCTCCACCGCTCGAACCCCGGCTCATGCACCATCCAGACCGCTCAACGCCCCAGCCGTGAGCAGGTGCGGATTGCCCGATGCGAGATGCCCCTATCCACCGGTGTCAGACCAGTGCCACGGTTCTGATGGCAGGTTGATGAAGCCATAGTCCGCAGCGTGCTCCTGCAGCCAGGCGAAGCCGGGTGAGGATCGAGTCAGCACCGAACCGTTCTGCGTGAAGTCGACCGCCCGCCCGAACTCGTGACGTGAAAGGCCCGGGCGGGCGGTTGGCGGAGCGCATGAATGCGATGGTGCGTGCCAGATCCCGTACTCCGAATCACCGCAATGAGCCCGTCGCAACTCGATCTGCTGATCGTGCGAGCGCCATCCCCAGCCAGCAAGCTCAATGCCGTCGATGAAGGCATCCGTGAGCAAACGCTCGAGATTCGATGCGATCGCGCGATCCACTGTGATACCCCAGACCCTTGCGAGGTGAAGCTCGGTCCCGTCAGGTGCCAGGCTCGACGCAACTTGCTCTGTCGTGCGGTTCGGGAGCCGACCGGCTACCTCCCCACGGAGACGGCGGAGTTGGTCCTGCAGGATCGGGTCGAGAAAGGAGCCGACAACCGGAACGCTCCCGACCGCGGCGTCCACGATGACTGGGGCGCTGCCTTGATCGTCGGGGAACTCGACCCGCACGGTGCCATCCGTATCGGGGAAGACATAGGCGATGGTGTCTCGGCCGTCGCCGTCCCAGTCCCCGCTGACCACATTCGACGCGGTGCCGTTCGGGACGACAACAACGGAGTCCCGGCCTTCTCCCTTCCAGTCCCCGGCGAGAACTGTTGCGTGGGCCGCAAGCACTCCGTCCCAGGTCACGACCTCATCGAGACCGTCGCCATCGAAGTCTCCGACCACGGCGACTCCGTCCGGCGAGCCGGTCGAGGCGAGGATCGAGCCGTTTGCGAATCGAAGGAAGCTTGATCCGGCAGAGGAGAACCAGAACGCCGGGCTATCGGACCGGTCGCCATTCCAGTCACCAAGGAGGGGCGTGCCAGCTTCACCCACAGGAATCATCACGACCCGGTCAGGGCGCAGCGGCAACGTATCGAGCGCTGCTGGCTGGTCGGTGCCGGCCCTCTCGATTGAGGGCCCAATGGAAATGGCAGCAGGGAGGTCGTTCTCGGCCGTCAACGATTCATCGGCGGGCTGCGGCGTGTGAGCTGAGCCGATCAGCCCCACCAATAGAACGGTTGCAGCGATCGCGAAGCCTCTCACGGAAGTCGTTCCTCGAACACGAGGGACGCTCCAGCAGCGAGGAGCAGCAGCAGTACGCCAGCGACCAACACCGTCGCCATATGGGAGACCAGCGTCTCGACTTCGATCTCAAGTGGCTCAATGATCTCCTGATAGGCGGCAGCCAGTTCGTCACCGTCTGCGGCTGTGAAGTGCCGGCCGTCCGTGAGACCGGCGAGCAGTTCGAGCGACGAGCCATCCACGGGCACGGATTGCAACTGGCCACCTAGCTCGACTTCGCCGCCCTCGGTGCCGAAGGCAATCGTGGAGACCGAGATCCCTGCTTCCGCCGCGAGTTCGGCTGCTTCTTCCACCGCCCGACCGGCTGTCGATTTGCCGTCGGACATGACAACGATGGCTCCGGGGATGCCGTCACCGCCCGTTGTGGTGCGAAGCAACGTGCCAAGGGACGCATCCACTGCCTCCCCGATTCCCGTTTCCGAGGCAACTTCCAAGCTGTCGATCGCTTGCAAGGCGGCCAACCTGTCCGTCGTCGGGGGAACAAGGAGCGTGGCTTCACCAGCAAACTGCACGACTCCGAATTCGAATGACGCCGGCAGCCCATCAATCAGTTCGCGCGCTGCTTCTTGAGCAGCGACGAGCCGTGTAGGGCCGACGTCATTGGCAAGCATCGACGGCGAAACGTCGATCGCGAGAACCACGCGAGCCCGAGCCTCTGTCGTCGTTTCGACCGAGGTTGGATCGGCGGCGGCGCCGACGAGTCCAACAAGGCCGCCAACAAGAAGGAGGGGGGCGGCGTGTCTTCCGACGCCGCGGCGCCGACTCGTCGCTCGTTCGAGCAGTTCGAGGTTCCCGAAGCGCACAGTGAAGCGAGGCTGTCGAAGCTGTACCACGAGGTACCCGATAGCCAGAAGTGCAACGGGAAGGAGCAACACAAACGCCTGTGTGTTCTCGAAGCTCATGCCACACCGCCCAACGAATCAGTGAGGCGTTCATGAGCCACATGGTCGACGAGGTCGGCCAGCCAGTTGGATTTCGTGTTGAGCCGGAGATGGCCTGCGTTTACTGAGGCGAGAGCAGCATCAACACTCTCCTGATGAACTGCAGCGACATCGGCGAAGGCTTGTCGCACCGCCTTCGAGCCCGTGTGGGCTCGGTGTGTCCGACCCGTCTCTGGGTCGACGAAGGCGATTCTTCCCACGTTGGGAAGCTGAAGATCGAGGTCGTCAACCACCTGCACAGCGAAGACGGCATGATCAGTCGCCAGCGCCGCGAAGGCATCGGCCATCCTCGTGTCGAGGAAGTCCGAGACGACCACAACAAGTTGTGGCTGGTGGCGGCGTTCGGCGAATTGATGCAAGGCGGTATCGAATCCCTTCCGTTCCTTCCAAGCCCCCGAGGGAGCCACCCGGCCCAGACTGCCGATCAGGTCCTGCACGTGGTTTCGACCCGCTCCGAACGGCAACTCGTGAGTCTGTTGACCGTCGAACGCGGCAACGCCAATGCGGTTGAGACCATCGGACAACGCAAGCCCGAGCGTCGCCGTGGCGCCGATTGCAACCGAACGTTTGTCGGTCACACCACTCCCGAGGTGCAGGCTCGCGCTGACGTCCACAAGGAAGGAAGCGTGCACTTCTCGCTCGGCTTCGAACGTTCGCAGCTGGGCGTGCCCGGCTCGGGCCGTCGCGTTCCAGTCGATATGACGAACGTCGTCGCCGATCTGATAGTCCCGAAGATCTCGAGGATCAAGGCCGGGCCCGGCACCGACACTCCGAAAGTCGCCGAGGAGGCGCCCGAGAACACGGTGACCGAGAGCAACAGTCAGTGTGGCTGCAGCGGTTTCGACCGCCCCGTAGTCGACGGTCGGCAGTACGCCGGTTCCCCAGGGTTCGGCCACGCCGCGCCGCTTCGTCTCGAACCTCATCATCGCTCCTCACTGAACGAATGAGTGGGGTCGGGCGTGTTCTCCACGATCCGAAAGATCACGTCGTCGACCTTCACGCCCGCCGAGCGAGCCTCGAAGCCGAGAGCGATCCGATGGCGAAGAACAGGAAGCACCGAACGCCGTACGTCTTCACTGGTCGCATAGTGACGGCCAGCCATGAGGGCAAAGGCCCGAGCGCAATCGATCAGAGCCAGGCTCCCGCGAGGTCCCGCTCCAGCCGCGATGTACGGAACCAGCTCATCAATACCGTGAGCAGCCGGGTCGCGCGTCGCCCCAACAAGACGAACGGCATAGTCGACAACGCCGCGATCGACGAAGACCTGTTGGCTCATTTCTTGGAGGTGTGCGAGGTGCGTCGGCGTCAAGATTTGCTTCAGCTCGACCGTTCGGTCAGTCCTGCGTGAAACGATCTCCACCTCGTCGCGATGGTCCGGGAAGTCAAGTTCGATCTTCATGAGGAAGCGATCACGCTGCGCCTCTGGCAGCGGGTAGACACCCTCGGACTCGATGGGATTCTGGGTGGCAACCACGATGAACGGCTGTGGCACGGGGTGCGTTACGCCAGCAATCGTGACCTGGCTCTCGCCCATGACCTCGAGCAATGCCGACTGCACCTTGGCTGGCGCCCGATTGATCTCGTCGGCAACCAAGACATTGCAAAACACCGGCCCGAGTTCAGTCACGAAGTCGCCATCGGAAGCCCGAAAGATCCTGGTTCCACAAATGTCACTCGGCACCAGGTCAGGCGTGAACTGAATGCGGTTGAACGATCCTCCGACCGTGGACGCAAGGCTTCGTGCAGCCAGCGTCTTCGCCAAACCTGGAACGCCTTCCAGCAACACATGGCCGCCGGCGAGCACACAGGCCAACAGTTGCTCGAGCGGCTCAGTTTGTCCGATGATCACTTGCCGCAGTTCGTAGTACAGGCGCTCAACGAGGAGCAGCTCACGCTCATACGGGAGCTGGGGTGGTTCGTTGTCCGGCGAATGGTCGGCGAACGGAGGCGCTGTCGGTGCAGCGGATGCGGTGGTCTCTGACATGGATCGTCCCTTGTGTGGAGGTTGGGTGATGCCTCGCCGCAATCGATCGATTGCCAATGAGGTATTGATCACCAAATCTCAGGACGCTGGCATGGGCGAGCGATTGCGCTGTCATGTGTGCTCTGAGCGACAAAGCTGCACACGAACTGTCGGCGACCGCACGGTTGACCAACGACTTCAGTCATGATTGTGACGACTCGTCAGTTTTCGACTACACACTGATCGTCGCCTCGGACCGATGCACCAGTCGCCCAGTGCATTGGACAGCCGGGGCTCGGCGGCGGGTGGGCCAGGCTACGGGTCCATCCGCCGCCTCTCTGGAAGAGAAGCTCTCGACTCAGGTCAAGGCGAGGAAGGATGCCGCAGCAGAGTCTGCGATGATTTCGATGCGCGAGTGACGTAGTTGTGCAGCCGGAACTCGCCCGTCCAACTCGACGAGATGATGCACGTGTTCGGCCCGACCCTCGCCGCACGCAATCACAAGGAGCGTCCGACACCGTTGCAGGCTCGCAAACGTAAGGCCAGCTCTTGGCGGCCCCTCGCCGTTGGAGGCGACGTCGAAATGCTTGGTCGAGTCGAGCATGACGTCGCCCGCATTCAGCGCCCCGATCCCGCCATCGGCGGCCAATGACATCAACGCCACGTCGAAGCCGAAGAGCGACCCAAGTGCTCGCGCTAGGCGATGCTGATACCCGATCAGCGCTTCAGCAACGGGCTGGTTCGAGTCTTCGAACATGGGAAGAAACCGTTCGGGCGTCAGCGTGTTCGACCCAAGAAGCTGGGAACGAACCGCTTGCCAATCGCTCGAGCTACCTGTCACACCAACGGCCCTCTCCGATTCAACGACCTCGTCGACCTGCCCGACATAGACGCCCGACCAATCTCGGCGAAGAGTCGCGAGCTCTGCCAAGATCGCCTTCGTCGGCTGCCGGACCGAAACAGCCAGCGATCCAACTCCGTGCCACTTCAACGCTGCGCTCAAGAGCGTGTCGACACGCCGGGCAGCGAACGCTTCGAGCTGTTCGGGTTCGTGGAAGATGGTGACTTCGGACAACGCAGCACACTCCTTCCCTGACAGCAGAGTCCACAGAGCGGCGTTCGAGTGAAACGACAAACTAGCCGATCGCGCAATTGTCCCCCAAGCGCTGCTTCGATCGTTCAAGCTTGGCGAACGATCGTTCGCTAGTCCGCCCTTTTTCCACGAGCCGTCCGCCGTCAGGATGGTCCTGTCATGATCGAACTCCGCCAACTCCAGCTCTTCGTCGTTGCCGCCGAGCATCTCCACTTTCGAACGGCTTCTGCCACCGCGGGGGTCAGCGTCGGACATTTGAGCCAGACCATTGGCAGGTTGGAGGCCGCTCTTGGCGTCCCTCTCTTCAATCGAACGGGCCGAGGCGCCACCCTCACTCCGGCCGGCAGCCTCTTCCTCTCCGAGGCCCGACACCTCCTTGACCAGACCGACCGGAGCATCGCAACGGTCAAGCAGGTCCAGGCATCGGCCTCAGAACATCTCCGGATCGGCTTCGATCCAAGCGTGGCGCTCCCATGGCTTGCTGGAACGCTCCAAGAATTCGCCGAAAGCGAGCCCTCCCTCCTTGTGAGTCTGACCGATGACACGCCGGCCGCGCTCGCCGATGACCTCATGGATCATCGCGTCGACGTGCTGCTCTCCACCAGAGGAAGCGAACGGAGGCGGACCGAGTCTCTACTCTTGGACAGGACCGGACTCAGCCTGCTCATCCCCACCACGGATGCGCTCGCCGCTTCCGATGCGGTGGAAATCGGCGAACTCGAACAGCGACCTCTGATCTTGGTGTCGCGCACGTCCAACGCTGACCTCTTCGACACCTTCGTCGGAGCGTGTCACCGTGCGGCGTTCGATCCAGTAGCGGTTCAGTACGTCGGAACACCAGCAGTCGTCTGGCCGACAACGCGACTGTGCGGAGGAATCGGAGTCGTGCCGACCTCGATGACGGACTACTTCAGCACAGAAGGAGTGGTGGCCCGCCCGATCGCCGAGTCACCGGTGCTCGACCTGTTGGCTGTGCGGCGGTCAGCACCAACAGCATCCGCCGCGTCCGAACCGACAGCCCGTCTTTGGCAGCAACTCAGAGCGAGATCCCTCGTTGAATGATTGCGCAATCAAAACCATCGATTGCATCTTCGTCTGACCATTGCATTCGTCCCCCAGGAACTTCAATGTCTGTGCATCCCTACTCCCTGAACGAAGACGATGCCTGACACCCTCACGCTCCGCCAAGCAGCGGAAGAACTCGGCGTTCACTACATGACCGCCTACCGATACGTGCGGACGGGTCGCCTGAAGGCGTCCCGCGTCGGGAACGAATATCGAGTTCGTGCGGCAGATCTCGCGCTCCTCCTCGACCCCGACTACCAACCCCTCAGCTACCGAGACCTCCTGGAGGCACGCTTAGTGGCCGCTGATGAACCGGGCGCGTGGCAGGTCGTCGAGATGGCGTTGAACTCTGGAACGGCTCCCTCTGACGTCTATCTCAAGATGTTGAGCCCGGCGATCACCTCCATCGGTTCCACGTTCGGCGCGCGCGCCGAAACCGTGCACAAGGTGCATCAGGCCACGGCGATCGCGACTCGTGTGATGGCTCGGCTCGGACCGCGCTTTCGACACCGCGGATCGCCCCGGGCGAGGGTCATCATCGGCGGCGTCGCCAACGACACCCACGCTCTGGCATCGGCCATGATGGCCGACCTCCTCCGAGACGAGAAGTACGACGTGATCGATCTGGGTGCAGACACACCGGCCCTCAGCTTCGCTCGAGCCCTGGAGGAAAATCCGGAGACCGACATCGTCGCGCTGACCTCGATCTCTTCCGGAAACCAGCAATCGATCTGCGAGGTGATCAAGGCACTACGGGCTGTTCGGCACGTCCCGATTCTCATCGGCGGAAGCGGTGTTGGCAGCGTCGAAGAGGCCCTCGCACTCGGCGCGAACGGTTGGACCAACTCCCGGGGACGAGCTCTCGAACTCTTCGCCAGCCATGTCCGGCGACAAGAGCCGACGGCCGGTGAAGCTCAGCTTCTCGCCCGATCCCTAGGCAAAGACGATCTGAATCGAGACGAGACTGCCCGTCGTTGACGCGACGGTTTCGTTCAAAGATGAGGGGGTGATCCTCCGCCCCGTTCGTTCATCGCAGGAACTGGACGTGCTTCCCGCCGAGCGCCGCCGGCTCGTCTCCGTCGGGGCCGGCCTCGGGTCATTTACGCTGATCGACGTTCTGCGGATCGCGGGCGTCGACAGCAACGACATTGCGACGGTCGGGCCCCACAGCTCGCCGATCGCTCAGTACGAAGCCTCGCTGGACAACAGCGGAATCGCTCCCGACCAGCGCCTGCGCTCAGAGTCGTGCTCGACCCTCGACAATCCGTGGGGATTCCCCGGCTACGCCATCCGCGAAGCGAGCCGTTCGAAACGTCCATGGCCGATGCTTCGAGTGCTCGGCGAACCATGGCTGGCCGAGTACTACACGCCAACACGCGGCGATGTCGTGGCATCGGTCCACAAAGAAGCTGCTCGCATCGACTGGGGCAGCATGCTGCGCATCGGCATGGTCGAGCGCATCCGGTGGACCCCGTTCGGCTATCGGGTCAACTACATCGACGAACTCGAGCGAACCCGCACGATTCTGGCAGACCACCTTCATCTCGCCGTAGGTCCGGGCCCACTTCAGATTCCTCCGGACAGCCAGTCCGCCAGATCCCACTCCGGCTTCGACAGCAGGATCACGCACGTCTACGAGCCTCACCATCACATCCTCCGTGCCGCCGCCGTCCGACCAATCGTGGTGGCGGTTCGTGGTGGGGGTATCTCCGCCAGCCACGCCGTCGACCTGCTTCTTGCCGCTCGGCAGCGCGACCGTCTCCCCATCTCCGTTGTCCAACTTCTGCGCCGCAAGGAACGTCAGGCAACACAGGCCTTCAACGTTCCGAAGGCTGCGTGGGGAGGCCAACTTCACCAGGACCTCTCGCGAGCCGAGGGCGAGGAGGCAGAGCGCCTTCTCGATGCCTTCGCTTCTACAACAACGCCTCGCCGACGCGCTGTTCTTCGGCGGAGAAACAGATCACTCCGTGACGGCTCGCTCACCGAGATCTACTTCCCGGATCCTTACATTACGAACCGCGGCGATCGCCTTCGCATCGACGTCGGAGACGAGCGGGAACCGATCAGCGCGGACTTCGTGATCGATGCAACAGGTTTCGTTAGCGGGCTACGCGGCCAGCCGATCGTCGACGAGTTTCTTCAATCCGCCGATTGCCGTCCCTCCCCTCGGGGTCGGGTGCACGTCGAGCACAACTTTGCCGCCGTCAACGCTGACTGCGCCGTCGGGCGGACCTACGTTTCGGGCTCGCTGGCGTTCGGCCGCCGCTATGGCGCACCAGACACATTTCTCGGCTTGCAGTACGCCGCCCATCACATCGCCGCCGATCTGGCTCGTCAGAAGTTGGGCCAGCCTTACACCGCTTGGTCATCCGCTCGCTGGTGGACTCGCTGGGCGCGGGGGAGAAAACCGTGACCCCCACGTTGGCTGGCCGGCTGCAAACCCGCCTCTTTGTTGGCATGTTCGCTGGCGCGCCCATCGCACTGTTGCTCGCCGCAGCGGTGCCGGGCGCCACCTCCCGCCCAGAAGCCAGCGTGATTCATCTGGCCATCCTGACCCTGACGATCGTGCTCGGCTTCATCTGGGAGTTGGCGTACCACGGCCTTCAGCAACTCCGCTCGGAACGAGACTGGCCGAGCGGCCTCGCCTTGCTCGTGGGCGTTCCCGAGCTCGCGCTTGTTCATCAGTTCTGTGACGTGATGGCGATCGCTGATTCGATGAGCGTTCTGCGCTTCGTATTGGTCACAGGAGTGATCTGGGCATCGATCTGGGCTGCCACCCAATCAGCGATTCGCGTCGTTGCACCGATGTGGCGGTTCCGAGGCGGACGCCTCACCTGAGGCACCAGAGCAGAACGCGCTGCATCGATCCGAGAAGCCATGCAACCCGTATGGACTCGGCCAGCTTCTTGACGGGGACAGACCGGAAGTGTGCGAAACCGCACGATTCCATCCCAACGAAAGGCAGCACACGATGCGCATCCGTGACGTGATTCCCCAAGTCTCCACAAGAGATCGACGGAGAGATGGACCTCGCTTCCGACTCATCGCGCTCCTCGCAGTCGCTCTCGCCGCCATCGCCATCTCGCCCGTCAGCGCTCAAGATGACGATGATGACGACGTTCGCCCAGCGCCGGCTTCGGTCGGCGCCGACGTTCCTCTCACCTACTTCGGCCCGGCGCCATCCGATGTCGATGAAGACCTGATTGGCCCGGTCACCCTCCTCAAGGCAGGCCAGGTCGACGAGGACGCTGGGACCATCACGTTGCCGCTCTATGAAGGGCGTAGCCGCGACGGACGCCCTATTTGGTACGTCGTCACCGACACAACCGATGCGGCGAACGCCGCTGCCCTCGGCCTCAACCATTCACCCAAGCTCTCGTACGCAGAGGTTGGCACCGGTGTGCGGCAGGCTCGCATCGGCGAGGGCGGCACGCTCAACTTCTTGAGTGGCGCCACCGTCGACTTTGCCCCCGAGCACAGCGTCACACCCGGTCCTGAGGGTGCGGAATTCCCTCCTGCAGATGTTCAACCCGGCTCGGTCGGAGACGCCCGGTACTCACCCTTGGTGAAGATCATCAACGCCGGAGGCGAGATCTACAACGCACCCATGATTGCGTACGGATCTACGTCCGAGGCGATCAGTGCCTGCGACGGCAACCCCGACTACAGCCTGGTGCACGACAAAGTGGTCTCCATCTGCCCCGAGGAAGGCACCGTGACCCTGGAGATGACACTTGGCTTCAGCTTCTCAAAGCCGGTCTTCTACCTCTCGATGGATGCGAACGATCCTGTGGCTGCTTCGCTCGAGCGAGCCACGCTCGCACCGGGCATGAACGACATCGACGTGGGCGCCGACGACAGTCTGTTCAGCGCCGTCGAGCGCATCTTCCTCTTTGCCAACGGACCGACCGGAGAGGAGAACCCGCAACGGCAGGGACTCAACTCTGCGCTCCGAGGGGAAGGTGGACCACTCAACATTCTGGGCGGGATCCCAACGGTGGCCACAGACTATTCACCGCTGTGGGACGTGAACCTCGGCGTCTGGACGGACGAGGCAATCCAGAACGGATACGTCGCCCGGGAAACCGAGGAGTTCCGTATTCTCGGCCTCGTCGATCAGGGCTGGGTGACCGGACCGGGTGGAGCGCCCTACGGCTCCACCGGGATCCTCGTGAACTGCCCAATCGTGCACCGGTTGCTGTGATGAGACAAACGACTGCTCATCTGCCGGCCACCGCTCTGGTCGCCGTCCTTGCATTGGTGCTTTGCCTTGGCGCCTGCACTTCCGTCGATGAAGCTGGCGCGACGAAGGAGGTACCTGCATCAACGCCGCTCACGAAGGACGACGATGTGCAGGACTTCAGCGTGGGGGCCACAACGACGCCAATCCCGGAGGGCGCAGCGACGCTAGCGATGGCTTCCATGGTGCCGACCAGCGGGAGCGACGCCCAAGGACTCATCGTCTTCGACCCGGTTGATGACGATCTGATCGTTCGAGTGGAAGTGACCGGTCTCGATCCAGGCAGGCACGGCTTTCACATCCACGAGAACGGCGACTGTTCCGCCGTTGATGGGAGCAGCGCCGGTGAGCACTTCGACCCTGACGGGTCCAAGGCCGGGGATCTCGATGATCTCGACTCTGACGCCGCGGGTTCCGCCTTCGTCGACATCTTGGCTGAGGATCTCGCTCTGTGGGGCCCGAACAGCGTTATCGACCGATCCGTCGTCATCCATTCAGCCATTAATCCTGACGTACGGATCGCTTGCGGGGTGATCGAAGCAACGACTTCCAACTGATCAACGGTGCAGAAGGCATCCGCCCTCAGGGGCGGATGCCTCGCGTCCCGGCTCGAGGTCCACTCGCGAACTGATCCAAGTTCGCGCTCAACCAAGACACGGGAGGCTCTAGGTGGAAACAACGGTGGGCATCAAGATTCGAGGATGACGATCAGCGCAGCCCCCACAAGGTCAGGTAGCCAGGGCCCCTCCCCCAGCCATCGACCGGACCAGGTTCTCGAGCTTGTCCTGTTCGGCGTCCGAGAAGGCAAGTCTGCAGATGAAATCAGACGCGAGTACGGCATCGACGAGCAGCAATACAACGAGCTTGTCGGTGCGCTATCGAAGATGGCTCGCCGTGCTTTGCTCCAAGTGGCGGCCAGCGACATCCGTGTTCGCCCTGGCTCTCTCGGCGACTGAGCCAAGGCGAACATCAGGTGACTATTGGTCATCTATTCGAGCGAGTCAAGGATCCGACCCACTGCGAAACGAGAGAATCCGTGACGTCCACATTTGGAAGGAACCACGCCTCAGCCCCAGAAGGGGCGACAACAAAAGGCTCTCGAGCGATCCCAAAGAACTTTTCTTCTCCACGTTCAGTCAAAGACGAACCCAAGCCAGTTGCGATGCGCTCCCACGCCGAGTACGAGCGTCTTCTTCGATGCATGACGGCGCTGGCTCTACGCCTCGGACTGACCACGGTCGCCGAGGTCGGAGTCGGACCGGGACACTTGACCGACGCATTGATCGCACAAGGTCTTCGAGTCATTGCCGTCGATCGATCACCTCGCCAACTCCACAACCTCAGCCATCCGGCCTCTCACCTTCAGACCTTCCAGTGGGATCCGACATTCGATCTCCCTGCCCCGCTGCTGACGAAGGTGGAAGCGGTCGTCAGCGCATTCCTCCTCCACAATCACCCCGTCGCTCGCCAGGCCGACCTCATCAGCCAATGGGTGACGTCTTCTTGCCGCCATACGACGATCGTCGGAGGCATCGGCCACCACTCGAGAGCGGAATGGTTGAAGCTCGGCCCGTTCGATCCACTCCCCTCGGGACACGACAACTATCTGTTCGGGGGCGAGTTGACGCTGGCACTCACTGAGAGCGGAATCACCGCCCGCTGGCATCAACTGTCCAGCTTCACCGGAGTTCTCTTGGCTTC
Organism: uncultured Acidimicrobiales bacterium; assembly: GCA_937997485.1. Lineage (GTDB taxonomy): Bacteria > Actinomycetota > Acidimicrobiia > Acidimicrobiales > SZUA-35 > SZUA-35. Next base: position 14,488 of record CALKTH010000120.1, on the reverse strand, counting down.
GTCGGAATGGGGCCCGGTGCCTCAACGCAGGAAGCATCGTGCTACAACCTGACGATTAGTCACTTAGAGGAAGAAGGGCGGCGCTCGGGAAGGGAGCCCACGTGACAGACCACGGAGCTTGGCGAAGCCTTGGGGACGACATCTACACCTTCGTCCAACCCCAGCAGGGTTGGGGGTGGAGCAACGCAGGCTTGATCAAAGGAGCGAAGAGCGCGGCCGCTGTCGACTCACTCATCAGCCCAACAAAGACAACGGAGATGCTCACCGCAGCCTCGCAGCTGCTCGCCGACTGTGCGCTCTCGGTCGCTGTCATCACCGGGCCGGATGCCTCGCACCATTTCGGAAACAGCGCCTTTCCTCGAGATCTTCCGATCGTGAGCTCGGAGGCCACGGCAGCAGCGATTGCCGGGCAACCGATCGATCGCATCTTCGACTTCGCGAAGGAAGACCCTCATGGGCGCGTGCACGCCTATCTGGCTGCGACCTTGCTGCCGTTCAAGCCCAGAGTCGGCGAGGCGCTGCGTCCGCCCGACACCGTTTTCAATGAGCGTCACCGACTCACCATCTCCGGTCGTGAAATCGGGCTTCACCAGCTCTGCGAGTCGGGTGAGATCGCCGTGCACATTCCGGACGCCGACATCGTCTTCGCCGGCGAATTGTGCCGCAGCAACGGCACTCCGGCCCCGTGGGCCAGCAGCCTGTCCGAACGAATCCATGCGTGTCGAGAGATTCTCGACCTCAAGCCGAACATTGTCGTTCCCGGGCATGGACCGCCGATTGGCAGGTTGGCCGTGGACGACACTGTGGCGTTCCTGACCGAGGTCCGGAACGCCGCAACCCCGCTCCTCGAAGAAGGGCTTCGCATCGACCGGGTTGCAGAGATCATCAGCACGCCGAAGCTGCTCTCGTGGACCGAGGCCGAGTGGATCGTGTCACATGTCGCCGCGCTCCATCGCGACTTACGACTCGCCGACCCGTGGATTGCACCACAAGTCCTCGTTGGTGTCGCCGAGGCGTGGCACCGGAACGCCCAGGCTGGCGATTCTTCACTCCAGGTGATCCACGACGCGTGCCACATTTCGTAGCCAGCGCTCCCAGTCTTGTCGAGGAACCCCGTACCTGTCTTCGACGTCGGCCGCTGTTGCACCCGTGATCAGCGCGTCGATCAACAGCGTTGCCGCCTCCTCGGCGGTGTACCCGTGTGAGCGCGCAATGTCCTGGCTGGGCTGGAGTGCTGGCACTGTTGCCGTCACAGGAGTGTCAGCCCGACTGAGCTGGCGGCAAAGCCAACAACGAACCCAAGCACGGATGTCAGGCCAAGTAGTCGGACCACCGGAATCTGGAGACCTGGGTCCGTTCGCTCAGGCATCGGTATGGCTCGTTGCAGCGGGGGCATACCCATGCAACCGCAGGTGCTGCCGGACGTTCAGCGCGTTTCGTTCTTGCTTGATCCCGCGTGGTCCGCCGAACCGGTGATGTTGATGTTGTCAGTGCGCAGCCAGACCCGCTGCGCGGAGTCCTGCGGCGTCAGAGCACGCCCGCCACGTGCGGATCGAGCTCGACAGGCGTTGGACGGTGGACATTCACCTCAGCTGCGTTGAACATCATGATGAGGAACTCGCCTTGCAGAGCCTTCGCTTCCTTCTTGCTCAGATCGAGCGACAGATCAATGGCACTTCTGGCCATGTGAATCCCGAGCACGGCCTTTCTCAGATGTTGCGCTTCGTCGTCGTTGAGAATCGGCCGCAACGCTGTGGCCGAGAGGCGGGCCAACGTCCAGACCGTGTCGTTGTACAGCTTGCCGAGCAGCGGATAGTTGAACGACGTGATGAAGAGAGCTCGCGCCAATGGGTCCTTGTGGCACGTTGCTATCACTTCGTCGAAGAGTTGCTTGCAAGCACCAACAGCGCTGAACGGGCTATCGATGGCGGCGACGACGTCTGTGAGCCGTTGAACTGCCCGGTCGGCGTACGGCAGAGCAAGCGTTTGAACGATCGAATCGAGATTCTCGAAGTAACGATAGATCGTGGCCTTCGACGCCTCCGTGCGACGCTCGATCTCCGTAATAGACAACGACAGCGGGTCCTCAATGAGGATTTCGGCGGCTGCGTTGAGTACCGACGCGAGCATGATTCGTGCCCGGTCTTGCTGCGGAACGTTGCGAAGCAACGTTGTGTTGATCGTCACGACATCACCCTGGCCCATCAAGCAACCCTAGTCGGGGCGAACTGTGGCGCTTGGATTGGACGCGGGACTCGTCCGCCAGCGCGCGAGTGTGACCCGGCCTCGTTGCCGGGTCACACTCTCTCCGATCCAGGTTGTCGGATCTCTTTGGTCAGCTCACCGTCAGCTCGATGCGACGGTTGAGCGCCTTGCCTTCAGCGGTGTCGTTCGACGCCACTGGGCTTGCCTCGCCGAAGCCCTTGGCGACCAAGAGATCGCCATCAACGCCGAACTCGACGAGGGCATCTCGGGCAGACTCGGCACGATCAGCCGAGAGCTCGAGGTTCGATTCAGCAGAGCCCACCGAGTCGGTGAAGCCGCTGATGAGGATCGTTTCGTCTCGGTCGACCAGCAGGGCGGCCATCGTTTCGAGCGTGGCCTTGGACGTGGCGGTCAATGTTGACGAACCCGTCTCGAAGGTGATCGGCGATGCGGCGACGAGAGCGGCAAGCTCCACTCCGAGCTCGTCGGAGGAGATCTTCTCCTCGTCACTGCCCTTGGTGCCGTCAGCGTCTGCCTCATCGGAATCACCATCAACAGCAACGTCAACGGTGTCCTCCTTGGGCTCCTCGCCAACGACCGGGGCGTCATCGATGTCCTCGATCTTCTCCTGGCCGACGAGCTCTTCGCCAAGCTTGGGACCGTCGTCGAGCTTCTCCTCGTCATCGGTGAAGCTGATCGCACCATCCTTGGCCAGCGTGGTGACCTCGTTGATGTTGCCCTGGAAGTCAGCAACCGCACCCTTGAGCAGCGTCACGCCGACCGCAGCCTGAACGAGGCTGGGGTTGAAGTTGATGAGCACGAAGTCGTCATCGGCTTCGATGAAGTCCGTGCCAGAAGCAAGCGTGCCGGACTTGGTGATGACGTAGTACTTCTCCGGGAGGAACTTGGCGTCATCATTGACTTCCTCGTCGAAGAAGAACTTGATCTGTCCTGTGGCGGGATCGGTTTCAATCTTCACCAAGTCCGGGCCGATCGTCATGTTCTTGCCGGCTTCGATCTCGATGCCGTTGTTGACCGGGATTGCACCAATGCTGTTGGCCGTCAAGAAACCGTCGTCGGCCTTCACTGCACCGAAGTTCACCGTGGCCAGCACGACTTCATTGGCGAAGTCATCAATCTGGGGGTAGTTCGCTCGGACCGTGTTGCCATCGGGACGGGTGATACTCAGCGCCGGATAGGCAGTTCCATCAACGGTCCAGACAATGAACTCCTTGGCGTCAGCCAGGGTGATCTGCTCGTCGAACACGAAGTCGAACTGGGTGTCACCGGGAACCCGGTTGGCACCAATCAGATCCGGCACCGTGGTCAGGCCGTCAGTCGACGCGAGGGTCGAGCCGTTTCCGGAATCGTCGTACACGGCAAGCGGGCTGGAGAAGAAGCGGACGCCTTCCTCAACCTGATCGCCGTCGTCTTCAGAGAAGGCAACGATGACGGTGTTGGACTCAACCGTGGTGACCTTGGAACCAAGATGCTTCACACCATCAGGGGTGTAGAAACCAAAGTCCTTCGGATTGGCCTTCACGTTCTCAGCAAGATCCTCATCGAACACGAAGAGCGCACGCTCGAGCGAGCTGGAAATCTTCACGTCCACGAGGTCCGGACCAATGGTCTTGCCAGGAGCAAGCTTCACCGAGGAGCCAACAAGACCGACCGAGCCGGGCGTGTTGCCTTCGTTGGAGAAGTTCTGCACCGCGTTGTCCTCGACAAGGGCGAGGGTGAAGGACTTCAAGTCAGTGTCAGGGCTGAACGCCGCGAGCACTGAGTTGAGGTTCTTTTCGTCACGCAGCACCAGGTCCGCGCTGACTCGCTCGGACTCATCGAGGCCTCGAAGAATGAAGTTCTTCGGGTTCTGAATGGACTCGATGGTCTCGGCGAACGTGAAGCGGACGAATTCGAAGTCGTCGTCGTCGAGGTCGAGCTTGGTGATCTCAGCCGAGACGAGTCGGAGGTCGAACGTGACGTTGGCACTGTCGAGCAAGCCAGTCCGACCGGAAAGGCCGGGGAGGATGCCGTCAGGACTGATCTCAATGAGGGCATCTTCTTGTACGAAGCCACCTTCGGTGAGCTCGTCGTCGCTGAAGTCCCCCTTCTCGCCATCGGTGAGAACGAAACCGTCGGTAAATCCGTCGTCGTCCTGAACGTAGGAGATGCCGGCTGGGGCCTCGGCGCCGATGGTCTCGACGGCTTGGATGGTGGATGGTGCGCCGGTGAGGGCGAGCAGGAGGGCCGCACCAGCGGCGCCTGCCGCTGAAAGCCCGGCTGCGGGTTTGATGGTCTTTCGTACACGCATGATCGCTGTGGACTCCTTGGAATTCGAACCACAGGGTGTGGGACGACGAGTTGGTGGATGCCACCGAGCGGCGCTGGGTGACGCCGATTGGAACGAGGTCGGACCCCGGTCATTTCGTCTCGTGTGATAACTCCGGGCCGAAGTGTGCGAATGGCGACACCTCACGAGCGTTGCAACGGCCGGTGTGAGTGACGCGTGAGATTCCGCAATGGTCCGAGAAGCAACGGCACTGGTGACGATGCAATCTGACGGGCGTAGGACCGTTGCATTTGCATGCTGACCGACAGCCGAGCGATCGAACGCTGGCTCACCCACGAACCAGGAGGATTGTCTCTCCCACCGCGCCTCGCTTCCGAGCTCCAAGAAGCGAGCCAGCTGCGCAGCATCGCGGGAGGCACACGTCTCGAGCCGCAAGACGGAACCGACGCTCATGTGCACCTTCTCTACGACGGACTCGCCAAGCTCGTCCTCACCGGCGAACGCAAGCCGGTGACACTGACGGTGCTCCAACGAGGGGCGTTGATCGGCGACCTCCAGCTCCTCCTTGGTGCGCCGAGAGACGTGGAGCTTCAGGCAGTCAGTGATGTCACGGTGCTCAGCATTCGTGCCGAGCGGTTCCTCGAACTCGTGCGAGTCTCCCCTCAGCTCACACGAGCCTGGCTCGACTCGCTCGCCGGGAGGGTGCAGACCCTGCAGGACCGCCTCGGCGAGGCCCTCGCCGGAACCCTCGATCAACGCATCTCAATCACGCTTCTTGATCAGGCTGCAGACGGCGTCTTTGCCTACAGCCAGACGCTACTGGCGGAGCTTCTCGGAGTGCAGCGCAGCAGCGTCAGTCGAGTGCTCTCCCAGTTCCAACGAGACGGCCTCGTTGATGTGGCCTACCGGCGCATCACGCTCCTCGACACCGCAGGGCTAGCGGCGATCGCCGCCGGGACCTGACCTCTCCCCGTCAATCAACACCTACAGGAATTCACAATGTCCAATCACCCGCACTCTCCTCACCGTCCGCTGATTCCTCCAGCGGATTTCTCCACGACGGGTGATCCGCGCTGCCCCTTGGCGCTCCTCCTCGACGTCTCTGAGTCCATGGGCGAATCGGTGAGCGGAAGACGACCGGCCATCGATCAGCTCAACGATGGCCTTCTCGAACTCAAGAGAGCCCTCGGTTCCGACGACCTCGCACGACGAAGGGTGGAACCCGCAGTAATCACATTCGGGGGCACCGTGAAGGTGCAGTCCGGGTTCGTCCCCGTGGCCAACTGGTATCCACCGCGTCTCACCGCCGGCGGGTCGACGCCGATGGGCGCCGCCATCCACACCGGTATTGGCATGGTGCGCCAGCGCCGACGTGAGGTGGCGGCCGACGGATTGGCCAGCTTCAAGCCCTGGATGTTCCTCATCACCGATGGTTCACCGACGGATGATTGGGTTGAGGCCGCCCAGCGCGCACGGGATGCTGAAGAGCGAGGCGACTTTGTTCTGTTCGCCGTCGCCGCCGACGGTGCGGACCACTCAGTGTTGTCGCGCATCACACGCCGGCCGGTGCTGAGCTTGCCGGACAATCGTTGGAGTGACTTGTTTCTCTGGCTCAGCGATTCGTTGCAATCCGTTTCATCCTCACGCCCCGGACGGCAAGTCGCCATCGAACCGTGGATGGTGTGAGTCCCATGCGACCATGGAACGTGATCGGCGCCTCCGTCGCCGGGACAAAGCACCACCGCATAGGTGCTCCGTGCGAAGACGCGTGGGATGCCTTCGTGACCGAGAACCTGAGCTTCTGCTGTGTTGCTGATGGCGCAGGCTCTGCTCGACGCGCCGCAGACGGAGCCCGAGTTGCGGTCGCTGCGGCACGGAACGCGGCGTTTCATCTTCGACACGACTTCCTGAACGTGCACCTGGCTGTCGTGGTGGAGCAGGCGCTCGTTGTGGCCGCCGACGCCATCGAAGCGATGGCCACACGAGAAGGCGTGCCGCTCTCAGATTTCGCCACGACGTTGACCGTGGCCGCGATGCGCGGCGATGAGGTTGCTGTGGCACAAGTGGGCGACTGTCTCGCCGTGCTGCACTGCGATGGAAAGTACGAAGTGCTTGCCCACCCAGACCGTCCCGGCCGCTTCGTCGACGAGACGGAATTTCTTGGCGCCACGCTTGCTCGCGAGGCCGAAGCAACCGTGGTTTGTACCGATCTGCGTTCGGGTCCGATCGAGTTGGCACTCAGCAGCGACGGGCTCGCTCCCCTACTGCTCGATCGCTGGCACCCACCCATTCCCCACGACCGCTTCTTCGACTCGCTCTTCCAGGCGACAGCGCCGATGCACGTCAGCACGGCCCAGATCGAGGACTTCATGACCTCGTCTGCGGTCTGCGATCGGACCGATGACGACAAGACACTTGTCTTGGCAAGGAGAGTCCTCTGATGACAACCATCGATCTCGGGGACCTTCGAACAGGAGCAGTTCTCGGGCGAGGAGGGCAAGCGGAAGTCATCGCCGCGGCCACGTCCTCGGGCGAGAGCTTCGCCTTCAAGCGGTATCACGCTCAGCAACTCGCTAACGGAGAGCAGGTCCGTCGCAAGCTGACGTCCATGCTCGCTCACCCGCCAGCTGACCCCACCGCTTCCTACGGTCACACGTCCATCGCCTGGCCTCGGCACCTCGTCGTCGCCAGCGGCGACGTCGTGGGTTTCTTGATGGACACCCTGGGCGAGCCTCACCTCACGATTCCGGACGTTCGAGACGAGGCTGGCCGGAGCGCCGCCTCCGTCTCGTTCAAGTGGGGCCAGCTCCTCACCTGCGCCCGCAACTTGTGCTCGGCGGTCGCCGCGCTCCATGACGTGGGTGCGGCATGGGGGGACCTCAACGAGGGGAACATTGCGATCTACCCCGACGGCCTCGTGACCCTGTTGGACATCGATGCCTGCGCCTGGCGAAACGACGGCGACTACTTCGAGTCCGCTGGCGTCGGCGTTGAGGAATTCATGGCTCCCGAGCGGTTCCTGTCGGACGCTGCGGTCACGCCTGAGGGCGATTGCTGGGCCCTTGCGGTCGCAGTGCACCTCATTCTCATGGAGGGCTTCCATCCCTTTCTGTTCGTGCCTCCCGATCTGGATCGTTCTCCGTCTATGGAGGAACGCGTGACCGGCGGGATGTCACCCCTCCTCAACAACGAACTGGTCGCCCCTCTTCTGGCCCCCGCCATCGACACCCTTCCACCCAACCTTCTCGATGCCATGCGCGGGACGTTCGGCCGCGGTCGGGGAGACCCGCTCTCTCGCACGACGGCGCTTCAATGGGTGGAAGCACTCGATACGGCGAGGCAGCGAATCAAGACATGCTCGACTGGCCACGAATTCGGCGGCCATCTCGATGCCTGCCCGTGGTGCGATCTCGATGCTCGCCGCCACGCCCGCCGAACGGGCAATCAGGTTCGCCTCGACCCGGATAAGCGCGCCGACCTCGCGGGGTCTGCGCCTCCGTTTATCCAGCCACCGCCCGCGTCATCAACGCCGGACCTCGACACCGGAGAGCCCGCCGCCGGGCCAATCGCTCCCTCCGACGGCCCCGCCCCTGCAAGCCCTTGGAGATGGTGGGGACTGGCCTTCGTTACCGCAGTCGTTGCCCTCGTCGGCTCCGTTGCCCTGACACAGCAGACCTTCGACGCCCGCTCGTTCGTGTTCCCGCTGGTCTCCATCGGCTTTCTTGCCGTCTTCCACTCCGAGGCCGAGCATCCGACCGGGCCCGGGCTGTTCCACCTCGCCGGCCTCGGGGCTTCGGTCGCCCTCCTCCTGGATGTCGTGCCCTCGAGTTGGATGCATGGCGACCGCATCGCTATCGCTGCGATCCTGCCGGTGCTCGGTCATCTCATGGCCACGGGCATGAACACACTTCGAGCGAAGCGGCATGCACGACGCCGCCGCATCCGAGGCACCATCGAGTGACCAGTCAATGACGAACAGCGTTGAGCACCAGCCGTGGCTGGAACGCGTTGGGCTGACGAGTCGCTACCGGCCGAGTGCAGACCACGTCGTCCTCCAGGTTCTGGCGGTGATCGTGGCCGTCGGAGGCATTGTCCAGAATTCGGCGGCCGTGGTGATCGGCGCGATGTTGCTCGCTCCCGTCATGACACCCGTACTCTCGCTCTCAGCCGCCATCGTTCTCGGGCGAGCCGTCGACGCAGCACGCCTCGTTGCCTGGATCTCGCTACTCGTACTCGGCTCGATCCTGCTGGGGTGGGGCCTCGGCTCGCTCCTGCCGACGGTCGATCTCACGGACGAGCTTCTCACTCGGACCAGCCCTGATCTCACCGACCTCGTGATCGCCCTCGCCGCAGGCACGGCGGGCGCCTTTGCACTCACGAGGGATGGCCGATCGTCGGCACTACCCGGCGTTGCCGTCGCGGTTGCCCTCGTGCCACCAATGGCGGCGGCGGGACTGGCCGCTGCCGCCGGGCGAGGAGAGTTGGCTCGAGGCGCCGCCCTGCTGGTCGGCACGAACTTGGCTGCAATCGTTGCCATGGGGGTGGTTGTCTTCGTAGGCACTGGAGTGGTCAGTGCCGCCAGCCTGCGAGCGAACAGTGGGTCGATTCTGGCCAGCATGTGCGCGTTCGCCGTCGTGCTCATTGCCGTGGCGATACCTCTGAGCGGACAATCCGTCGCCGCTCTCGCCACCGCCCGAGAGCAGACCGAAGTCGACATTCAGATTCGCGACTGGCTCGGGATGAGCGGCACCCGCATCGTCGATGTGTCGATCGAGAAGGGACGGATCACTATCCAGCTCGCCGGACCGAATCCGCCACCGCCATCGGAACCCTTGGAGATGAGTATCGAAGCGGCTGGCCTCGGCAACCGTCCGCTCGAGATCCGTTGGGTCCAAGAGCGCGGCCAAGAGCAAAGAGAAGATTCCCCCAGCCCAACCATCTCGACGACCGACGCCACGCGTTTGGTGGTCGCCTGGCTGGCGCAGCTCGAGACAGACATCGAACTCGTTGGTCTCACAATCGAGGAAACCACCCTTGGACTCGCCCTTCGGGGAGGTGAGAGTCCGCCAGACACAACTTCACTGCTCGAGCTCTTCGAAGCTTCGTTTGCCGTGCGGCCCAGCGTGAACCTGAACTGGCAGCAGGGATCCGGGAGTGACGAGACGGTGCCAGACGTCGCTCTTCCCCTGCCTCCTGTGGCGAGCGAGCCGGAGCAACGAACCAACCCGGAAGACGCAGGACCAGTGCCGCCCCTGGCCAACGCCGAATCAGGCCCCAACCCGGATCGGCCGGTCGTCGACGCGTTCGCGATCTTCGAGCAAGCGGTGGTCAGCTTCAATGAAGGCGACCGAGCGGCGCTCAGGTTGCTCATCGACGAGCCCGACGAGCTGAGTCAAGTTGTCCAGCTCCGAGCGATCCGCGACCCGGCCCCGACGGGCGAGGACCCGCTGCAGTTCATTCTTCTCCAAGAGCGGACGGGCGGATCTCTTCGGCTGCGACGCATCGATCTCGAACGCCAAGACGGTGGTGAACTGTCGGCGTCGGTTCGCCCCCTCGAGCCCGAAGCGTTGGATGTCCGCAACCCACGGGCCGTCGTGACCTTCTATCTCGACGCGATCGCCGATGGGGACGCACGGGCGCGCGGTGTACTTGCCCGACCGCAAGACTCGCCAGCCGGCGGGATCAGCGACATCGATGACGTTGATGAGATCGGCGGGGAAGCGAGCGCGACGACGCCACTTCGGGTTCTCGACTTCGGCGTCACCCGGCGCTCCACGACCGAGCGGGGCCCCTCAGCAGAGGTCCCCGTGCTCGGCTCCATCCCTAGCGACGGCGCCCGCTTCTTGCGTTGCGATCGCCTCACGCTTTTGCGCTTCGGCGAAACCGATGCGTGGCTCATCGACCAGCACGAGCGAGGCGAAGCCCAGCCTCAGCCGCCTGGATCGCCCCGATTCAGCCAGGTCTGTCGCGGCCTTTGACGAGCACCGAATCAGTCGTCGGGTCGCTGGTCGGTCGCTGCGGCCTTCGAAGCGATGGCCGCCAGCACCGAGCGTTTCGACTCGGGGCCCGTGAGATAGAGGTTCGTGAAGATTCTGGGGCTGCACGGCATCGTCCGGTAGCCTGACTGGACGCTGGTTCTCGCCGTGTCCGAGGTGATGAAGGTCACGGCATCGGGGAAGGCGAGAGTGGCTCTCGCCATCGCTTCCTGGGACGGCTCGAGGCTGGCGATGTTCGGGCTGCGGTCGTTCTGTCGAGCAAAGCGAAGAAACAAGTCATATGGCCCCGGCGCGAATTCCCGGCGAAACAGAACGAGCGGGGCCCCGCCAATCGACTCCGCCGTCATCTCAGACAGCTCGGCGAACGGCCCATCTTCGGCCACTACGGCGTAGCACTCGACCGTAGCGAAGAGGACCGAGATGAGGTCAAGGTCTTCGAGGCCGAGCTGGTCCGGCGTGGACCACACAACGCCGACGTCGAGGTCCTTCGCTCGAAGCCGCGCCGCGATGGCGTCTTCATACAGAAGCTCAGTTTCAAGAGCGATGCCATCGCGCCGCACCGCGGCGAGCGCCGCGAGGATGAGGCCTCGATCGGTGCCGACCCCCAGACCGACACGAGCCCGCTCGCCAGTGGCTTCAGTGGCAACAGACTCGAGGAGATCGCCGAGTGCCATCATCGGCCCGCGCAGGCCCGCGAGAAACTCAGCACCAAAGTCGGTGAGATCGACCTGACGGCTGGTTCGCTGGAACACCGGTTCGCCGAGCGCGTGTTCGAGTTCCTTGATCCGTCCGCTCATCGTGGCGTTCGAGACAAACAACGACTCGGCGGCTTTGCCAAAGTGACGATGCTTCTCGACGGCGATGAAGGAACGAAGGTGCTTGAGATCGATCATTGCGCCGAGTTCCACCCGCTCTCCCCCTGCGATCCAAACGTAACGAGTTGTCACATTCAACCACTACTGGAGGACCGGTTACACCATCGGGAGGCTGACCAACCCGATTCTGAGCAACTGTGGACCCAGCGGTCGACGGTCATCCAGGCTCCACGGCTCGGACCCAGTCGACCCAACCCGCGAGCGATTGAGCGAGACCCACCCGTTCGCCGATTCCGGAGCGAGTGAGATCCTCGGCGATACAACGCGCTGCGATCTGATGAGAGAGCACATCGTCCGGTGCGGTTGGCATACGACGCTCCGCCAGTGACCCACTCACATAACACTTCCCGCTCCCGTGCGAGAAGGGGGCGAAGGCACAGGACTCGTCGACGGCGAGCCGGTCGAGAGCCTTGGCCTGCACACCCATCGCTTCCGCCAGATCTGCGATCAGGGGCCGGCTGCCCACGGCGGAAGGCACTCCCAATGCGTCGATGAAGGAGTCAACTCGAAGGGGCAGGGCTCCGGCGAACGTCTCGACCTCGACGCGCAGCTGGTTGCCGTCAGGCCGCAGTTCGTTGATTTCGCCTGTCATCCGTACACAACTCCCGCTGCCCGCGGCCCGGAGAAGTCGTCGCTCGAACCACAACGGCCGGACCGAGGCGTCGTCATCGCGACTTGACCGTGCATCCTGAATCTGCACGACCTGGAGCTCCAGCCTCTCCGTTTCCCGCAGCTCGAGCAGCTGGTTCAACACGTAGTCGGCTTTCTGCCCCGCTCCATGCACTGCGATCACCGACGGTTGATCACGAGCCCGTTGGAGAACATCGTGATTGGCTTCAAACGCCTGAACGACTCTGGGATCGTCGGGGTAGCGCGAGCGAAACGAACTCGCCTTCTCTGACATCGGCGTTGCTCCGGGGCCGAGGGCGAGATGAACGTTCGACGCCCGCACGTGAAAGCGGACACGACCGCTCTGGGCCTCGACGAGATAGCCGTCGCCCGCGCAGGGACGAATCGAGGTGGCGCTTCCTTGTACCGCGATCTCATGCCAGCCGATGCGACGAGCCTCATGGTTGAGGGAGGCAGTGACGTCCCCAGATCGTGGGAGCAAGACTTCTGCCGAGACAGGATCACCAACGGCGCCGAGGAGAGCCCGGACATCTCCCGTCTTGGTGGCGAAACGCAAGGCGGCCGCTGTTCCCAGCCAGGACGAGCGGTCCGAGGAGTACCACGCGCCAAGTGGCGGAGCGGCGACGTCCTCGAAGTGGGCCGCTTCAGCATCGAACGGGGAGAGCGACGGCCCGATGACGCACAGGTCGGACGGATCCACGCCGGCCCGACGCAATCTGCTGATCAGAGCGAACGAGCCAATGCCGCCCCCAATCGAGAGCAGTTCGCAGTGCACGATCCTCCTCGTCTTCTCTCCTGTGCCCGAGTCCACGACTTCACCTCGGATGCAGCCGGAACTGGAGTTGACCGAATCGGTGCCCTGGTGGCTTGGCCGAGCCGCGCCATCGGCGCAACGCGACACCGCCCCGCTCCTCGAGGCAGCGGAGGCCCTCCTGCACGTCGTCCATCAACAGGTGGATCTCGAGCAGGTCATCCTCTCGGACCGCGGCCTTGCGCAGTTCAATTCCCCAGCCGTTGTTCGACAGCGCAGCGTGAAGCACGCTGCCGTCGTCATCGAGAATCTCGAGCGCATCGAAGACCACGAATGCGCGCAATCGGGACAGCGTGCGTTCGACATCTCGCACACGAAAGACCTTCTTGGGGCGCCCGGTCATGACGACGCACTGAGCCTCAGCGACAACGCGACCAGAAGCAAGAAGATGAGGCTTTCGGTGAGGATCGCCTCCTGCGTAGCCCACTGACTGTCTACGAGCCCGAGGAACGCTCCTGCCCCCAGCGAACCGGCATAGAGCACAGCCGTCGCGGTTGAGGTCACGACCGGAGCGACACCAAGTAGCACCAGAAAGCCGAGAGTGGTGAGCACCGCACCAGACCACAGCGACTCAGGTTGCGCCATCGGGACAAGACCAGCGCCGTGGAGAACAACGAGCGTGCCGATAGCGGCGCGTCTCACGCAGTCCTTCCATGCGACATCGGGGAGCGGCTGCGTCTTGACCGTTGCGAGAGCCATATCGAAAGAACCGCAGCCAGGCGGCGAGGTTCGCTGCGTTTCGCGCTTGAGCGATACGCGTGGGCAGCGTTCGCCCCCGGCAACCCATGTCACGGTTCTTGGTCCGAATCGAGACGGATCTCCACCTTGGACTCGGGCCTCAGCTCGTTCAGAGTGGGAACCGAGGTCACGAAGCGTCGCCGCTCGGGCCTCCTCGGCTCACTCTGCTTCTCTCCCCCAGAACGATGAGTCGAGACCTCCACCACTGGGCGAGGCCGAACCGCAACCTTCGGCCTCGCCCAACGGAGTTGGGCGAGACGCTCCACGGTCGAGGCAGGTGCCAGCGGTAGCTGTCGGCTGACGAGTGAGGGTGACAGCGAGGGTCGTCGTCGACCGAGATCGTTTCCGCCTGAGATCAGCTCGAGAGTCCACGCATCCGGAACGGCGTTGGTCGCTTCATGCGGATACGTCTACTGAAGGAAGAACCAATGACTCTCCGTCGATCACACCGCATCGCGATGTCTCTCGTTGCCGCACTCACCGCGGCTGCGGGGATCAGCGCTCTCGCTGGCTCGCAACCGGCGACGACAACGGTGGCTGTCGCTCCGGTCGAGACTGATGCAAATCTCACGTTCGTTGTCGAAAGTGATGACGCCCCCGAGAAGACCGAGTCCGAAACGGCCGAAGCCGAAGCCGCCGAACGAGACGGTGCCGAACTGGACGGCGCTGAACCTGCAACCGATCTCGAGAAGGAGCTGGCCGACCAACCGCCTGTCGACGAAGCGACCGAGTTCGCGGCGACGAGCGAGCTGGTGGAAAGCAGCGTCGCCGAAGCCATCCCGGCCTCCAGCACGGAAGACGAGGACGACGACAGCGGTGACAACGAGGTGGCGCCGAACGCATCGGCCCTCCCGCTCACGGTCTCGATCGACGGACTGCCCCCACTTGATCGCGACCTCGTCTACGTGATGTGGACAGTGACTGATGGAAGCGCGGATGCCAT